>PMUI01000046.1 GCA_003166955.1 Acidobacterium sp.
TCGGCCGCTTCGCGACCGATTCCCCTTCGGGGGGGCCTTCCACTTCGCGCGGTCGATGTTCCTGCACCGCTGGAAAATTCCGCGGCCGCGCTCCGGTCAGGATGACAGCATCAACTCATCGTCAGGATTACAGCATTTGTAACTGTCACGGGCACTAATCACGCTTGGGGCGGTCGTGTTTGTCGCGGTCGGTGACCGTGGTGAGGGCGGCTAGTTTCTGGGCAAGTTCGGGGGTGAGGGTGTTTTCTGGCATACGCCAGCTCCAGTTGCCGGTAGGGTGCGAGGGGATGTTCATGCGCGCTTCGCTGCCGAGTTCGAGAATGTCCTGGACGGGGTAGAGGGCGAGGTCTGCGACGGACGATGCGGTGGCGCGGATGAGAGGCCAGACGGCGGCGGTTCCGTCGGCATGGGGATCGACACCGAGGTAGGCGTGGGCGGTGGCTTTTTCGACCTCGCTTGTGCCGTGGTCCCACCAGCCGCGCGTGGTGTCGTTGTCGTGGGTTCCGGTATATGCAACTGTGTTGGTGACAAATTGGTGAGGCAGGTGGATGTGCGCGCCGCGGTCGGAGAATCCGAACTGCAGGACCTTCATGCCGGGAAGGCCGAAGCGCTCGCGTAAGGCGTCGACCTCTTTGGTGATGAGGCCGAGGTCTTCGGCGATGAAGGGGAGTTCGCCGAGTTGATCGCGGAGGCTTTGGAAGAGCGCTGCGCCGGGGGCTTTGACCCAGGTTCCGTTGACGGCGGTTTCCTCCTGGGCGGGGATGGCCCAGTAGGCTTCGAAGCCGCGGAAGTGGTCGAGGCGGATGACGTCGTAGAGAAACTGCGCGCGGCGAATGCGGTCGACCCACCAGGCGAAGTTGCTTTGCTGGAGGACGTCCCACTTGTAGAGGGGATTGCCCCAGCGCTGGCCGGTGGCGGAGAAGTAGTCAGGCGGAACACCGGCAACGCGGATGGGCGAGAGGTCGGGGTTGAGCTCGAAGAGCTCGGGGTGGGTCCAGACGTCGGCCGAGTCGTAGTTGACGAAGATGGCGATGTCACCGATGAAGCGGATATCGCGGGCGGCGCAGTAATCGCGGAGGTCGCGCCATTGCTCGTCAAAGGCGAACTGGAGGGCCTGCGCGGTGGCGAGTTCTTCGCCATGTTCGAGGCGGAGGCGATCGAGAGCGGCGGCCTCGCGGTGCTTGACCTCGGAGGGCCAGTCGTTCCAGGAGGCGTAGTTGAACTTGCGGCGGAGGACGGAATAGAGCGCCCAGTCATTGAGCCAGGTGGCGTTTTCGCGGCAGTAGGCTTCGAAGGTGGACCATTCTTCGGAGGACTGGTTGCGGAGGAAATTGCGGGCGGCCTCTTCGAGAAGGGGGAGTTTTTGCTGGTAGACGGCTTCGTGGTCGATGGGGCCGGAGCGGCCGGGAAGCTGGGCCAGGCGTTCGTGGTCAATCCAGTTGTGGTCGGCGAGGAACTCGAGCGAGATGAGCGCGGGATTGCCGGCGAAGGCAGAGAGCGCGGCGTAGGGCGAGTTGCCGTAGCCGGTGGGGCCGAGGGGAAGGACCTGCCAGAGGCGCTGCTTCGAGGCGGCGAGGAAGTCGGCGAAGTCGTAGGCGGCGGGGCCAAGGTCGCCGATGCCATCGAACGAAGGCAGAGAGGCAATGTGGAGCAGGAGTCCCGACGAACGTTCAAAGGGCATGAAAAGTCCTGTAGGGATAGTGTGCAACGAAACTGGGCGTCATTCCATGCAGCCCCGTTGGAAAGATTCGGATGGGGTGGGGGTCGTTGCCTGGAGAAAGTGATCAATGATCAGAGAACAGTGATCAGGAGATATAAGAAATGAACTACCCCGCCCTGCTCGCACGGAAAAGCGCCGCGCGACGAGGATGGGGCACCCGGATTTGCGGCCGATTTAGGAGCCGCTAAGGGGGTTGGACTGCTGCATTTTGCGGTTGAGGAGGACGCGGTCGGCTTTTTCGTAGCTGACGACCAGGCTGGAGACGAAGACGGAGAACATCTGTTCGCGGCGCTGGTTGAGGAGCGTGTCGCGGGTGGAGTCGAAGTTCTTTGCCAGGTCTGCGGCGGAGGGTTCCTGCTTGTCGGCGATTTTGGCGACGACGCCGGTGGTGCCGTTGTTGATGGCGTTGCTGATCTGTCCAATGGCCAGGTCGAAGAGGGCGGGCGCGGATTGCGCGAGGGAGCCGACGTCGGGAACCTGCGCATCGCGGCCGACGAGGTCGCTGGTCTTGATGGTGGCTCCGACTTCTTTGGCGGCTTTGGCGAGGTCATGCTCGGCGTGCGCGCGGTCGGCGAGCTCATTGGTCTTGCGCGCGAGCAGCGCCGGGACCTGCTGATCGCGAAAATCGTCGAGGATGTGCGATTTGTACTCGTCGAAGGTGGGGGTGTGGGCGGGCTTGACGTCGGTGACCTGGAAGACGGCAAAGCTGTTGTCGCCGGTAGTGGCGACCTGAGCGGGAGTGCCTGGCCTGGAGGCGAAGGCGGCGGCGAGGAGTTTAGAGCTGTCGCTCATGCCGGGCAGGGTTGCGCCCGTGGCCACGTAGTCGCTGGTGAGGACGGGGACGTGATGGGCGGCGGCGGCCTGAGCGAGGGAGGACTTCTGCGCTTCGTTGGCGAGCTGGCTCACGAAAGCCTGTTCGGCCTGGGTTTCTTTCTGTTTGGTGAGGGTGTCGACGATGGAGGCCTTCACTTCATCCAGGGGCTTGGTGTGTGCGTCCTGTTTTTCTTCGGTCTGGATGATGTGGTAGCCGAATTGGGTGCGGACGAGGCCCGAGATCTGGCCGGGCTGCTGGGAGAAAGCGGTCTGATCGAATTCCGCAACGGTGGTGCCGTGCTTGATCCAGCCGAGCTCGCCGCCCTGGTCTTTCGAGCCGGGATCGTCGGAGTTTTTCTTTGCTAATTCGGCGAAGTCCTTGCCGTTGTCCTTGCGGAGCTGATCGAGGATGGCCTGGGCTTTGGCTTTGGCGGCCGCGTCGGCGTTGGGTCCGCCGTTGGGATCGACGGAGATGAGGATGTGGCGGACCTTGACCTGGGGGTCGACTTTGTAGAGCGCCAGATTCTGGTTGTAGTACTGCTGAATGTCGGCCAGGGCGATCTGCGGTTTGCCGCCGGGGAGATCTGTATCCGTGACGGTTACGTATTGGATCTTGCGGGTCTCGGGGTCGGCGCCGGCGTAGCGGGCGGCGTTGGCCCGGTAGAAAGCCTGGAGCTCGGAGTCAGTGGGGTTGATGGTTTTGCGGACGTCGTCGGCGGAGAGGACGGCGTAGTCGAATTTGATTTTGGTGTCCTGCTTGCGCTGGGCGTCGCGTACTTCGGCGTCGGAGACCGTGACGCCGCCGGTGATGAGGTCGCGGAGGCGATCGACGACGATCTGCTGCTTGAGCTCGCCCTCGAATTTCTCGACGGACATCTGGAGCTGTTCGGAGATGAGCTCGGCGTAGCGGGTGTCGCCGATGTACTGGCCGTCGGGGAAGAGAACCTGGCCGAGCTGGCCGGTGTGGAGATAGCGGCGGACATCGTCATCGGAGGCGGTGATGCCGAGGCGGTTGGCTTCGGCGAGCATGATGCGCTGCTGGATGAGGGTCTGGCCGGCCTGTTGCATGAACATGGGCATGTACATGTCGGGGATTTGCTGGCCGCGCGACATGCGACGGACGGCCTGCTGGACATCGAGGATGGGAATGGTTTCTTCGGCGGGCAGGAAGCGGCCGAAGATGCCGCCATGGCGGATGGTGGCGTAGGTGGTGGTGGAGGAGGTCTCGTCGTTGAAGATGCCGGGGACGAGGAAGATGACCATGGTGATGCAGGTGACGCCGATGATGGCGACGAAGATGAATTTGGTGAGGCGGGTTTTTGTCTGCAGGAAGCGAATCATAGGATGGTGACAGCCTTTTCTGTAGCGGCGCTCTGGCGTGCCGGGCCGATGGCAGGGGCGCGCGGAGAGGCAAATTTCCTGAGGGCAGGAACTAGTATCAGTATAGCCGGGAGCTGGGAGTTGGGAGTTGGGAGCTGGGAGTTGGGAGCTGGTGGCTGCGAGCTGGGAGCTTGTAGCGACGCAGCGGCGGTTATCCAGCTGGTTATCGTGGGCCGGGCGGGATGTATTGCTCGAGATAGCGAAATCTGAGGGCTTCGACGTGGACGGAGGTGCCCGGACCTTCGCTGAGGGCATGGGTGCGGTTGGGATAATCCATGAAATCGAACTGCTTGCCCAGAGCGATGAGCCGGTTAACGAGCATTTCAGTTCCCTGAAAGTGGACGTTGTCGTCGCCGGAGCCGTGAATGATGAGCAGATGCCCGTTGACACCCTCGGCGAAGTTGATGGGAGAGCCATCGTGGTATCCCTTAGCGTTGTCAGACGGCAGGCCCATGTAGCGTTCCTGGTAGATGGTGTCGTAGAGCTTCTCATCGGGGACGGGGGAAGAGGCGACGGCGGCCCGCACCTGGCCGGGGTAGCGAAACATTTCGTTGAGGGTGGCGGAGCCGCCGCCGCTGTGACCCCACATGCCGACGCGGGCGGGATCGATATAAGGATGGGCCTGCTCGAAGGCGGCGATGGCCTGGGACTGCTGCTGTGAGTTGAGGACTCCGATTTGGCCGTAAATGGCTTTGCGCCAGGCCCGACCGCGCGGGGCGGGGGTGCCCTGGTTGTCGAAGCTGACGATGACATAGCCTTCCCGCGCGACGGCCTTGTCGAGGGTGAAGCGCCAGGCGTCGTGCACCATGCAGGCCGCGGGCTCACTGTAGACGTTGACGAGCATGGGGTACTTCTTCGAGGGATCGAAATTGGGGGGCTTGACGATGAAGGTGCTGAGCTTTGCGCCGTTGGCGACCGGGGTTTCGGCGAATTCAATGGGCTCGGGGTCGAGGGCGTTTTCCTTCTGGATGAGGTCGTCGTTGGTGAGGAGAGCGCGGACGGTCTGGTGGGAGTCGAGCCGGATGAGGTCGTAGCTGGTAGGACGGGTGGCGCTGGTCCAGGTGTGGATCGCCCATTTGCCGTTGTGCGACGCATCGTAGCGATTGGTGCCGGTTAGATTCGCGGGAGTGACTCGCTCGGGGGTTCCGGTTCCGTCGAGGCGGGAGCGGTAGAGGTAGAGGCGGATGGGATCGTCAGGGGAGGCAGTGAAGTAAAAGTAGCCATGGGTTTGATCGAAGAGGACGGGGCTGACGACATCGGCGGGAAAGTTGGTGATGAGACGGGGCTGGCCGGTGACGCGGGAGATGAGCCATGCGTGGCGCCAGCCGTCGCGCTCGCTGATCCAGAGGAG
This sequence comes from Acidobacterium sp., assembly GCA_003166955.1. GTDB lineage: Bacteria > Acidobacteriota > Terriglobia > Terriglobales > Acidobacteriaceae > Palsa-343. The sequence goes on from PMUI01000046.1 coordinate 5,265, forward strand.
GTTGGTTTTGCGAGGGGATGCGGGAGCGGAGAGCCACTGGAAACCATCGACGATGTCGACCCAGGCGGGGTCGGTGTCTTCGAAGAGAAGCCGGGTCTTGCCGGTGCGGGCGTTGGCCACGAGGACGCGGTTGGTGTTCTGCAGGCGGTTGAGATTTTCCAGGATGAGCTCGTCCGAATCGCCGATCCAGTCCATGCGCGGGATGTACTGATTGCGGGAATCGCCGGGGACGTCGATCCACTGGGTTGCGCCGCCCTGCGCGCTGACCACGCCCACGCGAACCGCGGCGTTGGTGCCGCCCGGATGCGGGTAACGATAGCGGAAAACGGTGGGGTACTGCGCATCGGTGTCGTCAATGAGGGAATAGTCACCGACGCCGGATTGGTCGAATTGCCAATAGGCAATGGAGGCGGAGTCGGGGCTCCAGCGAAATGCGTCGCGCAGATCGAATTCCTCCTCGGTCACCCAGTCGGTTGTGCCGTTGATGATCTCGATGGAACCATCGTGGGTAAGTTGCCGCACCTGATTGTCGGCAAGAGTCTCGAGATAGAGATTGTTGCCCCGGACCCAGGCGACGCTGCGGCCGTCAGGTGAGAATTTCGCGAACATAAGCGACGAGGCCGGCGCGTCTCCGCCGAGCTTCGTGAGACGGCTGTCGGAAATGCGGAGGACCCAGTAGTCGCCGCGCGTGTTCAGCCGCCAGACCTTCTGAGAATTGGTAAAGATGAGCAGCTGGGTGTGGTCGCTGGACCAGTCATAATCGTCGATCGCGAGAGGAGCGGATTGCCCGGGAGGGATGAGCTTCTCCGCGGAGACGATTACGGTGCGCTTTCCGGTTGCGGTTTCGTACGCGACGAGGTCGGTGCCTTCGGGGTCGGCGCCTCCGGCTTTGGCGGCGGAGTCTTCGAGGATTGTGTAGCGGTCGCCGTCATCGAGCCAGCGGCTTTCCTTTGGCGCGTGCGTACGGTACTCGTGCCGCTCGAAAATCGCATGGAGCGTCTCAACGAACTGGGGCGAGGGTTTAGGAGTGTCGGAGGCGGTTTGGGCGATGAGCGGCACGGGGCTCGCAAAGGCCAGCGTGATCAGGGAGAGGCAGAGCCGCCGGGTGAGCGCGGGAGCGATGGGAGGCATGTAGTTCCTGGAGAGAGGTGTAGAGAGTGCAGAGCCAGTGTTCAACGAGACGCGCCGGAGCGCAAGTTACACGGGTAGTTAACGGAGCTCGTCGCCGGAGAGGTGGTCTCGGTAGTGGCCCCAGTGAGTGGGGATCGTGTGGATGACGGGCGAGCTTGCGGAAAAAGGCGGCGGGCAGAGTTGAGGCAGTCCTTTTCCAAAGCGGGACAGGACGGTACTTTGGAGAAGAGCCCATCAACGAGTTGTGTTGATGTTCGGGTGGGAGAGGCGTTCGCTACTTGCTGTGGGGTGAACCTGGCCGCGCCTGCATCGGGGCTTTTGTTTTCGCAGGCTGCTGCCTAGTCGCCGGGGAGGTGGTCGCGGTACTGGTTCCAGTGGGCGATGAGCGTGTGGACTACGGTCGAGCCTACTCGGTATGCGGCTTCTAATGCGGGGATGCCGCCGATGTAGGGGGCGGTGAGGGATTCGGCGGCGGAGTGGCCCGGTGCCTGCGTGGAGTAGTTGGAGGCTGTGCGGAGAACGAGGAAGCGGCGGAAGTCGGCGCGGTGCATTTGGTCGAGGCGGGTGAGGGCTTCGGCGACGCCGGAGTCTTCCATGGCGGTCATGGTGAAGCGGCCCTGGCCTTTGGTGTGGATGCGGACCCAGTCCTCGGCCCAGCGGTTGAGGATGAGGCCGTGCCAGTAGGAGTCGGAGGCGAGGACGTCGCCGATGAGGATGAAGGGTGGCTTTTGTGCGTTGGGGAAGCCGGTGTAGGTGGCGCGGAAGGCTTCTACTTCGGGCGTGGCTATGACTGGAATTTGGAGGGGCGTGTTTTTGGTGAGGTTGAAGGCCCAGTCGACGAGCGCGGGGTTGAGGGGGTAGGCGCGGGGCTCGGTGACCCAGACGCGGTTGGGCTCGGGCTCGGCGCCGGCGTGGGTGGAGCCGATGGCGAAGATGCCGTAGGGCCAGTCGGAGGGAGCTTCGCGGGGATCCATTTCCTGGCGGATGTCGGTGACGACGAATTTGGCCCAGGCGGCCGAGCCGACGGAGGCGACGTTGGGGTCGACGCCAGCGATACCTGCGAGGAGCCAGTAGGCGTGGGTGAGGTCGAAGCGCGGGTCGAGGCCGAGGGCCATGATGGAGGCGGCGGAGGGGCCGATGGTCATGCCGGTGACGATGCCGAGGATGTCGCCGCTCGCGTTGGTGCGAAGGGGGTGCGTGCCGCCGGGGAAGGGAAGGACGCGATCGAGGTGCTCGCGCTCGACCCAGAATTGGAATTCGCCGGGTTTGTCGCCGGTGTCGTTGCCGACTTCGAAGGTGGTGACGATGACGATTTTGATGGGGATGGGCGCGGGGGTGGTCTGCGCGTGCAGAGAGAGGGAGAGAATCGACAGATACACGAGTAGCGATGCGGGTCTGCGCATGCGGTCTGTAACCTTTGTCGTGGAGTGAAATCAGAGTAGCAGAGAGACGATTCGCTGCGGGGTTTGTCGGGATGCGCTGTACCCCACCCTGCTGCGCGAAAAGCGCGCGCCCCAGGATGGGGCACCCAGTTTATCGGCTGACGAAAACAATCCTTGTGGGTTGGAAATCGCGTACTCCTGGTGGTGCTGGTGCGTCGAATGGGAGGGAAGGTAGAGTAGGGAGCTATGTTAATACGGACAAAGGCGGAGATTCCTTCGTCGGAGATTACGCCGCGGGAGACCTATATGAACCGGCGGGCGTTTATGGCTCGGGCGGCGACGGCGGGCGTTGTTGCGAGCGTGGCAGCGGTGGCGGGCGGGGGGATTTCGCGATTGATGCGGCCGCGCGACGTGGAGGCGGCGGAGAAGCTGAATGTGGTGGGGAGTCCGCTGTCGCTGACGGGCGAGGCTCCGACTTCGTTTGAGGACATCACGCACTACAACAACTTCTACGAGTTTGGCGTGGACAAGGGCGATCCGGCGCGGTATGCGGGGACGCTGAAGACGCGGCCATGGGCGGTGCAGGTGGAGGGCCTGGTCAAGCAGAAGAAGACGTTCGACATCGATGCGCTGATGAAGCTGAAGCAAATGGAGGAGCGGGTGTATCGCTTCCGGTGCGTGGAGGGATGGAGCATGGTGATTCCGTGGGCGGGGTATTCGCTGTCGGAGTTCATCAAGGCATGCGACCCGCTGCCTGGGGCGAATTACGTGCAGTTTATTTCTCTGGCCGATTCGAAGACGGAGAAGCTGCCGTTCGATGCGGGGATTTCGTGGCCGTATTCGGAGGGGCTGCGGATGGATGAGGCGATGCATCCGCTGACGCTGCTGACGTTCGGATTGTATGGCGAGGTGTTGCCGAATCAGGATGGCGCGCCGGTGCGGTTGATCGTGCCGTGGAAGTACGGGTTCAAGTCGGCGAAGTCGATTGTGAAGGTGAAGTTTGTGAAGAGCCAGCCGGAGACGACGTGGAGCGTCATGTCGCCGGGTGAGTACGGGTTCTATTCGAATGTGAATCCGAACCGGGATCATCCGCGCTGGAGCCAGAAGACGGAGCGGGTGATTGGGGCGCCGATCTACGCGCAGCGGAAGCCAACGCTGATGTTCAACGGATATGGGGATCAGGTGGCGAGTTTGTATGCGGGGATGGATTTGAAGAAGAACTACTGAAGAGCAGCTGGTGAGGCGGTTAGCTGATGAAGCGGTCAGCTAATGACCGGTCAGCTAAGAAGCGTTCAGCTAGTGGGCAGCTGAGAAGCGGTGAGCGGTCAGCGTGGGCACGAAGCCGGATGGCGGCACACGATCCATGGAGAAGACGGTGAACGGTCGCGGATGAGTAAGCGGTGGATTGTGGTGCTGAAAGTGGTGGGGCATGCGGCTTGTCTGGGGCCGGTGGTTTGGCTGCTTTGGCTGCTTTATTTGTCGGTGACTACGCAGCCCGATGCGCTGGGGCCTGATCCGACACACACGGTGACCTTCTTTACGGGGCGGGCGACGCTGCGGCTGCTGGTGATCACGCTGGCGGTGACGCCGGTGCGGCGATTGATTCCGAAGCTGGGGTGGCTGGTGCGGTTCCGGCGGATGCTGGGGCTGTATGCGTTTTTCTATGCGTGCCTGCATTTGATGACGTATGTGTGGCTGTATGCGGGGTGGAGCTGGGCGGCGATGGTGGATGACATCAGCCAGCGGCGGTTCATTGTGGCGGGGCTGACGGCGTGGCTGATGCTGGTGCCGTTGGCTCTGACGTCGACGAGCTGGTCGATTCGGAAACTGGGCGGGAAGAACTGGAATCGGCTGCACTGGCTGACGTATGCGGCGGCGATCAGCGGCGTGGTGCATTACTGGTGGGGCGTAAAGTCGGGGGTGAAGAGTCCGCTGGCGATCACGGTGGTGCTGGGAGTGTTGCTCGTAGCCCGGCCAATCCTGGCCGCGCTACAGAGCACAGGGCGCAGAGCACAGAACACAGCCAAGGCGTGAGACAGAGCACAGGGCGCAAAGCACAGAGCACCCAAAAAATATCCCACCCTGGCGCGCGAAAAGCATGCGCACCAGAATGGGGCACCCAGATTTTTACCACCCGCTTCGTTTGCTAGCCGTTGCCGAGGGGTTTGGTCATTTTGATGAAGTGGGCGGGTTGGAGGAGGCGGGGGATCATTTCGATGCGGACGGGTTCGGTGCCGTTGTCGGTGTAGCCGAGTTTGCGGTAGAAGGGCGGGAGCTCGGTGCGGAGGTTCACGACGGTGATGTCCATGTGGCGGGCGCCCATCTCGCGGGCGAACTCTTCCGCGGCGGCGATGAGGCGGCGGCCGAGGCCGGATTTCTGACGCGTGAGATCGACGGAGAGCAGGCCGAAATAGCAGCGGTCGCCGCGCATTTCGACGTAGACAACGCCGGCGGGGGTGTTGTTTTCTTCGGCGATCAGGAAGCGGCCTTTCTTGAAATAGGCGAGGATTTCTTCGGGCGTGAGGCGGTCACGCACGATGAAGAAGGCTTCGACTTTGAAGGCCTTGTTGATGAGGGCCATCACGGCGGGGAGATCGGTTTCGGTGGCGAATCTAGTTTCCATGGGTCGAGATCCTTGTTAGCCAGGAGCTGGGAGCTGGGAGCCTGGAGCCTGTGACCTGGAGCTTGTTGCTGGTTGCAAATGGAAAGGGCCGGGAGCTTTTGGCTGCCGGCCCTCTGATTTTGTCGCGCTTTGCGTTTATCGCGAGGCGGGACCTTTGTTGAGGGCGGCTTCCTTCTGGGCCAGGACCTGCTGGACGTGTTGCTCGAGCTGGGCGGCTTGCGGGATGAGGTTGATGGCCTGCTGAATCTCGGGATCCCAGTTCGCTTTGACCTGAAGCTCGGAGGTGAGGCCGAACTGCGTGGCGAAGAGCGAGGCTTTGACGTTCATCTTCACCCAGTCGAGGTTGGCTTCGAATTCCTGCGGTGTGTAGTCGTAGTTCTGGGACGACAGGTACTGTTTGAAATCGCTGAGGGCGGCGTCGTCGACGGTGAAGTCCTTAGTAAGGGTGCGGTGCGACAGGTATTCCTCGGTGAAGCCCAGGAAGGCATCGCGCTCGAGGAGAAGTTCCTGGAAGGGATTGGACTTGGGAGCGTCGACTTTGATGTCGGGGGTGATGCCGCCGCCGCCGTAGACGGTGCGGCCGGAGTCAGTGAGTTTGACTTCGCGGTCTTTCTCGTCCTGCGGCGTGTCGTGATTGTAGTAATAGTCGTAGAGCGAGACGCCGTTGTAGTTGCGCTGAATGAGGCGGCCGCTGGGCGTGAAGTAGTGATAGGTGGTGAGGGCGAGGCCGGTGTTGTCAGACAGGGTGTAGACGGTCTGAACGAGGCCTTTGCCGAAGGTGGTTTCGCCGGCGATGAGGGCGCGGTCGTGATCCTGCAGCGCGCCGGAGACGATCTCAGCCGCTGAGGCGGTGCCGCGATTTACGAGGACGACGATGGGGAAGCTGTCGCCTTCATTGCCGTGGGTGGCGCGGTAGACCTGCTCGGGGAAGGCTCGGCCGCGTTGGGAGACGATGACCTGTCCGCGCTTGAGGAGGCGGTCGCAGACACTAACGGCTTCGACGAGCACGCCGCCGGGATTGCCGCGGAGATCGAGGACGAGGCCTTTGAGGCCGGGACCGAAGGTGGAGATGGCGTCGTCGAATTCGCGGCCGGTGGTTTCCTGGAACTGGCGGATGTGGATGTAGCCGATGCCGGGGTGGATCTCGTAGGCGAGATCGATGCTGGCGTTGGGGATTTCGTCGCGGACGAGGTCGAAGTTGATGGGCGACGAGGCTCCGACGCGGGTCATGGTGACGTTGACCTTGGTGCCGCGGGGACCCTTGAGGCGGTTGGCCACGTCGTCGGAGCTGAGACCGGAGGCGGACTGTCCGTCGATGCTGGTGATGACGTCACCGGGATGAACGCCGGCGCGGAAAGCGGGCGAGTTCTCGATGGGATAGACCACGACGACCTTGCCGTTGATCGGCTGGATGAGCATGCCGACGCCGTAGTATTTGCCGTGCTGGTCCTCTTTCATCCGCGCGTAAGCTTTGGGGTCGTAGAAGCTGGAGTGCGGATCGAGGGTGTGGAGCATCTCCGGGATGGCGCCGTCGTAGATGGCCTTGTCGGGCATGTCGCCGGTAAGGGGCTCAGCGTAGTTTTTGGAGACGATGTCGTACACGGCGCTGAAGGACTTGAGGCCGTCGCGGAAGTTGGTTTCGTCGGTGGCGGACTGAGCGCCAACCTGCTGGCTGAGGACCATGCCGCCGAGCGCGCAGACGGCAAAGAAGACGATGAGGGAGAAGAAGGTGCGACGGGTGCGGATGGACATGCTGGTCGGGGATCCTGGCGCTCGGTCCGTGTGGGGCGGAGAGGGAGCGACTTTATTCGTCAGTATAGCAGGGGACCGGGAGACGATAGCCGGTAGCCTGTAGCCGGTCGCTGGTGACTGGTGGCGGGGCAAGACGGGGCGAGTCGGGGCGGGGGAACAACAGAGCGCGGGGTGGCGGGTCGATGTGGTAGCGTGATGCCATTCGATCCCCGGAGTGATGGATTGCCGGGCCTCTGAGAGGGTTTGCCGATGTGGATTAGCAGGTCAGGAAGAGGCACGATTCGCCGGTCAGCACCCGGCCGGGTTCGCTGGTCAGGTTGGGGCGTTGTTCTGTTTTTGTCGTTCATGGTGGCGGCCCGGGCACAGGAGGGGCCGGGCGGGGCTAAAGCGCCGGGCAGAACACCGAGTGCGGCACCGAGCACGGCGCCGACCGGGCAGCGCGGCGTGGAGACGGTGAACGAGGAAGCTGGGCCGGTAAAGAACGGGCACCAGTACGTGGTGGCGATCGGCATCGATCACTACGAGAACTGGCCGATGCTGGGCACGGCGGTGAGCGACGCGACGGGGTTTGCAGGGCTGCTGACCAGCAAATTCGGCTTCGAGAACGCGGTGCCGCCGCTGACAGAGAAGAATGCGACGCGGGGCGCGATCGACTCGCTGATCGACGACGACCTGCGCAGCCGGTTGCAGCCGGAGGATTCGCTGATCATTTTCTTCGCGGGACATGGGACGACGCGCAACGACAAGATCGGTGATGTGACGAGGTCAGTGGGGTTCATTGTGCCGTGGGACGCGAGGCCGCCGGGGGCGAACGAACACTGGAGCGATTATCTGAATGTGGAGGAGCTGCTGCGGACGATCAGCACGCTGCCGCCGGCGCACATTCTGGTGATTCTGGACAGCTGCCACAGCGGGATGGCGCTGGGGAGCAAGTTCTCGAGCAGCCGCGACGATACGCGGTTCCAGAAGGACATGCTGCAGAAGGTGAGCCGGAAGGTGATCACGAGCGCGCTGGGGGATCAGGTGGCGGCGGACCGGGGGCCGGTGGCGGATCACTCGCTGTTTACGGGGATGATGATTCAGGGGCTGACGTCGGGGAAGGCGGACACCTTCGGTACGGGGTTTGTGACAGCGAGCCAGTTGGGGACGTATGCGCAGCACGAGGTGGCAGCGGCCCAGGAATCGAAGCAGACGCCGGCGTTCGGGGCGTTCGATCTGGACCAGGGCGGGGAACTGATCATCCACCTGGGTGCGGGACCGAGCACGACGGCGGCGGACGGGGTGAATCCGGCGAAGACGCTGACCAAGTACGAGACCAACGAGGTGGCGCGGATACGGAAGGAGGGGCGGGGGTATTGGCAGGCCGACGATCCGTTGAAGAATTTTCCAGCGGCGCGGAGCGGAGCTCTGAAGCTGTGCGACGGCGGAGAGGGGTGGGGCTGCCTGCAGGCGGCGAACAGCTTTGCTCTGGGATTGGGGGGAGGGACAGACTTTCCACGGGCGCTGGAACTGGCGCAGGCGGCGTGCGGGGCGCAGGTTCCCAACGCATGCGTGCTGCTGGCGGGTTTGTACGCGACGGGGGAGAGGATTGAGCCGGATCTGCAGAGCGCGGCGCGGTTGTTTGAGGAGTCGTGCAACCAGGCAAATCTGCGCGGGTGTTTCGGACTGGGCCGGATGTATCTGGTGGGGCATGGGGTGCCGCAGGACAGCGCGAAGGCGAAGAGCCTGTTCGCGAAGGCGTGCGACGGCGGAGAGATTAATGGCTGCAATGGTCTTGGCGCGCTGTACGAGTATGGGGTGGGGGTGGATCAGGACTACGGCCAGGCGCTGGTGTGGTGGCAGAAGGCATGCGATGGCGGGTTGATGCGGGGCTGCCTGAACGTGGGCAACATTTATCTGAATGGGGTAGGTGTCCCGAAGGATCCGGTGAAGGCGGTCGGCCTTTATCGCAAGGCATGCACCGGCGGCGAGATGGAAAGCTGCAGCGATCTGGGCTGGATGTACCAAAGCGGGCAGGGGGTAACGAAGGACGGAGCCGAGGCGGTAAAGCTCTACGATGCGGCGTGCAAAGGCGGGGAGACGCTAGGCTGCCGGAATCTGGGAAACCTGTACGAGGAGGGGGACGGCGTAGCGAAGGACGACGCGCAGGCGGCGGTGTATTTTCGCAAATCGTGCAACGCGGCAGGCGGAGGAGAATACGGGTGCAATAACCTGGGGACGATGTACGAGTGGGGGAAGGGCGTAAATAAGGATCCCCACGAGGCACTGCGTTTGTTCAACAGAGCGTGCGACGCGGGGCAGATGCTGGGGTGCCGCAATGCCGCCGGTTTGTATCAGGCAGGCAGTGGCGTGGGGAAGGATGCGGGGGAAGCGGCGCGACTGTTTCGCAAGGCGTGCGACGGGGGAGACCTGCCGGGGTGCGTCCAGCTGGGGTCGATGCTGGTGGGCGGACAAGGCGTGCCCAAGAATGAAACTGCGGGCGCGGGGTTGTTCAGGAAGGCGTGCGATGCGGGTGAGATGCAGGGCTGCCTGGGAATGGGATACCTGACGCAGAACGGCTTGGGAGTGGCGAAGGATCCGGCAGCGGCGATCACCATTTATCAGAAGGTTTGCGACGGCGGCATGATGGCGGGGTGCACGCGGCTGGGCTACACGTATTTCGCGGGTGTGGGGGTGCCAAAAGACGACGCGAAAGCAAACAGCTATTACGGCAAGGCCTGCGATGGTGGCGAGATCATTGGATGCACGCAACTCGCCTATGCGTATCTGGAGGGCCTGGGAGTCGCGAAAGACGTGAACCAGGCGATTGCGCTGAACAAGAAGGCGTGCGACAACCAGGGGGTTGCGGGGTGCACGACGCTGGCGTTCATCTACGCAACCGGCGCCGGAGTGCCGAAGGACGATGCGGAAGCGACGAAATACAGCCGCCTGGGGTGCGACGGAGGGAACATGACGGCGTGCATCAACCTTGCGGTGCATTACTACACGGGGCGAGGAGCGCCAAAGGATGTGGCGCAGGCGGTGGCTCTGGACACGAAGGTGTGTGCCAGCGGCGAGACGTTTGGGTGTACCAGCCTTGCGTCAACAGAGTTTCTGGTGAAGCAGGGACTGGGCGATGAGAAGAATGACGCCCATCTGGCTGAGGAGAGCAGGAAGGCCTGCGACGCGGGGGGGATGACGGCGTGCGCGAATCTGGGGCTGCTGCTGCACAACGGTCTGGGAGTGACGCAGGACGATCCAACGGCGCTGGTGGTGTTTCGCAAGGCGTGCGATGGCGGGGAGATGATCGGCTGCATGTATCTGGGCGCCGCGTATGGCTACGCGATGGGGGTGCCGAAGGACGACGCGCAGGCTGCCAGTTTTTATCGCAAGGCGTGCGATGGAGGGAATTGGGCGAGCTGCACCTCTCTTGGATATGCGTATCAAAACGGCTTTGGCGTGAAGAAGGATGCGGTCGAGGCCTTCAGCTACTACCGCAAGGCGTGCGATGGGGGCGAGCTGGCGGGGTGCCACATTGTAGCCCGGGCGTATCTGAACGGGGATGGGGTTCCGCGAGATCCGGATGAGGCGGTGAGCTTTTTCCAGAAGGCTTGTACGGGCGGGGATCCTGGGGCTTGTGAGGATCTTAAGGACAGGGAGTAGCTGAGAAGCGGTTAGCTAAGAACCGGTTAGCGAAGAAGCGGTCGGATTCGGTTTCGCGGCGCGTAGGGCGCGTGCTTATTCGCCGGCTATTTTTTCGAGTTGAGCGATGTGGTTGAGGTCGTGGCCTGCCATGGTTTCTACGATGGTGGCGAAGGTCATGGTGCCGCGTTCGGGGTGGGTGACGGGTTTGCTGGCGTGGGTGGGCAGGGCGGATTCGATGAGGAGCAGGTTCCAGCGGCGGAGGGCGGCGAAGGTGACGATGGCGTCGGTGGCGGGGATGGAGGCGTAGGTCGCGGCCCACTTGTCCTGGTCGAAGGGCTGGACGATGTGGTGATCTTCGGCGAGGGTCTGACGGAGGCGGAAGGCGAAGACGGTTTCGCAGTCGGTAAGGTGGCAGAGGATGTCGCGAGGGGACCACTTGCCGGGCGCGGGCGGCTCGTTGAGGCGCGCGGGGCCGATGGCATGGACGAGATTGTGGAGGCGGTTGTGGGTTTCCCTGAGGACGGCGAGGGGGTCCTGAGCGCCGAGGAATTTTGCGTAGGGATTGAGGGTGTCGGTGGCTGTGGGCATGGTGGGCTCGCTTTCTGTGGGCAGTATGCCATGCGGCGTGGCGCGACGGAAAATCTCAGTGACGAAGTGAAACGATGGTTGGGGCGATCGCTGGAGCTATCGCGCGGTGTTGGGATGGCGGATTCGGTTCTAAGCGGATTTGAAAGGCGCGGGGAAGGCGGTTACTATAGGGGCAGACGAGTTTGTCTGGTTACGCGGTTGTGCGGGCCGGAGAGATGAGTGGGCGCGAGCCCACTTTTTATTTGGTCTTTTTTCGGTGAGACGGCGGACTTTTCGGAGCGGTTTTTCACGGCATGGCGTTCGATGCGGAACAGATACGAGCCACAGGACAGAGAGTGGCGGCGTCGCATGGGCTGGACGTGGTGGAGATCGAGTTTCTGGGGGGAGCGAAGCACCGGACGCTGCGCGTTTTTATCGAGAAGAACGCGGAGGAGCGGCGGAAGCTGGCGGAGGTCGAAGCGACTGCTAATGTCGGTGCGGATTCCGGACCGGGACTGAAGCAGGTTGCGAGCCTCGATCAGCTGGCGGGGGTGACGCATGAGGATTGCCTGGCGTTCAGCCGGGATTTTGGGACGGTGCTCGATGTGGAGGATTTGATTCCGGGCGGGGAGTACACGCTGGAAGTTTCGTCGCCGGGGCTGGACCGGAAGCTGCATGGGATCGAAGACTACCGGCGGTTTGCCGGAATGCTGGTCAAGGTGCAGACGTTTGAGCCGGTGGAGGGCAACCGGCACTGGTTGGGAAGGCTCACAGGGATTATTAATGAGGAGTCGGTAAGGCTGGCAGTGGAACGCAAGAGCGGTGCGCACAAGGGAAAGAGTTCAGAGCGCAGAGCTCAGAGCACAGAGCACGATGTGGAGATTGCGCTGGCGAATATTGAGAAGGCGCAGCTGGCGCCGGAGTTCTAAAAAGCAGGGAACAGGGAACAGAGCGCGAACGGCGAGCTAAGAAGCGGTTAGCTAAAGGGCGGTTAGCGGTGGAGCGGTCAGCGATGAATCAATCGGCGGTCGCTGGCACGACCCCCGGATGGCAAGGATTATGACAACCATTTTGAATTTGAAACAGGGATAGAGAGAACCAATGGCGAGTGTGCTTTACGACAGCATTGAGGCGTTGAGCAAGGATAAGGGCATCGATCCGCAGATTGTGATTTCGGCGGTGGAGGATGCGATTGCGCTGGCTACGCGGAAGTATTACAAGACGCAGGAAAACATGCGGGCGGAGCTGGACAAGGATTCGGGCGAGATCCGGGCGTACGTCTTTAAGACGGTGGTGGAGACGCCGGAGCTGATTGAGGACCCGGTGAATCAGATTGCGCTGGAGGAGGCGCGAGCGCTGGCGCCCGAGGTGGAAGTGGGCGGGGAGATCCGCTACTACAAGCCGACCGATGTACTGGGGCGGATTGCCGCGCAGATGGCGAAGCAGGTGATCTTCCAGAAGGTGCGCGAAGCGGAGCGGGATACGGTCTTCAACGAATATGCGCATCGCGTGGGCGAGGTGCTGAATGCAACGGTGAAGCGGCTGGAGCTGCAGGATGTGATCTTCGACCTGGGCAAGGCGGAGGCGCGAATGCCGCGGCGGGAGCAGTCGCGGCTGGAGCAGTTCTCGGTGGGCGAGCGGGTGAGGGTGGTGCTGCAGCGGGTGGATCGTGCATCGCGCGGGCCGCAGGTGATTGTGTCGCGAGCGGCGCCGGAGCTGGTGCAGAGCCTGTTCCAGAGTGAGGTGCCGGAGATTTACGACAACACGGTGACGATCCGGGCGATTGCGCGCGAGGCTGGAGAGCGGACGAAGATCGCGGTGATGTCGCGGGACAAGGACGTCGATCCGGTGGGTGCGTGCGTGGGCATGAAGGGCATGCGCGTGCAGTCGATTATTCGCGAGTTGCGCGGGGAAAAGATCGACATCATCGAGTTCAGCGAGGAGATCACGACGTTCGCGGAGAAGGCGCTGCAGCCGGCGAAAGTGAGCCGGGTCACGATCGCGGATCTGGAAGACAAGCAGCTGGAAGTGATTGTGGACGACACGCAGTTGTCGCTGGCGATCGGGAAGAAGGGGCAGAACGTGCGGCTGGCGGCGAAGCTGCTGGGCTGGAAGATCGACATCAAGAGCGAGGAAGAGAAGCGGCAGGAAGTGGAGCAGCAGATGACGGCGATGGCGGGTGCGACGGCCACGCCGATTGAGCAGGTAGGCGAGCTGGGCGAATCGATCATCCAAAAGCTGGTAGCGGCCGGAATTACGACGGTGGAAGGGCTGGCCGATATGACGCCGGAGCAACTGGAGGAGATTCCAGGGATCGGCGAAAAGACTTTGGAGAAGATCAGCGTGGCGGTGCGGCATTATTTTGGGCAGTACGAAGAGGGTGAGGAGCGGCCTGTGCCGCCGGTGGTTGAGGCGGCGGAAGGTGCTGAGGCTGCGGCGGAAGGCGGCGCTGAAGCGTCGACGGAAGCCAGTGCTGAAGCGGCTGCGCTGAAGGCGGAGGAGGCTTCGCTCGATGAGGAGATCGACGCACTGCAGCAGGATCTGACGCAGAGCGGCGAAGAGTCGGTGAGCGAAGATGGTTCGGGGCTGATCAACGATGAGGTGGCGGAAGAGCGCCTGGCGGAGGTCACCGAAGTCGGGCCGGATCTGGAGGAGGAAGGGGCGGAGTCGTTGGATCCCGGGCGCGAGGACGTGAGCGAAATGCTGGCCGAGCATGAGCCGAATCCAAAGTTGGACCTGGACGAGACGGTGCTTGAGGGGAACCTGGAAGAAGTGAAGGACGAGTAAAGCCAGGGAAGAGGGAACAGGGAACAGAAAAGCTGCTTCGGCTGGGGGTTGGCGCAAGTTCGCGCTGACACTTCGCTCGAGATAACAACCGGAGCGGAGAATTCTCGGATGGAAGCGGGGATTGGGCCGCGAGGGAAGCGTTTTTCAGAGATAATGAATGAGTAAGCAGACCCACAAGTCAGGAGTTGTCTTTATGAAGAAGTAAAGACCAGTGGGAGTTCTAACGACACGGGGACGGATGAGCACAGTTCGAATCAATGAATTAGCGCGAGAGCTGGAGGTCAAGAGCAGAGAGATTCTGGACGCTCTCACAGCTGTCGGGGTAACAGAGAAGAAGACACATTCGAGCTCGATCGAGACGGATGAAGCCGAGCGTGTGCGCGCGCACATTTTGAAGGGGCGCGGGGGAAGCAGCGCGCCGGGGTCGCGGCATGAGGCCGAGGTCAAGCCGAAGATCGACTGGTCGAAGGTGCACAGCGTGGGCGACGTGGCTCGCGCGATTCTCGAAAAGAAGCAGCAGGAGATGCATCCGGCACCGGCGAGGCCGGCAGCGCCCGCGGGGGCGACGCCGAGGCCTGCGGTGCAATCAGTGGCGAGTACTCCGACGGGAGCTACGCCGGGCATAACGGTGCCGAGACCAGCGACGCCGGTCGCGAGCCCCGCTGCCAGCGCAGCGGCGGCGAGCACGGCTGCGGAAACGAAGCCGGCAACTCCGGCGAAGAGAGTGATTATGCCGCAGCCGCGTCAGGCGCCTGCCATTGTGGCTGCGCCGCCGGCAGGGTCGGCACGCACGGGAGTGGTTGCTGCTCCTCCGCAGACGCCCGCGATTGCGGCGAAACCGCCAACAGGTCCGGTGGTGGCGCGGCCTCCAGTGGCTGCGGCGGCTGGGCCGAGTGCGGCGACAGAGGGACGGCCGGTCGCAGCAGCGCCGGCTGGAAGTGTGGTCGCGGCGAAGGCGCCGGTAGCGGCATCCGCAGGACAGGTAGCGAGTCCGGCAGCGACGCCGGGCCCGGTGGTGACCGCGGCAGCAGCAGCGCAGGGAGTTCCTGCGCCGGATGCGCCGAAGGCAGCCGCGCCAGTACATCATATGGAAGCTGCAGCGCCGGCTCCGCCAGCAAGGCCAGAGCCGCCGGCGCCGCGTCGCGTGATTATGCCGCAGACGGGACCGCGTCCGGTTTACAGCGCACCGCCTCCAGCGCCTGTGGCAGCAGCGCCAGCGGCCGGACCTGGGCCAGGAGCAGGACCGGGCGTGATTCAGCGGGGCAGGCCGATTTTCGATCGCAGGCCGTCTGGTGGACCGGGAGGTCCGCGGCCAGGCATGGGCGGGATGGGAGGTCCGGGAGGACCGGCGGGCGCACGGCGTCCGATGCATCCGACGCGGTCTGCGCCGGGTGGCCCAGGAGGACCAGGACAGCGGCCGGGGATGGGAGCGCGTCCGGGATTCGGGGCGAGGCCAGGATTTGGGCAACGGCCGGGAATGGGTGGGGCGCCTGCGCTGCCGCCGCCGGGTGAAGCGCCGCGGCCGCAGCGTCCAGGACCGAGAGGGCGCGGACGTCCGCGTTACGAGAAGAGCAAAGAAGGTCCGATGAAGGGGTTTGCGCCGCCGTCGCGGATGGTAGCGCAGGTACCCACGGGACCGGTGCCGATCACGCGCACCATCACGGTGACGGAAGGCGTGAGCGTGAAGGATCTGGCGGAGAAGCTGGAAATCCGCGGCAAGGATCTGATCGCGACCCTGCTGATGAAGGGCGTATTTGTAACCGTCAACCAAACACTGGACGGGGAGCTGGTGAAGGAAGTGGCGGCGCAGTTCGGAGCGGATGTGCTGGTGATCAGCTTCGAGGACCAGATGGCGAACGAGGCCATGGAAAACATCCTGTCGACGGAAAACCCCGACGAGCTGGAAGTGACGCGGCCGCCGGTGGTGACGGTGATGGGACACGTCGATCACGGCAAGACGTCGCTGCTGGACGCTATCCGCGAGACGGATGTGGCGGGGGGCGAGGCGGGCGGAATCACGCAGCACATCGGCGCGTACAAAGTGAAGATCGCCAAGGCGGATTCGCCGGCGTTTGGGCGCGAGATTGTGTTCCTCGATACGCCGGGCCACGAAGCGTTTACGCGAATGCGCGCGCGCGGGGCGAAGGTCACCGACATCGTTGTGATTGTGGTGGCGGCGGACGACGGTGTGATGCCGCAGACGCTGGAGGCGATCGATCACGCGAAGGCGGCGAACGTGCCCATGATTGTTGCGGTGAATAAGATCGATAAGCCCGAGGCGCAGCCGGATCGTGTGAAGAAGCAGTTGGGCGATCGCGGGCTGGTTCCGGAAGACTGGGGCGGCAGCACGGTGTTCGTCGACGTGTCGGCGAAGAAGCGGATCAATCTGGATCTGCTGCTGGAGATGATTTGTCTGGTGGCGGATATTCAGAACCTGAAGGCGACGCCGGAGCGTTCGGCGGTGGGCACTGTGATCGAAGCAAAGCTGGATCGTGGACGCGGTGCAGTCGCTTCGGTGCTGGTGCAGAACGGCACGCTGAAGAACCAGGACAACTTTGTCGTGGGGAACACGTTCGGGAAAATTCGCGCCATGTTCGACGATCGTGGACGAATTGTGGAAGCAGCCGGGCCTTCGACGCCGGTGGAGATCGTCGGTCTGGAAGGTATGCCGGATGCGGGCGACACATTCCTGGTGGTGAGCGATCGCGACAAGGCGCGGGGCATCGGGCAGTATCGCAAGATGCGCGAACGCGAGGCGCAGCTGGCGAAGTCGTCACGCGTAACCCTGGAAGGATTGGCGGATTCGATCCACCAGGCGGGGATGAAGGAACTGCCACTGATCCTGAAGGGCGACGTGACGGGATCGGTGGAAGTGCTGGCCGACTCGCTGCAGAAGATGTCGACGGAGAAGGTGCGCATCAAGGTGATCCACAGCGGTGTGGGTGCGATTACCGAGAGCGACGTTCTGCTGGCGTCGGCGTCGAACGCGATCATCATCGGGTTCAACGTGCGGCCGGAGCGCAAGGTCGCCGATCTGGCGGAGCAGGAAGAAGTGGAGATCCGGCTGCACTCGATTATTTACGAGCTGCAGGACGAGATTCGCAAGGCAATGCTGGGCTTGCTGGAGCCGGTGTTCCGGGAGAACTTCCTGGGACGCGCGGAGGTGCTGAACGTCTTCCGCATTCCGAAGGTAGGAACGATTGCTGGCTGCAGAGTGACGGATGGCGTGCTGCGGCGCGATTCCGAGGTTCGTTTAATGCGCGACGGCGTGCCGGTGTACAAGGGCAAGCTGACGTCGCTGAAGCGGTTCAAGGACGATGCAAAGGAAGTGACGAACGGCATGGAGTGCGGCGTCGGCATCTCGAACTTCACCGATATTAAGGTGGGCGATACCGTTGAGGCGTTTGTTACGGAGAAGATTGCTGCGGAGCTGACGGCGTCCTGAGAACAGGGAATAGGCAATAGGTAGTAGGGAGTAGTGAAAAGCGCTCGGCGGATGCCGGGCGTTTTTTCTTTTTTAGATGAACGCAGCGTCAGTCCATATAGCTGAATTGCAGGTAAGGAATTGAGATTTTGACGATGGAGTCCTTGTGGTCCTCCTCAAACCGGCCGCACTTCTGGTTGGCCTGCGGGGGGGCGCTCGAACTGGACATCCACCTTGAAGTACGGGCAATCGCGGCTGACGAAGGTGCGTTGCAGACCCGAGAACACGAGGCCGCCTTCGGTCCTGAAAACCTTGAGAAGGTCCGCTCTCGTCATGCCGGGTTTGATAGTCTGCATTTCATTCATGACCTCGGTGACCCACTGCACATGATCCGGCCGCGCACATTTCTGGCTGGTCTGGGCATCTGTCGAAATCGTGTGAGTGCCTGCGAGGGCTGCACCTGCAATGAGCTGAAGAACTCGTCGCCGTTGCATGGATCCTCCACAAAAACTTCCAGAGCCCGTGCGGAAATTAAAACAGGTTTACAAAACATCCGGACAGCGTGACCGCCGCCAACCGAAGGGCCTCGGGCCTGGAGCATCTCGAGACCCGAGCGCTCGGCGGATGCAGGGCGCTTTTTCCTTTTTGAAGTCGGCGGCGATTTGGATTCTGTTTTACTTACCGATTTCCTCCAGCATTCTCTGGCGGAGGAGGGAATTGACCTTGGTCTGGTAGCCGGTTCCCTTTGACTTTAGCCAGGCCAACACGTCCGCGTCGAGACGGATGGATACCGGCTGCTTGAGGGGACGGTACCACTTACCGCGGACGGCGCTTTTCCAGGCGCCAGGAGGAAGCTCGGGAATGTCGGAGGTATCGACGCGGCTTTCAGGCATCCGTACGAGGGCCTGAATTTCGCGTTTCTGGCGGGCGGTGAGGGGCTGCCCGGGCTTCAGCTCGTAGGTCGTTTTAGAATTCGTTTGCTTCTTCATATTCGATTCGCTCCTGCCGGGTGACCTTTCGAGCCGAGATGATGCGGAGCCATTCCTCGCCTTCATCGATCACGGTATAGGCAAGGATCAGGAGCAAAGCGCCGTTGACCTTACCGATGGTGTGCCAACGTTGTTCGCCGTCGGTAACTCGATCCTGGCGAGTGATGTGCATGGGATCGAGAAATGCGCGAACGGCGGTTTCGAAGCTGACGCCGTGCTTCCTGCGATTACCGCGATTCTTTGCTTCGTCCCAGCTGAATCGCATCTGTATATACAGTATTGCGTGTACGCGGATTCGCGTCAATGCTGAAGTTTGGGTCAGGGCAGGTTGAGGATTTAAGGCGGGGAGGGGCGCCGGGTCAAGAAAAAATTGGATGCTATTTGGGCGGCGGTTCGGCTTTGAGCATCTGGATGGCCTGGTGGTAGTCGAGGTTGGGCGGGACGGGGGCGTAGTGGGCCATCTCTTCGGTGAGATGGACCTTGAGGGTTTTGACGAGGAAGGCCTTGCCGGTGAAGTTGAGTTTCATGCGGGAGAGCTCCCAGTCGTTGGGGGCCATCTGGGTTTGCTCGAGGAAGACGGTGCCGCCTTTGTCGAGATGGCCGACGATGCCCCAGCCGAAATCGACGTCGGTGATGAGGTGAGCGTTGAGGCTGGTGAGGCGCTCCTGGGCGGTCTCGATGAGGACCTCGCCTTCCATGCCGCGGAGGATCTTCGCTTCGATGTCGGGCGGTTCCCAGTTGGGATTGGGCTTGAAGGTGAGGTGATAGCACTGCGATGATGCGGGCGCGGAATCGGAGGACTGGGCAACGGATTGGACGCCGGGGATCGGGATGGTCGGAGGTGTGTTGACCGCGCAGGGGACGGTCGAGTCATAGTGGTAGATGAAAGCGTCGGGGAGCATGCGCATGAGCTTGTTGGCGCGGGCGGTGTCTTCCTGCTCGTGTTTGCGGCGATGCTCCTGGAGGTCGGGGTGAGCATCGAGGTCGTCGAGGCGGTCGATCTGGGCCTGATGCATTTCGGGGTTAAGAGGCGCGCCGCTGGCAGCGATGGCGAAGGAGACGTCGCCCTGGCGGGTTTCGATGATCTCCTGGATGAAGTCGCGCCGGTCGTCTTTGCGGTGGAGAACGAAGCGCTGGGGATGGTGGGCGGCTGCGGCGGCCATGTGATTGGCGACGGCGCGGCGGACGAGGGCTGCCGCATCGGTGGCGGGCGAGGGCTCAGACTGGGCGGAGCCGCTGGTAAGAAAAAGTAGCAGGAGGACGGCGGCGCAGGCCGCCGGGAGCGGCAGGCTGCGGCGCGGATTGTGGTCTGAGGATCGAGCCATCGTGTAACGGCAACTGGAGAGATGACGCGGGGCTGCCGGAAGTGGCCTGTCGCGCCGCCCGTTTGCGGTTGAGCGATTGTGGTCTCTGATCCTTTATAGACGAGCGGCAGAGGGTTGAAGTTAGGAGAAGGTGCTTTCGGGGGCGGGGGGGTCTCCGTTAAAATTGCTGGCATGAGCCGTATAGTTGTTCGTCGTGGGCTGCCGGTGCTGGCGGTCGTTTTAGGGATGGTTTTTGCTGCGCATGCGCAGGAGCAGGGGCGCGGGCGGAAATATAAGCCGCCACCGCCGACCTGCAAGATCACTGTGACGGTGGTGCGGGGCTACAACGGGAAGCCGCTGGAGAATGCGTCGGTGGTCTTTCATCCGCTGGAGAACGGGAAAGACAAGGGCAACCTGGAGCTGAAGACGAACGAAGACGGCAAGGTGACGATTGACGTGATTCCGGTGGGGGACGGGTTGCGGCTGCAGGTGCTGGCGCCGGGTTTTCAGACTTACGGGAATGATTACGAATTGCCCAACGACACGAAGGAAATTGAGGTGAAACTGCAGCGGCCGCAGAAGCAGTACTCGATCTATGAGGCTCACCCGGACCAGAACGGGCAGGGGACGGATAAGCCACAGGACCAGAAGCCGCAGACGGAACAGAAGCCTCCGCAGTGAGGGGCGATGTATAATATACATCGTGAAACGAACCCAGCTTTATCTCGACGACGATCTATGGAACGCCTTGCACGAGCACGCTCGTCGAGAGCAGACGACGATTTCGGAACTGGTGCGTCGCGCTGCGCGAGATCGATATCTTGGAAATCGGGAAGAACGGGCGCGCGCGATGAAAGCCATCGTGGGGATGTGGGCGGATCGGCCTGAGTTCTCAGATCCCGAAGCGTATGTGAGGAAGATGCGGCAGGATGATCGTCTCGAGAGGCTGAGGCGTTCATGACGGTGCTGGTTGATTCTGACGTGCTGATCGAGGTCACGCGAAAAAGAAACAGCGAGATCCTTTCGCGATGGCTGGAACTGGGTGCGTCGGACAGAGTGCTGATGTATTCTCCTGTGACTGCGGCCGAACTATGGGCAGGAGTTTTGCCTCGCGAAGAGAAGCTGCTGCGGGATTTGTTCCAGGCGCTGCAATGCGCCCCCATTGATGAGGCGGTAGGAATCAGGGCAGGAGGCTATCTGCGGAAATACCAGCGCAGCCATAGCGTTCAGATGGGCGATGCGCTGATTGCGGCATCGACGGTCCAGAACGAAGCGGCGCTTTGGACACGAAACCGGAAGCATTTCCCGATGAAGGAACTGGAGTTCTTCTGAAGTAACGAGGGACCGCTGCCGCGCCGAGAATTCCCTCTGGCGGAGCGGCTATTCTGAAGTAGCGTGTCTTCCACCCAACAAACGGCTTCTTCGCTGCCATCGCTGCATGATTTTTTTGCGCCGGGGGGCGTGCTGTCGCGGTCGGCGCTGCCTTATGAGTTTCGGCGGGGGCAGCTGGAGATGGCGCAGGCGGTGGAGCGCGCGCTGACCGATCAGCGGCACCTGATTGTCGAAGCAGGGACGGGGACGGGGAAGACACTGGCGTATCTGCTGCCGGCGCTGCGGCGGTGCGCGGCGACCGGACATCGGGTGATTATTTCGACAGGCACGAAGAATCTGCAGGAGCAGTTGTTCTTTAAGGATGTGCCGTTTCTGGAGTCGCTGCTGGGGCCGCTGCGCGTTTGCTACATGAAGGGGCGGGCGAACTATTTGTGCCGGCACAAGCTGTTCGCGCTGCGGAATCAGCCGATTTTGTCGGGGTTGGAAGAGATTTCGCAGTATCAGGCGATTGCGGAGTGGGAGAAGACGACCGAGACCGGGGATCGGGTGGAGATCGACGATCTGCCGGAGGCGAGCGCGGTGTGGTCGAAGCTCGATGCGCGGAGCGAGGCGTGTCTGGGGCAGACTTGCCCGGATTACGGGCGGTGTTTCATCACGGAAATGCGGCGGCGCGCGGCGGAGAGCGATGTGGTGATCGTGAATCATCATCTGTTCTTTGCGGACATGGCGATCCGGCAGCAGGCGGGCGGGGCGCCGGATGCGGGTGTGTTGCCTGAGGCTGGGGTGGTGATTTTCGACGAGGCGCATGAGCTGGAGGATGTGGCGTCGAGTTATTTCGGGATCAGCCTGAGCAATTTGAAGTTTGAGGATCTGGCGCGGGATGTGGAGTCGCTGCTGCGGGCGCAGGGCGAGCTGAAGGCGGAAGTAGTGACGGCGGCGCAGATGATCCGGGAACGGGCTCGGCTGTTTTTTGGTGCTCTGCCGGCGCGAATGAATGTGAAAGGCGGCGGGCTCGAAACTCGGGGCGAGGGGCGGATGCCGTTCACGAATCGTGAGGAGTTTCTGGAGCAGCAAGGGGATGTGTATTTGGGGCTGCTGAACGCGCTGCATCGGATGGAAGGCGAGCTGGAGAGGCTGAAGGGCGCGGAGGAATCGCAGCCGTTGCGGCGACGTACAGGGATGGTGAGGGAGCAGCTAAAGTTTCTGATGGAGTCGGAGGATCGCAACACTGTCTTTTGGCTGGAACGGCGGAGCGGCCGGCAGATGAGCACGCACTTGCAGGCCACGCCGATCGATGTTTCGGACCTGCTGCGGGAGCTGTTGTTCAGTGTGTTCCCCAGTGTCGTGCTGACTTCGGCGACCCTGACGGTGCAGGGAGGGTTTGCGCACATCGAGAAGCGGCTGGGGCTCGACGAGCCTCGGGAGCTGGTGGTGCCGTCGCACTTCAAGTATCAGCAACAGGCACTTTTGTATCTGCCGCCGGAGATGCCCGATCCGCGGGAGCCGGCGTTTCAGGATGCGGCGGCGCGGCGGATCCGGCAGATGCTGGAGATCACGCGGGGGCGTGCGTTTTGTTTGTTCACCAGCTACGCGCAGATGCGAGAACTGTATGAGCGGCTGCTGGTGGAGGTGGGGTATCCACTGTTGCTGCAGGGGACGGCGCCAAAGAAGGCGCTGCTGGAGGAGTTTCGGACGACGCCGAATGCGGTGCTGTTTGGGACGTCGAGTTTTTGGCAGGGCGTGGATGTGCAGGGCGAGGCGCTGAGCTGTGTGATCGTGGACCGGTTGCCGTTTGCGGTGCCGACCGATCCTGTGGTGCAGGCGCGGATGCGGGCGATTGAGGAGGCGGGTGGGAGTCCGTTCTTCGATTACCAGGTGCCGTCGGCGGTGATCACGCTGAAGCAAGGATTTGGGCGGCTGATCCGTTCGCTGGACGATCGCGGGGTGCTGATGCTGCTCGATCCGCGATTGGAGCGGCAGCGGTATGGAAGGATTTTTTTGGAAAGCCTGCCGCCTTATCGGATCACGCAGAATATTGGGGATGTGGAGGAGTTTTTTAGCCGGTAGTCGGTGGCCGGTAGCCTGTAGCCGGGAGCCGGTTCCGGTGATCGTGCTTACTGCCGCAACAGGGCTTCGATATCCCGGCTGCCACGGAATACGTGGAGGATCAGCACATCGTTTTGATGGACGCGGTAGATGATGACATATTGGCCGACAGCAAAACTATGTAAGCCGGGGCGCAGATCCGCATCGCGCTGGCGTCCGATGTGTGGGTGGCGGCCCAAAAGCAGGAAGCTATCGGTGATGGAATCGATGAGCCGGTCTGCGATCTCGAGGCTGCCGCTTTCTTTGGCAACGTAATACCATATGTTGTCGAGCTCGGCTTCGGCTTCTGGAGAGAGGCGATGAACCATCAGAAGGGGTGATGGCTACTCAGCGGCGAGGCGACTGCGGCCACGCTGTTTCACTTCGTCAGCCAGTTGCCGCATGGAATCCTGCGTGATCTCGCGGCCCTCGCCGCGTGCGATGGAGGCGTCTGCCAGATCAACGGCCGTCAGAATCTCCGCACGGGTGCGCTCGCGCTCTTCCCACAGGGAAAGAGCTTCGTGAACGGCGTCTTCCTCGCGATGGAGGCGTCCGCTCTCAATGGCCTGGCGGACAAATGCCTTCTGGTCGGGCGTGAGCTGGACTTCCATACGGTTTTTAGCGTAGGTGGGTGGGGGGCCGGTGTCAATTCCGGGTACGGGGCACAGGGAGGCTGAACACACACCCCCACTCTAATGTGCGAAGAGCGCGCGAACCAGGGGGTAGCCGGTAGCTTGCAACTGATGGCGATCACTGGTGACGAAATGCGGCGCGCGCTTTGCGCGCTCCCCACATCCCAACGCCTGGGATGTGGGGCACCCGACGCCAAGGTGCGTTAAATGACGCAGGGTTGCGGGCTGGTGACGCATCTCACAATGCTTCGCGCAGGGTGCGTCAACGGTGATGCAGAACACGAAGACGCGTGATATCAATCACATGGTGTTGTGAAACGGGTTTGGCATGCGCCTTGCATAGTCTCTAGGTGTCAATCAACTCCCCAGGAGATCAAGACAATGGAACGCAGCCAAGCATGTATGGAGTGTCCGAACCGCGGTAAGCATTTCTTCTGCTGCATGGAAAACGCGGCGCTGGACAAATTCGACTGCATCGGAACGCCGGTGCGGTTCGGCAGTGGAGCGGTCATCTTCCGCGAAGGCGATAACTGCGGATCGGTGCACGTGCTTTGCTCGGGCCGCGTGAAGCTGTCGGCGACGAGCCGTGAGGGACGGACGCTGATCCTGAAGATCGCGCGGGCCGGCGAGGTGCTGGGTCTGTCGGCAGTGCTGGGCGGGCAGCCGTTCGAAGTGACGGCGGAGACCGTGGAGCCGTGCCAGGTGAAGACCATCCGGCGGCAGGCGCTGCTGGACTTTCTGGATCGCAACCCGGACGCCAGCATGCGCGCGGCGCGCTGCGTGGCTTTGGAATACAAAGCTGCTTTCAATGAAGTTCGGCGGCTGGCGCTGCCTGCAACGGCGTCGGGACGTGTGGCAAATCTGCTGCTGGACTGGAGCCGGGAACAGGCTCCGGAGCATGCAACACAGGGGCGGTGCATGATGCCGCTGACGCACGAAGAGATTGCTTCGATGACGGCAACAACGCGGGAAACGGTCACACGCGTGCTGGGACAATTGAAGCGGGATCAACTGATTTCCATCCGCGGAGCTGCTCTCACCGTTCTGCAACCTCAGGCGCTGGAAAGGCTCGCGGTTTAAGTTCAAGGCCCTCCCCCTGGAACTGTGAAGTTTTCTTGCAGTAGTTGTCATTATTCTTCGAGGCAGCCCCAAAGGGCTGCCTCTTTTTATTGGCGCTGAAAGCTATTCCTGATACCAGGGGATGTTGATGACGACGATGCGTTGCTTGCCGCGGACGAGGAGAAGCAGTTTGAGGAGGCTGGAGCGCTGGTTGTGGAGGAGGTTCTCCCACCAGTGGTGGACGACGAGCTCAGGGACGAGGACGGCGATGTGGCGATCCTCGTGGGCGCGCTCTTCGGAGAGGATGTATTCGAGCACGGGCATGAGGACGGTGCGGTAGGGGGATTTGAGGCGCTCGAATTTGGGATCGGGGAAGCCGGCCGCCCGCATGGGTTTGAGGATTTTGTCGACCCAGATGGAGGCCAGTTCCTCCGGGCCGTGGTCGGTGTCGGGGGAGTCGACGTGGACGATCTGGAGCTCGTTGGAGATGGACATGGCGAAGCGAAGGGCCTTGGCGGAGATGCGGCTCCAGCGGTCCATGGGGATGATAACGATGGGGGGTTTGATGTTGGTGACCTGGAGCGGCTCGGGGCAGGCGATTTCTTCCGAGATGTTGCGGTAGTGGCGATGGACCGAAACCATGGCGAGGATGAGTAGAGGAATGAGCAGAGCGGTGACCCATGCGCCTTCGACGAACTTGGTGACGAGGACGACGATGGTGGTGATGCCGGTGGCGCATGCGCCGATGCCGTTGACGAACATGCGCAGGGTTGAATGCGGGCCAGGGTGGCGCATCCAGTGGACGACCATGCCGGCCTGGGAGAGCGTGAAGGCCATGAAGGCGCCGATGGCGTAGAGCGGGATGAGTCGATCGGTGACGCCGCCGAAGAGCGTCAACAGAGACGCGGTGAGGGCGACAAGAATGTAAATGCCCCAGGAATAGAGGAGTCGGCGGCCGCGCAGCATGAAGACGTGGGGGAGATAGCTCTTGAGGGCGATGGCGCGGGTGAGACGGGGGAAGTCGGCGAAGGCGGTGTTGGCGGAGAGCGCGAGGACGAGCAGGATGGCCGCGATGGTGACGTCGTAGAACCATCCGCGCCCCATGACGGCGAGGGTGAGCTGGGAGAGAACGCTCTGGTAGCCGGGGCCGTTGGGGTTGGTTGCGCCGACGTTGTAGAAACGGCAGAGTGCGGCGATGCCTGCGAGCAGGACGATGAGCAGGGCGATGATGATGGTGAGGGCTCGGCGGGCATTCCTCGCCGTGGGATCGCGAAAGGCCATAACGCCGTTGCTGACGGCTTCGACGCCGGTCATGGCGGTGCAGCCACTGGAGAAGACGCGGAGGAGGAGCCACAGGCTGACCGCGGTGATTGCGGGCGGGAGTTTGGGCGGGGCGATGATGGGCGCGGGATGGCCGCCGCTGGCGATGGCGTGGAAGAGTCCGACGACGATGACGATGAGGAGCGTCGCGAGGAAGAGGTAAGTGGGGACGAGGAAGGCGACGCCGGTATCGTGGATGCCGCGCATGTTGACGATGGTGAGCAGCAGAAGAACGGCGAGGCAGAGGCCGAGGGTGTGGGGCTGCAGCGATGGGACGGCGGAGATAAGCGCGCCGATTCCGGCGGAGATGCCGACGGCGGCGGTGAGGACATAGTCGATCATGAGGGCCGCGGCAGCGAGGAGGCTGGGCCCGTCACCCAGATTTTCGCCTGCGACGGTGAAGGAGCCGCCGCCGTGCGGGTAGGCTTCGATGGTTTGCGAGTAGGAAAAATAAAGGATGAGGAGGAGGATGAGGATGGCGGCGGTGATGGGGCCGATGAAGTGGATGCCGCTGAGCCCGAGGGGAATGAGGAGGGTGAGCGCGGCTTCGGGGCCGTAGGCGGCGGAGCTGAGGGCGTCGAGGCCGAAGATGGGAATGCCGGCGGCCGGACCGATGTGCTCGGCGCGTTCTTCGGAGGTAGCGAGGGGTCGTCCGAACAGCAGGTCAATGATCTGCATGAGGGTGACGTTATGTGGCGCGCGTTACGGCGCTGTTACTTCAGATGCTCGGTGAAGAAGTGAGCCATCAGGCTATCGGCTTCCTTCGATTCCGGCAAATTGGGGTCGTTCCAGAAGGCGTGGGGGAGGCCTTCGAAGACGACGAGCTGCGCGTTGTCGTTGCCGGCGCGGAGGAAGGCGCGATGGAGGATCGAGGTTCCGCTGAGCAGGATGTCGCGGCCGCTGGTGATGAAGAGGGTGGGCGGCATGTTGTGGAGGTCGGCGAAGAGGGGTGAGAGGACGGGATCGCGGCGGTCGGTGGATCCGACGTAGGCGGGAGCGTCGCCGACGGAGTCGGGCGGATCGAGATGGCCGGAGAGGCCGTTGCCGGCGTACATGGCCCAGGAATCGCCGTAGCGGGAGAAGTCGCCCTGGCCGGAGAAGATGCCGAGCGCGCCGGGGAGGGGAAGACCGAGCTGCTTGAGCTTCACAGCGACTTCGCCGGTCATGATGGCTCCTGCGGAGGTTCCATAGATGGCGACGTGCGCGGGCTTGTAGGTTTTGAGCAGCTCTTTATAGACGGTGATGGCATCGTCGACTCCGGCGGGGAAGGGATGTTCGGGGGCGAAGCGATAGAGGACGGCGACGACTTTGATTTTGGTGAGATTCGCGATGGGGATGGTTTCGGTGAAGGAGCCGGAGTCGGAGTTGAACCCGCCGCCGTGGAGATTGATGAGGACGCGGTCGGGGTCCTCGTCGGTGGGCGGAGTGATGATCCAGACGGGGACGCCGGCGATGGCGTCTTTGGTGCGGTGGACGGGATAGATCTCGGCAGAGACGTCGCCTGCGTGAGCCTGCCAGACATCGGTGCCGTGGCGGCGCTCTTCGAGGGTCTGTGAGTGCGCGGCATCGGAGACTTGGCGGGAGACGGATTTTTTCGCTTCGGGGCTGAGGTCGTTGGGGACGGGGATGACGCGGGTGATGTGCGCGGCGCCGTTGGCGTCGATGTAGCTGGTGTCCGAGTTGGGGGCCTGGGCGGCGGTGGTTCCCTGTTGGGCGAGAGCGATGGAGGAGGAGAGGAGAAAGGCGACGGCGAGAGACTTCACGAGAATGCTCCTTGAAGTATTGGGACGAGGCAGGATATCAGAGGAGCGGGATCAGGGAGCAGGGCAGAAAAGCGAAAGGCCCGCTTTCCAGCGGGCCTGCTTCAGAGGCTATAGGAGGAGTATCCGGAGGGGGTTTGCGGGGGCCTGCGGAACTGCACCGCAGGAAATGCTACGGAAGAGACTTCGATACAACCTGGTAGGTTGGGTAACGCTTGAAGTAGCCTCTGGTGTTGTAGGTGTAGATGCGGGCGGCGGGGGAAAGTTGGCTGGGGTTTGGAGATTTTTCGAGAAAAATATCGTGTTTGGAATCAGGTAAATAGGGCGATCCGGGGGCGGCCGAAGGGACCGGTGGCGAGGAAAACCGGGTCCAAAACGAGAATTTGGTTGCAATTCAATTCTTTCGGACTACCTTTCAACCAATTCTGCTGAGCTACCGATATTCAATCCTGAAGATTTTTGAGCCGTGGGGTGGGATCGTTGCCTCGATGTGGTCGAGGCGGCCGAGATCCTGACGCAGCCAGAGGTCGCGCACCGCGAATTTGCCGAACTGGATGCCGAGGTCTTGCCAGGAGTAGTTCACAGACTGCGGCGCGTCGGAGAGATTGAAGATCGCGAAGTAGTCGCCGGTGTGCTGGGGCTCGGAGGCGGTCCAGACGATGGAGTCGCCTTTCTGGATGAGCGGGTGGGCGTTCTCGGAATACTGATCGACGGCGATGAGCTCGGGGTTGGTGAGGACGGATTCGGTGAAGGCGTCCATCTTGAGCAGGTTGGTTCCGATGAAGAGTGGGGAGCGCGCGATGGACCAAAGGGTGATCATGGTGCGGACTTCGTCGCGGGTGAGGCGCGATTGGCGCGGCTGACCCCATCCGGGCGTGGGGCCGAGGTAGCCGATGGGGAGCATGTCGGCGTCAGGCCAGTGGCCGGGTCCGGCGACGGTGTTCCACTGGGCGAGCAGGGCGAACTGATTTTTTTCTGCCTGGGGGAATTGCGGGGCGTCGGCTGGCTTGGACCAGAGGTCCCACATGTCGTCGGAGATGCGCCAGAGCTGCGCGCTGTGGGAGGCGTCAGCGGCGGCGTCGAAGGGCGTGGGGCCGGGCGAGAGCGAGAGGATGATGGGGCGGCCGGACTTTCGAACGGCATCGCGGAGGGCGTCGCGCATCATGTGAATCTCGTCGGCTTTCCACGGGCGGGAGATGCAGTCGACTTTGAGGTAGTCGATGCCCCACCTGGCGTAGAGGTCGGCGAGGGAGTCGTAGTATGCCTGAGCGGCTTTGGTGTTGTTGAGGCCGTAATTGTCGGAGTTCCACTCGCAGGTGTCGGAGGTGTTGGCGGCGTCGGCAGCGGTGAAGTGGGAGCCTGCGATGCGGAGATTTTGTTTGACCGCTTCGCGCGGGATGCCGCGGACGATGTGAATGCCGAACTTGAGGCCGAGGGAATGCACCCAGTCGGCGAGCGGGCGAAAACCTTTGCCGCCTTCCGCGGAAGGGAAGCGATCGACGGCGGGCATGGTGCGGCCGTCGTCGGAGAGGGTCGGGTCCTGCCGGCCGGCGGGAAGCTCGGGATGCTGCAGGAACCAGCCTTCATCGATGACGACGTATTGCCAGCTGAAGCGCTGCAGGTTGTTGTGGAACCAGGTGACGCTGTCGCGGAACTGCTGTTCGTCGACGGTGAGGCCCCAGGAGTCCCAGGTGTTCCAGCCCATGGGAGGGGTCTGCACCATCACGCTCATGTCGCGAGGAGTGGGGTGCGCGGAGGAACCGAGGAAGGATACTGCGAGAAAGGCGAGAACGAAGGGGAGAAGAAATCTTGCTGCGCCGTTGCGCATGGAATTGCGACCTCGGGATCGATGACTCAGCGATGGTACTGCGCGTACTTACGCTACACCCCAGGAGTGTTTGCGGTGGGGTATACTCCATTTTCTATGCGTGTATCAGTGATTTTGCCAGCGGCCGGAGTGGGCACGCGCATGACCCCGGGCCACACAGCGCATACAGCTCCGAAACAATTTCTGGAACTGGCGGGAACGCCGATTCTGATCCGGACGCTGCGCGCGTTTGCGGAGATTCCGGAGGTGACGGCGCTGATTGTTGCGGTGCGCGCGACGGAGATGGAGCGGCTGAGCGCGCATATTTCGGAATATGGGTTTGCGGAGCGGGTGCGCGTTGTGGAGGGCGGGGATTCGCGGCAGGAGAGTGTGTGCCATGCACTGAAGGCGCTGGATTGCGACGAAGACGACATTGTTCTGGTCCACGATGCAGTGCGGCCGCTGATTGAGCCTGCGGTGATCCGCCGTGTGATTGAGGCGGTAGAGAAGCACAACGCGGCGATTGTGGGGCTGCCCGCGATGGACACGATCAAGCAGGTGGAGCGGACGGCGGATGGGGCCATCGTGACGGCGACGATTCCGCGAGAATATATTGTGCAGGCGCAAACGCCCCAGGGTTTCAGATGCGGGTTGCTGCGCAGAGCGTTCGCGGAGGCGGAGGCGGACGGATTTGTGGGGACCGACGAGGCGAGTCTGGTGGAGCGGGCGGGGAATCCAGTGTTTGTGGTTGCGGGCTCGGCTTCAAATCTGAAAATTACGCAGCCTGGCGATCTGGAGCTGGCCGAATTTTACCTGGCGCATCGCGGGAATTCACATTAGCGCGCACGGCACCTTGCAATCTCTGCGGGCTGATATACCCTGAAAATGAAGTTGCAGGGGATTGCGCATGGACATCCGCATCGGCTATGGCTGGGATTCGCACGCATTCAAGGCAGGCGTGCCGCTGAAGATTGGCGGACTCAGCATCGATCACCCGGAGGGGCTGGCCGGCCATTCGGATGGGGATGTCTTGCTGCATGCGCTGACGGATGCGCTGCTGGGAGCTGTTTCGGCGGGGGACATCGGCAGCTTTTTTCCGCCGGGCGATCCGCGCTGGAAGGATGCCGATTCGAAGATCTTCCTCGACCTGGCGAAGGATGAAATCCAGAGCGCCGGGTACCGGATCGTAAACGTGGACACGACGCTGGTGCTCAATGCGCCGAAGATTGGCCCGCTGTCCAGCGAGATTCGGGAACGCGTGGCCGAACTGCTGGGGATTCTGCCCGCGAATGTGGGCATCAAGGCGAAGACCCCTGAGGGCCTGAACGCGAACCATGTGGCGCAGGCGCATGCGGTGGTGCTGCTGGAGCGAATCGAGGAGCGCGGCGATATCCAAACCATGACTGCGGTGATGCAGAGCCAGCGGGAGCTTGAGGACGTGGTGCAGAACCTGGTGAGCCAGGTACACGGCGTGCCGGTGAGGGCACCCTTCGATACGGAAGACATCACCTGAAACTGGGCGGGTCTCGTGGCGCGGTTCCGGGAGCTTAGAAGCTTGCCGTGAGCCGCAGATTGAAGCTACGCGAAGCGCCGATCGCGTTTCCCGAAAACAAACCACCGAAGTCGAGCACGTCCAGAATGTTAGTGAGGTTCTCGCCATCGGCCTGCAGCTGCATGTTGAGGCGTTCGGTTTTGCGGAGGACCGCGCCGGCTGAGGCATTCACCTGAAACGCGGGCAGAATGCGGCCGCGATCGAAGTTGATGCGGTCGAGGACCTGCTGGCCGTATTCGGCCTGGATGGTGGCGGGGTCGCCGTCGAACTCGAAGGGCAGGCCGGAGTCGTATTGCGCGCCACCGGCGAGCCAGAAGCGGGGATGCGCCTGATAGCGGAGACGGCCGCGTGCGGTATTGCGTTGATCCTGAGAATCGGGGAGGTGGCCGGTGAGCTGAGTTTCGGCCTGCGTGGCCTTGTCGCCTAAGAAGAGGCCGCCGGTGACGGGATTCCAGGCGTTGCCGACTTCCCAGGAATAACTAAGGAAGCCGGAGAAGCGATGCCAGTCGGGAATATCGATCTTGCCTTCGGCGCCGTAGATGATAGCTTTGCGAAACGCGATGGGGAAACTGATGGTGGTGTTTTTTATCTGGTCGTCGTCGGCGTAGTTATCCGCGACACGGCGGAAGTAGTTAGCGTCAAGTTTTAGCTTGCTTAAGAAAGCCTTCGCCAGTCCGGCTTCGAAATAATCGCCCTGGGAAGGCTCGACGGGCAGGCGGAGAAAGACGGTGGGATCGAGGGATTCGATTTGGGAGGAATTAGAGAGGAGGATGTTTTCGAAGGAAGGCGTCTGGAAGACACGGTCCCAGGAGAAGTGCACAACCATGCCGGCGGAAGGAAAGAAGCGCGAGAGGGAGAGGCGCGGGCTGACAGCCTGTTTGTTGACCAGCAGCTGATAGTGGTCCCAGCGCAGACCGGCGCTGAGATTCCACTTGCCCCAGCGGATCAAATCTTCAAGCCACGCGGCCTGGTCGAGCTCGGGGCGCTGACCGGCGAAGTTCAGCGTGGGCGGCGTAGAGGGATCGAACTGCGACGGATCTGTAATGAGGTAGTTGAAGTTTTCGTGCAGGAAGGTGTTGTCGGATTCGACGCCGAACTTCCACTGGTTGTGGCCGTGATCGGCAGTCAGCGCGGCGTTGAACCAGGATTCCCGAAAACGGTTGTGCTGGAAGACTTCGATGGGGGTCGATTGCGGATTGGAGTTGAAGTCGTTCGCATTGTCGCGAACCATCGAGTGTAATTCGGCGAGGGTGCGCGGCGAGAAGGTGTGCTGGTATGAGGCCGTGCCCATGGTTTCGATGTTGTCGGCCGTTTGGCGCTGGCCGGCGGCCTGCTGCACCAGCTCGTTGGGGATGTCGTAGCGGGAGAGTTCGTGACGCACACCAAGTGTGAGCCGGTCATTTTGCGTGAATTCGCGCCGATAGTGAGCGGAAAAACTGCCGAGGGTTCCGGTGTTGGAGTAGTTCTGCGGGACCACGGGATTGAGGTAATGATCCGTCATGCTGCCGCTGGCGCTGGCGGCGATGGCGTTTCTTCCCCATGTGTACTGGCCCTTCGCGAAAGAGGTGGCTGAGGCGAAGCTGCCGCCTGAGAGAACCAGGTCTCCGTGGAATCCAGGCTGTGAATCCTGAACGGTATTCACCTCAATGACGCCGCCCATTTTTCTGCCGTATTCGGCGGGGATGCCGGCGGTGTAGATGCTCATCGACTCGACGTCGTCGGCGCCGATCTCAGGGCCGAAGCTGGGGGAGCGATTATCGGTGAGGGGAATGCCGTCGATCACGAACTGGGTTTGGTATTCGGAGCCGCGCGGATGCAGGACGGCGTTGCCTTCGTAGAGCCAGCCGGGCTGAGAGTTCACGAGATCCTGCAGGGAGCGGCCGGGGACAGAACCCAGGCGGCTCTGGATTACGTCAGAGCCGATCTGACTGACGGAGCCGGGCTGGTCGGGATCGAGCAGCGTGGATGACGCATTCACGGTCACGGACTGATTCACTGTCGCGAGCTTGAGCTGGATCGTCCGGCTGACGGGGAGCGAGGAGCGAATGGCGAGGGTTTCTTCGACGGGCGTGAAACCGGGCTGGTCGATGTCGAGGCGGTAGATGCCATAGGGCAGAGGCTGGACGTCGAGCTGGCCTTCGTCGTTGGTCTTCAGCGTATTTCGATACTGGTTGGCTTCGCTCTGAATTTGCACTGAGGTCCTGACCCCGTGACCGAAGGTATCGACCACGCGCAGCCGCAATTCACCACTATTGCCCTGGGAGTAAAGGGGCAGAGCGGCCAGCAGCAGGAGGAAGCAGGAAGTCTTTGGCAAGGGACATCTCAACGGCGGGAGGTTGGCCTTCCGGCAGGCGTAAACACGGCTTCTGAGGCAGAGGATGCATCGGCGGGCCGTCAAAGTAAATACCTCGTTGTAAATACCTCGTTCGATTATGCCAACGGTTCCGGAAGGGAGAAGGGAAAGCGGTAAGTTTGCGGTTGGATGCGGAAGGCAGGGTGGATCCCAAAATCTCCAGGTGTAGCGAAACCATTCATCGGAGATTCAAATTGACCGGGAGCTCTGACCAGTGGTAGTGTCGTGTAACTTCGAAATTGTCCCCCCCGAATCACTTTAGAGGTGCCTTATGACGTACCGTGCTTGTCCGCGCGCAGGTCACGTGGGTGCAGGTGTCGTTACTTCTGGAGGCTCTGGAATCACCGCCCGGGCCCGTATGACGAGGGTTGAAGGAGTGGAGATGGCGATGGCGTTAGAGATTGGCAGGGGAGTAGAAGAGGGAGGTTGGCGATGAGGGCAG
>PMUI01000124.1 GCA_003166955.1 Acidobacterium sp.
GTGGTTGCGGTTGGGCTCACGGTCGTTGAACCGCTCGCCGCTGCGGACGTGAATGTCCCTGGCGTGATGGCAATACTGGTGGCTCCAGTTACCGTCCAACTTAGTGTGCTGCTCGCGCCGGAGTTGATGCCGGTTGGATTTGCGGTAAAGGAAATAATCGCTGGCGCTGAGCCTGTTCCGGAGGACGAGTTCGGCATGATTACACCGCAACCCGCCAGAGCCACGCAGGCAAGTGCGATCAGAACCGTCGCGCAAAGGCCGCGTCTGGAAGAACGGAGTCTCCGGGAGCTGAGGCTATTTCCGAAAAACGAGGTGGCTGAGTCCATGCGCCCGCTGTTCATTGCGACACCATCCTGGCAAACGCTGCCGGCACTTTCTCTTGGTAGAGCGTATTGCAAAGGGCCCTGATGTCAGCGCAGGAATTTTGTGTTCGCGCATGACTGTAGTCATGCCGAAATGGCGCCGAAGACAATGGGCTTTGGCGTTCGGGAACAGGGATCAGGCGCGGCCGTCAGCGGTCAGCGAATGGAGAGGCGGGGCGGGGCGCGCATCTCAGCCCCGCTTCTCGCCGGATTACTCGCACTTGTGGCTGGAGCAGTATTGCTTCGCAGCGTCCAGGAATTGCGTGTAGTCCTTCGCGATGGCGTGCTGCGCCGTGGATTGGTCCATCGCGCCGGCTTTTACCTGGTCGGCGAGATAGAACTCCACCTGGTCCTTTTGTTTGAAGTAGCGTTCTTTGAGGGTCACGTTGTCGGGTCCGCACTGGGGCCAGATGTTGTCCATCGAGTCTCCGCCTCCGAGCTCGAGGGGAACGAGGTGGTCGAGCTCGCAGGTTTGGTCTTTCGTATTGTTGGGCGGGTCGGGCACTCCGTACCACTTGTAGGCGACGTGCTTGTCCGGTTCTGATTCGACCTTGTCGCGAATGCAGCAGGTGCGGAAGTTGGTGTTCTTGAGCACGTCGATGGTGACGGTGGGGTTGACTGCGCCGGGCGTGCAGCTGGGATCGGGCATTGGGAATCCGTTTTTGGTGCCGACTTTGCAGGAGTTGTCGGTTGGGGTCTTGTATACGCCCAGGGTTCGATGATTTTTCGCGGCGAAACCGGAGATGACGCAACTGACGGTGCATTTCTCGGTGGCGGTGGCGGCGGCTGGGATCAGGAGCGCGAGGGTGAGCAGAAACGGCAGGGTGGGTCTCATGGGTTTTCCTCCGGACTGGCGTTGGGTCCGCAGAGACGAGGGTAAAGGCCGCAGGGATTGCAGGACGGAGGAGTGGGAACTCGGCGGACGATCGCAGTTTGCCTTGTGAGGGTACGAGAACATTGGACGCGGTGGGGTGTCAAGTTTCGGGGGACAGCTCAGCGGGGAGATTCGGATTCTTCGAGGCTGGAGAGGTAATCCGCGGGCGAGAGCACGGTGACGCCGTTGCGGGCGTCGCGGGGGAAATGCTTCAGATTGCCGGTGACGAGCCATGCTCCGGAGGACTTGGCCAGAGCGAGGAAAGCCGCGTCCTTCGGGTCGGGGAGTGGATGAGGCCACCGGCCAGGATCGGGCAACTGGAGGCTCTCCTCGATCATGAATTCAAGCCAAACGGGCGGGAATCCATAGCGGCGGAATTTCTCCCGGTGCACGACTTCGCGATACTCCGCGGCGATCGATGGGCAGGCGACGATCTGGACTTGTCCCTCGAGCACCCAGTCCATGACGATCCTGGCGGATGGACCTTCTGGCCTGATGCCCGCCGATACGACAATATTGGTGTCGAGGACGATTAGCCTCATTTTGATTTGCGACGCGGGCGGGCAGCGCGGACCTCGGAGATCTCGGCGTCGATCTCAGCGTCAGTGATGGCGTCGGCGCCGAACCTTCGGGCGAGCTCCCAATTCCTGCGCAGGCTTGCCTTGGCGATGGCGCGGCGCAGTTCGCGATCCTGAGTGGCGATATCTTCGAGGACGGGGACCAGGAAGTACTCGGGGCCGTTGCGGCCGGCGAGGAGGATGGTTTCGCCAACCGGGGTCGATTTGAGAGCTTTGGAGCCGCGGGTGCGGAACTCACGCAGCGATACCTGGCGCATGGGGCCTCCTGGAACCATTGTAGCCGTTTTGGCTACGGTAGTGAAACTTATTGGACACTCTGCGATCGAAGCAGGATTCGTTCGCATATTTCGCGGAACTCGGCGCCCCAGATCTTTTCGCATCGTTCTATTTCGCGATCCTTCTCGCGTAATGCATCTTCATCCCACAGCTTTCGAACCGGACCGACGGGAAGATCGTCGGTTTCACTATCGATGCCGACGATGAATCTGAAATCATCTCCCGACGCCAGCTCAGGGTGCCGACGCATGATGGGTGATAACTTATAGGCCGCTTCGAGCATACTGATCTCGCAATTCAGAAAGGCTCGGGCGATTTGCAGAAGCCGGTCACGATCTTTGGCTGAATCGTCCATCATCGATGGTCCGAGGATAGCAGCCGGTGGATTCAGGGTTTCTCGTCGTGCGACGCAGCGTGGTCTGCGGCCTTCACAGCCAAATCGCTTTGTGGCCTGGGCAGTCCTGGGTGGCTTGGTCTACTAAGGTGGCTAGTAATTCCAATCCGTAGCGGGCTAAGTACGCTATGCCGCCGATGGTTCGTTCCTGGGGGTGGCGGTCGGGGAAGAGGTTGAAGGAGAGGGTATCGACGTGGCGGCGGATGCTCGAGTCGCGCTGGAGCTGGTCGTTGGCGGCGAGGCGGCGGAGGCGGTTCATTTGGTACCGCATTTTGGACGCTGACACCTGGGCGGCGCGGGCGAGCGCGGGGTCGAGTGATTCGGTCCAGGCGAGGAGGGCGTCGAGTTCGTCGTCGAGGGCGTTGCCGGCGGCGGAGAGGCGGCGCTTGCCTTCGATGGGGAGGGAGCGCGCGCCGAGGCGATGGGCCAGCTCGTCGGG
Organism: Acidobacterium sp.; assembly: GCA_003166955.1. Taxonomy (GTDB): domain Bacteria; phylum Acidobacteriota; class Terriglobia; order Terriglobales; family Acidobacteriaceae; genus Palsa-343. The sequence goes on from PMUI01000124.1 coordinate 2,924, forward strand.
ATGCGTGGTGAGGATGTCTTCGAGGGTGAGCTGGTACTGGTCGAGGATCTTCGCCAGCGCGGGCTCGATGAGGGTGGCGGTGAGGCGCGGGAGGACGGGGATGGTGCGGCCGAGGATGGCCTGGTAGAGGACCTGGTTCTGCGCGTAGTAGGCGATCTCGGCGGGGCCACCGATGATGGCCTGGGTGGGGAGCAGGAAATCCTGAAAGACGGGGCGGAGGAGCGCGTTGGGGCTGAGGCGCTCGGGGGCGGTGTCGAGGATGGCGAGGAGGTCGGCGGTGGTGTGTTGGTTTTTGCCGGCGAGCCAGCTTCCGTTTTTGCGGCGGAGGGGTTGACGGGCTCCGGTGGCTTCGTCGATGAGGAAGAGCAGGCTCGAGCCGGGGGCGACGAGGACCTGGGAGTGGTAGCCACGTTCGGCGAGGAGCTGATCGCGCTGGTGGAGCGCGGATTCGAGGGCTGAAGCGTCGGTGATGGCCTGGCGGAGGACGGGGGCGCCGAGGGCGTGGAAGGCGCGCGTGGAGGCGTCGATGACGACGAGGCCGTAGTCGGCGAAGGTGGCGGCGAGGAGGCGCGCGAAGGCGGAGGTGAAGGTGGCGGTGGGGGTGTAGGCGGCGGTGAGGAGGTCGAATTCGGGGGTGCCTCCGATGAGCTCGGCGGCGCGATCGAGGACGGCGGCGATGTTGGGGCCGAGGGGGAGATTGCCTACGGGTTTTCCACCCCCGCGAGCAAGCTCGGCGGGGACCCCGGGTTTTGAGGCGGGTGGGGGATCGAGGTTCCACCCCATCGTGCCAACACCGGGCGCGCTGGGGGCCCCGGCGAGATTGAGGCGGAGGGTGTGGAGCGCGTGGCGCGCGGGGAGGATGACGTGGTCGGCTTCGGCGAGGTCGTGATCTTCGGAGGCTAGCCAGAAGATGGGGACGGCGTTCGAGTCCCGGGCGCGGCGGATGATGGTGGCGGCTTTGAGGAGGGTGAAGAGGGGTCCGCCGAAGAGGGCTACCTGCTGGCCGGCGAGGACGGCGCCGGCTCCGTGGCGGAGGCGCTCGATGTTGGCTTGTGTTTTGTCGGGGGAGGCGCCGGAGCCGTCAAACCAGCGGTTATTTTGTTCGAGGAGGAGGTCGGCGAGTGCGCTGCGGTGGGTTGGGTCCTGCTGGGGGATGTCGTTGGCCCAGGAGGTCGACCAGGGGGTGGAGGCGAAGAACGGGGCGATGGGGTCGTGGCTCGATGTGTAGTCGAGGAAGAGCCGGCTTTGCCGGGGCAGGAGCGAGATGGGATAACAGTCGACCTTCACGGCTGGGCCTGATCAGAGTTTCTCATGCGCGCGGAGGGAACGCGGAAAGTGTGACGGGCATGGTGATGGGCGTTGCGGAGTCATCTTTCGGATGCGGAGGGTGGGGGGGAGGATGCAGGTTTTGGGGAGCGGCGCCCTTCCGAGGTTTCACGACGGGGAGCGCGGAGAACGATATTGCCTCGGAGCGACGTTCGATTCCACGGCTGGAGTTGGAACCGTGTCTTCCAGGAACGCGCGGGGGCGAAAGCCGGGATCATTTGGGAGCAATATGGCCGGACTGAATCGCTTGCGGAAGAGCACGATGGACGGAGTTGAGACCGGTTTTTCCCAAAATGGGGCAGGACAGTACTTCGGGGTGAACCGGGAATCGATTCACGTTGATGTTCGGACGGCAGGGGGAGTCTGCTACTTGCTGTGGGGTGAACCTGGCTTTTCAAGTATTGGGGGTTGGGTTTTCGGGGTTGGGTCTTATGCATGTACCAGGCGCGACTTGAAGTCGCGCCCTGGTACACAGCCTGGGCAGGAGCTAAAAGCCCGGAGCTGAAGCCCGCTTCTTTTTGATCTTTGTCCCCCGGCCTGAAAGGCCGGGGCTTTCACCGTCGTGCTGCTTCGCAGCATATGAATGCGAGAGGCCTGCGAAGAGGAGGCAAGGGCCCACTCAAGCCAAAAACCGGGCTTGAATGGGCCACCCTGTGTGGATGGTAGGGTAGGAAAAGAGGCGAGGCAGCGATGGCGAAGAAGAAGAAAAGGGCGGACAAGAAGAACAAGGCAGCAGACAAGAACAGGGCGACAGGCAAGAGCAAGGCGGCTGACAAGAAGAACAAGGCGGCGAAGAAGGGTCAGCAGAAGCATCAGCATGCGGTGGAGGTGGTGAAGAAGCTGAAGATCCGGGAGGGTGGGCCGGCGAAGGTGCTCGCGTCGAAGGAAGTGTTCGAGGGGCCGCTGTTTCGGGTGTTTCGCGACGAGATCGAGGAGCCGACGGGCAAGAGGGTGACGCGGGATGTGATCCGGCACAATGGGTCGGCGGTGATTTTGGCGGTCGATGACGCGAAAAGCAAGAAGGGTCCGCTGGTACTGATCGAGCGGCAGTTCCGGCACGCGGCGCAACATTACTTATATGAGGTGCCGGCCGGAAAGATGGAGGATGGAGAGGACCATCTGGAGGGGGCGAAGCGGGAGCTGGAAGAGGAGACGGGATACCGGGCGAAGAAGTGGACGAAGCTGGTGCGGTACTTCGCAAGTCCTGGATTTCTTGGGGAATGGATGCAGGTTTTTTTGGCGGAGGAGCTGACGCCGGGGGAGGCGCGGCCGGAGGAGGACGAGAGCTTTGAGCTGCAGTTTGTGCCGCTCTCAGAGTTACTGCGGTTAATCGATGAGGGGAAGATTCGCGACGGGAAGACGCTGATCTCGGTGCTGTACTACGCGCGCATGGCGGGGAAAAAGAAGGGGAAGAAGAAGAAATGAGGGACGGTTCCCGGGGGAAGGCGGGAAACCAAAGCTGCAACCACGGCGTCAGAACCAGTGCAGGTTGGAAGTCCCCAACCAGACCGCCTGAGAGGAAGGTTCGCGCACGTGGCTCAGTACAGAGGCAAGGTGAAGTGGTTCAATAACGCTAAGGGATACGGATTTATTGGCCGGGACGACGGACCCGATGTGTTCGTTCACTACAGCGCGATTCAAGTGGATGGATATAAGAGCCTCAAGGAAGGCGACGATGTGGAGTTCGACATCGTACAGGGGCAGAAGGGGCCTCAGGCGGATCAGGTGGCGAGGGCGCGCGACCAGGCCGACGCGGCGTAAGCCGGGCGCTGATTCTTCATTCTCCAACACAATCGATGATGGCGGCGATGGCTCGCGGTGCGTTTGCGCGCGAGGCGGCGTTAGTGTGGTCGGGCTGCAGTTGGCGGCAACGCTCAGGGTTTCGGCGCAAGTGGAGAGCTTGCGGAGGAAGGCCCATTCCCGGAAGAGACCACGCAGATTTCCGAGGGCATTACCTTCGGTTGCAGCGCCGCATCAATTCGTTTGACGGTGCGGCGGTAGAGGAGTCTTCTGCTTGCTGTGGGGTGAACCTGGCTGTTCCGTTCCGGTTTGCTGGGTTGTTTAGCTTGTTCGGTATTTTCCGCAAGCTGTAGACTCGTGCTCTCACACAAGAAGGTCCCTCCGCGGCTAAAGCCGGAGTCGGTTCGCAGATCTCATGGCGCAGCTGAAGCTGTGCGGCTTCAAAGCCGACGGCATTTTTGCAGCAAGGCGGACTCGTGGCCTGACACAAAAGCGGCTTGTTCGGCAATGTTCGGCAAGCTGTGAAGTCGCGGCGTGAGACGATGCGTGGACTTGGCGCGAACCTCCTTCTTCATCGACAGAAGGGGTGGTCGGCCAGGCTGGATCGCGGATGCGCCTGGGTTCGATTTTCTGATGTAATCGACAGCGATGGACAATCGGTCGATTGCGCAATTGCTGGCGGACACGGCGGATCTGCTGGAGATCAGCGCGGGCGATCCGTTTCGCATCCGGTCGTACCGGCGGGCGGCGGAGGCGGTGGAGCAGTCGACGGTCCAGCTGAGCACGATTGCGAACGATCCGAAAAAACTGCAGGAGATTCCCGGCATCGGCAAGGGGATGGCGGCGAATATTCAGGCGATTGAGAGCGCGGGGACCCTGCCGCTGCGCGAAGAGCTGCTAGTGAAATATCGGCCGACGATGCTGGAGCTGCTGCGGCTCCCCGGGATGGGTCCGAAGACAGTGGCGCTGGTGTGGGAGGCGCTGCAGGTGGCGTCGGTGGAGGACCTGGAGAAGGCGATCACGGAGGGGCGGCTCACCGGGCTGCCGCGCTTTGGCGAGAAGCTGGTCGAGAAGCTGCGCAAAGGCATCGCGGATTACAAGGAACGGAGCGGGCGGTTCCTGATCGACGATGCGGAAGAGGCAGCGGAGAAGCTGATCGCGTATCTGAGAAAGTTTCCGGGAATTGAGACGATTCTGCCGGCGGGGTCGCTGCGGAGGGGGCGCGACACGGTGGGGGATCTCGACATTCTGGCGACGGGACCGGCGTGCGCGGAGGATTGTGTGGGCGCGGCGGTGGAGTATGTCGCGAATTATCCGGCGGCGAACACAATGTTGGCGAAGGGGCAGAACAAGGTCAGCTTCCGGCTGCGGTCGGGGTTGCAGGTGGATGTGCGGCTGCTGCCTGTGGGGTCATATGGAGCGGCGCTGCAGTACTTCACGGGATCGAAGATGCACAACGTGACGGTGCGGCAGCGGGCGCTGAAACGCGGGTACACGCTGAGCGAATATGCGCTCGCGAGGGTCGAGGACGGCGAGTTTGTGTGCGGCGCGACGGAGGAGGAGATTTACGGGGCGCTGGGGCTGGACTGGATTCCGCCGGAGCTGCGGGAGAACAATGGCGAGATTGAGGCGGCGGAGGAGCATCGGCTGCCGGTGCTGATTGAAGAGGCGGATATCCGCGGCGATGTACATATGCACACCGTGGAGACGGATGGGAAGAACACGATTCGCGAGATGGCCGAGGCGGGGGTGGCGCGAGGGTATGAGTACATCGCGATCACGGATCACTCGAAGAATTTGGCGATGACAATGGGGCTCGACGATGCGCGGGCGGTGGAGCATATCAAGAGGATTCACGCGGTGGACGCCGAGATGGAGGGGAAGATTCGGGTGTTCGCGGGGATCGAGGTGGACATTCTGTCGGATGGGGCGCTGGATTTGTCCGACGATGTGCTGGCGCAGATGGATGTGGTGATCGCGAGCGTACATTCGCTGTTCAACATGCCGCAGGAGGAGATGACGGCGCGGATGGTGAGGGCGATTGAGAATCCGCACGTGAAGATTTTGGGGCATCCGACGGGGCGGTTGTTGTTGCGGCGCGAGCCTTATGCGCTGGATCTGGAGGCGGTGCTGCGGCGGGCGGCGGAGCTGAGCGTGGCGGTGGAGCACAATGCGTATCCGGACCGGCTGGATTTGTGCGACCGCGATCTGCGGCGGGCGAAGGAGCTGGGGTGCAGGATTGCGATCAACACGGACGCGCATCATACGAGTCATTTGGCAAAGATGCGGTATGGGATCGAGCAACTGCGGCGCGCGTGGCTGCGCAAAGAAGATGTGCTGAATACTCTGGGTGCGGGGGAATTTCTGAAGGGGCTGCGACGACCGGCTTGAAGGTGCGGCTGAACAGTTTGAGAAAAACGGTCATTCTGCAGAGTTGAAACCTGGTTTTTCCCAAAATGGCACAGGGAAATGGCCGGTGGCGTTACTTTCGGACCTAAGCGGGGGATCGAGTTGTATTGAAGATTGGATTGCGGGGGAGTTCGCTACTTGCTGTGGGGTGAACCTGGCCGGGTCTGCATTTGGGGTTGCGGGAGTCTGAATGGATTCTCGATATGATCTTTTGCAGGCTTGACCGTAGCGACTTGAACAGCTTGCGGAAAAACGTCCTGAGAGGAGACTAAACCATCCCTCAGCGGCTAAAGCCGGAGCGATTTACAGTTCTTAGGGCACAGCTGAACAGCTTGCGGAAAAAGACGCCGATGACGCAAAAGCCGTCCCTCAGCGGCTAAAGCCAAATTCATTCCGCAGACTTTACGGTCCGGCTGAAGCCGGACCCTTTCAAAGAATCGAGTTTTTCCGCAAGCTGTGAAGCTGTGCCCCTTCAAAGCAGGCGAGTCGTACTGCAACCTGTGAAGCCGTGGCCCCTTCAAAGCAAAGTCCTAAATCAGAGGAAGCTTGAGTAGAATCGAGCGATATGGCTAACAATGAGGGGCCTGGCAATCATCCGCTGATCACGGTCCTGGCGGCGACGATCATTGTGATCGCCCTCATCGCGGGGTACGTGTGGTACTTCAACACCGGTCCGGTGCATGCGGGTCAGGTGGTTTCGGTATCGGACTATCCGATTCATCGGGAGCTGTCGACGGGGTCGGCGCTGGGCGGGGTCAAAGGCCAGCCCGACGTTTACGACGAAGTGATCGTGATCGCCGATGTGAAGATCAAAAGCACGACGAAGCTGCCGCTGTTCCTGCATGACATGTGGGCGGAGGTGACGCTGCCGAACGGCGAGATCGAGCAGTGCCTGGCGGCGAGCGGCGCGGATTACAAGAAGGTCTTCGTCGCGTATCCGGCACTGGCGCCGCAAATGAAGACGGCGGTGCCGCGAGACATCACGATGACGCCGGAGCAGGAGGTGGAGGGGCAGATGGTATTCCATTTTCCGATCAGCGGGAAGGACTGGGACGGGCGCAGGCAGTTCGACGTGGTGGTGGGATTTCTCCATCAGAAGAACCTGGTGCTGCATACGATGCCTGAGACCAGGGATTAGAGTTTAGGAATTAGGGATTAGGACGGCGAGTGTTCGCGAAGGCGCAGCGGGTTCACTTTATCGGGATTGGCGGCATTGGCATGAGCGGGATCGCGGAGATCCTGCTGAACCTGCATTATCCGGTGAGCGGGTCGGACCTGCGGCGGTCGGCGGTGACGGAGCGGCTGGCGACGCTGGGCGCGACGGTGTTCGAGGGACACGCGGCGGCGAATGTGGTGGGCGCGAGCGTGGCGGTGATCAGCTCCGCGGTACACGAAAACAATCCTGAGGTGATTGAGGCGCGGGCGCGGAAGATTCCGGTGATTCAGCGCGCGGAGATGCTGGCCGAGTTGATGCGGCTGAAGTACGGCATCGCGATCGCGGGGATGCACGGGAAGACGACGACCACGTCGATGGTGGCGTCGGTGCTGACGGCGGGGGGCCTCGATCCGACGGTGGTGGTGGGCGGACGCGTGGACGCGATGGGGTCGAATGCGCGGCTGGGGCAGAGCCAGTATCTGGTGGCTGAGGCCGACGAGAGCGACCGCTCGTTTCTGCGGCTGTCGCCGATTTTGGCGGTGGTGACGAATCTGGACCGCGAGCACATGGACTGCTATCGCGACATGACAGATGTGGAGGGCGCGTTTGTAGAGTTCATGGAGCGCGTACCGTTTTACGGAGCGTGTGTGGCGTGCGCGGATAATGCGCTGCTGGCGGAGATTCTGCCGCGCGTGCGGCGGCGGGTTTTCACCTATGGGATGTCGCCGCATGCGGACTATGTGCTGCGGCTGCTTCCGGCTTTACCCGTCGCGGAGGAAAATGCTGCGGGTCCGAGAACGTGCCGGACGCGGTTTGAGGTAGCGGCGGGCGGCGAGGTGTACGGGCCGCTGGAACTGAATGTGCCTGGGGTTCACAACGTGCTCAATGCAACAGCGGCGGTTGCAATTGGGACGCAGCTGGAGATCGCGCCGGAGGCGATTGCGGCGGGATTGAAGTCGTTTCGCGGGGTGGATCGGCGGTTCCAGGTGAAGGGCTGCGTGCGCGGCGTGACGGTGGTGGACGACTACGGGCATCATCCGACGGAGATTCGCGCGACGCTGCGGGCGGCGAAGGACTGCGGCTACGGCGGGGTGCATGTGATCTTCCAGCCGCACCGGTACACGCGGACGCGGGATTTGATGGAGGAATTTGTGCACGCCTTCGACGATGCTGCGTCGGTAGAGGTGCTGGATATTTACGCGGCCAGCGAGGAACCGATTGCGGGGATCACGACGCAGTCGCTGGTGGAGGCGATCCACTGCGGTTGCGTCGAGTATGCGGCGTCGACGGATGAGGCGATGGTGCGGGCCGTGAGCCGGGCGAAGGAGGGCGATGCGATCCTGACGCTGGGCGCGGGGAATGTGTCGCAGCTGGCTCCTTTGGTGGTCGAGCGGCTGGGTGAGTTAACAGGCAAAGCGTAAGAACGAAACAGATCCAGTTATCCGGCTCATGGACGCTTAGGTTAACCAAAGGCACTCTGGCCCTGAGATTATTGTTAGTCGATTGGTTCAGATAATTTCGCAACATCCCGAACGTTATCGGAATTCACGCGTCTAGTGGACAATGTTCATCGGAGGAGCGATCCGGATGACCTCCCGCCATTCCTGCCAGCAGTTTTTTCTCGCTACGATCATCACAGCTTTTGCGGCGCCTTCTGCGCTCGCCCAGACTACCTCCGTCGGCGACCCGGGCATGCAGGGCCTGCTCAGCTTGACCCCTGTGCTCAACCAGCCCTTTTCGGCCACGAGGTATGTGCGCACTGTGACGATCTTGCCGGACGGGAGCCAGGCGATCACCGCTGCGCACAGCCAAATGAAGGTAGCCAGGGATGCTGACGGGCGCATTCTGGTCGATCGAAGACCGGACTGCCCGCCACCGGGTGAGGAGGTTCCGCCATGGTGCGGAACGCATGTGGTCGTGCTGTTCGATCCAGGCGCACACACGATCACACCCTGGTTGTGGGGCGCCAATTCCGGACGGGAGGCGACCACCCTTCCATTCACCGAGAAGCGGCTGGAGAAGGCGATCGAGAGGGTCACGATGGACAGGAAAGCGAGCGATGTCGACTCTTCGGAAGCGAGCGTGACCACCCAGAGCATGGGCCAGGAGATCATTAACGGCGTGACTGCCACGGGTGTGAGAACGAAAACGTTCCTGCCGACCGGGTCGGACAACTACGGGCCGGTCACGATTACGCGCGATGTCTGGACATCGGCGGAAATGAAGCTGGTGATGAAGGTAGTCATTACCGATCCGCGGACGGGTGTGACGACCGTTGGTTTCGAGAACTTCTCGCGGCATCCTGATGCTTCGCTGTTTCTTCCTCCGGATGGGTATGTGCAGAACACAAACAACTGGCCTCTGCGACACAATCCGAATGACTCTTACTTACCGGAACGGTACCTGAAACCGGTGTGGGCAGTTCTGGCTGGGCAGGATCTCGACTTAGCTTGGGCGAGCCAGACCGGGGACGACATGGCAGTCAAAGCCGGGTGGAAGACCTGATGGGTTGTTAATGCCGCTTCAGTGCGTGCTGTGCGCGTGCGACCGGTGTGCGACCGAACGACGCGGATGACGGCCGAGGATTCGGTTCTTGCGGAGCTTCCAGAGCGCGAAGGCGATGACGGTCCAGACGGCCGCGGCGATGGGGATGATGAGCCACGGATTCCTGCCGGGCAGCATACGCCAGAGGACGAGGGCGAACCCCACGAGGCCGACGCAGGCGAGCGCGGCTCCGGCGGAGTCGATGCCGGCGGCCATGCGACCGCGGTTGGTCCCGTCGTAGCCGATGCGGCCTTTGCGTTGCTTCTCGTGGCTTTCGATCAGGGTGACGCTGGCGGGAAAGATGGCGGGAAAGGCGAGGAAGAGGCCGCCGATGGGGGGGTGCGCCGATCGGTTACGGTATGCGCGTTTTGGCGGCCTCGCGGAAGCTGCGCTCTGCTGTGTTGTTGGGGTCGGTGGAGACGGGGGCGTCGCGCCAGAGCCAGCGCATCATGTCGGGGAGAATCGCGCCTCCCATCTTCTGGCCGTGAAGGTTCATCCCCCAGGCGTAGTTGACGTCGTATCCCTTCTGGGTGAGCGCGCGCATGAGGCGGACATTTTGGAGAAACCAGTCCCAGCGCGGGTCGTATGGATTGCCGTTGCGGGTGCCGCGGTTGTCGTTGCGGCCGTCGCAGAGAAAAACGCGGATGGGGCGGGCGGGGCTGGAAGCGACGATGTCGGGCCAGGCGTCGCCGCCGCGGATGTTGACGAAGCTGCCGACGTTGCTCAGCACTTTGCGGAAATCGCCGGGCCGCTCCCAGGCGACGGTGAACGCGGCGATGGCGCCGGAGCTGGAGCCGCCGATACCGTGCTGGTCCGGGTCGTGAGAGATGTTGTACTCGCGATAGAGCACAGGCATCAGCTCGTCGACGACGACACGCGCATATTTGTCATCGAGTGAGTTGTATTCGACGCGGCGATTGGTATTGTTGTCGCCCCAGTCGTGCGGGGTGGGCTCAGGCTGCTCCGGCGTGCGGCCCGGATCGATGAAGACGGCGAGCATGATGGGGATTTCGTGCCGGTAGATGAGATTGTCGAGGACGTTCTGCGCGCGGATATCGCCGTCGGGGTCTTTGAAGGCCTGGCCGTCGTTGAAGATCATGAGGCTCGCAGGGGCGGCGGGGTCGTACTGCACCGGCACGTAGACCCAGTACGTGTGCAGCGTGCCGGGATAGACCTGGCTGGGCAGGGTGAATGGGCCGCGGATTTCGCCTTTGGGCACGGCGTCCTGGGGGAGCGAGTCGGGGCCGAGGCGGTATTGGGAGTCGGGTGAGGGCGCGGTTGGCTGAGGCGCCTGAGCAAAGACGGCGATGGGGGCGCTGAGGGCGATACAGACGATCAGGGGACGGCGGAGTTTCATCGGAGAGGATTGTAGTGGAATAGCGGGAACATTTTGGGGGGCGGGACCGTAAGCAGAGAGCATGAGATACATGTGGGCAGGTGCGGCCGCGGCTGTGCTGATGGCGAGTGCGGCGGGGTGGGCGGAGACGGTGGGCGACTGCGATCATCCGATCGAGGCTCCGCTGCGGTCACGGGCGGCGCTGGTGATTGAGTCGCGGCCAGGCGAGGTTGAGATTACCGGGACGGATGCGGAGGTGATCCGCGTGTCGTGCACGGTGGATCATTCCGCGCAGGACGTGGAGCTTCGGTTCTCGGGAACTCCGGGGTATGGACGGCTGAACGTGACCAGCCCGGTCAGGAATGAGAACCTGCATATCAAGATCGAAGTGCCCAGGAAGACGAACCTGCGGTTCCATATGGGCGCGGGTCAGGTGACGGTGGACGGTGTGGCAGGCGATAAGGACATCGATCTGTACGCGGGGCAGATCACGGTTTCGACTGGCGACGGGAACTATAAGTCGGTGGACGCTTCCGTGGACATCGGTGATGTGAACGCGTCGGCCTATGGGGTGGACAAGGGCGGATTCTTCCGCAGCTTTACGAAGAAATTCGACGACGGCGAGTACCGGCTGCGGGTTCACGTGATGACGGGGCAGATTGAGCTGGAGTAGAGGAATCCGATCTCTCACTGTTACTCATTTTTGTGGGCGTAGTAATCCTGCAGCGTGAAGAAGGCCTTTTTCTTTTCGCCCTTGTCGGAGACCAGACCCTTGCGGTTGTATTCGTCCTGAATGCCGGGTAGCTGGCGCATGGGGCTGCGGAAATCCATGAGGACCCAGGGAGTCATGCCGCGCAGAAACGGCATCTTCCCGAGCATTTGCAACTGTTGCCGATACAAATTGTCCTGGTACTCCTCCGTGAACATGTCGGTGACGGGACCATGGAGGCCAGCTTTGGCTCCGGCTCCGAATTCGCTGATGATGACCGGCTTGCCGAGCGGATTCTGCCAGGTGTAGTCGGGGATCGTCTCCGGCTTGCCCTGATACCAGCCGAGATATTCGTTGTAGCCTAGGACGTCGAGGTCCTGGCCGAGGGGATCGTCGAGGGTTGCGGTGGTGCCCTTGAAATGCGTGACGATGGCCGAGGTGATGAGGCGCGTGGGATCCTCGCTTCGAGCTTGCTGGGCGAGCTGATGGATGAAGGCGTTGCGCTCGGGGCTCTCCGGAGTTTCGTTGGACATGGACCAGAGGATCACGGAGGGGTCGTTGTGGTCGCGGCGGATGAGCTCCCAGAGCTGGTGCTTGGCGACGTCGAGAGTGTGGGGGTTGGTCCAGTCGATGCCCCAGTAGACGGGGATCTCCTCCCAGGCGAGGATGCCGAGCTTGTCCGCAAGGCGGGTTTCGTTTTCGGTGTGGGGGTAGTGCGCCATGCGGACGAAGTTGCAGTGTAGTTCGCGCGCCCAGCCGAGGAGTGTCTCGACGTCTTTGTCGGACCAGGAGCGGCCGGAGCGGAAGGGCGCTTCATCGTGATAACTGATGCCGCGCAGGAAGATGGGTTTGCCGTTGAGGAGGATCTGGTCGCCCTGGACTTCGACGGTGCGGAAGCCTATGTCATCTTTGAGGTCGTCGGAACCGGCGCGGAGCGCGATTACGTAGAGGCGCGGGTGCTCGGGTGACCAGAGCTCGATGCCGGGAGCGGCGAAGGAGAACTCGGCGCGGCCATTTGTATCCGTGACTGCATCTTTTTCGATGTGCAGATCGGGGATGTTGAGGGCGACGTGGGTTCCGGGGCCGGCGCCAATGAGGTGGACGTAGCCTTCGAGCTGATTTTGTGTGCCGCGCTTGAGCTGGAGGGAGTAGTCGTCGATATAAGTGTCGGGGAGTTCGACGAGGGAAACGGGGCGGGTGATGCCGCCGTAATTCCACCAATCCATGCGGAGGGTGGGGACGCGGTCGACGGCGCGCTGATCGTCGACAGCAGCGACGATGAAGTTGTCGCCGTCCTTCACGATGCTGGTGATTTCACAGTCGAAGGGTGTGTAACCGCCTTCGTGATTGCAGACGTACTGGCCGTTGACGAAAATTTGCGCCGCGTAGTTGACGGAGCCGAAGTGGATGAAGAGGTGGGTGTGCGGTTTGGGGTGGACCGTGAAGTCGCGCTGGTACCAGAGCAGGCCCTCGTAGTAGAAGAGCGAATCTTTCTGAGAGTTCCAGTCGCCGGGGACGTTGAGCGTTGGGGATTTGGCGAAGTCGTACTGGACGAGCGGGCCGCCGGGGACGTAGTGCGCGTTCTTCGCGTAGCCATTGGGGCTGGCGTGATCGGGATTGGAGCCCCAGCCTTCGCGATAGGGATCGGGGATGGAATGCCAGGGGCCGTCGAGCGAAATTTGCGGGCGATGGTCGACGTCGACGAGGAGCGTGGTTTGCTGGGCGTGAACGGCGGTGGCGAGAAAGGCGGCGGAGAAGGCGAGGCAGAGAGCGGCACGGCGGAACATGACCACCATGGTAATCCGCAACAGAGAGGCCGGAGCACCAGGCTCCGGCCATGAGTTTCGCAGTGCGGGATGATCAGTGGACGCCGAGGCTGTCGTGCTCGTGGTAATTCGGGTACGCGGGCTTCGGGTAAGTCGGGAGCGGGTGCTCTTTCAGTTGCTCCATGACGTATTGGACGGCGCGCTCGAGCTGTGGATCGTGGCCGGCGGCGACGGATTTGGGGTCGTACTCGACCTCGATGTCGGGCGCGATGCCGTGGTTCTCGACTTCAAACTGCCCGTGCAGGCCATAGATGGCGGTGCGCGGCGCGGTGATCTGGCCGCCGTCGAGCAGCACTGGATAACCGCCGATGCCGACGAGACCGCCCCAGGTGCGAACGCCGATGAGCGGGCCGAGTCCGGCTTTGCGGAAGTACCAGGGCATGAGGTCGCCGCCTGAGCCGGCGGACTGATTGATGATCATCGTTTTTGGGCCGAAGATGGCGCCGGCGGGATCGGTGACGTCTTCGCCCTCGCGGGTTTCATAGCGCGACATGGGAACGCGGCGCAAGGTATCGATGACGTAGTCGGCGATCTGGCCGCCCTCGTTGTAGCGCTCGTCGATGATGACGCCTTTCTTCTGGACCTGCGAGAAGAAGTAGCGATTGAAGTTGGTAAATCCGCCGCCCGCGGTGTTGGGGATGTAGACGTAGGCGACCTGGCTCTGGGTCATCTGGTCGACCTTGCGGCGGTTCGATTCGATGAAGGCGAGGTTGCGAAGGCCGTGTTCTGAGTCGATGGCGACGACGGTGACATCGCGGGCGCCGGCGCCGTCGGGGTTGGATCCGACGTGCAGAACGACCTGCTTGCCGGCGGTTCCTTCAAAGAAGCTGTAGATGTTGTCGGTGGCGTGCAGGTCGCGGCCGTTGACGGCGAGGAGATACTCGCCTTCCTTGACATTGACGCCGGGTTGCGTGAGCGGCGCGTGGAGCGCTGGGTTCCAATTTTCGCCGTTGTAGATGTGGGCGAATTTGTAGCGGTCGTGGTCGACAGAGTAGTCGGCGCCGAGCAGGCCGGTCTTCGGCGAGTTGTCGGGCTCGCGGGGGCCGCGGATGAACATGTGGCCGATGGTGATTTCGCCGAGCATTTCCTCGAAGAGGTAGTTCAACTCGTCGCGTGAGCCGATGCCGTCGAGGTAAGGCTCATATCGCTTCTCGACTTTGGCGATGTCGAGGCCGTGGTGGTTGGGGTCGTAGAAGAAGTCGCGCTCGATGCGCCAGGTTTCGTGGTACATCTGCCGATACTCGGCGCGGGGATCGACGTTGGCCTGGAGGCTGCCGAGGTTCAGCGTTTTGCCAGGGGTGGTCTTGACTTCGTCGGCGGTGGCGATGAGCCAGGAGTCACCTTTCTTGTAGAGCATTTTTTCGCCGTTCGCGGAGAGGGTGTAACCGCCGATTCCGGAGAGGACTTCGGTGGTCTCGCGCTTGTCGAGGGCAAAGCGCCAGAGAGAACGGATCTGCGGACCGCCTTCGTGCGAGGGATTGGCGACGGGACTGCCTTCCGCGATGAAGAGCACGCCTTCCTTGCCTGCCTGGAGATCGACGTAATTACGCGCCGGGATAGGCAGGGCGAGGATGCGCTGATCGATGCCGTCGAAGTCGACTTTGACGGTGGGCAGTTTCTTCTCGTCTTTTTTGTCTTTGTCCTTATCTTTGTCCTTGCTGGCGGTGTCGTCCTTCTTGTCCTTATCCTTATCCTTATCCTTTGTTGACTGATCGTCGGTCTTCTTTGTGTCGTCTGAGGGTTTGGATTCGTCCTTTGCCTTTTCGTCGTCGCTCTCGGGAGGCAGGGGCGAAGGGAGATCTTTGGAAAGCACGACGACATAGACATTGCTGGAGACGGCGCGATCGAGGCTGGAGAGATCGAAGCCAGCGACGGAGGGGCCGACGTTGGTGCTGGCGGTGAAGTAGATGTACTTGCCGTTGCGGTCGAAGGCGATGCTGCCGACGTCGCTCATGCCGTCGGTGATCTGGGTGGTCTTCTGCGTGTCGAGGGAGTAGAGGAAGACGGCGTGCATGAAATTGTGAAGGGTCTTGAGGTAGCCAATCCATTTTCCGTCGGGGGACCAGGTGGCGCTGCCGGCGAACTCGAAGCCTTCGTAGTTTTCGGTGTCGACTTTGACGGGGTGGGGGTTGTCGACGTCGAGATACCAGAGGTTGAGTTTCTTGTCGGAGTAGAGGATGCGCTTCGAGTCCGGGGACCAGTGGGGCGAGTAGAAGTAGGAGGGCGAGGGGCCGAGGTCGATGACCTTCGGCGGAGTCACGCCGTTCTGATCGCGGATGAAGAGCTGATATTCGCCGGAGGCGTCGCTGAAGTACGCAATGGATTTGCCGTCGGTGGACCAGGCTGGATCGCGCTCGGCGGCGTTGGAGGTGTTGGTAAGGTTGCGTGCGTCACCCTTCTCGGCAGGGACGGTGAAGATGTCGCCGTGGGCCTCAAAGACGGCGCGCTGACCGGTGGGCGAGACGGCGGCGTTGAGGATGGTGTGGGGATCGATGACGGCGAGGCTGGGTTCGAGCGCGGGCAGGTCGCCGTGAAGGGTGATGTCGACGGGGTGCTGCGTGTTGGTGGCGGTGTCGAAGAGATGGATGCTGCCGAACTGCTCGTAGACGATGCCGCCGGGTCCGGCGCTGGCGGATTTCAGGTCGAAGCTCTTGTTCTCGACGACCTGCTCGACCTGTTTGGATTTGGTGTCGTAGCTGAAGAGGGTGACGGGGCCGTTGCGGTCAGAGAGGAAGTAGACTTTGTCGCCGACCCAGAGGGGGTTCGAGTCGTTGGAGTTGTCGCGCGGGACCTTGGTGAGGTCGAGTGAGGCGAGGTCGACGATCCAGACGGGCTCGGTTTGGCCGCCATGATAGCGCTTCCACGCGGCCTGCCACTGGTTGAATGGCGTGTAGGCGATCAGCTTGCCGTCAGCCGAGAGCGAGCCATTGTCGACGGAGGGCAGCGGGAATTCGACGGGCAGGCCGGAGCCGTCGGCGTGGATGCGGAAGAGCTTGGCGAAGTCGTTCCAGCTGGTGCGGCCGCTGAGGAAGAGGACGTCTTTGCCTTCCGGCGACCAGCCCACGACTTCATCGGCTTCGGGGTGGTATGTGAGGCGATGGGGCACGCCGCCGCTCGCGGGAATGGTGTAGACATCGACGTTGCCGCGGATGCGCGCCGAGTAGGCGATGGTTTGGCCATCGGGTGAAAAGTACGGACCACCGATGACCGAGGCCGAGGAGGTGAGGCGGACGGCTTCGCCACCGGTGCGGGCCACGACCCAGATGTCGTCGGCGTGGCGGAAGGCGATTTGATCTTTGCTGAGCGATGGGTGCAGCAGCAGGAGCGGTGCGGCGTGAGAAACGAGGGGCAGAACGAGGAGCGCAAAGAGCACAGCGTACACGTGGCGAAGTGCGGAGCGAGACACGGAACCTCCAGCTGGCAGAAATGGTGAAGGGCAAGTGTACAGGGGTTGTTACGGGTGCGCTATGCGTTTGGGATGGGCGTGGGGTGCGGGGATTCAGGTCGCCGTTCGGCTCGCCGTCTTGACGTCGACTCACTCAGGCCAGGCTTTCGATTCGCTCGCGCGGAAGCGCGCGAACTCGCTCAGGATGACGCGCGCGGGTCGCGGAGGCGGAAGCGATTGGCGCGGTCGAACTCGTCGCGGAGCTCGGGGGTTTTGAGATTTTCGCGGATGTGAGCGAGGCGCTGCTCCAGAGCTTCGAGGGAGCGGGCGATGGCGTCGGAGTTGGTGTGGGCGATGTCGCGCCACATGGAGAAAGGGCTGGCCCCGAGGCGCGTCATCTCGCGGAGGGCGCGCCCCCCGATGGGGAGCAGATCGGCGTTGGCGGCGAATTCGTCTTCGAGGAGCGCGCACATGGCGGTGGAGACCATTTGCGGAAGGTGGCTGATCCAGGCGCAGAGGATGTCGTGGCGGGCGGGGTCGATGGAGAGGATGCGGGCGCCGAGGTGCGCGACCCAGGTTTGCCACTCGGAGGCGGGGAGCCGCGCGCGCGGCGACATCACAAAAGTGGGTTCCTCCTCTTCCGCATCGCCGAGCGAAGCGCCGGGTTGGAATGACAAGTTTGTGAAAAGCCAGGCTGCGCCGTCGAAGAGTGCGCCGTCGGCGTTTTCGGCGCCACTGACTTCCTTTCCTGCCATGGGATGACCGGGGAGGAAGCCAGGCTGGCCGGGCGCGTTGTATTTGTCACGAGCACGGGCACAAATTGCGCCCTTGACGCTGCCGACGTCGGTGACGAGTTGGTCTTCTCGCAGAATGGGGGCGAGGCGGTCGAGCCATTCAAGAATGGTGAACACCGGGCCACCGAGAAGGATGACGTTGGCCTCCGTGGCGGCGGCGAGCGGGTCGTCGGCGATGACGGTGATGGCTTCGCGGCGAAGCGCGATGTGGAGCTGATCGGGGTTGGGGTCCCAGCCTGCGATGGAGCCCTCGAATCCATGCGCGCGCATCGCGAGACCGACGGAGGATCCGATGAGGCCGGTGCCGAGGACGGCGATGCGCTCGATTGCCATATTTAGATGGTGCGGCCGACGGCGGGCGCGATGATGCGAAGTGTATCCATGAGGGTTACAAATTGATCGGGGAAGAGCGACTGCGCGCCGTCGGAGAGCGCTTTGTCGGGGTTGGGGTGAACTTCGATGAGCAGGCCGTCGCCGCCTGCGGCGATGGTGGCGCGCGCCATGGCGGGAACCTTGTCGCGACGGCCGGTGGCGTGCGAGGGATCTCCGACGATGGGCAGGTGCGAGAGCTTTTTGACAACGGGGATGGCGGAGATATCCATGGTGTTGCGCGTGTAGGTTTCGAAGGTGCGGATGCCGCGCTCGCAGAGGATGACGTCGTAGTTGCCTCCGGCGAGTAGGTATTCGGCGGAGAGGAGCAGTTCTTCGATGGTGGCGGCGATGCCGCGCTTGAGGAGCACGGGGCGGCGGACTTCGCCGAGTTCGCGGATCAGATTGAAGTTCTGCATGTTGCGCGCGCCGACCTGGAAGAGGTCGACGTAGGGCATCATCTGCTCGATCTGGGAGATTTCCATGACCTCGCTGACGATGAGGAGGCCGTGCGCGTCGCCTGCTTCGCGGAGGAGCTTGAGAGCATCGAGGCCGAGGCCCTGGAAGGAGTAAGGCGAGCTGCGGGGCTTGAAGGCTCCGCCGCGGAGGAATTTTGCGCCAGCATCTTTGACGATTTTTGCGCAGGCGAAGATCTGCTCGCGGCTTTCGACCGAGCAGGGGCCGGCCATGACAACGACTTCATCGCCGCCGATGCTGGCGCCGTTGGGAAAGCGGACGATGGTGCCTTCGGGGCGGAAGCTGCGTCCGGCGAGCTTGTACGGCGAGGAGATGCGGATGACTTCGGCGACGCCGGCGAGGACTTCAAATTCCTTGTGGTCGAAGACGGCGGGCGTGCCGACGCCGGCGAGGATGGTTTGCACGGTGCCGGTGGTGCGGTGGACGTTGAAGCCGATTTCCATCATGCGCTCGACGACGTCCTGGATTTCTTCTTCCGTCGCGCGGTCCTGCATGGCAACAATCATTTGTTTTTTCCTGTCGGGTTCAGGTGCGCGGCGTTTGCGGGAGTGCCGGGGCGGGAGGCGAGTTCGTTGCGCTGGAGGGCACGCATGACGTCGACGATGCGCTCGTAGATGTGGACGAGCTCGCTGTCCGGCAGGGGCCCTGGATTATGGGTGCGGACATTTTCGAAGATGACGCGCTCGCGGTTGGGTTCGTAGACGGGCAGATCGGTGGCGCGCTTGAGGCGGCCGATTTCCTGCGCGGCCGCGGCACGCTCACTGATGAGGGCCACGAGTTGCCGGTCGAGTTCGTCGATCTTGCGTCGCAGGGTATCGATGTCCATGGTGTTCCCTGATCCCCGGGCGACGGGGCGTGGGTAAATCCGCAAAAAGCTATCGTACGGGATTCCGGCGGGATCAGAGATATTGTGGCCTCTGCGGGTTCGTGCAGCGTCGCCGCTTGCCGATGGTCGCGTCGACTTCAGGGAACCTCTGATTGAATGGCGAACACGCCTCAGGGGCTAAAGCCCGGACGATTTGGCTGGCTGTACGGCACGGCTGAACAGCTTGCGGAAAAAGTCCTGCGAGGCAAAGCAATCATCCCTCAGCGGCTAAAGCCGGACTGATTTTACAGCTCTTACAGCACAGCTGAAGCTGTGCCCCTTCAAAGCTGGCGAGTATTTCCGCAAGCTGCGAAGCCGTGCCCAAAATGGAACGGGAAGAGTACTTTCGGGTGAAGCGAGAATCGATTCGTATGGACATTCGGGTGGTCGGGGAGTCTGCTTCTTGCTATGGTGTGAACCTGGCCCTCGTGCGTTTTGGGGGTGAGGGTTTTTCCCGACGCTGTGAGGTCGGGTCTTTGCGTGGCGGTGAGCTCACGCAGAAGATCCTGGCGGCTGACGGTGATCTCCATAGTCGCTCCCTGAACGGCTTTTTCGTCTTCGACAGCCGGCATGATGGCTTCCCCCGATTCGATTGGACTCACTGGTGGTGAGGGTTTATTTCGGACGCTGCGAGGTCGGGCCTGGCCTTCGCTGCGTTTTGGGGGCGAGGTTTTTTTCCCGACGCTGCGAGGTCGGGCCTGGCCTTCGCTGCGTTTGGGGGTGGGGCTTTTTTTTGCACGCAAGGAGGCCGTACCTTCAAATCTGCCGGGCATTTCCTGGCAAGCTGTAGACTCGTGCCCTTACACAAAAGCGGCGTGACCAGGGTGTATCGACCTATAGGAACGGACAGCGTTGCGAGGGAGAATCCGGCCAGAAGCAGCAGGCCAAAGGGTTGTAGCAGGTTCACCGGCAGGGCGACTATGAAGTCTGGCCGGATTTTGGTTGCAACCCTTCGGGACGGGGCCATTTTTCCCCGGCTCTTCGACCTTCGCCGCTAAGAGACGCCCGGTATCCGTCGCTCCTCTTTCCTCGATCCGAGAAAAAATGGCTCCCGTCGCTGCCCATCCCTATATGTCGATACACCCTAGGTCTCCAAAGTTTATTGAATAATTCGTTGCATCGAAGTGTTCGAAGAACGGCCCTCAGGGGCTGAAGCCCATTTGAATTTGCGCCATTTACGGCACGACTGAAGTCGTGCCCTGACACAAAACCAAAGAACAATTCTCTAACGAACTTCAGAGACACGACACTAGGTATTTCTCCGCAAGCTGTGAAGCCGCGCCCCTTCAGGACCGAGACCTGGTCAGAGGCTCCTTCGATCCGAGCTTCGGACTGCACCTTCTCTGAAAGTGCTTCAACGGGCCGGCACGGCGGGTTCTTTGATTGCGCCACGCAGACCCTGGATAAATCGGGCGATGGAGCTGGCGGCGTGTTTGGGGCCTGCCTGTTCGATGGTGGCAACGAGAGCGCTGCCGATGACGGCGGCATCGGCAAATTCGCCGACTGCGGCGAATTGCTCGGGGCTGGAGATGCCGAAGCCGACAGCGATGGGAAGTTTTGTGAAGCGGCGGAGACGGCGGACGAGCTGCTCGGCATCGGAGGTGAGGGATTTCTGTGCTCCGGTGATGCCGGTGCGTGAGATGGCGTAGACGAAGCCCTGGGACGCCGCAGCGATGCGCTCGAGTCGGTCGTCGGGGCTGGTGGGCGCAGCGAGGAAGATGGGCGCGAGGTGATGGCGACGCGCTGCCGCGAGGTATTCGACGGCTTCTTCGACGATCATGTCGGTGATGAGGACGCCATCGATACCGGCCTGCTCGGCGGCGTCGCAGAAATTCTCAAGGCCGAAGCGGAGGACGGGATTGTAGTAGGTGAAGATGACGAGGCCGACGGCGGGGCGCTCCGTACGCAGCGTGGCGGCGAGGGCAAGGACGTCGTGGAGGCGGGTTCCGTTTTTGACGGCGCGCTCGCTGGCGCGCTGGATGACGGGACCGTCGGCGAGCGGGTCACTGAACGGGACGCCGAGCTCGAGGACGTCCGCGCCCGCGTCAATGGCGGCGATCGCGATGTTATGCGTGGTGGCGAGGTCGGGGTCGCCGACGGTGATGTAGGCGACGAGGCCGGGCTTTGCGGAAAATTGTAACGGCATCGCTTCCTTAATTTCCGAGGTGCAGCTCGCGGGTGAGGATGCCCATGTCTTTGTCGCCGCGGCCGGAGACGTTCACGATGAGGATGTCGCGGGGCGAGAGTGCAGGCGCAAGGCGAATGCATTCGGCGACGGCGTGCGCGCTTTCGAGCGCGGGGATGATGCCCTCGGTGCGGGCGAGGCGGAGGGTCGCTTCGAGGGCTTCGGCGTCGCTGGCGGAGGTGTACTCGGCGCGGCCGGAATCGTGGAGCGCGGCGTGTTCCGGGCCGATGGAGGCGTAGTCGAGTCCGGCGGAGACGGAGTGGGTGAGGGCGATTTGGCCGTTGTCGTCCTGCAAAACGTAGGAGTAAGTGCCCTGGAGAACGCCGGGCGATCCGCCTGAGAAGCGGGCGGCGTGTTCGCCGAGTTGTGAACCGCGGCCGCCGGCTTCGACGCCGATGAGGCGGACTTCTTTGTCGGGAATGAATTCGTAGAATGCGCCGATGGCGTTGGAGCCACCACCGACGCAGGCGATGATCGCGGTGGGCAGGCGATTTTCTTTTTCGAGGATTTGCGCGCGGGCTTCGCGACTGATGACGCGGTGGAAGTCGCGAACCATGGTTGGGTAGGGATGCGCGCCGAGAACGCTGCCGAGAAGGTAGTGCGTGGTGCGGACGTTGGTGACCCAGTCGCGCATGGCTTCGTTGATCGCGTCCTTGAGAGTGCGCGAGCCGGAGGAGACGCCGCGGACTTCCGCGCCGAGCATCTTCATGCGGTAGACGTTGAGCTCCTGGCGGCGCATGTCCTCTTCGCCCATGTAGACGACACAGTCGAGGCCGAAAAGCGCGCAGACGGTGGCGGAGGCGACGCCGTGCTGGCCCGCGCCGGTTTCCGCGATGATGCGCTTTTTGCCCATGCGGACAGCGAGGAGCGCCTGGCCGAGGCAGTTGTTGATCTTGTGCGCGCCGGTGTGAAGGAGGTCTTCGCGCTTGAGATAGATCTTCGCGCCGCCGAGAGCTTCGGTGAGGCGCGAGGCGAAGTAGAGGGGCGTGGGGCGGCCGGCGTAGTCGCGCAGCAGCGAGTCGAGCTTCAGGTGGAAGTCGGGATCGGCCTGGGCTTCGGCGTACGCGTGCTCCAGTTCGTCGAGTGCGGCGACGAGGGTCTCGGGGACATAGCGCCCACCGTAGGGGCCGAAGCGTCCGGCGAGGCGATTTGCAGTTGCGGCTGCCATAACTCCACCTTACACCGGCTCCGCCGCGGCGGGGAGCATGGGGGGAGGCTCGATTTCGAGGAAGGCGAAACGGGCCTGGCGGACGAAGTCGAAGAGGATTTCGGGATCTTTTCTTCCGGGCGCGAATTCGACTCCGCTGGAGACATCGACGCCCCAGGGGCGAAGAGTGAGGATGGCCTCGCGCACATTGCCTGGATGGAGGCCGCCGGCCACGATGATGCGGAGTGGTCCGGCTTCCGCGGAGAGAATGTCTTTGGCGCGATTCCAGTCGAAGGTTTTGCCGGTGCCACCGGTGGCAATTGCGGTCCTGGTATCGATGAGAGCGGCATCGATATCGGAATGCCGGGCAATGGCGCGCAGTTCGTTGCGGAGTCTCTCCCCGGCGCGGGCAGGATCGCTGTTCATATCCCAGTGGAGGGTTTGGATAAGAAAGAACTCCGGTCCAAATTCGCGGCGCAGCCTCTCTGCCAGCGAGAAATCGAGCTCGCCGTGCAGCTGCGCTCCGTGCAATCCGGCAGAGCGGAGGGAGAACACGATTTCGTCGAAATCCTGGGTGTTAAAGACACCAATCTTCGTGAGATCAGCGGGCAAATCGGGCATGATGGCCGCGATCTGACCGGCAGTGACGCGGCGCGGGCTGGGCGCGAAGACGAAGCCGGCAGCGTCGGCACCGGCATCTGCGGCCTGCTGCACGTCCTGGGCGTTAGTGTTGCCGCAAATCTTGATCCACATAGAGGTCAGGTCTGCTCCGTGAGAATTTCCGCTGGCGCCTGATCGACTGCATGCAGAAGCGCTTCGAGGGCAACGCCGGGTTTGGGCTGGCGCATGAAGGATTCGCCGATGAGGAAGGCGTGGAAGCCGGCGTTGCGTAGGGTGCGGATGTCGGACGCGGTGTGGATGCCGCTCTCGGCAACAAGAACGGCCTGGGGGGGGAGCTTGCCGGCGAGCTCGAGCGAGGTTTCGAGGCGGACTTCGAAGGTGTTGAGGTCGCGGTTATTCACGCCGCAGGCGTCGCAGCCGATGTCCTGGACGAGTTCAGCTTCCTCAGCGGTGTGGACCTCGCAGAGGACGTCGAGCCCGTAGCGATGGGCGATGGCCGTGAAGTAGTAGAGGAATCCGTAGCCGAGGGCGGCAGCGATGAGGAGGATGGCGTCGGCGCGATGGGCGCGGGCTTCGACGATCTGATACTCGTCGACGATGAAATCCTTGCGGAGGCAGGGAATATTGGTGGCGGCGGAGGCGATTTCGAGGTTGCGGAGGCTGCCCTGGAAAAAGGGCTCGTCGGTGAGGACGGAGAGCGCGGCGGCTCCGGAGCGTTCGAGGTCGACGGCGAGGGATTGCGGATCGAAGTCGGGGCGAATGAGGCCTTTCGAGGGCGAGGCCTTTTTCAATTCGGCAATGATGGCGGGACCTTGGGCGCTGGCTTCGCGGAGGGCGCGGGCGAATCGGCGGGGAGTGTGCCGCGCGGCGAGCTTTTCGAGCTCCGCCTGGGATACGTGCTCGCGGCGGCGGGCCACTTCGGCGCGGGTTTGGGCGAGGATGGCGTCGAGATGCAGGAGAAAGTCCTCTGTTTTAAGTATAGCGATGGGAGCATTTGGACGTGTCCGACGCGCGTCTGACATTTGTCACATGCGATTGCTGACGAAGCGCACTGCCGGGGGCAGTGGGTTCGGGGCGATGCTGGTTTCTGTCAGGAGGCGTTATGGAAAACACAATTCCAGGTGCGGTCCCCGCGAATCAGGCGCAACAGCAGGCGATCGGGTATAGCTGTCGTTCCGACGGGTACATTGTTTTCGGCGTCGGTGTGGTTCTGTTGATTTTCGGACGGGGCATCTTCGGTTTCAGCCAGGCGCCGCTGGTCGGTCTGGCGCTGATCGTGTTTAGCCACTATCTGGACTGAGCCGGGAGCCGGGAGCTGGGAGCGTCGGTCGCGGCCTGGCGGATCGCAGCGTCCGGCGGCTGCGGGCGAGAGGAATTAGCATGGCTGCATGGAGTCTCTCGAGGAGTTGCTGCGGCAGGCGGAGATCGCGCATGGACATTTGTGCGCCGGGCAGGTTCTGGGCGTGCGCATGGCGATGCTGGGATGCCGGCGACTGGGGATCACGGAGCCGCGCGGGGCGGACCGCAAGCGGCTGGTGACGTGGATCGAGATCGACCGCTGCGCCACGGACGCGATCGGCGTAGTGACGGGATGCAGGCTGGGCAAGCGGGCGCTGAAGTTTCGCGACTGGGGCAAGATGGCGGCGACGTTTGCCGACCTGGCGACGGGCAGGGCGATTCGGATTGTGGCGCTGGAGTCGTCGAAGCAGCGGGCGCGTGAGTTGTATCCGGAGGTCGCCAACAAAAATCAGCAACAGATGAAGGCCTATCGCGAATTGGACGACGCGGAGCTGTTCGGGGAGCAGTGGGTCGAGGTGGAGCTGGGCCCGAAGGAGATGCCGGGCTACAAGGGCGGGCGCGTGGCGTGCGCGCAGTGCGGCGAGGGGATCAATTACGACCGTTTTGTGGAGAGTCAGGGACGGACGCTGTGTTTCGCGTGCGCGTACCCGGAGCAGAAATATTATCGGCCGGCGGGGGTGCAGGCGGCGCGCGAGGCGGCGATATCCGAGCCTGGATGCGAGTGCGCGTGAGGGCAACGGCCGCGCGAAGTCAGGTGCGGGTGAGGCTGCGCATTTACAATTGCAAAGCCGGTTGTAATCTCGTCCGCCGGAAGATGACTTCCCTGGAGTAGAACGACGCATGCTCAATTTGGAAGGCCGCGTGGCGGCCGTGTTCGGACTGGCCAACAAGCGCAGCATTGCCTGGGGCATTGCGCAGAAGCTGCACGAGGCAGGCGCGAAGCTGGCAATCAGCTATCAAAACGAGCGCATGAGAGCCGAGGCCGAGGGATTGATTCTGGATCTGCCGGGCGCGGAGCCGTTCCAATGCGATGTGTCGAACGACGCGGAGATCGAGCAGGTGTTCGCGCAGATGAAGGAGCGGTACGGGAAGCTGGACGTGCTGGTGCACTGCATCGCGTTTGCGCCGGCGGAGGATTTGAAGAACGACTTTCTGCAGACCACGCGCGAGGGGTTCAGGATTGCGCACGATGTAAGCGTGTATTCGCTCATTGCGCTGAGCCGCGGGGCGGCTCCGCTGATGACGGAGGGCGGCTCGATTATTACGCTGACCTACTACGGAGCTGAGAAGGTGGTGCCGCACTATAAGGTGATGGGCGTCGCGAAGGCGTCGCTGGAGGCGACGGTGCGGTATCTGGCCTGGGATCTGGGGAAGCAGAATGTGCGGGTGAATGCGATTTCGGCGGGGCCGATTAAGACACTGGCAGCACGCGGGATTGGAAACCTGGGCGACATGCTGAAGTATCACGAGGACCGCGCACCGCTGCATCGCAATACAGAACAGACAGAGGTGGGCAAGACGGCGGTGTATCTGGCGTCGGACCTGGCGAGCGGCGTGACCGGGGAGACGATTTACGTGGACAGCGGTTACAACATCATGGGGTGGTGACGCGGTGGGTGACCACGCAGAATCAAGAGATAGTGCAATATTAATTGCCTTTAGGCAATTAATATTTGACTTCCCTTGCGCGTTCCATTGCCGATCCCTTCACTGCGACGCCTGAGCAGTTGGAATTGCCAATTCCCGGGTAACCTCCCAGACGGTCTGCGGCGGCGGTGTGGAATACCGAATGCCACTATCGACACACTCACTCTCTTGACACAGCTCGGACGCTGGTATGTAGTGGAATTGAACCGGTGTGGTGAAGGAGTTCACCCTTAACCGCTGTCCTCGGTAGCTGGACAGATGATGACTCCTGACAGGGAATCCTGTTGCGGAGTCACCTTCCAGCGCGATCCCTGAAAACCAAATGTGGAGCAGGTCCATGACAAACGCGTGGAGTCTCGCGGCTTTGTGGGTGGGGTTGGCGCTGGTTGCAACGCTGCTGGCGATATGGTTCAAGGTGTCGACTGCGCTTTCGGAGATCGTGGTCGGGACGGTGGCGCAGCTCATCATCGGGGTGTTTCTCGCCAAGGGCGGACTGGCGGGCAGCACGCAGTGGATCACTTTCCTGGCAGGGACGGGCGCGATTGTGCTGACGTTTCTGGCCGGAGCGGAACTGGACCCGGTGATCTTCCGCACAAAATGGCGTGAGTCGCTGGTGATCGGACTCGCGGGGTTCTTCGGTCCATTTCTCGGGTGTACGGCGATCGGACACTATGTGCTGGGCTGGGACGTACGCGCGAGCTGGCTGTGCGGGGTGGCGCTTTCGACCACATCGGTCGCGGTTGTGTACGCGGTGATGCTGGAGCTCGGCTTCAACGTGACCGAGTACGGGAAGGCAATTCTGGCTGCCTGTTTTATCAACGACCTCGGAACGGTGATCTCCCTTGGTTTGATCTTTTCTCCGTTCACATTTAAGACGCTGATCTTTGTTGTGGTCTCGGCGGCTGCATTCGCGATTCTTCCTTTTCTCACGCCGCGATTCTTCCGCAAATATGGTGGGCGCGTTTCGGAACTGGAGGCGAAATATATTCTGTTCCTGCTATTCGCGATGGGCGGACTGGCGGTTTGGTCGGGGAGCGAAGCGGTACTGCCGGCCTATATCATTGGCATGGTTCTGGCGGGGACGGTGGGAAAGGATCACGCGCTCATTCGCCGCCTGCGTACGCTGACGTTCGGATTGCTGACTCCGTTCTATTTCATCCGCGCCGGCTCGTTTGTTTCCGTACCGGCGCTGATGGCCGCTCCGCTGACGCTGGTGATTTTGTTTTTCGCCAAGATGGTGTCGAAGGCAGCGGTGGTATTCCCGGCGGTGCGGGCGCATCGCTATGACGGATCGTCGGGGATCTATTACACGCTGATGATGTCCACGGGGCTGACGTTCGGAACGATTTCGGCGCTGTTCGGTCTGAGCCACCAGATCATCACGCAGGGTCAGTACTCGTTTCTGGTCGGCGCGGTGATTGCGAGTGCGGTGATTCCGACCATCGTGGCGAACACATTTTTCCTGCCGCGCCATCTTCTTCCCCGCAAGGAAGCGAGTGCTCCCTCACCGCGTGCAGCGATTCAACCGGCAGTGGCGGAGGAGTGAAAGGAGCGGCGATGGGAGCCAGGGCATTCCAGGGATTTCAGACAGTCTTAGTTGCGTGGGACGGGTCGCCACAGGCGGAACACTCTTTGGAGGTGGCGCTTTCGCTTGCGTCGTCGACCGGAGCCCGTGTTGTGGTGCTGGCGGTGATTCGACCGCCCGAACCGGCGGAGAGCGCGGAACTGAACGCGGTGCTGGAAGAGGCTCGGGAACGATACGAGCGCAATTTTGCCTCGATGCAGGAGAGGGCAAAAGAAGCCGGCGTAGCGCTGGAGACGGAGGTTGCGGTTGGGCATCCGGCGGAACAGATCATCCACAAAGCGGAAACGGCGCAGGCGAGCCTGATCGTGATGGGCCGGCGAAGCCACACTGTGTTTCATCGATGGATGCTCGGCTCGAACTCGGAGCGCGTGGTGCGGTCTGCTTATTGTCCAGTGATGGTGGTTCACTGATGCGGATATTGAATTGCTGCGGAATGCTGCGCGCTTAACGGAACAGCAGAAATCGACGGCAAAGAGAAACAGGAGGAGGATTGCAGAAATATTTGCTCATTGCGCTGGGAGGCGCGCTAGGATCGATCGCCCGCTATTGGGTGGGCGCAACGGTGACCGACCGGCTGGGCGCGCGCTTTCCGTACGGGACGCTGGTGATCAATCTGACGGCGTGCGCGGTCATTGGGTTCTCGCTGACGTTTCTGGGAAAGCGCGCGGGCCTGAGCTCCGCGTGGCGATACCTGGTTCCGGTCGGGTTCGTGGGGGCGTACAGTACATTTTCGACGTATGAGTGGGAGACAATGGCGCTGCTGCGTGCAGGCGGCGTGCCGGCGGCGGCGCTCTATGCCTTCGGCAGCCTGGTTCTGGGACTGGCCGCGGTGTGGTGCGGCATGCTGGCTGCGGAGTTGCTGCCATGATGGCGCGTGAAGAGGAGGGAAAATGCTGACCACCGGGAAAGCGCTGAAGGTTTCAATCACGGTGAGCGATGGGGCGCGGTATCACGGAGCGTCGGCGTATGCGAGCATTCTGGATTTCCTTTTCTATCGCGGCGTGAGCGGCGCGACGGTGCTGAAGGGGATCGCGGGGTTCGGCGCGGATCATCATCTGCACTCAACGAGTGTGGTGGAGGTGTCGGACAAGCTGCCTGTGCGCATTGAGTTTGTAGAGACGCGGGAGAAGGTGACCGAGCTGATGGGGAAGCTCGAGGAGATGGCGGGCACGGGGCTGATCGAAGTACAGGAGACCACGGTGGCCAAGGCTCCGCAGATCTCGAAGCAGACGAAGCCAACGCCGGAGCACATGAAGATCGAGGGGAAGGCGCGGCTGATGCGCATCTATGTGGGTGAGTCTGACCGCTGGCACGACAAGCCGCTGCACGAGGCGCTGGTGCATGCGATGCGGGCCAACGATATCGCCGGCGTGACGGTGTATCGTGGCGTGCTGGGGTACGGGGCGCACCGGCGCGCGCACAAAGACAAGCCACTGCACCTCTCGAAGGACGCATCGATTATGCTGTCGGCTGTCGATATGGAGGAGAAGCTGACTGCATTTTTGCCGGTCGTCGACCAGATGGTGCAGGAAGGGCTGGTGGTGTTGTCAGATGTGGACATCGTGAAGTATTCGTGGCGCGCGGCGGAGCTGGAGACCGGGTCGGGCGGACTGTGACGGAGATGGGGCGATGAAGGAGCAGTTTGAGGCGCGAATGCTGCGCATTTTTTTCGGCGAGAGCGACAAGTGGCAGGGCAAGCCGCTGCACGAGGCGATTCTGGCGAAGTGCCAGGAGCTGGAGGTGGCGAGCGCGGTGGTTTATCGCGGCATTGAGGGCTACGGAAGCAGCACGAGGATTCATCGCGCGAGCCCGTGGAAATTTTCGCGCGACGCGCCGATGGTGGTGACGGTGATCGATCGCGAGGAACAGATCGCGAAGCTGGTTCCGCATCTGGATGCGATGGTCGGCGAGGGGCTGATCGTGATGTCGAAGGTGGAAGTGCTGCGCTACACGCGGACGGCGACCGAACCGAAGGCTTCCTGAGGTCGGCGTTATTCCGAACGCAGGGCCTGCATGGGATCGACGGAAGCGGCGCGGCGTGCGGGCAGGAACGATGCGAGGACCGCGATTGCGGACAGGAAGATGACGGCTGCGAGATAGATGAGGGGATTAGCGGCGGTCGCGCCCGCGAGTTGCACTCCTTTGCCCATAGCCGAGTTGGTGATGGATACGGCCGCGATGCCGCGAGCGGCTGCGAGGGCCAGAATGATGCCTGCGGCGAGGCCGACGCCGGCCAGCGTCAATCCCTGGCGCACGACCATGCTGAGAACGCTCGCGCGGTCGGCGCCCAGCGCCATGCGAATGCCGATCTCCTGAGTTCGCTGCGCCACAGACCAGGCCATCACGCTGTAGAGTCCAACGCCAGCCAGCAGGACGGCCAGGGCGCCGAGCGCTGCCAGCAACGTTGCCGCCATTCTCTGCGGATACAGTGAGGCACCAATGAATTCACGGAGAGGAATGGGGTCGAAGACGGTCACGTTGGGATCGATCCTGCGCACCGCAGCGCGGAGTTGGGGGAGCACAGCGATGGGATCGCCCTGGGTTCGCACATAGAATGCGAGGTTCATGTCCGCGCGGAAGACCTGGCGGAACGGGACGTACATATAAGGTACAGACGATTCGCCAAGGTAGTGGTACTTGCTGTCCTGCGCGACGCCGACGATACGGAACCAGTCTCCCCAGCCGTGGACTTTGCGGCCGATCGGATCGCGCCCGGCGAAGAATCGCTGCACAAAAGCCTGGTTGACGATCATGACCAGAGGCGAATTGTCCTTCTCGTCGTCCTGTTCGGTGAGGTTGCGGCCTTCGACGATGGGGATGCGCAGCAGAGGGAGATAGCCGGGCGAGATCACATTGCGGAAGATCTTCATATTCTCGCCAGCAGAGGGCGTGTAGCGTTCGACGCGCAGGTCTTCCCACCAGCTTGGCTCAAAGCCCAGCGCCACACCGTCGGAGTAGGCGACGTTGGTAACTCCTGGAGTGGATTCCATTTCTGCAGCGAGGCGGCGGCAAAATTCTTTTCTCTGCTCGAGACTGTAGCCGTTGGCCGTCAGGTAAAACTGGTTCAGCAGAACGTGATTCGGATCGAATCCCGGATCGATGCGGCTGGTTTGCTGGAAACTGCGGGCGAGCAGCGCAGCGCACACCAGGGCAACGAGGGCCAGGGCGACTTCCGAGGCAACGAGAGCCGAGCGCAGACGGTGGCGCCCACGTCCAGCCGCACCACTGCGTCCGCCAGCGCTCAGCTTCGTGTTCAGATCCGCGCGACCGGAGACCAGGGCCGGCACGATGCCGGCGGCCAGGGTTGCGAGCACGCATAATCCCGCCGTAAACACGAGCACATGCGGGTGCAGTCCGGTACCGAGGGTGAGGGACAACTGCCCTGGGGGCATGAGCGCCTGGAGAAGGCGGCTCAGCCAGGGTGTCGCAGCCACGCCGAGAATTGTGCCGGCGGCGGTGATCATCAGGCTCTCGGTGAGAACCTGCTGGACGAGACGGCGGCGGTTGGCGCCCAGTGCGAGGCGGGTGCTGAATTCCTTTTCGCGCACCGTGGCACGGGCCAGGAGAAGATTCGCGACGTTGACGCAGACGATTCCCAGAAGCAAAATGCAAACGCCCATGAGGGTGCGCAGCGGGCCGGCGAGCAGTCCCTGCGGGCCATGGGGCCACTTCGAGAGCGGCAGCAGTGTGGCGCTCATGCCCTGGCTGACGTCGGCGTTGGCGATGGCCATGCGCCCGGCTAGCGCTGCTAGTTCCTGGGTCGCCTGTTGCATAGTCACGCCTGGACGCAGCCGCGCGATGCCGAGCATGTTGCGGTTCTGGCGGTTGCGCAGCATCCACGCGCCGACGCCGTTGAGCACCGGCTGCTGCATGTACGGCACCCAAAGATCGAAGGCGACTGCTGTGATGGAGCCGTGGAATTCCGCCGGTGCGATGCCGACCACAGTCAGCTCATGCTGATTAACGCGAATGGTTTTGCCGACGATGTTCGGGTCGGCGGCATAGTGGGATCGCCAGTAGCGATCGCTGATGACGGCCACAGGAAAGGCTCCCGGCTTGTCGCCATACTCATCGGAGGAGAACATGCGGCCCAACTCCGGCTGCACACCCAGCACGGTGAAGTAATTTCCGGAGACCAGTTCGCCCCACACCCGCTCCGCATGGTCGTCTTTGCCGACGCTGAAGGCGGCGGGGCGCGTGACCGCGATGCCCTTCAGCATTTTCAGATGGTCGCGAAAATCCTGATAGTCGGGATAGGAATTGGGGACCCATTCACCGCCGGGCGTGACGGATTCGAGCGCGACCAGACGCTCGGGATCGCTGACTCCGCCGAGGGGACGCAGGAGGACCGTGTCGATCCAGCTGAAGGCCGTGGTGCTGACGCCGATGCCGACGGCAAGAGTCAGGATCGCCACCGCTGCGAATGCGGGATTGCGTGCCATCATGCGCAGACCGTAGCGCGCGTCCTGCAGGATATCGTCGAGGCGGGGAAGGGTGGCGCGTTCGCGATACGCCTGCCTGGTTTGCTCGACGCCGCCGAGCTGGATCAATGCCTGGCGGCGTGCTTGTTCGGGTGACATGCCGGAGCGGAGGTTGTCGTCGATGTGCATCTGGAGATGGCTCTCGAGTTCGGCGTTGAAGTCGGTGGCCGCGGCTTGGGAGGCGACCAGACCGCGGAGGCGGAACCAGAGTGCTCTGAGCTTGCGCATATTCCTTCCTATTCCGACCGCAGGGCGCGCATGGGATCGACGGAAGCGGCGCGGCGAGCCGGGACGTAGCACGCCAGCAGCGCTACGCCCATGAGGACGACGATGACGCCGATCATGGTGACGGGGTCCCAGGGTTGGACGCCGTAGATGATCGATGACTTCGCCAGCGAGATGCTGGCCATGAAACGCGTGACGAGCAGGGCGGCGACGGTTCCGGACGCGACGCCGATGCCGGCGAGGGTGACGCCGCGCTTCAATACCCAACGCAGGACGTTGCTGCGATCGGCGCCGAGGGCCATGCGGATGGCCATCTCCTGGGTGCGCTGGCCGACGAGGTAAGAGATGACGCCGTAGAGGCCGACGCTGGCGAGGAGAAGGGCGAGGGCGGCGAATGCGCCGAGCAGGATCATCGAGAAGCGGCGCGCGGCCAGCGATTCCGCGATGAACTGATCCATGGTTTCCGGGCCGTAGGCTACTTGCTGTGCGTTCATGCGGTGCAGCGCGCTCTGAATGTCGGGGAAGACGGTATCGGGGTTGTCGGCGCGGATGACGATGTCGGTGACGAATCCGGTGGTCGAGACCAGCGAGTTTTTGGAGAGCTGGAGGAAGGAGGTGTAGCTTTCGGCGCGGAGGGGGAAGCCGGCGTCATTGTCGAGACCCCACTGCATGACATGGCCGACGACGCCGACGACAGTGGCCCGCACGTTATCGGGATTGGTGAGGTTGATAACTTTGCCGATGGGGTCGGTGTTGGGGAAGAACTGGCGGGCGAGATCTTCGTCGATGACGACGACGTGCGGAGTATCCTGGCGGTCGGCGCCGGTGAACCAGCGGCCGCGGAGAAGCGGGATGCGTATGGTCTGGAGATAGTCCGGCTCGACGATGTACAGCAGGGACCAGTGCATATCGTTGGCGTTGGCGGGCTTGGGTTCGCTGGAAAGCCAGAAGAGCTGCTCGTCGTCGTTGCCGGTGAGCGGGATGGCGGCCCCGGAGAGGGAGACGGCACGGACCCCGGGGACGGATTTGATTTGACGGTCGACCTCGCGGAGGTAAGCGCGGGCGCCGTCATCGGTGGAGATGGCCTGGGAGTACGGGACGGCGAGGCTGAAGGTGAGGATGCCTTTGGGCTGGAAGCCGGGATCGGTGCGGGAGAGCGCCATGAGGCTGCGGATCATGAGACCGGCGCCGGCGAGCAGAACCAGGGCGGCGGCCATTTCGAAGACGACGAGCCAGTCCTGGGCGCGATGGCGCGATCCGTGGACCGTGCGGCCGCCTTCGCGCAGCGTGTTTTGCGGCTGCTGGGCGGCGACACGCCATGCGGGAATGAGCCCGAAGAAAATGCCGACTGCGAAAGAGAGCAGGAAGGTGAAGCACAGGACCAGAGGGTTGACGTGAATTTGTTCTGCTCGGGGGAGCGCGGCGGGGACGAGCTTAAGGGCGGCGCCGGTTCCCCACGCGGCGAGAGCGAGGCCGAAGATACCACCGGCGAGGGCGAGCAGCGTGCTTTCTGTGAGGAGTTGCCGGATGATGCGCCTGCGGCTGGCGCCGAGGGCGAGGCGAACGCCGAACTCCTGCGCGCGCGCATTGGCGCGGGCCAGGAGCAGATTCGCGACGTTGACGCAGGCGATGAGCAGAACGAAACCAACCGCTGCGAGAAGCACCAGCAGGATGGGCTGCACGCTGCCGACGATGGCCTGGCGCAATGGTGTGAGGCTGGCGCGGAGGCCGTGGTCCTCTTCGGGATAGACCGCGGCGAGGCGATCGGAGACGGCGTTCATGTCGTCACGAGCCTGGGCCAGGGTGATGCCGGGTTTGAGGCGCGCGATGCCATGAATGCCGAGGCCTGCGCCACGCAGCTTGAGGGCGCCGGTGTCCCACTGGCCGATGGGAACGTAGACGTCCTGCGCCCTGAAGCTGCCGACGTTGAGATCGAAGGAAGACGGGATGACGCCGATGATGGTGAAGGCGCGGCCGTCGAGGTCGATGGCACGGCCGATGACATTGGGGTCGGAACCAAGCTTGCGGGTCCAGAATCCCTGGCCGATGAGGACCAGGGAGGCATGGCCGATCTCGTCTTCGCCGGGAGCAAAGAGACGGCCGATGACGGGCTTGACTCCGAGGATCGAGAAGAGGTCAGAGGAGATGAGGTCTCCGTGGATGCGCTCAGTTTGCCCGGCGCCGGTGAGGAGGAACCCGTTGTGGCGGAAGATGGCGAGCGCGGTGAAGCTGCGGTTGTCGCGCTGCCAGTCGCGGAAGTTGGGATACGAGACGGAGCCGTGCTCGAAATTCGGTTTGGAGGCGTCGACGCAGACGAGTTCGCCGGGGTGTGGCAGCGCGATGGGGTGCAGCAGCACGGTGTTGACGATGGAGAAGAGCGCGGTGTTGACGCCGATGCCGAGGGCGAGGGTGACGATGACGACGGCGGTGAATCCTGGCGATTTGCGGAGCTGGCGGAGCGCGAAGCGGAGATCCTGGGCCAGAGTTTCCGCCCAAGGCAGAGTGCTGCGCTCGCGCACGGATTGTTGGGTTTGATCGAGACCGCCGAGTTGGATGAGCGCCTGGCGGCGGGCTTCTTCGGGGGTCATGCCGGCGCGGAGATTGTCATCGATGTGCATCTGGAGGTGGCTCTCCAGCTCGGCGGCGATGTCGGCGGCGGCGGAGCGATTGCGGAAGAGGCCGCGGAGGCGGATAGAGAACGCTCGGAGGGCGCGCGGCAGAGAATGCATCAGGCCTCCTCGGCGGGCGAGAGAAAGCGGGCCAGGATGGCGGTGGCCTGCTCCCAATTGCGCGCCTCGCGCTCGAGCTGTTTGCGTCCGACGCGCGTCAGACGATAGAACTTCGCTCTGCGGTTGTTGTCGGACGTGCCCCACTCGGAGACGATGGCGCCTTCCTGCTCGAGCTTGAGGAGGGCCGGATAGAGGGTGCCGTAGTTGAGGGAGAGCAGGTTGCCGCTGGTCTGCTCGATGCGGCGGGCGATGCCGTATCCGTGCTGCGGACCCATGGTTTCGAGGGTTTTGAGCACCATCAGGGCCAGAGTGCCCTGCCAGACATCCGGTTTGTCGGACATTTGTCTCTCCTATGGGTGACCCATAGATATAGCACCGGTCTTATGGGAATGCAATAGGAGAGTGACGAAAGGGTCGGCGTCGGACATTCGGCACAGGGTTCCGCGGAAAAGAAAAATGCGCAGCCGGCGGATAGCACCGGCTGCGCACAGGGTGAGGCCAGCGACTCAGCCCTCGGAACCCGTAGAAGGGTGAAGAACGCGGAAGGTGGCGCCGCCGTTGGACCAGACCAGCACCAGCGCATCCTGCCGTGCGGGCACGCTGGAGAGCTGCTGGGCCACGTCGGACGCGGAGGCGACGGGCTTGCGGTTGACGGAGACGATGATGTCGCCGCGCTGGAGACCTGCATTATCGGCTGCGCTGCCGGGGCGGACGTTTTGGATCACGGCTCCATGCACGCTGGCCGGCGCCTCGATCTGCTGCCGGATGTCGGGCGTGAGATCCGCGAGGCCGACTCCCCAGCGGCTTTTACCATTGCCGCTCTGCGCGACCACCTGCTCGTGACCGGCGTTGCCCGACTCGAGCGTGACGGGCACGTCGATGGTCTTGCCGTCGCGCACCACCTCAAGATGGATGAGGTCACCCGGCTGCTTCTGGCTGGTTTCCATCTGCAGTTCGCCGGCGTCGGAGACGGGCTTGCCGTCGAAACCGGTGATCACGTCGCCGGTTGTCAGGCCCGCCTTGCTGCCGGGCGAATCCGGCGTCACGTCCGACACGACTGCGCCCACGGCTTTCTTCACGTCGAAGAACTTCGCGCTGTCGGGCGTGACGTCTTCGATGGAGAT
The DNA here is from genome assembly GCA_003166955.1 of Acidobacterium sp. Lineage (GTDB taxonomy): Bacteria > Acidobacteriota > Terriglobia > Terriglobales > Acidobacteriaceae > Palsa-343. The sequence continues at coordinate 38,903 of PMUI01000124.1, forward strand.
GCCGATGTAGCCATGGCGGACTTTGCCGTCGCGCATGAGCGTGGTGACGGTGGGCTGAGCGATCTGGGTCGGAATGGCAAAGCCCATTCCGGCAAATGCGCCGCTCGGCGAGTAGAGGAAGGTGTTGATGCCGATGAGCTCGCCGCGGGCATCGACGAGGGCGCCACCGGAGTTGCCCTGGTTGATGGCGGCGTCGGTCTGGATGAACTGGCCAGGCTTGCGGCGATCGGATTCCGGATTCGGGCGGTTGAGCGCGCTGACGATGCCGCGCGTGACGCTGAACTGGAAGCCATAGGGGTTGCCGAAGGCGAGGACGGTCTGACCGGGCTGAAGCCTGGTCGCGTCGCCCCACGGAATGCTGGGGAAACCGTGGCCCTCAATCTTGATGACGGCGAGATCGGTGAGCGGATCGGCGCCGATGAGCTTCGCGGGGTAGACTTCGCGATTGCTCATCGTGACGTGAATGTCGGTGGCGCCATCGATGACGTGGTTGTTGGTGACGATGTAGCCGTCGGGCGAAATAATGACACCGCTGCCGAGGCCATGTTCATAGGCGGGCTGCTGCTGCCGCATCGGCCCCTGGAAGAACTGGCCGAATGGTGAGTTCTGGCCGAAGAACTGCTGCATCTGCGCCTGACCCTGGCCCTGGTCGTCGTCATCGCCCTGGCCGCTGCCGTTGAACATCATGACGCGGGGCTGTTTGACCTTTGCCGTGACGGTGACGTTGACGACCGCGGGTGTGACGCGCGCGGCCAGCGTCTCCATCGCCCGATCGAGCGAGATCAGCGGTGCGACGCTGCTTTCGTCGAGGGGGCCGGCCAGCGGCGCTGCTGCGACGGCGGGGCGGGCGAAGCTCCAAGCTCCGACGGCGATGATGGCTCCCGCAGCGACGACCGGGAGGATCATGCGCCGGGTGAGCAGTGACTTCATTCTTTCGAGATTCATGGTTTTGTTTCTCCTGTTAACTAACGAATTAGTTGATATGGGCAAAAATTTTTAGATCGACTGCGTGTTCGATCCAGCCTGCTGCGGCACGACGAGCACGATGTGCAGAATTTGTATCGGCGCGCCTGTTTCGGGGTCGATGACCTGGATCAGCTCGATCTGCATCGCGGGATCGTCTGCATTCTGCAACTGGCGGATGCGGATCGGCCGCGACCGCGTGCCGATGGTGCGCAGCTGTGCGATGCCGGCGCAGGCTGTGAAGGACTCCGAGGTTTCGACGACGATGATCGTGGACTCGGGCGCCGTGGCGGACTGCGCTTTAAGCTCGTAGCCGCTGAGGCTGGCCATCACGAGCGGAGACTTCGGCGCGGACGGCTTAGCCTGTGCCATTTGTCTGACACGCGTCGGACGCGAGGGCGGAGTGCGATGCAGCACTGCTTTGTGCGCCAGGACTGGGGGCTGGGCAGGATGATAACTGGCTGGGATGACGGCGGCGGCCGGGAGTTCAGCGCCGTCGTCCAGGAGCGGCCTGCTGATGTGGGCTGCGGAACTCGCTGCGGAATTGGGGTTCAGGGGAACGAACTCGACGAACTGGGGCACGAAGAGCGCGGTGCCTGCGCAGGCCAGCGAGAGGCAGGCGGCAACGCCGAGAGCGGCGCGTCCGACACGAGTCGTTGCCGCGGGGCCGACGCGGAGAATGCGGGCGATGCGGACCGAGGCATCATGAGCCCGCGCTACGGCGGCCTGGGCCATCGACCACCCGCGCCGCGCGCAGTTCTTTTCGAGCAGGTCGATGAGGCAGCCGGCATAGGCGCGCGGATTGCCGGTGGCTGCGAGCACGGCATCGTCGCATGCCATCTCGCGCTCGAGCGAGAGGCGCGCATCGATCCACCAGACGGCGGGGTGGAAGAACAGAATGGCGCGAACGGCCTTCTGCAGAAGGTTGGTCCAGTCGTCGTGGCGGCGAAGGTGGGCCAGCTCGTGAATCACGATGGGCTGCAGATCGGCTGCGCTCAGCTCGCGAAGCGTCCATGCAGGAAGCACGACGGCCGGGTTGCGGAAACCAAGAGCTGCGGGAATGCGCGCTTTGTCTGACGTGAGCAGACGGACGGGGCGCTTCGTCTCGGCGAGCAGGGATTGGAGCTCGGGGGCGATGCTGTCCTCGGGGATTTCGGCGCAACTGCGGCGAATCTGGCGCACCTGCCAAAGACCAACGGCTATGCGCGCCAGGGCCACGATAGCAATTGCGATCCAGAGGACGAAAAATGCCGAAGCCCAGAAGGCGGCAATCGCGATTTGTGGATGGACGCGCGGAGTGACGATGTCAAGATCCTGCGCGGAACGGAAGCCCCTGAGAAATGGCAATGCCACGACGCCCGCGAGCGCGACCAGCCAGACCGCGAAGCGCGTGCCGGAGTTCTGGCGGCCCATGAGGCGCAGAAGCAACCACGCACCGAGAGCGATGAGCAGACCTTCGGGGAGTGAATTCAGAACGCGCTCGACAGCGAGTTGGGCGAAGCTCATCATCGCGTGTCGCTCCGGGGGTCGTCGCTTCGGTTGAGCATCTTGCGCAAGCGCTCCAGTTCCTTCGGGTCAACACCCCGGTCCTCAAGAATATTGAGCACCAAATCCTCATGGGAGTTGCGGAAGAAGCGGCCGACGAGATGACGGATCTCTGAGCGGCTGGCTTCCTCTTCGGCGACCAGCGGCGTGTAAACGTGGGCGCGACCGTCTTTTGCGTGCTCGACGTAGCCCTTGCGCTCAAGAATGCGGATGGTCGTGAGCACCGTATTATAGGCGAGCGCCGGATCTCCTGGCAGGGTGTCGAGGACCTGCTGGACCGTACCTGAACCCTTCTGCCACAGCACCTGCATGATGCGGATTTCGGCTTCGGTCAGCGTCTGGGATGTCCTGCGTGGCACGGTCGGTAATTCCCTTCCCTACATTCGACGCGCGGGGGCGGCGAAAGTAACTAATGATTTAGTTTCTATCGCAGAATTTTGGGTTTTGACAAGAGGGCGAGGAGATTTATAGAAGCTCTGATCAAGCCCTGGATAACCATGCCTCAGGGGCTAAGCCCATTTATCACTGATCTTTACGGCTGAACAGCTTGCGGAAAAAGTGCCGACCGCCAGCATGCCGTGGGTCTGCCCAATGATTCGGGCTGGAGCCGCCGAGGGAGGTACTTGCTCAACAGTTTGCGTTGCGGAAAGCGGCCAGGGGCAGAGGCGAGACTGTGCTTTTTCAAAATGGGAAAA
>PMUI01000014.1 GCA_003166955.1 Acidobacterium sp.
GGATTCGATCATGCTGCGGCCGCTGCCGTTTCCGCAGCAGAACCGGCTGATGCGGATCGGATATGGCGATAACGAGACGGGCGTGGCGTTTTCTCCGAAGGGATGGGTGCGCGCGCTGGGCGAGCACTCGGAGGCGTTTGCGGCGGTGAGCTCGTTTGGACCGGACGCTGAACGGAATGTGGGCGACACAGATTCGGCGAGCCGGATTTTTGGCGCGGACGTGATGGCGAATGCGCTGGACACGCTGGGGATTCATCCGGTGCTGGGGCGGTTCTTTAGCGCTGACGATGCGGTTGCGGGTCATGATCCAGTGGTGGTGCTGAGCTACGGATACTGGCGGCAACATTTCGGGGCAAACCCGGGAGTGATTGGGGAGACGCTGCGCATCGATGGGATTTCGCGGCGAGTGATTGGGGTGATGCCGACGGGGGTGCGCTTTCCTTATATGGATACGCAGTTCGTGACGCCGGTGACGTTCAAGGGCGGCGACGCGACGGAGGCATGGCAGGATTTCGATCTGCGGACATTTGGGCGGCTGAATCCGGGCGTGACGCCGGCGCAGGCGCAGGGCGAGCTGCGAAGGTTGCAGAGACTGCTGTTGCCTCTGTTTCCGTGGCGGATGCCGGACGTTTGGGCGGCGAACATGACGGCGGTGCCGCTGCTGGAAGCGGAAGTGGGCGAGATGCGTCCGCGGCTGTTGCTGCTGTTTGGAGCGGTGGGGCTAATTTTGCTGATTGCGTGCGCGAATGTGGCGAACCTGATGCTGGCGCGCGCGGCGGGGCGGGAGCGCGAAATTGCGGTGCGCAGCGCGCTGGGGGCGACGGGATCGAGGCTGGTGCGGCAGTTGCTTTCGGAGAGTGTGGTGCTGGGCGGCGTGGCGGGGCTGGTGGGACTGCTGGCCGCGGCGGCGAGTTTGAAGGCGCTGGTGAGCTTGCTGCCAGCCGATACTCCGCGGATCAGCGATGTGTCACTGCATTGGCCGGTGTTTGTGTTTGCGGCGGCCGCATCGGTGGTGACGGGGATTTTGTTTGGATTGATTCCGGCGATGCGGATGGCGTCGCCGAATCTGCAGGAGTCGCTGCACTCGGGGAGCCGCACCGTTGCGGGCAAGGCGGGGCAGTTCCGAGTTTCGATGCTGCTGGTGATGGGGCAGATTGCGCTGTCGGTGGTGATCATCACAGCGGCGGGGTTGATGCTGCACAGCCTGTGGAGTTTGTCGCAGGTGGATCCGGGATTCGTCAGCGAACGCGTGGTGACGGCGGAAGTTTCGATGGATATGGCGGCTTGTCCGAACCTCAAAGTCACGGGGCTGACGGCGGCTTCGCCGGGACGGTGCCAGGCATTTTTTACGACGCTGCTGGAGCGGCTGCGTGGAGTTGCGGGAGCCGAGAATGCGGCGCTGACGAGCGCTCTGCCGCTGAATGAGATTGCGGGCAATTACGTTTACGACGCGGAAGGACATCCACGCGATGCGCGACAGGGAGCGCTGCTGGCTACAGGGCGGACGGTTTCTCCGGATTATTTTGCGACGCTGGGAGTGAAGCTGGTGCGGGGGCGGCTGCTCGATGATCAGGACGCATCGGGGGCAAGCCGGGCGGCGGTGATCGACGAGAAGATGGCAGAGCGGTTGTGGCCGGGGCAGAATCCGCTGGGGCGGCACTTGCTGAATGTGGGCGATGAGCCGAAGCCGGCGGTGTGGAACGATCAGGCAGCGGTGACGGTGGTGGGCGTGGTGGGCAACACCCACGAAGGCAATCTGGCGGGAGGCTACGGCGACGAGGTGTATCTGCCGATGACGGCCGAGAGCGAGAGGCCGGTGATGTATGTGCTGCTGCGCACGCGGGCGAGCACGCAGGCAGCCGCGGATGAAGTGCGGGAGGCGGTGGCGGAGATCGATCCGGCGGTGCCGGTGACGCGAGTGCGGACGCTGAACGAGGTGGTGGCGTCGTCGGAGTCGTCGTCGCGTTCGCTGACGATTTTGCTGCTGACGTTTGGCGGGCTGGCGGTGGTGATCGGCGGTGTGGGTGTCTACAGCCTTATTGCTTATATCGTCAGCTGGCGGACGCGGGAGATTGGAATCAGGCTGGCGCTGGGCGCGCAGCGGTGGCAGATCGTGCAGGGAGTGGTGCGGCAGAGTCTGGTGCTGGCGTTGGGCGGGTCGGCGGCGGGGCTAACGGCGGCGGCGCTGGTGGCGCAGCTGATGCGCAGCTTCCTGTTCGGCGTGAGCGCGGTCGATCCGGTGACGTATTGTGCGGTGCCGGTGCTGATGACGGGTCTGGCGGTGATGGCGGCTTGGATTCCGGCAAGAAGGGCGGCTAGTGTGGATCCGATGAAGACGCTGAGGAGCGAATGAGGCGCGCCCGCGCCTCATTCGCTCCAGCTGGAAGCCGGAAGCCAGTAGCCGGTAGCGGGTAGCTAAGTTGCGTTCAGCTAAGAGCCGGTTAGCAAGAAGCGAGCGAGAGGCGAGCTAAAGCCGAGTTAGAAACGAGCTGAATGGCTAGTAGTTAGAAAGTTGGAGAGTAATGTTTAGCGATCTGAAATATGCGTGGCGGCAGTTGCGGAAGTCGCCGGGATTTACGTTGACGGCGTTGCTGACGCTGGCGATCGGGATTGGGATCAATGCGTCGACATTCAGCGTGATGGACGCGATTGTGCTGCGGCCGCTGGCGGTGCCGGATCTGAACCGTGTGATGACGGTAGCGGAGGATCGGGGGCGGGGGAAGTTCCAATACGAATGGGTCGCAGGTGCGAATTACGAGGACTGGAAGCGGGAAAGCCGGTCGTTTGGGAGCCTGGCGCTTTTCAAGCGCTATTCGATGGGCCTGACCGGAGCGGGCGAGGCAGCGCATGTGGAGGCCTCGCGCTCGACGGCAAATTTCTGGGACGTGCTGAAGATCGACGCATTCATGGGACGGGTTTTTCGCGCGGATGAATGCCAGCCGGGACGGGACGGCGAAGCGGTTCTGAGCTACAGCTTCTGGCAGAAACAATTTGCTTCGGATCCGGCAGTGACAGGGCGGAAGATCGAACTGGACGGGCGCGAATACACGATTGTCGGGGTGATGCCGAAGGGGATGGTGTATCCGCCGGCGGTGGATCTATATTTGCCGCTGGCGCTGACACCGGCGCAACTGAACGATCGTGCGACGCACGACTACATGGTGGTGGGGCGGCTGCGGCCTGGCACGACGGCACGCGAGGCAGATGCGGAACTGTGCGGGATCGCAGCGCGGCTGCAGAAGGCGTATCCGGCGACGAATCTGGGATGGTCGGTTGAGGTTGAGCCGCTGCTGGACAACATCAGCGGGTCGCTGACTCCGCTGTACACGCGGCTGATGCTGGGCGGGACGCTGTTTGTGCTTCTGATTGTGTGCGCGAACGTGGCGAACCTGCAGTTTGCGCGGGGGATTGCGCGGCGGCCGGAGATCGCGATGCGGACAGCTCTGGGTGCGCCGCGGAATCTGCTACTGCGGCAGTTGCTGACGGAGAATTTGTTGCTCGCGTTTGGTGGAGCATTGGGCGGACTGTTGCTGGCGTGGCTGGATCTGCATCTGGTTCTGAGCTACATGCCTCCTCGGGTGGCGCAGTGGGTCGCGGGCTGGTACACAATTCATCTGAACGGGCGGGCGCTGGCGTTTTCAATGCTGCTGGCAGTGGCGGCGGGGATCGTGTCGGGTCTGGCGCCGGCTCTGGAAGCGATGCGGGTAAGTTTGGTGGAGCAGTTGAAGTCGGGATCGCGCACGGAGACGGGCGGAGGGAAGAGCCACAGACTGAGGAACATTTTTGCGACGGCGCAGGTGGCGCTGGCGGTGGCGCTGGTGATTGGGTCGGCGCTGATGTGCAAGGGCATGTGGTCGACGCTGCAATTCGCCAACGTTTTTCAACCGAAGCAGGTGCTGACGTTCGCAGTGGCGCTGCCGGTGGCGCGGTATGGGGATGCAGTGAAACAGGCGGCCTGGTACAAGACGAGTCTCGAGAGCCTCGAGTCGATGCCGGGCGCGAAGCAGGCGGCGACGACGACGATGCTGCCGTATGGCGATGGCGGTTGGACGGACGATTTCCGGATTGAAAACCGGGCGCTGGAGCCGGGCAAGTTCGACAGCGCGGTGCGGCTGTCGATTAGTCCCGGATACTTTGCGGCGTTTCACATTGGGATGGTGGCGGGGCGCAACTTTGGGGACAGCGATGGGCTGACGACGGATCCAGTGGTGGTGGTGAGCCGGAAATTCGCAGAGCGGTATTTCCCTGGAGAGAGCCCGCTGGGGCATCGCATCCAGATGAACGCGGCGAGCGACAGCCATGAACCGTGGATGAGGATTGTGGGCGTGAGCGAGGACGCGGCGTATCAGTGGGTGGACCAGACGCCGCAGCCCGCGATGTACATCGATGCGCTGCAGGCGCCGCCTGCGAGCACGCAGTATGTGGTGACGACGGACGGGAATCCGCTGGCTCTGGCTCCTGAGATACGGAAGAGGCTGGCGGACATCGATCCGACGCTGCCGTTGGATTTGATGGAGACGTATGACACGAACATTCGGGAGCAGACGACGGGGCTGATGTATGCGGCGGGGATGCTGGCCGTGGACGCCGCGATTGCGCTGCTGCTGGCGGCCATCGGAATTTATGGAGTGATGGCGCACCTGGTGGAGGAGCGGCGCCGGGAGATCGGCGTACGGCTGGCGTTGGGAGCGCGGCGGGAGGATGTGCTGCGGATGATCCTGCGGAGGGCGGGTGTTTTGACGGGGCTGGGCACGGTGGTGGGTGTGGTGATGGCTGTGTTTCTGGCGCGGGGAATTGCGAGCCTGCTGGTTGGGGTTCACCCGAATGACCCGATCGTGTTTGGGACCATCGTTGTGTCGATTGGGCTGATCGCGCTGATCTCGAGCTGGATTCCGGCGCGGCGGGCGGCAGGGTTGGATCCGATGGAGGCGCTGCGGGACGAGTGAGGCGCGCGGACGCGCGCCAGCCGGAAGCTGGAAGCCGGTAGCCTGTGGCTCGTTGCAGGCCGCTTGTGGCTGACAGAAGCCGCGGGTTGCGGGGGAGTGGTTCGCCTCAAGGAATCAGATAGAAACTTTGGAACAGAGGATTAGCGTAAAGCGTACTGCGTCACAGGTACACGGGAGAGATCATGTTCGCTGATCTGAAGTATGCACTCAGGCAGTTGAAGAAGTCGCCGGGATTTGCGGTGACGGCGGTATTGACGCTGGCGCTGGGCATTGGGGCGAATGCTGTGGTGTTCAGCGTACTGAACGCGCTGGTTCTGCGTCCGCTGAATGTGCCGCACGCGCAGAACCTGTTCATGGTGCAGAGGTTCCAGTATCCGTCGCAGTCGTATCCGGATTACAAGGATCTGCGGGACCGGAACCGCAGCTTCGACAGCCTGATCGCCTATAACATCATGGGTCCAGTGGGGCTCGACACTGGCGGCAATCCCTCCACCATGTGGCCGTACGATGCCACGGGAAATTACTTCGATGCGCTTGGCATCCAGCCGTACCTGGGACGGTTCTTTCATGCGTCCGACGAGCATGGCAACAACAGCGCGCCCTACGTGGTGCTGAGCTATGCATACTGGCATAGTCAGTTTCATGACGACCGGGGCGTGGTGGGGCGGATGGTGCAGATCAACAAGCATCCGTTCACGATCATTGGGGTGGCGCCACCGGCGTTTCGCGGGACTGAACTGTTTTTTGCTCCAGCGCTGTGGATCCCGATGGTGGACCAGCCGGAGGTGGAAGGCTCCGACGATCTGCAATACCGCGGAAATCATTCGATGTTTGTGGTGGGGCGGTTGAAGCCGGGCGTGACGGCGGCGCAGGCGACTGCGGACCTGAACGCGATCGGGGCATCGCTGGCGAAAGCCTATCCGGGAGACGACGATGGCGTGAAATTTTCGCTGGCGCGGCCGGGACTGGTGGGCGATATGCTGGGCGGACCCGCGCGGGCGTTCATGGCGGGGCTGATGTTGCTGGCCGGACTGATCCTGCTGGCGGCGTGCGCGAACCTGGGAAGTTTGTTTGCGGCGAGGGCTGCGGATCGTTCGAAAGAAATTGCGTTACGGATGGCGCTCGGATCGCGGCGCGGGCTCATTCTGCGACAGCTGCTGACGGAGGCGGTGCTGGTCTCGCTGGTGGGCGGAGTGGTTGGGCTGGTGGGCGGCATTGGCATCCTGCGCTGGTTGAGCGCGTGGCAGCCAGTTCCGGATGTGCCGATCAATGTGCCGGTGAATCCGGATGTGTGGACGTATGTTGTGGCGTTCGCGCTGGCGGTGATGAGCGGGCTGTTGTTCGGGATCGTGCCGGTGCGACAGGTGATGAAGTCGGACCCGTGGCAGATTATTCGGTCGGGTGGAATGAACCTTGGCGGGCTGCGGCGGTTCACGCTGCGCGATTTGCTGTTGGTGGCGCAGATCGCTATTTGCGGGGTGCTGGTGACGTCGTCGCTGGTGGCGGTGCGGGGGCTGGCGCGGTCGCTGCACAGCAATTTCGGGTTCGATCCGAAGAGCGCAATGCTGGTAGAGACCGACCTGCAGATGGGCGGATACAACGAGGATCAGCAGCCGGTGATGCAACGGCGGATGCTGGATGCAGCGGCGGCGATTCCTGGGGTGACGGCGGTGGGGTACACGGACCGAGTGCCGTTGTCACTGGGTGGGGGCGACTCGTTTGTCTACACGGATACCACTACGGATTTTCGGCCGACGAATATGGCTGCGGACGCCATGAACTTCGCCGTGTCGCCGGGATATTTTGCGGCGGCGGGGACTACGATGCTGACGGGCAGGGACATCAGTTGGCACGACGAGAAGAAGGCGCCGGTGGTGGCGGTGGTGAATCGCGAATTTGCGCGGAAGGTGTTTGGGTCGGTGGACAAGGCCGTCGGCGGACACTTCAAGTTCTGGGGCGGGAATCGTGCGGAAGTGGTGGGAGTGGTGGAAGACGGCAAATACCGGACGCTGACGGAGGATCAGCAGCCGGCGATGTTCTTCTCTTTTTTGCAGCATCCGTCGAGCGGGACATGGGTGGTGGTGCGTTCGAGGCGCGAGCCTCAGGAAACGGCTGCGGCGCTGGAGCAGACCATGCACGGGCTGGACCGGGCGATGCCTCTCAACATCCGAAGCTGGGATGGGGAACTGAGTTCGGCGTTGTTTGCAGCGCGGGTGGCGAGCGTGGCGCTGGGCGTGCTCGGGCTATTGGGAGCGATGCTGGCGGTGACGGGGATTTTCGGCATGGCGTCGTATGTGGTGAGCAAGCGGATGCGCGAACTGGGCATTCGCATGGCGCTGGGGGCGCGGCAGAAGCAAGTGCTGCGGGCTGCGCTGGGCAAGGCGTTCATACTGCTGGGGGCGGGATCGGTGGCGGGGATTGTGCTGGGAGTGCTGGCGACGAAGGTGCTGTCGTTCATCGTGTACCAGGCCACGCCGAAGGATCCTGTGGTGCTGGGCGGGGTGATGGTGACGATGCTGTTGCTGGGATTGATTGCGGCCTGGATTCCGGCGCAGAAGGCGCTGGGAGTAGATCCTATGATTTTGCTGCGGGACGAATAAGGCAGGGAATAGGTGTGA
>PMUI01000113.1 GCA_003166955.1 Acidobacterium sp.
CGGGTTGGTTTGGTGGGGCGGGGGTGTTTTGCGGGTTGGGGACTGGGGCGTTTTGTGTTGGCCCCTGGCTGGTGGGCTGGATGGGCTGCGGCTTGGCCTGCGGGTGCACGGCGAGTGGGAGGACTGCGCAGGCGAGGGCGAGGGCGGCGATGTGGGCTGGAGCGGCGATGCGGGGGGGCCGCGGCGAAAACGGTTGAGTCACGAAGGTCCTCCTGGGACCGGCGGAGATTGTGTCTTGCAGCGCGCGGGGGAGGGTGAGGGAGAAGGGCCGGCGCGGCGTGCAGTCCGGGATCGGGCAAAGCCTATCACGGGTGCGGATGAAGGGGGGAGAAGAAACGGCGGGGAAGGAGGGGGCGTTTCGCGGCAGGGGGTGGGGCGGGGATCTGGGGAAACCGGGGTTACGGCAGTATCTCGCCCGCTGAAACGGGGTGTTGCAGGAACGCGGCGCGGGCGTAGAATTTCGGGCGGAAGTGGCCTGGGATGATCAGGAGAAGGGTAAGGCCGTGCGGACAAATTTGTTTTCCTGGGCGGGGCTTGTGGGTTCCGCCGTTTTGGCTTTGGTGGCGGGATGTGGAGGGGGCGGGTCGGGGACTGGCACGCAGGGAGTGAACGCGGTGACGGGGGTGACGGTCTCGCCGACGACGGCTGCGGTGACGATTGGGACGACGTCGCAGTTCTCGGCGACGGTGAGCGGGACGGGCGCGTTCAGCACGGCGGTGACGTGGTCGGTGGCGGGGCCGACGGGGTGGACGGGGAGCGTGGGGTCGGTGGACAAAACGGGGCTGTATGAGAGCCCGTTTCCGGCGCCGGCGACAGTGACGGTGACCGCGACCGCGACGGGGGATGCGACGAAGAGCGCATCGGCTACGGTGACGCTGGCGGCTCCGGCGACGGCAGCGGGACCGGCGCTGACGGTGGATGCGGGGAATGAGACGCGGGCGATTAGCGAGCTGATCTATGGGATGAATGCGTTTGGGCTGGACCCGACGACGGTGGCTAACGCTAACATTACGGTTACCCGGTGGGGCGGAGATGATACTTCGCGGTATAACTACCAGACTAATGTTACTAACTCGGCCAGCGATTATTACTTTGAGAATTTTACGGGGGCGGCGGAGATGCTCCCGAATGCCGGGGGCAGCACGAACTTTACGGATTTTGTGACGGCGAACGCGACGCTGGGCACGAAGGCGCTTGGGACGGTACCGGTGCAGGGGTGGGTGTCGAACGCGACGGCGGGGGCTTGCAGTTTTACCCTGACGGCGTTGCCGGGGCAGGCGAGTTACAACGGGAACTGCGGGAACGGGGTTTATCCCGACGGAACGCAGGGATGCACGCAGAGCGGCGGGTGCGACATTTTGGGGACGGCTTCGACGCCGGCGATCACCAGCGTGGCGGAGCTGCCGCCGGCGCCGCCTGCTGCGAGTGCTGCGACGCTGGCCTGGGCGCAGGAGACGTGGACGGGCGGATGGGTGAACAGCATTGTGGGCGCGTTTGGGCCGGGGAATCCGACGACGGGCGCGGGGAAAGGCGTAGCGATGTGGGATCTGGACAACGAGCCGGCGTGGTGGGACGCGGTGCATCGCGATGTGCATCCGAAGCCGTCGACGTATGACGAGGTGACGCAGGGCGGGATTGGGACGGCGCTGGCGATCAAGACGGTGGATCCGACGGCGGAGGTCAGCGGGCCGGTGATCGACTACTGGTGGAACTATTTCTATTCGAAGCAGGACATCGAGAACGGGTGGGGCAACGGACCGTGCTACGAGCCGTGGGATCATCCGGCGGACCGCACCGCGCACGGCGGCGTGCCGATGATTGAGTATTACCTGCAGCAATTCAGGGCGGCGGAGGGGACGTATGGCAAGAGGTTGCTGGACTATCTGGACATTCACGGCTACTTTGGGGCTGATTATCCGGCGGGGAGCGGCAACGGGGTTGGGCTAACGACGGCGGGGGACAGCGCGGAGCAGCAGGTGCGGCTGAACTCGACGCGGGCTCTGTGGGACCCGACCTATATTGATGCGAATTATCCGCAGCCGAACTACACCACCGATGCGAACTACACGGCGAGCTGCAACACGCCGCTGCAGGCGCCCCAGGTGATTCCGATGCTGCAGTCGTGGGTGGCGAACAGCTATCCGGGGACGAAGACGGCGATCGATGAATATAACTTCGGCGGGTTGGAGCACATCAACGGAGCACTAGCCCAGGCGGATGTGCTGGGGATTTTCTGCGCGTACGGGCTGGATCTGGCGACGCTGTGGCCTACTACGACTTATACGAGTCAGGGGCCTGGCAATATGGCGTTCGCGATCTACCGGAATTACGACGGGGCTAAGTCGACGTTTGGGGATATGGCGCTCGAGTCTTCGAGCGCGAACCAGGGATTGCTTTCAGTGTATGGCGGGCTGCGGACATCGGATCAGAGCGTGACGGTGGTGGTGATCAACAAGACATTTGGGGCGCTGACGAGTACTTTGTCGCTCAAGAATTTGACGGCGACGGGGAATGCGAAGGTCTATCAATATAGTGCTGCGAATCTGGGGGCTATTGTGGCGTTGCCGTCCGCGGCGGTGACGGCTCCGGGGTTGGGATCTTCGACGAGCATGATTGCGAACTATGCATTTCCCGCAGGGAGTATTACGTTGTTCGTCGTTCCAATGCGGTAGGGGCGGGGGACACGAATCGTGAGCGAACTGACGGTCGCGCGCTACCGGTTTGGGCGCAGACTATGCGGGTTCGGCTGAGGCGCGGCGGCGAAATCCCCAGAGGATGAGAATCGTTCCGGCCAGCAAGGCCACTCCGACGGTGAGGAAGACGACGGTGACGAGCATCTCCTTCCAGGGCTTTGCCGGATGAGACATACCGGTAATAGGAGAGAGGGCGACGGTACCCCAGAGGGCGGCGAGCGTGGTCGTGAGCCAGTTGACATAGGCGCTGTAGAGCACGGTCCAGAAGGCGATGGCGTGGGCGGCGGGCGCGAGCCGGACCCGGGTCCAGGCGCAGCCCAGCGCGAGCAGAAAGATTCCGTTCATCACGCCTTCAAGATGCGCGGCCAAGCCCATGCGCATGTTGACGAAGTGCGGTTCGAGGAAGCCGGTCAGCAGGCCGAGCAGGAAGAGAAACATGCCATGCCACATCAGACGACGCGGAGTATCTTCCACAGGATTTTTCCTTTCGGGGGATGGCTGGAAATTCTACGCCTGCTGGATAAGGGTTGACGCCGATTATTTCTGGGTCCATGCAACTGGTGAGGGCTTGCCGGGAGTATTTTGAAGAGCCGTGCGGCGTTGACGGGGAGGCTGATTCCTGTTTTGCTGGCGGAGTGCATCCTCTGCGGCTGATTTTCGGGATTGTGCTTCTGGTGTCGGCGCTGCTGGACGCGTTTGAGACGGTGATTTTGCCGCGGCGCGCGACCGGGCGGTTCCGGCTGACGCGGTTGTTCTACATCCTTTCGTGGCGGCCGTGGCGGTGGGTGGCGCGGCGGGTACGTCATCCGCGCAAGCGCGAGACGATGCTGAGCTTTTATGGGCCGCTGTCGCTGGTGTTTCTGATTGCGACGTGGGCGGGGGCTCTGCTGCTGGGTTATGCGCTCGTCTATTCAGGGCTTGCAAACCCGTTCATCGATCCGCGCGGGATGCGGCATCCGTTTGTGACTGACCTGTACGCCAGCGGAACAACGCTGTTCACCCTGGGGCTGGGCGATGTGCTGCCGAACAGCCTGCCGGTGCGGATCCTGGCGGTAGTGGAATCGGGAATGGGACTGGGATTTGTGGCGCTGGTGATCGCCTACTTCCCGGTGCTGTATGGCGCCTTCTCGCGCCGCGAGGTGAATATTGCGCTGCTGGATGCGAGAGCGGGATCGCCGCCGACGGCGTACGAGCTGATCAAGCGGCATTCGTTCGAGGGTGGGGGCGCGGCGCTGGTGACGCTATTGGAGGAGTGGGAGCGCTGGTCGGCGGAGCTGCTGGAGAGTCACATTTCGTATCCGCTACTGTGCCTTTTTCGATCGCAGCACACAAGCCAGAGCTGGCTGAGCGCGCTGGTGGCGATTCTGGATACGTGCGCGGTGCTGATTGCGAGCGTGCAGGAGCACAGTGCGCGGCAGGCGCAGCTGACGTTTGCGATGTCGCGGCATGCGCTGGTGGATCTGTCGCAGATCCTTTCCACGGTGCCGATGAAGAGTCTCGACGATCGGCTGCCGGCGGAAAAATTTCACATGATCTACGACCGGCTGTGCTCGGCGGGAGTCAGCGTTTGCCGCGACAATCAGAGCAGCGGGCGGCTGAACGAGCTGCGACAAATGTATGAGGGCTATGCTGAGGCGCTGAGCCGGTATCTGGAGATGCCGCTGCCTCCGTTCTTCATCGAGCATCCGAAGAAGGACAACTGGCTGACGGTAGCGCGGGTGCGTGCCGAGGCCGAGGCGGGGACGCAGGCGGCGAGCCCAATTCTGCTGCATGACGACGAGCATTTGTTCTGAAGATCAGGAGACAGGAACCACGAGACTCTGATCCGTTTTCAGTGGTCAGACCGCAGCGAAATCGTTTGAGCTCTCCAGTGTGGGAAAGTCTTCAAGCCCTGGGAAAGTGGCTGGTGGAAGGCGAAATCCCTCCGTTGATCTATGACGAAAGTAATGTATTTTTTTGGGCAGCCTCATGCGACGTTGTCGAGAGGGCGCGCGCGTCATTGAACAGGCGGCACCGTCATACTGCTGGCGATCAGTTCTCACAATTGCCGCATGTAACAGGTTGCATCGCGGAGTTATGAAAAATAAAGTGGGTGCCCAACGGGCAGTTCCAGTATTACTGTGCCATTATCGCAGACGTTAACGTCTATAACGAAGTAGTTACATAGCGGCCTTTTCGTAGTTGACTCGCATTAAATGCGAGTGATACACCTCTGTCGCGTTCCAGTGCAGGCGGTTGGGTACAAGGTAAAACTCTTTAGTAGTACCGTCCGGTGGTAGTTTTTGCTGTTCATAGACGGACAGCCGCTGAGTCAGGGGAACGCAGGGAGGTGTCCAGTGACACTGTGGAAGCGATTGCTATGTCTAAGCACCGTACTTCTGTGCACGGCTTTTCTGGCGAATGCACAGGAGAATGCGGAGCTAACGGGAACTGTCAAGGATCCAAGCGGTGCGGTAGTTCCCAACGCGAGAGTCACGCTAACCAACGCCAGCACAGCCGAAGTACGTGTGGGCACAACGAATGCGTCTGGGATGTACGATTTTCCAGCGTTGCACAACGGAACTTACAGTCTGAAGGTAACGGCGTCCGGCTTCGAAACGTATGCGAAGACGGGGATCGTGATGGACGTAGCTGCGACGGTGCGTGAGGATGCAACTCTGGCGCTGGGCGCAAGCACGACAACGGTGACGGTGCAGGCGAACGCGCTGCATCTGCAAACGGAAACGAACGAAGTGAGCAACCTGATAACGGGCGAGCAGCTGACACAGCTCGGCACGAACGGGCGCAGCATGATCTCGCTGGCGACGCTGGGCACGGGAGTCTCGGCGAACGTCCCCTCGTTCAATGGCGTATCGGCGCAGGGGAGCAACGAGAGCATCAGCTTTAATGGGATGCGCCCGGGGCATAACAACTGGCTGATCGACGGCGGGGAAGTGTACGACCGCGGCAGCGGCGGACGGCCGGGCGTGATGCCCTCACCGGACGTGCTGGCGGAATTCCAAACGCTGGACAGCAATTATCAGCCGGACTATGGGATCGCCTCAGGCGGGACCATGGTGATGGCACTGAAGTCGGGCACGAAGAATTTCCACGGGGGAGTGTGGGAATTCAACCGGAACGACGCATTCGACGCGCAGAATTACTTCACGAAGCAGGCGCACCAGGCAACACCGGAACTGCGTCTGAACATTTTCGGTGGAGATATTGGTGGCCCGCTCTTCATCCCCGGAATTTATCCGAAGGAGAGGAGCAGGACATTCTTCTTCTACAGCGAGGAATGGCGCCGGTTTATTCAGGGAGCCAATCCGAGTGCGGCGAATGCTTTTCCGGCCAGCGATATTCCTACGGCAGGAGCGGATCTGGCCTACACGATCCCGACCGGCTTCAAGGAGTCACCGAATTCGGGGATCTGCAATGCGGGGCAGGCAGCTCCGTGCGTGCCAGCAACCACAGACCCGGCGAAGCTGGCGCTCTACACCACGGATGGTCTGGTGGCTGGGAACTCATTCAACGGGAAGATTCCAGCCAACCTGATGGATCCGAACGCGGTGCTGTTCAT
This sequence comes from Acidobacterium sp., assembly GCA_003166955.1. Lineage (GTDB taxonomy): Bacteria > Acidobacteriota > Terriglobia > Terriglobales > Acidobacteriaceae > Palsa-343. Next base: position 6,253 of record PMUI01000113.1, read on the forward strand.
GAAGACGGGAGCGATCCCGGCGTCGAACTCGACGTCGGCGAGCGGATCTCCGCAGTACCTGGCATCGCCAACGCAGCCGACGTATGTGCGGGAAGACGTGGTGCGCATCGATCATGACATCACGGAAAGACTGCACTTGATGGGTCACTGGATTCACGATCAGATGTCGCAGACGTACTACCCGGATATGTGGAGCAACGACACCTATCCAACAACGGGAGACGTGTTCGGCAATCCTTCGTGGGGATCGGTGATCAAGCTGACGCAGACGATCTCGCCGAATTTGTTAAATGAGACGTCGATCAACGTAAACGGGAACAGCATTAACATCACGCCGGTGGGGATTTACAAGCAGCCATCGGGGTGGTCGCAGGCTGGGTACTTCCCGGGCGCGAACAACCTGTTGAGCCGGATGCCGTCGGTGGATCTGGGCGCCCCGCTGGGGACGAACTGGACGATCAACTACTGGCCGTGGAAGAACGCGTTCCTGAGCTGGCAGCCACGCGACGATATCTCGTGGACCAAAGGCAGGCACAGCCTGAAGTTCGGCTTCGCTTACATGAGAGTGGATAAGAATCAGCAGCAGCAGGCCGATACCCAGGGCGATTACACCTTCGGTACGGACTTCTCCGGCGATTCGTATATCAACTTCCTGCTGGGCGATGCGGACAGCTTCAAGCAGCTGCAGATCATCAACATGTTCCACTGGCTGAATAACACGTATTCGTTCTACGGGATGGATAACTGGCATGCGACGTCGCGGTTGACCCTGAATCTGGGGATGCGCTACGACGCACTGCCGCATGTGTACGAGAAGTTCAACCAGACGGCGAACTTTGTACCGTCGCTGTTCACTGCTGCGAATGCGCAGACTCCGGATCCGACGACGGGTACTTTGAACCCGAACGGCCCGGGATTTGCGAATCCGACGAATGCTCCTGTTCCTTTCTATTTGAATGGAATTGGGCGACCCGGGGTTAACGGCTTCCCACGCGGTCTGGTGAAGGAGGATTACTTCACACTGGAACCGCGGCTGGGCTTTGCCTATGACCTGAGGGGCAACGGCAAGACGATCATCCGCGGCGGTGTTGGCACGTTCTACGAACGGATCCAGGGCAACGATATCTACGGGACGGACACCAATCCGCCGTATGCTTACCAGCCAACGGCGAATTCGGTGGAATTCACGAATCCACACACGAGCGCTGTCAGTGGTCAGACGGCGACCAACCCAGTGTTCCCTGGGAGTATGGGCACGCTGGCGTACTACTATCCGAACCCGGGCACAGCGCAGTACAGCCTGGGAGTGCAGCAGGAAGTGGCGCATTCGATCGTGGCGATGGTGCAGTACGTCGGATCGGGTGGCTGGAATCAGGACGATCAGCGGGCGATCAACACGCTGCCGCTGAACGATCTGGTCCACCGGCAGGCGGTGACCAAGGGAGCGAACGCCAATCTGTACCGGCAGTATCCGGGATGGGCTGGCATTACGCAGGACGAGAATGCCACTAACACCAGCTACAACAGCCTGCAGGCCGCGTTACGGATGGAAAACAAACACGGACTGACCGCGCAGTTTGCCTATACCTGGGCGCACGAGATCGACGTTCAGGGAGACGATCTGAGCAGCGTATCGGATCCGTTCAACCTGAGGTACGATCGGGCGTCGGGGACGTACGACCGGCGTCACAACTTCGAAGCCAACTACGTGTACAACATTCCGTTCTTCATGCATGCGAACAGCATGGCGGAACGGAGCCTGCTGGGTGGCTGGGTGATCTCAGGCGTAACAACGTTTGAGACCGGACTGCCTCAGAACGTAACGTATGGAACGGACACGCTGGGCCTGGGCGGTGGCACGACAAACCGTCCGAACCTGACGGGCAAGGCAAGTGGGCCGAAGACGCAGAAGGCGTGGTTCAACACGTCTGCATTTAGTGCGCCGACGGCTCCGTGGAATGGCGGAGGGAACAACGGCTTTGGAACCGCGGGCAGAAATGCCGTGGTGGGACCGGGGCTGGATAACTGGAACCTGAGCCTGTTCAAATCCTTCGCCCTGACGCAGCACGAGGGGACGCGGATCGAACTTCGCGCCGAATCGTACAACACCTTCAACCACACGGAATTCAGCGGGCTGGACCTGGGATTCACCGATGGCAACTTCGGCCAGGTCACGAGCGCGAACGATCCTCGTGTGTTCCAGTTTGGCGGTAAGTTCCTGTTCTAGGTTCGTGTAGGGCCTCCTGGCGCAGTGGAGCGATGCTCCACTGCGTCTTTTTTTGTGGAGTGTGCGGGCTTTGTTTTGTGGGATGGCCTGAGGTTCCTGGGTCGTGTTGAAGTGGTCTAATGATTTTTGGGGATGAATTGAGGATGTTGGCGGGTTCGCGGGGGACGATGCTGCTGGCGGTTGCGTTGCTGTGCGGGTGCGGCGGCGCGGGGCTGGCGCAGGCGGCCGGGGTGCAGGAATCCGAAGCGGCGAAGCAGGCGATGGCGCTGGAGCAGCAGGGGCGATTCGCGGAGGCGGCGGAGAGCTGGCGCGCGATTGCTGAGAAGGATTCCCGGGATGCGACGGCGTTTGCGAGCCTTGGGCTGGACCTGGCGCGGCAGGTGAAGTATCCGGAGGCCGTTGCGGCGTACGAGAAGGCGCTGCGGCTGAATCCGCACATACCGGGACTGCAGTTGGATTTGGGGCTGGCGCTTTTCAAGCAGGGAAAGCTGGATGAGGCGATTGCGCCGCTGAAGCTGGCGGTGGCGGCGGCTCCGGGAAATGCGCAGGCGGGGATACTGCTGGGGATGAGCTACTACGGGACGTCGCAGTATGCGGCGGCGGTGCCGTATCTGCGGACCGCGGTGGAAAGGGCGCCGGAAAATGTGGAGATGCGCGGCGTGCTGGCGCAGAGCTGTCTGCACGCGAAGGAGTACAACTGCGTGCTGGAGCAGTACAAGCAGATTCTGGCGGTGAATCCGGAGTCGGCGCAGGCGCACGTGCTGGCGGGCGAGGCGCTGGATGGGATGAATCGCACGGTGGACGCAATTGCCGAGTTGGAGGCGGCGGAGAAGGTAGCGCCAACGGAGCCGAATGTGCACTTCGGACTGGGATATTTGCTGTGGAAGGAGCATCGGTACCAGGAGGCGGAGCCGGAGTTCAAGGCGGAGATTGAGAATGAGCCTGTGCATGCGCAGGCGCTGGCGTATCTGGGCGACACGGAGATCAAGCTGGAGCACGCGGCGGAGGCGGAGGCCGACCTGCGGCGGGCTGTGCATCAGGCGGGGGCGATTCCGCTGGCGTGGCTGGATCTGGGGATTGTGCTGGCGGGTGAGGGGAAGAACGACGAGGCGGCGGCGGATTTCGAGCAGGCTATTGCGATGGATCCGAGTGGCGTGGACGCGCACTGGCGGCTAGCGCGGCTGTATCAGGCGATGGGGAAGACGGATGCGGCGCGGGCGGAGGTTGCGAAGGCTCGGGCGCTGCATGAGAAGGAAGACAAGAGCCTGGTGCAGCGGATGACGCCGGTTACCTCGGCGCAGCCGAAGTAGCCGGCGAGCGGTTAGCTAAAGTCTGGTTAGCTAAGAGGCGGTTAGCGAAGTGCTTGCGAGGGCGTTAGCGCTGGGCAATGAAGGTGACCTGGGGGAGGCGGAACCAGATGGCTTCGCCGTCGAGCTGGATGGTTAGGAGATTGTTGAGTTCCGGCGATGCGCTGGTGAAGAGGCGGCGCAGCTCGGCGACCGTGGTGGGAGGAGTTTTGGAGCGGCGCACCCAGTCGTCGAAGTCCATTCCGCGCTGGCTCTCGCTGTAGGTGTCGGTGACTTCGCGCTGGATGGTGAGGCCCGCATCGCGGAGGAATTCTCTCCAGGTGCTGAGGCGGTAGGCGCGGACGTGGGATGGGTCGCGAAGCTTCTCGATGTTGTGGAGCTGCGTGTCGAGGGATTCGTCTTCGGAACTGTAGTTGTCGACGATGACGACTTTGCCTCCGGGCTTTGTGACGCGCGCCATTTCGCGTACGGCGGCGGCGTTGTCGGCGAAGTGATGCGAGGCGAGGCGGACGGTGACGATGTCGAATGAGGCGTCGGGGAACGGGAGTCTCTCCGCCGAACCTTGTTTTGTGACGACGTTGGTGAGTCCGCGCTGGGCGGCGTTCTTTGCGGTTTCGGCGAGCATGGCCTCGGTGAGGTCGTAGGCGACGACCTTCTCGACGTGGGGCGCGAAAGCGAGCGCGGTGTGGCCGGCGCCGGTGGCGATGTCGAGGACGGTGTCGGTGGAGCGCGGCGCAGCGAGGGCAACGAGGGCGTTGAGCACGGTCTGATCGGCGTGACCCGCGCTGGTGGAATAGGCTGCGGCGGTTGCGCCGAATTGCTGCTGCACTTTGCGGTGGACTGACTCTTCGCTCATGGTAGCCATAGAAATCATGCTAGATGCTGGGGCGGATTGAAGTCGAACACGACCGAGGCAGGCTGTCCGGCGGTTTTTGTGACGGTGCTCACAGCCAAGCCTTTTCCCTGGCCGCTAGAGTTCGGGTAGTTTCCGGGTGGGATATATAAGGATGCGTAGCAGCTGAGGCCCGGTCGCCAGGTCCCCATCAAAACGGCGATCCAGAGGGTGTTTGTGGCGAGCGCGGCGCCTGGCCTGTTCAGTGTTCACGGGCGGAATCAGGCCGAGGCGCAAAGCCGGACGCAAAAAGGGGCGGGAACACCGCGCTAAGCGCGGGGAGCGAGCCATGATGGACGAACCTCAAAATCGGCTGCTCCAAAGCTTGGCACAAGAAAGTGCGGGACGTTCTGCTGACCCGTTGGTGCGCGATGAAGGACACCAAAGACAGGGCGAAATTCCACCTTTCGATGGAGGCAGCGCGACCCCTTCAGGACTAGTCTCAGCTGTTCCCCAGAGAAGTGGAGCCCAGGTGGGCGGAGGCTGGAAAGATCAGTTTGCGGACGCGCCGGATGTTTTGAAGAGCGCGCCGGAAGACAAGACGGTGGTATGGGCGGGCGGCGTTGCCATCGGCGGCGATGAATTTGTAACCATGGCTGGTCCTTGTTCGGTGGAAACCGAGCGCCAGCTGATGGAGACAGCGGAGCGCGTGGCCGCCGCCGGTGCCCGGGTGCTGCGCGGCGGAGCGTTTAAGCCGCGGAGTTCGCCCTACGCGTTCCAGGGGCTGGGGCTTGCGGGGCTCAAACTGCTGGCTGCGGCGCGCGCGGCGACGGGGCTGGCCATTGTCACCGAGGTGATGGCGGCGGCGGACGCGCCGATGGTCGCCGAATACGCCGACATTCTGCAGATAGGCTCGCGGAGCATGGAGAATTACGCTCTGCTGGAAGCCGCTGCGAAGACGGGCCGGCCGATCCTGCTGAAGCGTGGCATGGTGGCGACGATCGCCGACCTGCTGCGGTCGGCGCAATGTGTGGTCAGCTATGGCAATCCCAATGTGATTCTGTGCGAGCGCGGCATTCGCACGTTCGAGACAGCCACGCGGAATACCTTCGATGTTTGCGGGATGATTGTGCTCAAGGAAGTGTCGCGGCTGCCGGTGATTGCCGATCCGAGCCATGCGGCGGGAAGGCGGAGTCTGGTGCCCGCGCTGGCGCGGAGTGCGGTGGCGGCGGGTGCCGATGGCTTGCTTGTCGAAGTGCATCCGGATCCGGACCGGGCGTGGAGCGACGGTGAGCAGTCGCTGACATTTTCGGAGTTTGGGACGATGATGGCGGACCTTGCTCCGTGGTGCGAGCTGCGGGCGTCGTGCAATTACGCGCTGGAGACGGTCGCGTGAGATGGCTGACGACAGGGGCGGTCGTAGTGTGCGCGCTATTGCTGGTAGCGCTGGTGTACGGATTGCCGCCGCAGCCTGATCGGCCGGCGGGCGGCTCGAATCAAAGACAAGCTGAGACGGTTCCGGTGATCTTCACCGCTGCGCCGGTGTATGTGTCGCTGGCTGCTCTGCATGGGGAGGAGCGCTTTCCTGAGGGGGCGCAGCTGATGGTGTTGCGCGGGGGCCAGACCAGGCTGCTGGTTCTCGGATTTGCTGCGACCGCGGACGCCAGCGTTTCGTTCGACGCCCAGACTGTGTTGTTTGCGGGGAAGAAGAACGCGGGAGATCCATGGGAGATTTGGGAAGTTTCAGCTGAGGGCGGAGCGCCGCAGTTGGTGCTGCGGGGGACGACGGATTTGATTCGTCCGCTGTGGATGCCGGATGGGCGCATGGTGCTTGCGCGGCGGGAGCGGGACGGGTTTGCGCTGGAGGCTGTGGGCCTGGATGGATCGGGGGCGGTGCGGTTGAGCTATTTGCCGGGGAATTTTGTTCCCGACGATGTGCTGCGCGATGGGCGCGTGTTGTTTGAGTCGGGATTTCCGCTGGGGAGTGGGGCGACGCCCGAGATGTTTCTGGTGTATGCGGATGGCAGCGGCGTGGAGTCGGTCCGGTGCGATCACGGTGCGGCGCGGGAGCATGGGCGGCAGATGGTTTCCGGAGACATTGTGTTCGCGCACGGAGAGCGGTTGGCGCGGTTCACCTCAGCTCTGGCGGAGGAAGCTGCGGTTGCGGCTCCGGCTGGCGAGTATGCAGGCGATGTGGCGGAGATGCCGGATGGTCGTTGGCTGGTGGCTGCACGCAAACCCGGGGCGAAGCACTTTGGGTTAGGGGCGTGGAAGCCGGGCGCGGCGGCGGTGACGGTTATTGTGCAGGACGCGGAGCGGGATCTGATCGAGCCCGTGGTGGTGGTGCCGCGTGCGGTGCCGAACCGGCATCCTTCGGGGTTGCATGACTGGACGGTGGGCAATCTGCTGGCGCTCGATGCGCGGCTGTCGCGGAGCGGGGCGCTTGCGGAGGAGCCGGCGGCGGTGCGGGCGGAGGCTCTCGGCGGAGACGGGAAAGTGGTTGCGCTGGGGACGACGCCGGTGGAGAAGGACGGCTCGTTCTTTGTGCAGGCTGCGGGGGATCGTCCGCTGCGGTTCATTCTGCTGGATGCGGCGGGGCACACGCTGCGTGAAGAGCATGGATGGTTCTGGGTGCGGCGGGGTGAGCAGCGCATCTGCGTGGGTTGTCATACAGGGCCGGAGCGGGCGCCGGAGAATCGGGTTCCGCAGGTGCTGTTGAGGACGACGACGCCGGCGGACATGACGGGCGGGGCGGCTGGTGCTGCCACAGCAGGAGGCCGGTGATATGCAACTGCGGCTGTTACTTGTGTTGGGGCTGACTTCGGCTGCGATGGGGCAGGTTCGGGCGCCAGATGCGCATCCGGGCGCTCAGAATTTGAGGGCCTCGCAGACGGCTGAGGCGAAGTCGGGGATTCGTTTTGAGGACGCGACGGCGAAAGCGGGCATCGATTTCACCCACAGCTTTGGGTCGGCGAAGCTGGGGTCGCTGCTCGAGGGCACCGGTTCGGGCTGTGTCTGGTTCGACTTCAACAATGATGGTTTGCCGGACCTGTATGTGCTGAGCGGCCGTCCGCTGGATGATTCCATGCATCCGCATCCGCTGAAGGAGAAGCCGGCGATTCCACCGCACAACCATTTGTATCGCAACAACGGCGATGGCACGTTTACGGATGTGACGGAGAAAGCCGGGCTCGATCCGGATATGTATGCCGTGGCCGTCACTGCCGCGGATTATGACAACGACGGCTACGAAGACCTGTTGGTGACTGGGTACGGAAAGACCATCCTGTATCACAACAACGGCAACGGGACGTTCACCGATGTGACGGCGAAGGCCGGAATCAAGGTGGACGGTTGGGCAATCAGCTCGACCTGGCTCGATTATGATCGCGACGGGTGCGTGGATTTGTTTGTCGGACGGTATGTCAAGTTCGATCCGAAGTATCACAACTACTATGCAGCGGATAACTACCCTGGCCCGCTGGATTATGAGGGCGAGACCAACAGGTTATTTCACAATAACTGCGACGGGACATTTACCGATGTGACGGATAAATCCGGCATCGGCGCCTATATTGGCCGCACCATGGGAGTGACGGCTGCGGACTTCGATGGGGATGGGTGGCCGGACATTTATGTTGCCAACGACCGGACGGAAAACTTCCTGTTCCATAACAAGCACGATGGGACGTTCGAAGAGATTGCGAACGACGCGGGCGTGGCTTATGGCCAAAACGGGGAGGCGACCTCGTCGATGGGCCCGGTCTTTGCGGACATCACGGGCAGCGGGTTGCTCGACCTGTGGGTGAGCGATGCGCATTACAACCGTCTGGTGAAGAACAACGGTAAAGGCGGGTTCGACGACATCGGGATCGCGTCGGGGTTGTCGCAGGCGAATGCGCAGTACGTGAGCTGGGGCACGGGGGTCTACGACTTCGATAACGATGGCTGGCTGGACATCATGGTGTTTCATGGCGGGCTGATTCAGATGATTCCGCAGGAGCATTCGGTGTTTCGCGGGCTGGGCGGCGGGCGGTTTGAGGATGTGTCGGCGACGGCCGGCGCTGCGCTCAGCATCAAGACGGTCGCGCGCGGAGCGTGCTTTGCCGATTACGACAACGATGGAAAGGTGGATGCGTTTGTCGTGAACCTTGGCGGGCGCGGTGTACTGCTGCACAACGTTTCGACAGGGACGGGACATTGGATCGCGATACAGCTGAAAGGCGCCAGGAACGGCAAGAACAACGTCGGGAGCAATCGCGACGGCATTGGCGCCCGGGTGGAGGTTTGGGCTGGCGGGCGAGAGCAGGTGGCTGAGCGGGTGGCTGGGTCTGGGTATCTCTCGCAGAACGATGGGCGGCTGCACTTCGGTCTGGGAGCGGCGGAGAAGGTCGACAAGGTAGTCGTTCATTGGCCGAGTGGCAAGGAGCAGACTCTGGAGAGCCAGAGCGTGAATCGGGTGATCACGGTGGAGGAACCGCAATGAGGCGCCGGGTCACGATGGTTGCGGTGGTTGCGGCGGCTTTGTGTTTGGTTCTGCTATGGCAGCCGGGGATGGTGAGGGTTTCTGCGCAGCTCTCAACTCCGCCAGAGGAGCGCTATGCTTCGCCGCTGGAGGTGTTGCTGTCGCCGGATGGCGCGAGGCTGTATGTGCTGTGCCAGGGAGCGGATGAAGTACGGGTGCTCGACGCTGCGACGGGTCGCGTTCTGCGGACAATTTCGGTTGGGCATCTGCCGCGGGGGTTCTCGTTTTCGCCGGATGGCGCGCGGCTGTTTGTGGTGAATTCGTGGGACGATACTGTCACCGTCATCGATACACAATCGGGACGGGTGAAGGCAACGTGGGCGGCGGGGTTTGAGCCTTCGAGCGTGGTGGAAGATCGGCCGGGCAAACTACTGTATGTCGCCGACCGCATTGGCAATAATGTCACGGTTCTGGATGCGGCGACGGGCGAAGAAAAAACCACGCTGGCTGCGGGGCGCGGGGCGAGCTATCTGACGATGAGCGCGGATGGCAGCCGCTTGTATGCGACGCATGTGTATCCGAACGCAACGCCGCACAGGACGCCGCCGAAGTCGGAGATCACGATTATCGATCCGGCGCAGGCGCGAGTGGTGGGCCGGATGATGTTGCCGGATATTGCTGGTGTATTTCATGTGGCGCTTTCGCGGGATGGGCGGCTGGGTGTGGCGGCGGAGCTGCATCCGAAGAACCTGGTGCCGATGGCGCATGTGGAGCATGGTTGGGTTTTCGGCAATACGCTGACGGTTTTTGGTGCGGATGTGGGACGCAGTGTCGAAGTTCCGCTGGATGAGCTGGACAGGTACTACGCATTGCCGTTCGGTGTCGCGATAACTCCGGATAAGTCGCGAATCTATGTGACGCATGGCGGGTCGGATTGCGTCACGGTCATTGATACGAAAAAGATGCTGGCGTATATCCGGGCGCATCCGGAGCCATTCGCGGAGGACTTATCGGCGAGTGCGAACTATGTTGAGGCGCGCGTTGCTGTGGGGAAGAACCCACGTGGGCTGGTGCTGAGTCGCGATGGTGGGCGGCTGTTCGTAGCAAACCGGCTGGATGACACGATCAGCGTGCTTTCCACGCGGGAGAATCGGGTGACGCAAACGATCAAGCTGGTTGGGCCGGATAAAGTTTCTCCGTTGCGGCGCGGGGAGCAGACGTTCTATGCAGCGAAGTATGCGTTTCAGGGGCATTTCGGATGCTCGAACTGCCATATCGATTCGACGTTCGACGGGCTGCAGTGGGATCTTGAGCCGGACGGGTTCGGGAAGGACATTGTCGACAACCGGCTGCTCGAAGATCTGCGGGGAACGGAGCCGTTCAAGTGGAACGGCGGCAACCCTTCGATTGCGATCGAATGCGGGCCGCGGACGGAGATGTATTTCTGGCGATCGCAGACGTTCGACGACCTTACGCTGGCGGACCTGGTGCTGTATATCCGCCACCTGCCATTGCGCCCCAATCGCTGGCGGGCGGCGGACGGGGCGCTAACGCCCGCGCAGGAGCGGGGGCGGGCAATCTTCCATCGCACGGTGGACAAGCTGGGGCAGCCGATTCCGGAGGGCAACCGGTGCGCGTATTGTCACAGCGGACCGAAGGGAACCAACCAGAAATCGTTCGACGTGGGCACAGGCAAGTGGACGGACAACAGTGGCGTGCTTGACACACCGCAGCTGATGAACGTGGCGCTGACGGCCCCGTATTTGCACGATGGGTCGGCTAAGTCGCTCGAGGAGATATGGACGGTCTATAACCCGCACGATCGGCACGGACGCACGAACGATCTGACGAAGGATGAGTTGAACGATTTGATTGAGTATTTGAGGACGCGATGAGACGAATGACTTGCATTGCGATTCTGGTAGTGATTGCCGGGACAGTTGGGGTAGCGGCCCAAAGCGGCGCGCACCCGGTGCGCAAGGTCCATGCCGTCGCGCAGGCCTTGGGTGTGCCGACGATGCCACGGTTCCGGTTTGAGAATTTCACGACGGCGAATGGATTGCCGGATAACCATGTTTTCTCCGTGCTGGTGGATGGGGATCGCGTTTGGGCGGGCACGGAGAACGGGCTGGCGGTCTACGAAGGCGGGAACTGGAAGACCTATACGACGGCCGATGGTCTGGCGCATCGTGCAGTGTTGTCGTTGGCGCTGGATAAGCGGACCGGGGATGTGTGGGCGGGGACGATGGGCGGGCTGAGCCGTGTGTCGGCGGGACGGATCGATAGCTACACGCAGTTGAATTCGGGGCTGAGCAACGATGTGGTCTATGGAGTTTCGGTCGAAGGCGAGAACGTTTGGGTGGCGACAGCGGCGGGCGCTTGCCGGCTGAATACGCGGACGGGGGAGTGGTCGCTCTACAACGAGCGCAACACTCCGATGAATGAGATTTGGGTGTATGCGGTTTCGGCGGCGGCGGACAAGGTCTACTTCGCGGTATGGGGAAGCGGACTGCTGGAGCTGAACCAGAAGACAGGTGTCTGGGATAAGTGGGACGATCCCGATGGCGAGAATGAGATGGTGCTGCTGAAGGATCAGGGATTGATCCACGAGATCACGACGTCGGTGAGTTATGTGGATGGAGTGGTTTGGGTGGCTACTTATTTCGGCGATAGCCACTATGACGGGCGGTACTGGCATAACTTCCTGACTAAAGACAGCGGACTGCCAAGTAACTTCACAAATACCATGAGGGGTATCGATCGCAAGCGGGCGTGGTTTGGGACGGACAAGGGACTGGCTTACTTTGACGGGACGAACTGGGCGGTTTATCGGCCTGCGCTGGACACGGGCAAGCCGGAGATGACGGTGCGGGATGCGCGGGGACAGGTTACGGCGATTCCGGTGGAGACGGCACCGGCGCATAACTACGTTTTGGGAATTGATTTTCAGGGTCGTGATATTTGGGTCGCGACTGCAAAGGGATTAAGTCACGGAATTTATCAACCATAAGGAGAGGCTTTATGAGTGCAATTGCTGAGTTACTGGCCGGTTTGGCGCACGCGCCGATTGAGAAGCGCGCGATTACTAACCACGGAGTTCTGAACGAGGCGTATGCCTATGCGAAGCCGAGCTCGTTTTCGCGGGGGATACGTCTGGACCTGAACGGGCTGACGATCCTTCTGATTTCGGGGACGGCCAGCATCGATGAGGCCGGAAAGAGCCTGCACATCGGCGACCTGCGCGCACAGTGCCGGCGAACGTTCGCGAATATTACGGGTCTGCTGGAGAGCGAAGGCTGCACGTGGAAGGACATTGTGCGGACGAGCTGCTATCTGCGCGACATCGACCGCGACTATGAGGCGTTCAACGAGGAGCGGACTGCGTTCTTCCATGAGCAGGGGCTCGATCCGCTGCCGGCTTCGACAGGGATCCAGGCGAAGCTTTGCCGGCCGGAGCTGCTGGTGGAGATTGAGGCGATCGCGATGTTCCGGACTCCGAAGGCCTAGCCGGCGTAGGTTGTGGAGCGGAGTTGCGGCTCGTTAGTCCTGACCGGAAGGAGTATTCGTGGCGGGTGGTGTTTGCAAGAGCGTAGTTACCGCGCTGGCCGCGGCGATGCTGTTGACGTGCGGAGCGGGCGCGCAAAAAGACGGGCCGGGATCGGCAACGCCTGGGCCGGGATGCGAGTGCGGGAAGCATCCGCCGGGGCAGCCGCCGGACCGGACGGTGGCTCCTTATGCCGGCGAGCCCGACGACCTGCTGCCCTTCGCGAAGTTTTCGCAGCCGTATGACGTGAACTACACGCAGCCGAACCGGTATTTTGGGGCGGGGCGCGACATTCCTGAGCCGACGGACATGAGTGAGGTGCGGATCGGATTCATCGGGCCGATTGCGAAACAGGCGGACCAGGTGTTTGGGTTGCGCATGCTGCATGGGGCGCAGCTGGCGATCGATGAGGCGAACACGCGCGGCGGGTATGGCGGGAAGCCGTTCCGGCTGATGGTGCACGACGATTACAACAACTGGCAGTTCGGATCGGAGTACGGCGAGCAGCGGCCAACGGACCCGGCGATCTGGGGCTCGGCTTCAGATGAAGCCGTGAAGATGGTGTACGACGAGGGAGACTGGGCGATCTTTGGCGGGATCAACTCGGAGACGACACACATTATTCTGCGGGTGGCGCTGCGGGCGGAGATTCCCATCGTGAATTCGGCGTCGACGGATCCGACGATTCCGGAGACGTACATTCCCTGGTACTTCACCGACATTCAGGACGATCGCGTGCAGTGCTTCACGCTGGCGCGGCGGATTTTCACGGAGTTGGGGCTGAAGCGGGTGGCGCTGCTGCGGGTGAACAACCGCTACGGGCGGTTTGGAGTGATCAAGTTTCGCGATGCGGCGCGGCGGCTGGGGCATCCGGTGGTGATCGAGCAGAAATTTTTGCCGGGGGATACGGATTTTCGGCGCGCGCTGCGAATTATTCAGGATTCGCGGGCGGATGGGATTGTGGTATGGGCGGATGAGGCGCAAGCGGCGGGGATTCTGCTGCAGATGCGCGAGCTGGGGATGAAGCAGCGGGTGTTCGGGAGCTATCGAACGTTGGGGGATGAGTTGCTGGCGAAGGCGGGGCCGGCGGCGGAGGGGTTTGAGGCGGTGTTCCCTTATGATCCTTCGCGGACGGATCCTAAGTGGGTGGGGTTTGAGCAGCGATATGCGGGGCAGTTCAACGAGAAGCCGGAGCAGTTTGCGGCGCTCGCGTATGACGCGATGAATGCTCTGCTGATGTCGATCTGTCGGGCGGGGTTGAACCGGGCGCGGATTCACGATGCGCTGTCGCAAATTTATGAGTATGACGGCGTGACGGGGCACATGGTGTTCGACCCCAACAATAAGAATGTTAGCCCGATGGTTTTGGGGACGGTGCGGGGCGGGAAGATTTCGTATCGGCTGGAGCCAATGGGGAAAAAGCAGGAGACAGGAGCGATCAAGCAGGAGACAGGAGGTGGGAGACCTGAGACTGCGCCGTATGCACGGGTGGGCGAGGATGGGGTGAGCTTTGCGGGACCGCATCAGGCGGACATTCCGGCGGAGCAGGCGAAGATTGTGCTGTTCGGGCTTCATGCGGCGGAGGTGGCCCAAAACGCGCAGGTGCAAGCTGCGCTCGCCGCAAACGCAAGCGTCTCGGGCGTGGTTGCCGTCGAGAGCAGGCAGAACTGGGGTGCGGCGTCGACGGAGCTGGTGCATGCGCTGATGGACGAGCACACGCTGGCGGTTGTGGCGCTCGATAGGGATTGCGCGCATCTGGCGGAGCAGTTGGGGCTGAAGGTTTTTGTGCCGGTGGTTGCGCTTTCGGATGACAAGGCACTCACGTCGACGAATGTGGCCTGGATCTTTCGGTTGCCGGCGAACTCTGATCCCGCTGAGGCTATTCGTTTGGTGGCGGAAGCGGCATGGGTGAGCGGGGATAATCCTGAGAAGCTGCGGGACGTGTTGGCTTCGGGGACAATGGTGGCGGGGGTACGGTTTCTGCCGACGGGTGAGCCGGCGCAATAGCTGTCTGCGACGAGAGGCGGATTTCTACTTATCCCCTTCCCATCCGATCCGGGACGGCTTCGGGAGTAAAGCGCCAAAACAATACCGCCAAGTTGCAACGGGGAAACGTTGCGCGGTGGGAGCGGCGTCTCAAAACGGGATTGAAGACGGTACTGAGGGATTGAAGCCGAGCAAGACCTGTAGGGATAGCGTGGGACGTGAGGATACGCTTCTTGCTGTGGGGTGAACCTGGCCGGGTCAGCTGAGGGTTCGGCGTTACGTTAGGCGGTGACGAGGCTGGGCTGGCGGGCAGGAGCGGTTTTCGATTTCACTTTGGCCTTCTCGGTTTCCAGGGTGACGAGTTCCCAGGCGGAGCGGTCGCGGAGCAGGCGGGAGACGAGCGCGGTGTGCATGGCGTGTCCTGCGCGCTCGGCGACGACGTGGCCGAGGATGTGATGGCCGGCGAGAGCGAGGTCGCCGATGAGGTCGAGGACCTTGTGGCGGGCGAACTCGTCGGGGAAGCGCAGGTCGCCGTTGAGCACGCCGTGGCGGTTGAGGACGATGACGCTTTCCTCGGTGGCTCCGCGGATCAGGCCCATATCGCGCAGTTTCTTCTCGTCCTCACGCCAGCCGAAGGTGCGTGCGGGGGCGATTTCGCGCTCGTAGGCGCCGGTGGCGAGGTCGACAACATATCCCTGGCGGCCGATGGGAGATGGGAAGTCAATTTTGTAGGAGACGGAGTAGCCGTTGCCGGGGTAGACTCCGATGAATTTGTCGCCGTCGCGGACTTCGACGTCTTTCAGGATGCGGAGATACTCGCGGCGGCGGCGCTGGCTTTTGAGTCCGACTTCGCGAAAGGCCTGGGTGTAGGGCAGGGCGCTGCCGTCGAGGATGGGGAGCTCGAGGTTGTCGAGCTCGACGACGACGTTGTCGACGCCGGAGCCGAGGAGCGCGGAGAGCAGATGCTCGGTGGTGGAGATGAGGACGCCTTGGCGCATGAGGCTGGTGGCGTAGCTGACTTTGGCGACGTTGCGGCCGGTGGCGGGGATTTCAAAGTTGTCGAGGTCGGTGCGGCGGAAGATGACGCCGGAACCAGCGGGCGCGGGGAGCAGGCGCATGCGGACGGGAGCGCCACTGTGAAGGCCAACGCCGGCAAACTCAATCGGGGAGGAAATCGTATTTTCCAGGTGCGATGATTCTGCCAAGCGGGTCCTCGATGAACACATAGACTACAACCGGAGCGGAAAAGTTGTAGTGTGGCAAAATCGCCGCACTGGGGCTACCGAAAGTCACAGTATCTGGAGAGGCAATGGCACAGGCAACCAAAACGAAAGGCAGCACTTCCACGCAGAGTTTACTGCACGCAGCAATCTCGGCATCTGGGACGAAGTTGATCGAGCAGATACGGCATCTGGTCGAGATTGAGTCGCCGAGCGACGACAAGGCGGCGGTAGATCGGTGCGCGGACGCGGTGGCCGAGACGACGACGGGAATCGGTGGGCGGGTGGTGCGGCATCGACAGCGGGGGTTCGGCGACGTGCTGGAATTGCGGTTCGGGTTTTCCGCAAAAGGGGGCGGAGGGTGCGCGCCGTTGATGTTGTTAGGGCAC
The DNA here is from genome assembly GCA_003166955.1 of Acidobacterium sp. Lineage (GTDB taxonomy): Bacteria > Acidobacteriota > Terriglobia > Terriglobales > Acidobacteriaceae > Palsa-343. The sequence goes on from PMUI01000113.1 coordinate 22,223, forward strand.
CTTGATACGGTGTGGCCCCTCGGAACACTAACCGATATGCCGTTCCGCATCGCGAAGGGGCGGGCGTGGGGTCCGGGTGTGCTCGACATGAAGGCGGGCGTGGCGATGGGGCTGACCGCGCTTGCGGCTTTAAGTGAGACTGAGGCGCTGGACCGGCCGGTGATTTTTTTGCTGAACGGTGACGAGGAGGTAGGCAGCACGGTCTCACGAGCGATTACAGAGAAGCTGGCTCGGGAGTGCGCGGCGGTTTTTGTGCTGGAGCCGGCGCAGGGGCCGGGCGGCGCGTACAAGACTGCACGAAAAGGTGTGGGTGGGTACACGGTGCGCGTGAAGGGGGTGGCGGCACATGCGGGTGTGGATTTTGAGCGGGGGCACTCGGCGATCCATGAGCTGGCGTGGCAACTGGAAAAGGTGCGGGGGTTCACGGAGCTGGATCGCAGGCTGACAGTGAATGCGGGCGTGATCCGCGGAGGGACGCGGACGAACGTGATTGCGGCGGAGGCGGAGGCGGAGGTGGATGTGCGGATCGCGCGGGCGAAGGATGCGGCGAGGATCGATCGGAAATTTCGGTCGCTGCGCGTTCGCGATCGTGGGTGCGTTCTGCATGTGGAGGGTGGGATGAACCGGCCGCCGATGGAACGGAGCCGGGCGACAGTGGCGCTTTTTCGGCGCGCCGCGACATTCGCAGCACAGATCGGGTTCGAATTGGGGGAAGCATCGACCGGCGGAGGTTCCGACGGTAACTTTACAGCGGCGCTTGGAGTGGCCACTCTCGACGGAATGGGTGCAGTCGGTGAGGGCGCTCATGCATCTCATGAGTCGGTTGTACTGAAGGATCTTGTGCCGAGGACAACGTTGCTGGCGGAGATGATTCGAACGAGCTGAGAAGACGGGGCTGAGGGGACATTCCGATGCTGAAGCTGATGGAGATCGGTCTGCTGGTGGTATCGCTGTTAATTGTCATGGGTCTGGTGATGGCCGGACAGCCGGAAGCTCCGCCAGTATCGGAGCATGCCATTGGCGCGCGGGAGCCGGGCGACGAGGTGGAGCAGCCGAAGGCGAGCTGAGAGTGAGCCTGTGGCCGGTAGCCCGTAGCGAGAGGCGAGCGGAAGGCGAGCTAACGGCCAGGGAACTGCTAGCGAAAGCGAGCCAGCGACGAGGCAGAGGCGTGCGGTTCTGGTCGGATTTGGTTCAGAGAACAACGACTTGCGGGGCGACTCCGGCGCGAAGGCGGAGTTCGAGGCCTTCGATCATGCTGGCGACCAGCGCCAACGGCAATCCAACAACATTGAAATAGCAGCCGTGGATGCGGGGAATCCAGCGGGCGGCCTGGCCCTGGATCCCGTAGGCGCCGGCCTTGCCGCGCGGTTCGCCGGTGGCGATGTAGGCGGCCTGCTCCTCTTCGGTGGGCGTGAGCATGGTGACGTACGTGACTTCGGCGGCGACTTCGGTGAAGGTGTCGGTTTGCGTTGGGGCGAGGAGTGCGACCCCGGTGATGACCTTGTGAGTAGCGCCAGCGAGCAGGCGCAGCATGCGGGCCGCGTCTGCGTCGTCTTCGGGTTTGGCGAGGATTTCGCCGTTGGGGGCGACGACGGTGGTGTCGGCGCCGAGGATCATGGCTGGTTCTTGTTGGGTTTGGGTGAAGGCTTTGAAATCGGGTAAGGCAGCGACTGCTTCGACCTTTTCGCGGGCGAGGCGGAGGACGTAGCCGATGGGGGTTTCGCCGGGGTTCAGGTCTTCCTGGATTTCAGCGGGGATGACTTTGAAGGCGTAGCCTGCCTGCGCGAGCAGGTCGCGGCGTCGGGGGGACGCTGAGGCGAGGACGAGCATGGGGAGATTATTGCAGAGGGGAGCTGCCCGTGATGGGGCGGCAAACTTCACTTGCCCAAGGGCGAGCTTACAAAGTCACGGAATGGAATCGCGTTGGTCCATGCGCAATGCGCACAATCTCAGGGGCCGGGCCTTCTGTAGAGGGTGGGGCCGCGGAGGAAATCGGTGGGGCCGCCGATGGCTCCGCCGGCGATGAAACCGACGACGCCACCGATGCCGGTGATCACTTCGCGGTCGAGGCCGGAGAAATCGAGGAAGGAGTTGGATTTAGGAGCGGCGGCGGGAGCGACCGCGGCTCCGATGCCAAAGCCCGCGCCTGCGCCGATGCCCATGCCTGCCAGTGTGGAGAGGCCGTAGCGGGTGAGCTTGACGGTGCGGACCTCTGTGCGCGGAAAGGTGTACTGCGTGCCGCCGGAGTGTTTTTGCGAGCAGATGAGATTCTGGTCGTTGGCGGATTCGAAGAAGCAGGTTCGGCTTTTCTTGTCGGAAGAGATATGGATGTGGGTGCCGGGTGACAGGGCCGCGAGGTGATGCCACGTATCGGTCATGCGGGGCGGCGGGGCCTGGGCGCGAACTACGACGCTGCCTGCCTGGACAGCGACAAGAGCGACGATGATGACGGGGAAAAAGCGAGGCAGAATCGGGAAGGCGGAAATTCGCAAGTCAGACCATCCGCGCGATGCGAGGTTGACGACAGGTGCCCCATCCTACCAGCGAATGCGGTTGGTGGTCGCGCAAAAACTGACCGCTGACAAGGGTCAGGGATCGACGGTCGAAGGCTGCGGGGATTTACGAATGCTCGGGGCTGGAGCCTGGTTCGGGGAAATCGCTGTCGTTGTCTTTGATCTCCTCGTCGGTGTCGCGGTGGGGGAGCTGGTTGGCCATGCGGTTGTGCGATTCGCCGGGGCGAGAGGTTTGCGAGGGCTCGTCTTCGATGGCGCCTTTATTCAGGTCCGCATCTTTAGTCTTCATCATTCCTCCCGGAGGGCGTTTTGCAGCAGGTGTTCCTGGAATGGATGCGCTCGATGCACTTCGGTGATGCTTGCGTGCGCTTATGGCGCTTCTTCCGGCTCGCCGACCTGCTATTTTGGACCGAATGGATTCCGGGTTCAACGCACGCGATCTGCTCGAGATTGCGATCCAGGAGGCGCGCAAGGGGCGTGACGAAGGGGGGCTCCCCATTGGCGCGGCGATTTTCACGCGGGAGGGGCGGCTGCTGGGAGCGGGACACAATCGCCGGGTGCAGCACGGCGATCCTTCGGCGCATGGGGAGACGGATGCGTTTCGCAACGCGGGGCGGCAGCAGTCGTATCGCGACCTGATTATGGTGACGACGCTGGCGCCGTGCTGGTATTGCAGCGGGCTGGTGCGGCAGTTCGGATTCCGCACGCTGATCGTGGGAGAAAGCCGGACGTTTCAGGGGGGCCTCGACTGGCTGCGCTCGCTGGGGGTCGAGGTGATCGATCTTGATGCGCAGGAATGCTTCGATCTGATGACAGAGTTCATCCGCGAGCATCCGGAGATCTGGCAGGAGGACATTGGGGAGTAGCGGGAAACAGTTAACAAGCGGACAGCTAATGAGCGGTCAGCGAAAAGCCGGTCAGCGAAGAACGGCGCAACAAGAATAAGGGTGGGGCACCGCGAGCCCGGTCTCACAAGCGAGCCCCGGGGGGCTAAGTGGCGCGGCGATGTTTCGTGAGGTCGCAGAGCAGGTCGGAGTGGATGTTGAGTCCGATGTTGGTGATGTTGTAGACGTGCTCGCTCGCTACGAGCCAGACGATTTCGCAGATCTGGCGCTCGGAGTAGAAGCCGGCGAGGCGGGCGAAGGTATCGGGGTCGACCTTTTTGTCGCGGGTGAGCACACTGACATAGTCGAGGGCGGAGCGCTCGGCGTCGGAGAAGAGGGGGTTGTTGCGGTAGTTTTCGAGTGCGTCGAATTTGGCCTGGTTCATTGAGGCCTGGATGGTGAAGCAGCGGGCGATGTCGATGCAGAAGAGGCAAACGTTGATGCGGGCGACCTGTTCGCGGATGAGCATGGCGGTTTCGCGCGGCAGGACGAGTTTCTTGTCCAGCGCACCGATGTTGCCATAGAACCTGCCAAACGTCAGCGGCATCCGCGCCATGAATACCTTGAGCGGGGTCATGACCTTGCCAAACTGGCGGCGGGACATGGAGTAGATGAGGCGCAGCAGGAGACTTCGCGGATTATCGATTGGGGGGAGAAAGGGTTGGTCGAGTGCGGGGAGTGCCGGGGATTTGGCTGCAGCCGACATGGTGGAAACCTCCTGGCTCAAGAGAGATTTTCGCTCATTAGGATGACGACCGGGAAAGGCGGAATTGGACAGGCGCTGGCCGCTTTTCTTCTCGGCCTAGCGGCGGGGCGTGACTAGCAAAGCATTTAACTTGCCCGCAGTGATGAATGTCACCGACAATCGTGCTCATCGGACTGCAATCTGTTCTGTACCCCGTGTTGGTTACCGATGCAGTTGGGCCGGTGGCCGGCGCAGAAGAAGTGGTCTCCGCCCGCTTCGGTTTTGCTCACCTCAAAGCCTCGGGCGGGACTGGGAACCGGAACGTGCGACTGTCCGATGGCAGTCAGGGAGAAGATGATGCCGCTCTATGCTGAACGCCCACCTCTGCCCTCCGATGACAAACGATGGAGAATTGTTAACGGCACGATGCGCAAGCATGGATTTTCGCGCAACGCGCTGATTGAGACGCTGCACACGGTGCAGTCGTCGTTCGGATTTCTCGACGAGCCGGCGATCAAGTTTGTGGCGCAATCGCTGCGTGTGCCGCTGAGCCAGGCGTATGGGGTAGTGACGTTCTACCACTTCTTCAGCCTAAAGCCGCCGGGCAAACACACCTGCACGATCTGCACGGGGACCGCCTGCTACATCAAGGGTTCGGAAAAACTGGTAGTGGAGGCGGAAAAGCAGCTGCATGTGCGGGTGGGAGAGACCACAGCGGACGGAGAAGTATCGCTGGGCACTGTTCGATGTGTAGGGGATTGCGGCCGGGCGCCGGTAGTGCTGTTTGACGGCGAGCTCTCGGCGCAGATGAAAGCGCCGCAACTGGCGCAGCAGCTGGAAAGGTGGACGATGCAATGAACACCGAGGAACTCCAGCAAATTGCGGCCGGCGGCCAGGAAGAACGGGATAAGTTCGATTACGAAGTGAACGTGTGCATGGGCACAAGCTGCCTCTCGCAGCACAGCGACCGGATCCGGGACGCGATTGCGAAGGAAGCCGAGGCGTGCGGGAAGAAATGCCAAGTGCGGCGGACAGGATGCATGGGGCCGTGCGCGGCGGGGCCGATGATCCTGGTCGAACCTGCGGGAAAGCTTTATGGCCACGTCCGCGAGGGGGACGCCAAGGATATTGTCGAGGCGCTGGGCGGGGAGCCGGTGGCGCGGCTCGATCCAGAGCTGGGCAGCTACTTCGAGGGGCAGAACTTCGTGGTGCTGGAAAACGTAGGGCACATCGATCCGGAGAAGATCGACGAATATATCGCGCGCGGCGGCTATCAGGCGCTGCTGAAGGCGCTGACCGAGATGAATCCGGCATCGGTGATCGAGCAGATCTCGAAGAGCGGTTTGCGGGGCCGCGGGGGCGGCGGGTATCCGACGGGGCTGAAGTGGGACACGGTCGCGAAGGTGAAGGGCGCGCAGAAATACGTGATCTGCAACGGCGACGAGGGCGATCCGGGCGCGTTCATGGATCGCAGCGTGCTGGAGAGCGATCCGCAGCGGGTGATCGAGGGCATGGCCATTGCGGCGTATGCGATTGGCGCGAGCAAAGGCTATATCTATGTCCGCGCCGAATACCCGCTGGCGGTGCAGCGACTGACGATGGCTCTGCGCGAGGCGCGGCGGAGAGGGTTTCTGGGCAATTCGATCTGCGAGACGCAGTTCAATTTCGACATTGATATTCGGCTGGGGGCGGGGGCGTTTGTCTGCGGCGAGGAGACGGCGCTGATTGCCTCCATCGAAGGCAAGCGTGGCACGCCGAGGCCAAGGCCGCCGTATCCGGCGGTGTCGGGATTGTGGGCCGATCCGACGCTGATCAACAACGTCGAGACCTTCGCTAACGTTCCACCCATCATCCGCCATGGTGGCGAATGGTTCTCGTCGATGGGCACCGCGCGCAGCAAGGGGACGAAGGTCTTCGCGCTGACGGGAAAGATCCAGCGCACGGGCCTGGTGGAAGTGCCGATGGGGATGACGCTGCGGCAGATTATTTTTGGGATCGGCGGCGGCGTTCCGGACGGCAGGAAGTTCAAGGCAGTACAGACTGGCGGACCCTCGGGCGGCTGCATGCCGGAGGAACACCTCGATTTGTCCATCAGCTACGACGCTTTGATCAGCGCCGGTTCCATGATGGGTTCGGGCGGCATGATCGTGATGGACGATACGTCCTGCATGGTCTCAGTCGCCCGCTTCTTTATGGAATTCTGTATGACGGAGTCGTGCGGCAAATGCGTTCCATGCCGCGCGGGTACGGTGCAGATGTTTGAGCTGCTGACGAAGATCACGAAGGGCGAGGCGACGCATCGCGACCTCGACCGGCTGACGGAGCTGTGCGAGGTGGTGGGCGCGACGAGTCTGTGCGGGCTGGGGCAGACGGCGCCGAATCCGGTGCTGAGCACGCTGCGCTATTTCAAGCACGAGTACCTCGCGCATATTGACGAGAAGCGATGTCCGGCAGGGGTCTGCGAGCTGAGCCCGGCGGCGGTGGAGGTGCACGCATGAGCGCGGAACCGAATGTTCGGACACTGACCATCAACGGCGAAGAGATCAGCGCTCGCTCGGACCAGAGCATTCTGGAAGCGGCGCGCGAGCACAACGTCGAGATTCCGACGCTGTGCCATCTGGAAGGGCTGTCGGAAGTCGGCGCCTGCCGGTTGTGTCTCGTTGAGGTGAAGGGCGCGCGGCGGCTGCTGCCGGCGTGCGTGACGCAGGTGGCGGAGGGGATGGAAGTCACAACGCATTCTCCGAAGATCGACCGCTACCGGACGATGATTCTCGAGATGTACTTCGCGGAACGGAACCATGTCTGCTCAGTATGCGTGGCGAACGGGAACTGCGAACTGCAGGACCTGTCGCTGAAGCTGGGCATGACGCACGTCGAGATTCCGTATCAGTATCCGCAGCTGCCGGTGGATGCTTCGCACCCGCGCTTCACGGTGGATCACAATCGCTGCGTGCTGTGTACGCGGTGCGTGCGGGTGTGCTCGGAGATCGAGGGCGCGAACACGTGGGGCGTGATGGGGCGCGGCGCGCAGTCGCTGGTGATCACGGATCTGAAGCAGCCGTGGGGCGATTCGGAAACCTGCACCAGCTGTGGCAAGTGCGTGCAGGTGTGCCCGACGGGCGCGCTGTTTGAGAAGACCAGCGTCGGCAATAAAACGCGCAAGCATCCGGAGTTTCTGCCGTATTTGCGGATCATGCGCGAAGGGGAGCAGCCATGAGCAAGGGAGAAAAAGCATGAGCGATTTAAAAACACTCGCGACGGTGTGGCTCGATGGCTGCTCGGGGTGCCACATGTCGCTGCTCGATATGGATGAGCGGCTGGTCGAATTGAGCAGTCAGTTCACGCTGGTGTACAGCCCGCTGGTGGATCGAAAGACGTTTCCGGATCGCGTGGACGTGACGCTGGTGGAAGGCGCGGTGGCGAGCGAGGACGACCTGAAGAAGATTCGCAAAATTCGCGAGCACACGCGGGTGCTGGTTTCGCTCGGCGACTGCGCGCTGACGGGCAATGTATCGGCGATGCGGAACATGTGCGGGGTACAGCCGGTGATGCTGCGGGTCTACGAGCAAAATGTCGTGCAGCCGCAGGTGCCGACGGTCGGGGTGCCGGCGCTGCTGAATCGCGTGCGACCGGTGCATGAGGTCGTGCCGGTGGACGTTTTTGTTCCGGGATGCCCGCCGTCGGCGGACACGATTTATCAGGTGCTGTCGGAGTTGCTGGCAGGCAAGGTACCGACGCTGGAAGGCGTTGCTCACTTCGGCTGAGCGGCCGGAAAGCACGAACAGGAAAGCAGGAGATATGCCTCGGACCATTGTTATCGACCCGGTCACGCGTCTGGAAGGGCACGGCAAGATTACGCTGCAACTGGACGAAGCGGGGATTGTACAGGACGCGACGTTTCACGTGACGCAGCTGCGGGGCTTTGAGAAGTTCTGCGAGGGGCGGCCGTTTTACGAGATGCCGAACATTACGGCGCGCATCTGCGGCATTTGCCCGGTGAGTCACCTGGTGGCGTCGTCGAAGGCGTGCGATGCGATTCTGGCGGTGAAGATTCCGCCGGTGGCGGCGAATCTGCGGCGCATCATGAATCTCGCGCAGCTGATTCAGTCGCATGCGCTGAGCTTCTTCTATTTGTCGTCGCCGGATTTGTTGCTGGGCATGGACGCGCCGCCGGAAGAGCGCAGCATTCTGCATATTGCGCATTCGCATCCGTCAATTGGCGCGGACGGCATTGGGCTGCGGCAGTTTGGGCAGCGGATTATCGAGATGCTTGCAGGGAAGCGGATTCATCCGGGCTGGAGCGTGCCAGGCGGCGTGAACGAGCCGCTGAGCGCGGAGAAGCGCGATCAGATTCTGGGCATGATTCCCGCGGCGAAGGATGCAATCCAGAGAACGTTGGGTTGGTTCAAGAGCAGCATCGAGAAATTCAGCGCGGAGATCGAGGTCTTCGCGAATTTCCCGACATTGTTCATGGGTCTGGTCGATGAACGCGGTTTGGCCGAGTACTACGACGGCGCGTTGCGGTTCATCGATTCTGAGGGGAACATCATTGCGGGCGAGCTGAACCCAGCGCACTACGCGGAGTTCATCGGCGAAGCGGTGGAGCCGTACACCTACATGAAGTTTCCGTACTACAAGCCGCTGGGGTATCCGGGCGGGACGTATCGCGTGGGGCCACTGGCGCGGTTGAACCTGGCGGATCGCTGCGATACGCCGCTGGCGGATGTGGAATGGCGGGAGTTTCGCGCGATGTCGGCTAAACCGCTGCTGAGCTCGTTCCATTACCACTATGCGCGGCTGATCGAGATGCTGCATGCGACGGAGAAGATCGAGTCGCTGCTGGCGGACAAGGCGATCCTCGACAAGCACGTGCGGGCGACGGCTTCGGTGAACAATCTCGAAGGCGTGGGTGTGGCGGAAGCGCCGCGCGGCACGCTGATCCACCACTACAAAGTGGACGAGAACGGGCTCATCACCTGGGCGAATCTGGTCATCGCCACAGGCCACAACAATGCGGCGATGAACCGCGGCATTCTCCAGACCGCGCGCCACTATGTGCAGGGCGAGCATATCGCGGAAGGCATGCTGAACCGCGTGGAGGCCGTGGTCCGCACCTTCGATCCGTGCCTGAGCTGCTCGACCCACGCGATGGGCCGCATGCCGCTGGCGATTGAGCTGCGCGCGCCGGATGGCTCGCTGGTGCGCGAAATTCGGCGAGGCTGAGGCGATTCGCAATGCAGTCCGCTCAATTCAATTCGCCGTTGCACCTTGCGCTAAGACCCCATTACGCCAACGGCGGGCGTGCTGGGGGCCCTGCGCTGCTGTTGGCCTGCGGCAATTCTCTGCGCCGGGATGATGGTGTCGGTCTGAAGATCGCTGAGGCCGCCGAACACCTCTTTCCTGCATCGCGTCTGCGCATCGTCGCGGCCCAGCAATTCCTGCCGGAGATGGCCGCGGAGCTGGCGGAGACGGAGCTGGCCATTTTTGTCGATGCCTGTGCGGCCGGTGAGCCGGGGGCGATTCGGGTTGTGCCGGTCGCGGCCGAGAGAGAATCGCCTGACCACCCCATCGAGCCAATAGCGGGCTCGCCGGGGGCCCCGGCGTGGGAGACGCATCGTCTCGATCCGCCGACGCTGCTGGCGATGGCGCAGTCGCTTTGCGGGCACGCCCCAGCCCACGCTTTTGCGCTCACCATCGGCGCTGGATGCTTCGCCTACGGCGAGGAGATCTCCGGACCGCTGCGCCAGGCCGTTCCGCGCGCGCTGCGGCTGCTGACCAACCTGGTCGCGGCGTTTTCTCCGCAAGCCTGACCCCCGCCCGCTCCTCCGAAAACCCCGCGCGGCTCTTCAGTGAACTCAGGTGACGGCGCGCACTGACAAAACGTCTCCGTGAGACTATGGTCCAGCCGTTGCGGAAAGCGGGGACTGCCGATGAAGGCAATCGTCTATCGTGACTCTGGTTCCCCCGATGTCCTCCAATGTGAGCAGATTGAAAAGCCCCTTCCCGGCGACAACGAAGTTCTGATCAAGGTGCGTGCCGCCGCGCTCAATCCGCTTGACTGGCGCCTGATGCGAGGAGGACCGGCGCTGGTTCAGTTGCTCCTTGGGGGGCGCAAGCCGAAGCGGATGGGCCGGGATGTGGCCGGCGAAGTGGAAGCCGTGGGCAGCAAAGTCACGCAATTGAAGCGTGGGGATGCGGTATTTGGCGGGTGCCGCGGAGCGCTCGCCGATTACGTGTGCGCATCCGAATCGGCGGTGGCTTCGAAGCCGGAGAACTTGACGTTCGAGCAGGCGGCTTCTGTCCCGATCGCTGGATGGACTGCGCTGCAGGGTCTTCGCGACAAGGGACACGTTCAGCCGGGGCAGAGAGTGCTGATCAATGGCGCCGCGGGTGGTGTGGGGACGTTTGCGGTGCAGATCGCGAAATATCTGGGCGCGGATGTGACGGGCGTGTGCAGCACGAGGAATGTGGAGATGGTGCGGGGGATTGGCGCGGATCACGTTCTCGATTACACGCTGGAGGATTTCACGAAGGGCGACGCGCGATACGACTTGATACTGGATTGCATTGCGAACCATTCTCCGAACGAGGTGCGGCGCGTGTTGCAACCCAAGGGAAAGTGCGTCCTGGTAGGAGCGCCGCACGACGTTGGTTTGATCGCTCTGCTGGTGGGTTTGATGAAGCTGCTGGTCATGGCGCCGTTCACGAGCCAGAAGGTCGTCACCATGATGGCGAGGCGGAGCCAGGGGGATTTGAAGTTTCTGGCCGGGTTGATGCAGGAGGGAAAGGTCACGCCGGTGATCGACCGCTGCTACGGGTTCGGCGACACCGCGGAGGCGGTCCGTTATCTGGAAGAAGGACACGCCCGCGGAAAAGTCGTCGTCACCGTTGCCGCATGATGGCGAGCCCCGTCAGTACGACTGGAGCAGGGCTTGCGGCTGCGGCTGCGACGGTGCTCCGCTCTGCGGCACGGAGTATTGGGGCGGTTGCTGACCAGGACCCTGCGGTTGTCCCTGGTCCGGCGGAGGAGCGGAGCCGTGCGGCGGCGTGTAGTGCGGGCGGCTCTGTAGCTTGAAGTCGTCGCGGATCACGTAGAAATTCTGCTCCGGGAGATCGGCTTCGAGCAGCGCTCCTTCACTCGTGTAGTAGATCTCGACGGTGATGCCGTTCTGCTCGCTCACGGCGATGCTGGCATGGTGCGCGTCGACGGGCTGGCCGTGAAACGTCCCGTGCACATCCGGCTGCGCACTATATTGCGTGGGGACGAGCAGGCCATTCTGTTTGGGGATGACGATCCATGTTGTCGCCGGATGTTCGATCGCGAAGTGAATCATCTCTGTGTAGGCCGCGGGATCGAGATCCGGCAGCAGAACCGTGTGCTGATGGCGGTCGAAGGTGTTGGTGGTGGTTTTGCCGGAGGCGTCGATGCTGACCTGGAACTGGCGGCCGGAGGGATCGGAGCCCATGGTGAAGATGACCTGGGCGCCGTTCACGGTGCCGGTGAGCTTATTGTGCACGATATTGAGAGCGCCATCGAGGCGGCTTTCGTTGGCGAAGGTGTAGGTGAACTTTGGCATCTTCAGGTCGCCGTGCGAAGTGATCTGATAGCTGCCGGGAGTGGCTGCAACTGAGCAGTCCGCAGAGCCGACGGTCTTGCCGTCATTGGCTTCGACGATGGTGAAATGGGAGTCGCCCGCCGGGATCCCGGGGGCCTGCGCGAAAACGGCTCCTGCGAAAACGAAGGGAGCCAGTACAGAAAGCAGGGAAACACGCATGGTTAGGAGAGACCTTCCTCTGCTCCATTAGACACAATTTTTGAACAAAAGCTGCGGGGGACTGGCCGTCCAGGCGGCGCGCTTCGCGCAACGGGGGATCCAGGGGACGGCGGACGGGCTTCGCGCCAATCTTTGTGGGCGGGTTTCGTGAGTTTACGCAGCCTGGGCGCGCTCCGTTGGGGTTTCCGGCTCGGCGGTTAGTTCTTCGAGACTCTTGCCTTTGGTCTCCGGCAAGAGCGCCAGCGTGGTGACGAGGCCGGCGAGGCTCACAATGGCCGCGGCGGACTCGGCCGCCAGCAGGCCGTGCCAGTGCATGAGGAACGGGAAGGTGAAGACGCCGAGGAAGCCTCCGAGTTTGCCCATGGCAGCGGCCACGCCGTGGCCTGTAGTGCGCACGCGGACCGGGAAGATCTCAGACGGATAGACAAAGGTTGTCGAGTTGGGGCCAAATTCCGTGAAGAAGAAGCTGATGCCGTAAATGACGACGAAGGGGACGACCAGCTTTTCGATGTTGGGCACCAGCGCCATCACGGCGAAGGCGGCGGCCATCAAGCCGAATCCGAGCGACTGGATGAATTTGCGGCCGAGCTTGTCCATGGTGAAGATGGCGACGGCATAACCTGGCGCGGCAAAGATGGCAAAGATGACGAGCTGAGTGAGGGTCTTTTTCAGCAGGCTGTCGTGCGCGCCGAGTGCGGAGAGAACGAGCGGACTCGAGACGGTGTTGCCGTAGTACGCGAAGTCCATCAAGAACCAGGCGAGGCTCACGCCGATGAGACGGCTGAGGAGCTTGTTGTCGTTGACGAGGCGATGGAAGCCATCCCAGAAAGAGACCGAGTGCTGCTTCTCGTCAAAGTGCTGGGCGCGCGTGAGTCGGCCCCGCGAGTCTTCTTCCTGACCGGAGGCGTGGAGGAAACGGGGCGTCTCTTTCAGATGGCGGCGGGACCAGTAGACAGCGAGGGCGGGGACGGCCCCGAAGGCGAGCAGGATGCGCCAGACGATGTCGTGGGGCAGATGCGTGGTGAGCAGCGCCGCGGCGAAGAGAGGGCCGAGGATGAGGCCTGCGGCCTGCATGGCGAAGACCATGCTGACCATCATGCCGCGCGAGGCTTTGCCGGCGTACTCGCTCATGATGATGGCGGAGACCGGATAGTCGCCGCCGATGCCGATACCGAGGATGAAGCGTCGGCCGATGAGCCACCAGATATTTGGGGCGAAGTCGCCGCCGATGGCGCCGGCGGCGAGGACCAGCACTTCGACGCCGTAGATGCGCTTGCGGCCCACCATGTCGGCAACGCGGCCGAAGAGCAGAGCACCGAAGGCGGCGGCGAGGAGCGCGGTGGATTCGACGAGGCTCTCTTCGAGTTTGCCGGGGTGCCACAGCGGTCCAAGCATGGACATGACGACGCCGATGACGAAGAGGTCGTAGGCGTCAGTGAAAAAGCCCATGCCGGAGATGAACATGATCTTCCAGTGCATGGCGGAGGGTTTGGCTTCGTCGAGTTCGCTGAAGTTGGCGGCGGGGAAGGGGCGGATCTCGGCCATGCATCACCTCTGGGGTCTGGACCGTGGCCGCCGCTGCGGAACGCGGGGCCTGGAGCGGAAGCAAGGTGGCGCGATTTGGCGCGCTCCAGCTCGTGTGTAGAGGGATGGCGACCGCAGTTAACGCCAGGTTACAGCTGTGTGAAATTGGCGGGGCCAGCGAAAGGGTTGCCCAACACGAAGCGGCCAGAGAGGAGAATCTCTGGCCGCTCGGCGTTTTTTGGGTTGGGGAGGCTTATTTCTTCGCCAGCTCGAAACGCTTGTTGATCTCCGACCAGTTGACGACGTTCCACCAAGCGGCGAGATATTCGGGGCGACGGTTCTGGTACTTCAGGTAGTAGGCGTGCTCCCAGATGTCGTTGCCAAGGATGGGGAAATGTCCCTGCGAGAGCGGGCTGTCCTGGTTGGGCGTTGTAACGATTTTTAGCTTGCCGTCCCAGATGAGCCAGCCCCAGCCGGAGCCGAACTGCTTCGCGGTGATTTCGTTGAACTGCTTCTTGAAATCCTCAAAGCTGCCGAAGTCTTTTTTGATTTGTTCGGCGATCGCGCCCGTTGGCTCGCCACCGCCGCCTGGCTTCATGATCGTCCAGAACATGCTGTGATTCACGTGGCCGCCGCCGTTGTTGCGCACGACCGTGCGGACGTCTTCGGGCACGCTGTTCAGATTGCGGAGCAGGTCTTCGGCAGAGTGTTTGCCGAGGTCGGGATGTTTTTCGATGGCGCCGTTGAGATTGGTGACGTACGCCTGGTGGTGCTTGTCGTGGTGCAGGTGCATGGTCTCGGTGTCGATATGCGGCTCCAGCGCCGAGTAGTCATACGGAAGAGGTGGAACTTCGTGTGCCAAATCATTCCTCCTTGCGCGATTTGAGTTTGGAATCGATGAGGGGTCGAGCGGAATTACGCTGCAAGACCAGGTCAGGCCCGCGCAGTCTGCGCCCTCCGATCATACTGGATGCGGGAACCCGGGCACAGGGTGCAAGGGGGTACCGCGATTTGGCTCAAACTCACTGACCCGGTTGGTGGATTGATCATTTGTTCGCGGAGTCCTTTAAATTGTCAGAAGGATTGTCAGGACCCTGGTCCGATCCGATGGCATCTTCAGGATGGGCCCCCGCGTCTATTTCCCGAAGAGCCGCAAATCTGTCTCGAAGAGAAGAACCGACCCTAAGTTGGCTCCATCCTCCATCACGCGAAGAGATCTGCTGAAGCGAGCCGGCGCGGCCGGCGCGCTGGCGCTGGGGCCTTCGCTCTTTGCGCAGAATCAGAACCAGGCGCCGAAGGTCAAGCCGGGTCAGGAGCCGACCTCCGAGTCGCAGGCGGCGCAGCAATATCCGCACCCGCCGGGCGTCTTCATCAATCGTCCGCTCACCCAGATCACCAAAGCTGCCGAAACGTTGTTGGACGACATGGAAGGCCGCGCCGCCGATTTTTTCTACAACGAGGCCAGCCCGCGCACGGGCATGGTGCGGGATCGGGCCCCGGTTGCGGGGCTTTCCGTCAGCCGAGTTTCGAGCATCGCGGCCACCGGATTTGGTCTGACTGCACTCTGCATCGCTCACAAGCGCGATTACCTGCGTCAGTACGATTGCGAACAGCGCGTGGAGAAAACCCTGGCGTTCCTGCTGGAAGACTGCCCGCACGAGCACGGCTTTCTCTACCACTTCATCGACATGGAGAGCGGGCAGCGCATGTTCGGCAGCGAGCTGTCGTCGATCGACACCGCGCTGCTGCTTTGCGGCGTGCTGACCTGCCGCCAGTATTTCGCCGGCAATCCGCGCATCGAGGGCCTGGCGACCACGTTTTATCGCCGCATCGACTGGGACTGGATGCTGAACGGCGGACAGACGCTCTCAATGGGCTGGCTCCCCGACCAGGGTTTTCTGAAACATCGCTGGGACATTTACTCCGAGTTGCTGACCATGTACCTGCTGGCCATCGGCTCCCCCACGCACTCGATCACGTCGGCGAACTGGAACGATCTGCAGCGCCCGGTGGTGCAGTTCGGCGGCCTCGATTACATCAGCGGCGTGGCGCCGTTGTTCATTCACCAGTACGCGCACGCCTGGTGCGACTTCCGCAACGTTGCCGATTTGCACGCCAACTACTTCACCAATTCCATCGCAGCCACGCGCGCCCACCAGCTTTGGTGCCTGACCGAGAGCCGGCGTTTTCCATGGTTCGATCAGAATCTGTGGGGCATCTCCGCTTCCGACTCGCGAGATGGCTACCGGGTTTGGGGAGGTCCTCCGGCGATGGGACCGCTGGACGGTACGCTGGTGCCCTGTGCGGCGGCCGGCTCGCTGGTCTTTCTTCCCGCGGAGTGCACGCACGTCCTGCTGAGCATGCGGGAGCAGTTCAACGATAAGGCTTATACGCGATACGGGTTTGTCGACGCGTTGCAGCCCAAGGCCAACTGGTTTGCGCCCGACATTCTTGGCATCGACCAGGGCATCACCATGCTGATGGCGGAGAATCTGCGCACCGGTTTTGTGTGGGAGCAGTTCATGAAGAACCGCGAGATCGGCCACGCCATGAGCGAAGTGCAGTTTCATCCGGATCCGGATTCGGCATCGCAGTTGCTGTAAGCGGGCTTCTTTCGATATGGCTATAATGGCCATGTGGGGTCCTGGAAATGCGCAGCGTCAACATCGCGGAGTTGAAAAACCGGTTGAGCACATACATTGGCTACGCGAAGAACGGCGAGGAGGTCGTGATTCGGGACCGGAAGGTTCCCGTGGCGCGGCTGGTGCCGTTCGTGCCGGGCAGTGCGAGCGAGGAAGAAGAGCAACTGATCGCCGAGGGGAAGCTGCGGCCGGCCAAGGAGGAGATGACGCCCGAGTGGATTGAGGAGTTTCTGAAAATGCCGAGGCCAACGGCGCGCGGCAAGAGCGTCACCCAGGCTCTTCTGGAGGAAAGGGAAGAGGGGTGGTAGCGCAGCGGTCGGCGTTCTGGGACTCGAGCGCGCTGGTTCCCCTGTTCCTGAATGAGCCGGCTTCGCGGATCGCCAACCGGTACCTGCGCCGCTACACGCCAGTTGTTTGGTGGGCTTCCCCTGTCGAGATAGCCAGCGCAATCGAGCGTTCGCTGCGCAGCGGGTCGATCGATCCAGGAGAAGCGCGGCAGGCTGTGACATCGCTGAATCGGCTGCGGACGGGGTGGCAAGAGGTTAGCCCGGATGATGCAGTGAGGGATTTAGCTTGCCGTGCGGTAGAAAAATATCCATTGCGGGCGGCGGATGCGCTGCAACTGGCCGCGGCGATGTTGTGGTGCCAGCAGCGTCCGGCAGGGAGGGCTTTCCTTTGCAGCGACCGGCGATTGAGCGAAGCTGCAAAGACCGCAGGGTTTTCGATCGTCGAAATATAGAGGCCATCGATTCCGCCCATTCATCTACTGGTAACGCACGGGCTCCCATTTTCGTAGAGAATGGCTGACGGATGACAGACGCGGTTTCGCGGTACAGATGGCTCAACGGCCAGGGCCCGGCCTTTGGCGCGCCAGGCCTCGAGCCTCGCTGGACATCGAGCGCCAAAGACGCCGTGGCCACCGCCTACGCGGCCTCCAGCAAGATTTGGTTCACTGTGTCGCACGGCATCCACAATGAGATGTACTACCCGACGATCGACCGGCCGCAGATTCGCGACATGCAGTTCCTGATCACGGACGGCGAGACGTTCTTTCACGAAGAGCGGCGGGATCTGATCCACGAGTTTGAATACATCGATTCGGACGCCCTGGCTGTCCGGGTTCACAACCGCGATCGCGAGGGGCGCTATTGTTTGATTCGCGAGATGATCAGCGATCCGCATTATCCTGTGGCGCTGGTGCATGTGCGGCTGGAAGGCGATGAGCAGCTTCTCTCGCGACTGCACGTTTATGCGCTGCTGGCGCCACATCTGGAGGGCGGGGGGATGGGCAACTCGGCGCGCCTGGCGGATGTGGCTGGCAAGCGCGTGTTGATTGCGTGGAAAGAAGAGATGTCGCTGGCCATGGCCTGCACAGGCGGATTCAGCCGCGCCAGTTGCGGATATGTCGGCACCAGCGACGGCTGGCAGGATCTGAAACTGAACTTCAAAATGGATTGGGAGTTTGGCTCGGCGCTCGACGGCAACATCGCGGTGATGGGCGAGATTCCTGCCGGAGGGCTGCGGGACTTCACGCTGGCGATCGGTTTTGGCGAGGGGCATCACGCGGCGCTTTCGGCCACGCTGGGATCGCTCTGCGCGCCGTTCGAGCAGCATCTTTCGCGATTCATCGAGCAATGGCACCGCGCCGCTACGCCACGGCAGCTGGCGTGCTATTCGGGGGACGATGGGCGGCTGCTGCAGATCAGCCACAACGTTGTGCTGGCGCATGAGGACAAGACCTTCGCGGGCGCGTTTATCGCGTCGGCTTCGATTCCGTGGGGCTATGCGAAAGGCGATGACGACCTGGGCGGCTATCACCTGGTGTGGACGCGGGACATGGTGCAAACGGCGACGGCGCTGATGGCGTGCGGCCGCGTGGAGACGGCACGGCGAGCCCTCGTGTATCTGACCTGCTCGCAGAACCCGGATGGTGGTTTCTCGCAGAATTTTTGGGTCAACGGCGAACCTTACTGGACCGGTATTCAGCTGGACGAAGTGGCGTTCCCCATCATTCTGGCGTGGCGGTTGTCGAAGCTCGACGCGCTGGGGAACTATGATGTTTTTCCCTTTGTGGAGCGGGCTGCCGGATTTCTGGTCCGCTATGCTCCGGTGACGCAGCAGGAGCGATGGGAGGAAACGGCGGGGTATTCGCCTTCGACGCTGGCGGCGGTGATTGCGGGGTTGATTTGCGCGGCCGATCTGGCGCGCGAACACGATGCGCCGGAGCTGGCGCATTTTCTTGAAGAGCATGCGGACTGGATTGAGAGCCACCTGGAAGACTGGACCGTGACCAACAACGGCGTGCTGCATCCGGAAGTGAAACGGCACTACATACGCATTCGTCCGCCGGAATGCGGCGATCCCTACGCGCACGAGGAATGCGGACGTGAGAGGGTGCACCTTAACAACATTCCGCCGGGAGAAAAGGCGGACTTTGAGGCGCGGGAGATTGTCGATGCCGGGTTTCTGGAGTTGGTGCGCTACGGAGTGCGGGCGGCGGACGATCCGCTTATCGTGGATTCGCTGAAGGTCGTCGATCACGTGCTGAAGATCGACACGCCGCAAGGCCCCTGTTGGCTGCGCTACAACCACGATGGCTACGGGCAGCGCGAGGACGGCGGGCCGTTTCTTGGCTGGGGAAAGGGCCATGCGTGGCCGCTGCTGACGGGAGAGCGCGCGCATTACGAATTGGCCGCGGGTCGTGATGTTTGCCCTCTGATTGAAACCATCGAGAAGTTTGCATCGAGCGGCGGCATGCTGCCCGAACAGATTTGGGATCAGCCCGATCTGAACGGGTTGGTGCTCGGAGGGCCGGCGGGGTCGGCGATGCCGCTGGTGTGGGCGCATTCGGAGTATTTGAAGCTGTTGCGCTCAGCGCACGATGGGCAGGTTTTCGATCGCATCCCCGTTGTCGAGGACCGGTATGCGCGACGGAATCATCCGCCGAGCCACATCGAGGTCTACAAAGTATCGCGTCGCCGGATTCGGGAGATTCCCGCGGGGAAAACGCTGCGCATCACTTCGGCATCGCGCTTTCAGGTGACCTGGACGGTGGATAACTGGCAAACGACGAACGTTCTGGACAGCACGCAGGTGGGCTACGCCGGTTCCTACACGGATCTGCCAACCAGCCCGGAGCAGACCGGCGTGCTTTCCTTTACTCTGTTCTGGCCGGGTGAAAATCGCTGGGAGGGTCGCAACTTCGAAGTCTCGCTGGAATCTTCTTCGTGAGACGGTTCGCAGGTTTGCGTCATCCAAATGATCAGAGCGAAAATCAGGATTGACCGTCCGGCAGTTCTGCAGTGTCCCAGGCAACAAAACCCAGGAGGAGAGACGAGGAATATGAACGAACTCGACCAGCTGTCGACTAACGCCCTGCGGTTTCTTGCCGTCGATGCGGTGGAAAAAGCGAATAGCGGCCACCCTGGAGCGCCGCTGGGCGATGCGCCTATAGCGTATCTGCTGTTTCACAAATACATGCGCCATAATCCGAAGCACTCGAAGTGGACCAACCGCGACCGTTTTGTGCTTTCGAACGGCCACGCTTCCGCGCTGCTGTACGGGGTGCTGCACCTCACCGGCTACGACCTGTCCATCGAGGACCTGCAGCAATTCCGCCAGTGGGGATCGAAAACGCCGGGGCATCCGGAGTATGGCGATACCGACGGCGTGGAAGTGACCACCGGCCCGCTGGGGCAGGGATTCGCGATGGCCGTTGGCATGGCGATGGCCGAGAAGCATCTGGCCGCGGTCTACAACCGCCCGGGGTTCGAGATTGTCGATCACTACACCTACGGACTCTGCGGGGACGGCGATCTGATGGAGGGCATCTCGCACGAGGCGGCCTCGCTAGCCGGTACCCTGGGGCTTGGCAAGCTGATCTACCTCTACGACGACAACCTCATCTCGCTGGACGGCCCGACGGAGCTGTCGTTCACCGAGGATGTGCTGAAGCGCTTCGAAGCCTACCACTGGCACGTGCAGATCGTGCAGGATGGCAACGATCTGGAGGGTATTTCGAAGGCCATTGAAGCAGCGCAGGCCGTGAAGGACAAGCCGTCGCTGATCGCGGTGCGTACCGTGATCGGGTACGGCAGCCCGAAAGCCGGGACCAGCAAGGCTCACGGCGAAGCGCTGGGCGCCGAAGCGGTGAAACAGACGAAGAAGAATCTGGGTTGGCCGGAAGACAAGACGTTTTTCGTTCCCGAGGACGCGGCGAAAAACTGGCTCCAGGCTGTCGATCGTGGCGCGAAAGAAGAATCCGACTGGAACGCGCGGTTCGCGAATTACAAGAAGTCGTTTCCCGAAGTGGCTGCAGAGTTCGAGCGCGTGCAGGAAGGCCGCCTGAAAGACGGCTGGGAACAGAGCCTGCCGCAGTTCCCGGCGGACGGCAAGCCCGTCGCCACGCGGACCGCCGGCAACACGGTGATGAATGCCCTGGTCAAATATGTTCCGGAACTGTTGGGCGGCGCGGCGGATCTTTCCACGTCGACGAAGACTGTGATCAAGGACAGCGGGAATTTTCATCTCGATCCGAAGGGGCAGAATATTTTCTTTGGCGTTCGCGAATTTGGCATGTGTGCCGCGGTGAACGGCATGGCCGCGCATGGCGGGATCATTCCTTACGGCTCGACGTTTTTTTGCTTCAGCGACTATGCGAAGCCGGCGCTGCGACTGGCTGCGCTGATGCAGATCCACTCCATCTTCGTGTTCACGCACGATTCGATTGCCCTGGGCGAAGACGGGCCGACGCATCAGCCGGTGGAGCAGCTGACGATGCTGCGCGCTGTGCCGCATCTGACGGATTTTCGTCCGGCCGACGCCAACGAGACTTCCGCTGTGTGGGGTTTGGCGCTCGAGCGCAAGGGCCCGTCGTTCATGGCGCTGTCTCGGCAGGATCTGCCATTGCTCGATCCCGTGCGGCAGCGTGTTTTTGAAGGCGTTCGGAAGGGCGCTTACATCGTGGAGCAGGGCGGCGACTCGCCGGACCTGCTAATCGTCGGCACCGGCGCCGAATTGTGGCCTGCGATCCGCGCCGCCGAGCAGCTCAAGAAGGAGGGTATCGTCACGCGGGTCGTCTCGATGCCGAGCACGCATATCTTCGACGAGCAGTCCGACAGCTATAAGGCTGCCATCTTCCCCGATCACCTGCCGAAGCTGGCGATCGAAGCGGGTGCGACCCTGGGCTGGTGGAAATACGTCGGCCGCGATGGGGACGTGATTGGGCTGGACCGTTTCGGCGCGTCGGCTCCTGGCGCGACGGCTCTGGAGAAGCTGGGCTTTGGCACGGACAATGTCGTCGCTCGCGCAAAGGCGCTGGTGGAACGTGCACGCAAGGCTGAACCGGCGCTGGCGGGGAAATAACCATGAAGCTGGCGATTGCGGCAGATCACGCTGGTTATCTTCTCAAAGAAGAGGTTCGGGGTTACCTCGAACGGCTGGGTCACGAGGTGATCGATCTGGGCGCGTTCAACACCGAGCCTTCGGACTATCCGGATTTTGCCGAGGCAGTGGGACGCGCGCTGCAGGCGGGCCGCGCCGAGCGAGGCATTCTGATCTGCGGCAGCGGCGTGGGTGTATGCGTCGCCGCCAATAAGATGTTCGGTATTCGCGCCTGCATGTGCCACGATCACTATTCCGCGCATCAGGGCGTTGAACATGACAACATGAACGTTCTGGTGCTGGGCGCGCGCATCATCGGAGAGGAGCTGGCGTTCGATCTGGTCGCCGCGTTCCTCGAGGCCCGCTTCCAGTCCCAGGAGGAGCGCTTTGTGCGCCGGCTCAATAAAGTGAAGGCCATCGAAGCTCGTAACATGCGGGAAACAGCGGGATCGTAGAATCGGCGAATCACCTGGGGCCCAGGCTTCATAATCTCGGTACCACGAGCGACAATTCTGGAGATGCATGGACGGCATCAGCACCATTCTGTGGGATGTTGGCGGCGTGCTGCTCACCAACGGCTGGGATCGCCAACAGCGCGATGCTGTGGTCGCGCGTTTCGGACTGGACCCCGCCGACTTTGAGCAGCGCCACGCCGAAGTCGACCAGGCCTGGGAGAAGGACGAGATCGGCGTAGATGAGTATCTTCGCCAGACGGTATTTTTCGAGGCGCGCGCCTTCAGCCAGCCGGAGTTTCTCGACGCAATGCGTGCGCAGTCCAGGGTGCTCAACGACAGCGGCATCGGAATCCTTCGCCAGCTTGCCGCATCGGAAGAATATGTGCTGGCCACGGTTAATAATGAAGCGCGTGCCCTGAATGAATACCGGCTGACAAAATTCAATCTGCTCGACTACTTCGACGCTTTTTTCAGTTCATGCTATCTCGGGCTGCGCAAGCCTGACTGGAAAATTTATCAGGTCGCGCTCGATGTGTTGCAGCGCGATCCGGAACAGGCTGCCTTTATCGACGATCGCCCGGAAAATGTCGCAGCGGCTGTGTCATTAGGCATTCACGGCATCCGCTACGAGGGTGCGGCCAAGCTGGCCGCCGACCTCCAACAGCTGGGGGTTGCCCTCGAGCAGGATCGATTTCACGGGTTAAAGGTGCAAGAGGCTTAACAGATTCGCGGGCTCTGCAGAGAATTCTGGCTGAGCCGCAGGAGGAACGACGATGGAACTCGGAATCATTGGGCTGGGCAGAATGGGCGGCAACATGGCGGAGCGGCTGCGCCTTGGCGGGCACAAGATCGTTGGTTTCGATTTCAGTGCCGACGCGGTGAAGCGGCTTGCCGATTCAGGATCGACGGGAGTTTCCACGCTGGAAGACCTGGTGAAGAACCTCGCTGCTCCGCGCGCGATCTGGCTGATGGTTCCTGCCGGCAAGCCGGTCGACGACACCATCGCGAAGCTCAAGCCGCTAATGCAGAAGGGTGACACCTTCATCGATGGCGGCAACTCGAATTATCAGGATAGCCAGCGCCGCTATCACGAACTCAAACCCGAGGGATTCAACTTCGTCGACGTTGGCACGTCCGGCGGCGTGTGGGGTTTGAAGGAGGGCTACAGCATGATGATCGGCGGCGATGACGATGTCGTCGAACGGCTGTTTCCGATCCTGGAAACGCTGGCGCCCGCCAAAGACAAGGGCTGGGGGCACGTTGGTCCCGCCGGCGCCGGTCACTTCGTGAAGATGATCCACAACGGCATCGAGTACGGCATGATGCAGGCGTACGCGGAGGGCTTCGCCATCATGGAAAAGAAGAAGGAGATGAGCCTTGATCTGCCGCAGATTGCGCAGATCTGGCGCTACGGCAGCGTGGTCCGCTCCTGGCTGCTCGATCTCACCGCCGACGCGCTCTGCAGAAATCCCGAACTGAAGGGCCTGGAGCCGTATGTGGAGGACTCGGGCGAGGGCCGCTGGACGGTCTTCGAGGCGATCAATCTGAATGTCGCCGCGCCGGTCATCACAGAATCGCTGCTGAGAAGAATTCGCAGCCGCGAGGAGTACAACTTCACCGATCGCATGCTCGCCATCATGCGCAACGAATTTGGTGGGCACGCGGTGAAGACCGAAAAGGAAGAGGCGGCGTAAATACGTACGTGCCGACGCACGCTGCGACGCTCGTCGCCGAAAGGGGCATATCGATGGCAACCACTGAAGTCAGAATCTCTCCGGAGGACGTAAAGCAGGCGGCGTCCCAGGTGCACGAGCGCATTCCCGAGCCCAGCGTCGTCGTCATTTTCGGAGCGTCGGGCGATCTGACCAAACGCAAGCTGCTGCCCGCGCTCTTTCATCTGGAGCAGTCGGGACTTTTGCCTGAGCACTTCCGCATCGTGGGCGTGGCGCGCCGCGACCTGGGCCAGAGCTTCGCCGACGACATGCGCGAGGGGATCCTCTCCTTCGGCGGCGTCAAGCCCGGCGCTGACAAGCTCGACAGTTTCATCGGGAAAATCGGCTATCAGGCTATGAATTTCGACGATGACCAGGGCTACGCCGCGCTGAAGAAAAAGCTCGAGCAATACGATCTGGACTACGGCACGCGCGGCAACCGTCTGTTTTATCTCGCCACGTCTCCGGAGTACTTTGCCGACATCGTCCACCGCCTCGGCGAGCAGGGAATGGCGAAGCCGGAAGTGGGCACGGCGCGGATCATCGTCGAAAAGCCGTTCGGCCATGATCTGGAAAGCGCGAAGGAACTGAACGACGACGTCGACACTGTCTTCAGCGAAAACCAGATTTTCCGCATCGATCACTACCTCGGCAAAGAAACCGTGCAGAACGTGCTCGTTTTCCGCTTTGCCAACGGCATCTTCGAGCCCATCTGGAATCGCAACTTCGTCGACCACGTGCAGATCACGGCCGCGGAGAGCATCGGCATCGAGGGGCGCGGTCCGTTCTACGAGAAGGCCGGGGCCCTGCGCGACGTGGTGCAGAACCACATGATGGAGCTGCTCTCGTTTGTCGCCATGGAACCGCCAGCCAGCTTTGCCGCTGAGGCCGTGCGCCGGGAAAAGATCAAGCTGTGGAGTTCCATCAAGCCCATCAATATCTTCGACTGCGTGCGCGGGCAATATGGGCCCGGTATCGTTGGCGATCAGATGGTGAAGGGCTATCGCGAAGAGGATCGCGTCGATCCCAAATCGCAGACCGAGACTTACGCCGCGATCCGCCTGGAGATCGACAACTGGCGCTGGGCCGGGGTTCCGTTTTACCTGCGCGCCGGCAAGCGGCTGGCCAGCCGTGCCACGGAAATCACGATCCAGTTCAAGCAACCGCCGATGTTACTTTTTGGCGCGAACACGCATGGCCCCTGCGCCGATATTCAGCCCAACATCATCACCATGCGGATTCAGCCTGACGAAGGCATCTCGCTGCGCTTCGGCGCCAAAGCGCCGGGACCTCAGATGGCGGTTTGCCCAGTCATCATGGACTTCAGCTACACGCAGGCCTTCGGAGCGTCTTCCGCCAATGGATATGAGCGCTTGCTGCTGGACGCAATGCTGGGCGACGCCACGTTGTTCGCCCATCGCGATGGGGTAGAGACCACCTGGGCCCTGTACACGCCGGTGATCGACGCGTGGGCGAAGAAGTATCCGCAGACGTTCCCCAATTATGCGGCGGGCACATGGGGTCCGGAATGCGGCGAGGAACTGATCGGGCGCGATGGCCACGTCTGGTACGCCGTGCAGGCAGCGGCGAAGCCGTAACGGTCAGCTTTCGCGCTCGCTTCATCGGCGATAGAATGCCGCTTTGCGCTGCGCAGGCGGTCTGCAGTCAGCGAGTCCATCAGCGCGTCAGGAACCATGGCAAAGAAACTCCACATCGAGTATCGCGTTTTCGAGCAGCAGGACGCGCTTTCGCGCGCGACCGCGGAGCGATTCGTTCAGGGCATCCAGTCTGCGGTTTCCGCGCGCGGCATTGCGCGCATTGCCATCTCGGGCGGGGGCAGTCCGAAGCCGGTTTTCGCGTTGCTCGCCGATCCGACTGCGTCATACCGCGCGGCCGTTCCCTGGGATCGCCTCTGGATTTTCTGGGTCGACGACCGCTGTGTGCCGCCGGAACATCCTGACAGCAACTATGGGATGACGCGCGAACTGTTGCTCAGCAAGGTCCCGCTGCCGGCGGATCACGTGATCCGCATCGAGGGCGAACTCGATCCCGAAGAAGCTGCTGCGCGTTACGAGTCTGCGATTCGCGGACATTACCGGCTGGAGGGCGCGGAGGGTCCCATCTTCGACGTACTTCAACTCGGCATGGGTGATGATGGCCACTGCGCGTCGCTGTTTCCGCACACCGCGGCGCTGCACGAGATGATCCGCGTCGCGGTTGCGAATCATGTTCCGCAACAAAAGCAAAGCTGGCGCGTTACGCTTACGTGGCCGGTGATCAATGCGGCCCGCGATGTTTTCTTCCTGATCGATGGACCGGCGAAGGCCGATCCGTTGGGGCGGGTGCTGCAGGGGCCTTACGATCCGGAGACGCTGCCATCGCAGCTCATCCAGCCGCAGAATGGCCGGCTGTTGTTCTTGCTGGACGCATCGGCGGCGGCACACTTGCCCACGCCCGGCGCCGACGGCACGGGAACGCTGGAGATCGCGCGATGATTCTCGCAGGGGACGTGGGCGGCACCAAGGTTCACCTCGCGCTGTATGGATTCGAGCACGGGCAGTTGGTTCACGTTCGCGATGAGCGCTTCCCAGCCCACGAATTCAGCGGTCTGCAGGAAATTGCTCTGCGCTTCCTGAAGGAGAGCTCGAATCCTGAGATTACAGCTGCGTGTTTCGGAGTTCCCGGCCCGGTGCGCGGTGGTCGCCTGCGTCTCACGAATCTTCCGTGGGTTCTCGATACGCACGAGCTCTCGGCGGCGCTGAACATCACGCATCTGTTCCTCATCAACGATCTCGAGGCGAATGGTTACGGGATCCCTGAGCTTGCGCCGGACCAAATTCTGACGCTCAACCAGGGTGATTCTTCCGCGGTGGGCAATCGCGCGCTGGTCTCAGCCGGGACAGGCCTTGGCGAAGGCGTGCTGGTGTGGAACGGCAAGACGCACGTGCCGATGGCTTCCGAAGGGGGCCACAGCGACTTTGCTGCGCGCAATCCGCTGGAGATCGAACTCCTCACCTGGCTCATGCAGAAATTCAACGGCCGTGTCAGCTTCGAGCGCGTTGTTTCCGGGCCTGGGCTCACCAACATCTACACCTTTCTGCGGGATCAGAAGCGTATGGAGGAGCCGGCATGGCTGCGCCAGCGGATGGAAACCGAGGATCCCAACGCGGTCATCGGCGAAGTGGGTGAGGCGGGGAAGAGCGAGTTGTGCGCGAAAGCTATTGAGATGTTCGTCGCGTCCTACGGCGCCGAGGCCGGCAACATGGTGCTGAAGGTGCTCGCCACTGGCGGCATGTATCTGGGCGGTGGCATCGCGCCGAAGATGCTGAAGACCATGCAGGGCGGCGCCTTCATGCAGGCGTTCACTGACAAGGGGCGGTTGAGCGACCTGCTGGTTCATACTCCGGTGCGCATCATTCTGGAGAGCCGCGCTGCTTTGATGGGCGCGGCAGCCTACGCTGAAGCGCGCGCGGCGGAGATCAGCGGCAAGTCAGTGCGCGCCGCCTCACGCTGAGGTTTTCGCAGCTGGTTGGGGTCTTCCGCCGTGCCGCCAGAGACATCGAAGCATTGTCGTCGAAATTGATTTCTAATGATCCCCATGGCGAGGTTCCCACAAGTCATGCAGATGAAGAGAATCCCCATTGTCATTCTCGTCGCCTGCGCCGCGTTTTTTCTGCCGCGCGCCGCGCTCGCGCATGCTCACCTTCTCTCCAGCACGCCCGCCGCGAGCGCGACGGTCCATGGTCCCAGCGTCGCCATCGAACTGCGATTCAATTCGCGCGTCGATGGACATCATTCCGTCCTGTCGCTGGTAACCAGCGACGGCAGCGTGGCGCTGACCATTGACAACCAGAGCGCCGAGAACAATCTCAATGCGCACGCTACGCTGAAGGCGGGCAGCTATACTCTGCGCTGGCAGGCGTTGGCGCCCGACGGCCATATCACGCGCGGCGAGATTCCCTTCAGCGTACGTTAGGACGCCTTGATCTGGTTCGTCCGCGATTTCGATCTGCTCTCGCTGCTGTTGCGGGCGCTTTCGTTCGCGTTCGAGGCTCTCGCTTTTGGCGGAGTCTTCTTCCTGTTCTTCTGCGCGCGGCCGGCGAACTTGCGCCCTGATGCTCAGACCCGGCTGCGCCGCATCGCTGCTCGATTTGCGCTGGGGCTCGCGGTCACCCAGGTCGCTGTCATCGCTACCACCTCAGCGGTCCTCACTGGCAGTTCCGACATGGGCATGCGCGACGTTGCCTCCGCGGCTTTTTTCGTTTCCGGAACCGTCTTCTTCGCCGCATCTCTGGCGCTGGGGTTGTTGCTTCGTTTCACGTCAAGGCTCGTCCCGGCTGTATGCGTCGTATTGGGCGCGCTTGCCGCGTCGGTTTCGCTTAGCCACGCCGCGTCGCGCATGGATCATCGCCCGGTGTTGCTGATTCTCACCGCGGCGCATCACCTGGGAATGGCGGCGTGGCTGGGGGCGCTGGCGTCCCTGCTGATCGCGTTCAGGCTTAGCCAGGATTCGGAGATTGCGCAGCGAATGGCGCGCCGCTTTTCCACGATGGCCGTGGTCAGTATCGCGGGTCTGCTGTTCGCGGGGGCTGGTCTTTCGTGGTTTTATGCCGGCTCCTGGCAGGGCATGTACGGAACCTCGTACGGGCTGTTGCTTGCCGCCAAAATTGCGCTGACAGCGCTGATTTTGGTCCTCGGTGCCGGCAACTTTTTCCTGCTGCGCCAGGTGGAAACCGATCCAGCCCCGCTGATCCTCCGCCTGCGCCGATTCAGCGAGACGGAAATTGGCCTCGGGCTCACCGTAATTCTGGCGGCCGCGTCACTCACCGCGCAGTCGCCCTCGGTGGATGAGACGCCGCAGGACACGCTCACGTGGCATCAGGTCGTGGAGCGCATGGAGTGGCGCTGGCCCAGCTTCCACACACCTGGCGTCGCGCAGCTGGCCCCCCCAACGCCGCTCAGCGCGGCGGTGCGTGAGGCGACCTACACTGGCGGCAGCGCCAGCGACGCCAACGACCGTGCCTGGTCGGAATACAACCACCACTGGGCCGGACTGATTGTCCTTGCCGCCGGGATCCTGGCTCTGATCGCGCGTTTGCCTCACCAGCGATGGGCGCGTTACTGGCCGCTGCTTTTCTTTGGGCTGTCGATCTTCATCCTGCTGCGCGCCGATCCCGAATGCTGGCCGCTCGGGCCGCGCCCCTTTTGGGGCAGCTTCACAGCGCCCGATGTGTTGGAGCATCGACTTTATGCGGCGCTGATCGCGGTCTTCGCGGTTTTCGAATGCGGCGTGCAGACCGGAGGGCTGCGCTGGCCGCGCGCTCGCTACGTTTTTCCTCTGCTCTGCGCAGCGGGCGGGGCGCTCCTGCTTACGCACACGCACGCTCTCGGAGGGGGCACAGACGAGGTCTTCGCCGAACTGAGCCACACGCCGATTGCGGTGCTGGGAGCGGCCGCCGGATGGGGACGCTGGCTAGAACTGCGGCTGGACGACCCCCCTGCGCTGGTCGAGGAATCGCGTCACCGGAGCATCGCCGCCTGGGTTTGGCCCGCGTGTCTCATCCTGATCGGTCTGCTTCTGCTCAACTACCGCGAAGCCTAGCGCGACCATTCGCGCCAAAACGAACCTGGTTGGGTACTGATCGCGGGTCGTTGCTTCTTCGATAATGGAAGCGTGGGCGCTGCGCGCAAGGCGGTCCGGGCCAATTCCAGGCTGAACAATTCGGCATTGCTGACGGAGTATCTCGCGTATTTGCGCGTCGAAAAGGGCCTGCGCCCGCTTTCGTGCGAGGCGTACGCGCGCGACCTGCTGCAATTCGCGGAGTATCTGGAGAGTGAATCAGGGACGCTGCTGGATGCTACACAAGCAGGGGTTGCCGGATTCCTGGAGCATCTGGCAAAGCACAATGTCGAATCGCGTTCAGCGGCGCGCAAGCTCTCCTGCCTCCGCGGATTCTATCGATGGTTGCTGCTCGACAAGCGCATTCATCGCGATCCGACACTGAATCTCGAGTCTCCGTCGACGTGGAAGGTCCTGCCGAAATCGCTTGCGGTCTCGGAGGTCAACTCGATGATGGAGCGCGCCGCACTGGCGGCGGATCATCCGCAGGCGGACGCTGTTGCTCTGCGCGATCGCGCCATTCTGGAACTGCTGTACGCAGCCGGATTGCGCGTCTCGGAACTCACCGGGCTCAACGTCGCCGACCTTTCCCTCGACGCGGGTCGCGCACTGGTGCGCGGCAAGGGCGACAAGGAGCGGATCGTTCCGCTGGGGCGCGCTTCGATCGCAGCGCTGGAACAGTATCTGAAGATTGGCCGTCCCGCGCTCGAAAAGAGATCGTCGAGCCGGCTCTTTCTTTCCGGGCGCGGGATGCCGCTGAGCCGCGGATGGGTTTGGCATTTGGTGAAACACAGCGACCATGCTGCGAGCCCCCACAGGCTGCGCCATAGTTGCGCTACGCACATGGTGGAGCGCGGCGCGGACCTGCGAACCGTGCAGACGTTGCTGGGCCACGCCGACATTGCCACCACGCAGGTCTACACGCATCTGGCGCTGGGGCGGCTCAAGGCGGTGCATCGCGAGCATCATCCGCGCGCGAAGCGAGTGAGCCCATGAGCGCGGCGAAGAGCGCGACCAGGCCTCTGATCGTCCGTCAGGTCGACGGGTTTCTTTCGATGCTGGCGAACGAACGCCAAGCCAGCCCGCACACGGTTCGCGCTTATGAGCGCGAGTTGCACGGGTTTGCGACGTTTGTTGTGGAGCGATTTGGCCCAGATTGGGCGGTATATCGAATCGAGCATCAGCATATTCGCGCATATCTCGGCGACCTCTATACGCGCGGGTTGTCGAAGGCTTCGGTGGCGCGAGCGCTGGCTGCGATTCGTTCGTGGTTCAAGTGGCTGGCACGGCAGGGGCTCGTCGAGCAGAGTCCTGCGGCCCTCGTCGCCACGCCGAAGCTGCCGAAGCATCTGCCGCGCGTTCCCACCATCGAAGAGATGAATCGCGTGGTGGAGAGCGCGGCGGATGACGCCGCCGCGTGGCCGGAGCGCGACCGCGTCATCTTTGAGCTGCTGTATGGCTGCGGCATCCGCAACGCCGAGCTGGTCGGCATCGATCTCGGAGACATTCACTGGGCCAACGAGGCGATCCTGGTCCGTGGCAAAGGCCGCAAGGAACGTTACGTTCCGCTGGGCGACGCGGCGGCGCAGGCACTGCGCGCGTACCTGCCGCTTCGTGAACAGAAAATCACGACCGCGAGAAAATCGTCACCGGCACTGTTACTCAATTTGCGGCTGCGCGGCGATGGCCGGCTCACCACCCGCAGCGTCGGCCGCATCGTCAAGCAAATCGCGCTCGCGCATGGACTGCCCTCCGATGTCCATCCCCACACACTGCGCCACGCCTTTGGCACGCACATGCTGGAAGAAGGGGCCGATTTGCGGGCCATTCAGGAGTTGCTCGGACACGAACGCCTCTCGACGACGCAGAGGTACACGCAGCTGACCGTCGGCCAGGTAGCCGAGGTCTACGACCGCACGCATCCCAGAGCAAAGTAACGGAGAGCGAAATAACAGGGAGCAAAGTAGCGTGAGGGCCGAAGCGGACCCGAAAGTGCAGGCGAAGACAAGGCGAAATGGGGAGTTATCGCCGCGATTCCTGCTGAGTTTTTCATTTTCATCACGATTTTCCCTGCGATATTCTTGGCTTCTTATGGCTTCGACGGTCTGGAAAGGTTACATTTCGTTCGGGCTGATCTCCGTGCCCATCCGTTTGTTTGTCGCGGCACGCGAGAGCCACGTCAGCTTCAATCAGATACACCAGGTGTGCGGCTCGCGCATCAAGCAGCAGACGTACTGCCCGACCTGCGAGCGCGTCGTCGAGCGCAGCGAGCTCGTCAAAGGCTACCCCATCGACAAGGAAAACTACGTCGTCGTCTCCAATGAGGAGCTGAAGGCGCTTGAGGCGCAGTCGTCAGAGACGATGGAGATCGTGCAGTTCGTGAAGCTGCCTGAGGTCGACCCGCTCTACTACCAGACCTCGTACTTCAGCGTGGCCGAGGATCCCGGCCGCAAGGCGTATTCGCTCATCCACCGGGGCATGCAGGATCTAAAGCTCGGTGCCATTGCGAAGATTACGCTGCACCAGCGCGAGCAGATCGTCATGATCCGGCCGTTTGAGAAGGGACTGGTGCTGCACACGCTTTACTATCCCGAAGAGATTCGCGCCGTTGCCGAGTACGACAACCAGCCCGAGGTCGAAGTGCAAAAGGCCGAGGTCGAGCTGGCCGAGCAATTCATGAAGCAGCTCACTTCTGAGTTCCATCCCGAGACCATGAAGGACGAGTACGAGGAGCGAGTGGAGCAGCTGATTGAGAGCAAGCGGGGTAAGGCTGAAGCCCCGGGCGAACAGGCGAAGAGGAAGCTGGCTCCGGTGATCGACCTGATGGAGGCGCTGCGCAAAAGCATGGGGCAGGCGGCGGAAGCGAAGCCAGTCGCGACCGAGGACAAGAAGCCGCCGCAGAGAGCTATCGCGCAGAAGAAGAGAAAGGCGAGCTAGAGCGCGGGCCGGCGCACCAGAAGCCGCCGACCGATTATTTCGCGCTCTCTGCGAGCGCTGTTTTGATCGTCACCTGCACGTCCGCCGCGCTGCGGCCATGCACCACGATTCTTTTGTTGCGCGCGTGTTCGCCGCCCGCTATGGCGATGGCCGAACGCGGCGACCCGAAGAGTTCGGCGAGAAATTCAATCAGGGCCACATTGGCGCGTCCCTCGACGGCGGGGGCCCGCAGCGCCATTTTCAGCGCCGCGTTTTCACCCTCGCCGAACACCCCGACAATCGCAGTGCGGCTGGCGCGCGGCGCGACGCGGACAAGGAAGCTCGCACCCTGAGCCGAGTCTTTCACCGGAATCCGCATCGTCATCCTGCTGCGCGTTCGCCGAAGAGCGCGGTTCCGATGCGAACCAGAGTGGAGCCTTCTTCAATCGCCATTTCAAAATCGCCGGACATGCCCATGGAAAGCTCCCGAAAATCGAGCCGCGGATGCTGTTGTGCGAGTGCCTCGCGCAGCGAGCGCAGTTGACGGAAACAGGCGCGCGCCGTCTCCGGGTCTTCATCCAGCGGGGCAATCGTCATCAGCCCGCGCATGACCAGATGCGGCAAAACCGGCAGTTGTTCCAGGAGCGAGCCCAACTCCGGACCGTCTGCCGCGAGTCCCGACTTGGCCAGCTCCGCGCTGAGCTTCACCTCGATCAGGACCGGGAGCTTCTTCCCCAGCTTCCCGGCTGTGTCGTTCAGCCGCTGCGCCAGGCGCAGAGAATCCACGCTGTCGATCCCGTCAAAAATCTCCGCTGCCCGCGCCGACTTGTTCGACTGCAAATGTCCGATCAGGTGAACTTCCACGTCCGCAACGCCGAGCTCACGCAGCCGGTCGCGCTTGGCATCAAATTCCTGCACGCGATTTTCGCCGAAGAGTTTCAGCCCCGCAGCTGCCGCCTCGGCAATCGTCTCCGCGGAATGCAACTTGGAAACGCCCATCAGCCGCACTTCCTCGTGGGCGCGGCCTGCGCGCTGGCACGCGGCGGCGAGGCGCTCCTGCACGTGCCCTAACCTCTCAGCGAACGCGGTCACGTTTCTATGGTAGGCGAACCGAAGCAGTTTCTCCGGCGGCCCGGGTTTCTACAGTCACCGCTCTCTTTCAGATTCTGTTGATGCGCAGCCAACTCATCCGATTCCTGGCTGCATCCTGGATCACAACGTACGGAAGACAGGCCGGACGGAGGGCTCGAAGCTCATGCGCTCAGTTGTTCTGATTCGCGGTTTGCTCAGGGGCATGGGCCGCGAAGTGCCCTGCGAGATGCTGGCGATCCGAGAGTCGCATTCGCAAACCGGCCAGGCCGTCTACTCCCGTTGCAGCGTCATCGACGCGCCGATGGACCTGCCCGACGGTGTCTACACGGTCGCTTTCAACGGCTACACCGTTTCTGCCAGGAAAGAGGCTGGTCTTTGGATGCCGGAGGGCACCACAACTCCAGTGCTTTCGAGCGAGAAACCTGCAGGGGACACGCCTTCGTTCCGCGTCGAAGATGCAATCGAGATTCTGCCGATCCTGAAAGGCAAAGTAGCCTGACCATGGCCGATTCAGGAGAGGATAGCCTCTCCTCCCCGCGCAGGAATCGCTCCGGCATTATGCGCGCCATGAGGCTGGAGGATGCTTAAGCGACCGCGTCCTGCAACAGCACATCATCTGCGTGAGCAGTTCGTCGCGGAGGCAATGGAGTTCATGCACCTGAACCTTGACGTCGGCGCCTGCGGTTGCAGGTTCCCAGGCCGATGCGATATCCCCGCGCGCGTGAATCTGCTGATGGAGGCGGTCGATGTCTTGGAAAGCGGCCGCAGCTCCAAGGGGGCTCGCTCGTTCGCTGTCGAGCCACCGGCCTAAGCGGCAGCGGTGCGGATCGAGCTGAGGGGGCGACCGGCGCCCGCCGAGCAGAAAGGATTCCATCGCAGCGATCCACGCGCGGTGTGCCACGGCAGCGTGCAACAGCGTCCGCTTCCGGGGCGTCACAGATGCCACCGTTGCCCAGGCCGGATCGGGGTTCCATGCGGCGAACCATGCCGGCAAATCATCTCCGGGCATGGGGTAAGCGATTCCGTTTCCCTGCCCATACACGCATCCCAGCTGCAGCAGGAGCCGGCCATGGTCGACGGTCTCCACGCCTTCGGCAATCGCCATGCGATCGAAGGCGATGGCCAGCCCCAGCACGCCTTCCAGAATGCTGAGATCTTCGGGATCGTCGAGCACGTCGCGGACGAAGCTGCGATCGATCTTGAGGGTGTTGACGGGGAGGCGCTTGAAGTAGGTCAGCGACGAATATCCGGTGCCGAAGTCATCCAGTGCGATGGATACCCCGATCTCACGGCACGCGGCCAGCACATGGGAGACCTCCGCGATATCGTGCAGCGCGCTGGTCTCCAGCACCTCCAGCTCCAGCCGGGAGGGCGGAATGCCGGGATGGGCTGCGAGCAGGATGCGCAGGCGGTCGATGAAATCCGGCTGCTGCAGATGATGGGCGGCGATGTTGACGCTGACAGGAATTCTGAGTCCACCGGCTTCCCAGTTTTCCAGCTGCGACAGCGCATGTTCGATGACCCACTCGCCGATGTGGTCGATGAGCGGATGGTTCTCAATGATGGGAAGAAACAGGGCCGGCAGCAGGCGCCCGCGGGTGGGATGGTTCCAGCGAATCAGAGCCTCCGCGCTCATCAGCCTGCCGGTGCTCATGTTCACCCGCGGCTGGTAATACAGAACAAATTCACTCGCTGCCAGAGCGCGGCGGATTTGTTCCAGGTCTTCGTGGAAGGTGCGGATGTTGATGTCGTGGGCGGGATCGAAGATCTGGTAGCGATTCTTGCCGGCCAGCTTGGACTGATACATGGCCTGTCCGGCCTGGCGCAGCAGTTGGTCGGCATCGATCTCCTCGGTCTGCGGATAGAAGACCACGCCGATGCTTGCGGATGCCTGAACGCTGGCTTCGCCGCACACTTCCTGCTGCGAAGCACAGGCGAGAAGGTTGTCTAGAATCGGCCCGGCGGCATCCACATCCGGCAAATCAAGCAAGACCGCGACAAACTCGTCGCCACCGATACGAGCGAGAGTGTCGGACTCGCCGAGAACCTTCTTCATGCGCCCGGCCACTCCCATCAGGAGCTGGTCTCCGGCATCCTGCCCATAGTTTTCGTTGACTCCGCGAAAGCCGTCGAGGTCGATGCAGGCCACGGCCAGGGTTTGTCCGTGACGATGCGTCTGCCCCATGGCCTGCTGCAGGCGATCGGTCAGCAGCACCCGATTGGGCAGATTGGTGAGGGCATCGAAATGCGCCATGTGCTCCAGGCGGCGCTCCTGCTCTTTGGTCTCCGTCACGTCGGAAAAGAGCGCCACGTAATGCTGCACTCGGGAGGCGCGATCGTAGACGGCGTTGATGGTCACGGTCTCGGGATAGATCCTTCCATCCCTGGCCTTGTTCCACATTTCGCCCGACCACTGCCCGTTCTCGGTCAGAGCCCGCCACATGTCGCGGTAAAACTCTTCGCTCTGCCGGCCCGATTTCAGGATGCGAGGATTGCGCCCCAGCACTTCCGCCCGGCTGTAGCCGGTGATGCGCGTGAACATCTCGTTCACGTCGAGGATCGCGCCCTGCGGATCGCAGATGAGGATGCCTTCGCGCGCGTTGGTGAAGACACTGGCCAATAGCTGCAGCTGCTCCTTGTCCTTTTTCTGCTGGGTAATGTCCTCGCTGAAGATGACAATGCCCCCGATGCCTCCTTCCGCGGTCCGCCAGGGATGGATCTCCCAGCGCAGCCACTGCATCGAGAAATCCTCGCGAACGAAGCGGTCCTCCTCGCAATAGAGGTCTTCGCCGGCCAGCGCACGGCGATGCAGGTTTTTCCATCGCTCCGGGATTTCCGGAAAGAGTTCGTAGTGAGAGCGGCCGACGACGTAGATCGAACCGAAGCCATAGTCCTGACGCCAGCGGCGGCTGACCGCGAGGTACCGCATCTCGCCATCGAACATGGCCAGCGCCGCCGGGGCATGTTCGATAAAGAGCTGGAAGACCTCGCTGCTTTCAGCCAGCTTCAGTTTCGCCTCGATCGGCCCCGTAATGTCGGGGCAAATCCCGAACACTCCGATGATCTCCCCCTCGTCGGTTGCCACCGGATATTTGCGATTATCGATCCAGCGATGGGAGCCGTCGACCATTTCCACGCGCTGGATCCCGTTCGTGCCCCGTCCTCCCGCGAGAACCTCCTGGTCCCTCCGGTACAAAGCGTCGGCCACGGGCTCCGGGCACAGGTCATAAACCGTCCTGCCCACAAAATCGATCTTCCTGTTTGGGTCGCCCATCAGGTCGGCGAGTTTCTGCGTCGCCCCGAGAAACACGTGACCCCGGCTCTTGAGATACATGTAGTCGTCGGTATGACCAACCAGGCTGCGGAAGCTCTTCGCGATGGCCTTCAGATCTTTGCTGGTCTGCGCCTCCGCGGCGCCCAGAGTGAGATCGAGGATCGCTCCGCCGCCGTCCGGGGTCTGCCTTTCGAACTCCGCGCGCACACAACGAATTCGACCGTCGGCGTGGCGGAGCCGCAGGCTGGCACTGCCATGCCCATCGGCTGATGCTGGAGAAAGAATCCTCTCGATCAGCTCGCTATCGTCCGCATGAACGCGATCGCGCAGAGAGATACCGGAAGATAGCCAATCCTGTGCAGGATACCCCGTCAACGCTTCGATGGACTCACAGACCGACAGAACCCGGAGAGGATCGGTCAAATCCAGTCGCATCCTTGCATTGATGCAGTCCGTCAGCATGTTCGGTCCGCCTGCCGGAGGATACCCCGAGCGGGCAGCATGGAGTCAAGACCTATCTAAGTGAGGAGCGTGTCATCCTGCGCCCGGGGTAACTGCATCGATGAGCCAAAGTTATGTAAATCGGTTCCGCTAATGGCTCGTTTCGCAATGACATGAATTAAAATCGTTGCTGATCTTCTCACTGGCGTGAAAGGTTTCGCGCTTTCCGCCTTCGCGGCGAACCATACAAGCCACTCCTTTTCAACTGATTGCAATGTTGTCCCCGTCATACTGAAAGCGGAACCACCGGAAGACGGTTACGAAAGTTGATAGGGTAGAGAAGGGGTGATCGCGGGTGATGTCGCTCGAAGTGCCACCAGTGATTCGTTTCAGTAATGAAGAATTTCGCCGGGCTGCTCTGTCTCCGCCGCCGCGTGTCGCCGTTTTCGACTGCGACGGTACGTTGTGGGACGGCGACGCCGGCCTCGGCTTCATGACCTGGTCGATGGAAGCAGGCGTCCTCTCGCGCGACGTCAGCGACTGGATCGACGCCCGCCACCGTCTCTACCGCCAGGGCGAAGTCTCCGAACTGCAGATTTGCGGAGAGATGGTGCAGGTCTACGCCGGCCTTCGCGATGAGGAGCTGCGCCGGGCCGCGGCCCGCTACTTTGCGGCTCACGTGGACGCGCAGATTTTCCCCGAGATGCGCTCCCTGGTCGCGGACCTGCGCGCTGCCGGCGCTGATCTCTGGGCCGTCAGTTCCACGAACCACTGGGTCATCGAGGAGGGCCTGCGCCGCTTCGGCATCGGCCCCGAGCGCGTGATGGCGGCGGCTGTCCGCGTGCACAACGGCCTCATCACCAGCGACCTCGTCGATGTCCCCACCGACGAAGGCAAGGCTGTGGCCTTGCGCCGCGTCGGCATTGCGCATCCCGACCTCGTCTTCGGCAATTCCATCCACGACGCCGCCATGCTGGAGATGGCGGAGCGCGCCTTTCCCGTCAACCCTACACCGGCTCTGGTGGAAGTCGCCGCCCGGCGCGGGTGGAGCGTCTTCTACCCGGAAGCTGTGCTCGCCGATCACAGCAAATAGCCCGTGAAAATCGCATCGCTGCAGCCGAGCATCAGCATCGTCCTCGACCAGCTCGGCCGCCTCGACTCCCTCGTCGCATGCACTCGCTATTGCCTCGCCGCTGTCCCGGCCCTGCGCGAGCGCAACCTGAGCGTCGTGCGCGACTCCTGGTCCACCACCGCGGATGAACTGCTGGCGATTCGCCCCGACCTCGTCATTGCCTCAGTTCCTTATCGCAACGAATCGCTTGCCGGCATCCTGAAAGCCGGCTGCCCCGTCCTCGCGCTCGCTCCGCATTCTCTCGCCGACATCGAGCAGGACATCCGGCTGATTGGGGCGGTTGCCGGGGCTGGGGAGCGCGCGGAGCAAATTGTTACGGGCATGCGGGCCGCCATCGAAGACGTACACCGCCGAACCGCCGACCTGCGACCCAGGCCGGTGGTCTACTGCGAAGAGTGGGGCAAGCCGCTCATCCACTCGCAGCTCTGGGTCCGTGAGCTGGTGGAAGCGGCAGGCGGCATCTTTCTGGGCGAGCCCGGCGCCGTCACCACTCCCGAGGCCATCGTCGAGGCCGATCCCGACGTCATCCTGGCTGCGTGGTGCGGCGCAGGCGACCGCGTTCCGCTCGAAAAACTCGCCGCACGCCCCGGCTGGGAGCGCATCCGCGCCATCCGCGATGGCCGGCTCTACTGCATTGACGACGAGCTGCTCAACACCCCTGCGCCCACCCTTGTGGAGGGCCTGCGCGCCATCGCCGCCGCCCTGCATCCTGAACTTTTCGTTACTACTGGGGGGATTCGTGCCCTGGAACCGAGTCGATCCACATCCGGCTGCGTCTAACCTGTGGGGTAAATGGGAGATACGGCTCAAATCGGCAAGGAGACCAAATCCCTCCGCTTCGTGGCGGCGGCGCTCATCCTGCGCGGCGACGAGGTCGTGATCTGCCAGCGCAAGGCCGGTTCGCCTATGGGCCTCAAGTGGGAGTTTCCCGGCGGCAAGATTGAGGCCGGCGAATCGCCGGAGCAGGCGCTCAAGCGCGAGCTGAACGAGGAACTCGGCATCCAGGCCTTGATCGGCACCCACATTGCGCACCTGCGCCACACCTACCGCAGCGGTGGCGCCGTCGACCTGCAGTTCTTCGCCGTGCACAGCTTCGAGGGCGAGCTGGTCAACCACATCTTCGAGGATGTCCGCTGGGTTCCGCTGCGGGATTTGCCCGAGTACGATTTTCTGCCGGCGGATCGGGACCTGGTGCGGGATTTGGCTGCGGGGAAGCTGCTTTAGCAGCCTGGCCCCAGCCTCTCACCCTTCCGGTGCTATTCTGCTTCCGCTATCGAAGCCAAAGCTTCTGGGCCCCTTCCCCAACCCACAATGTATGAACTGTTTTTCGTGCATTACTTTACAATGCAAAGTAATTTGTGCTACAAAGCATATTCATGAAAGCTTTGCGAGCCCTCGCCACCCTGGAGCTGGTATTGATCGTTCCTGCCACGCTCTTCATGACTGCGCTTATCGTGCGCAGCCTGCAGCCGCAGCAGTACGAGCCCGCGCACACGGCCCAGCGCATCGTCGACTGGTACGCCGCGCAAACGCATATCGGACTCTGGCTCTTCCTCATGGCTTTTCCGCTGGCGGTGCTCGTCATCGGCAGCGTGAGCCTGGTGCGCAGCTGGCGCTCCGATCCTGCGCTGCGCCAGATGACCCAGGAGTGTGTGGGGGCGATCCGCCGTTATTTCGCCCTGTTGGTCGTGGCCGTCGCTACCGCGACCTCTGCCGGGATCCTGTGCATTGTCGTCTTACACGTGATTACGGATTGAGTCGGTGATGTGGTCGCGGCTGTAGGCAGTCGACCAGCCGTCAGTAAGCCTGGCATGCCCACGCAAATCGGTTTTAGCCCTGAATGGGCCTCACCCCAGCAGCCGCGCCGCCTCCATTAACTCCCCAATCTTCGCCACGGCCTTCTTGTCGAACGAGACAAACGTCTCGCCCCCCAGCGAGCGGCCCTCCCAGGCGATCACCCCGTGCGGAGGATCGGTCAAAAGTCCCCACTGGTCCCTTTCAACCGGCTGCGGTCACTTCTCCGGTCACGACGGTCTGCTTCTCGATCTTTGCCTGATCGAGTTCGATGTTGAAACCGGCTCCGATGGGCAGGGGAAAATGCGCCTTCACCGGCGCCGGCGGATGCTTCTCAAAGTAGTAGAAGGTCGGCATCTTGGGCGGGGCGAGCAGGTATTCGGCGAAGGGGAAGTTCGCCGGTGACTGGCTGAAGATCGTGTGCAGAGCTGCATGCACGCCATGGCCGTGCGGGACGACGGGAATCTCATACACCGACGCGAGGGTGCCGATTTTGACCAGTTCCGAGATGCCGCCGCACCAATCCGGATCGCACTGTAGGACCGAGATCGCGCTGGCCTCGAGGAATTTCTCCGCCTCCCATCGTCCGTAGAAATGCTCGCCGGTGGCGACGGGGATTTTCGTCGTCTGCAGAAACGTGACGAAAGCGTGCAGTTTGTCGGTGGTGACGATCTCTTCGATCCAGCGAGGCCGATATTGCTGCACGCGCTGCGCCCATTCCAACGCATAGCTCAGCGTCCAGCCGTTGAAGGCGTCGAACATGATCTCGTCATCGTCGCCCAGCGTCTCGCGCAGGATGCGGACCATTTCGATGTTCTTCTTCATCCCCTCCGTGCCCGACCCCGGCCCGTAAGGGATGAACCACTTCTGCATCGTGTAGCCGTCCTGCTTGTTCGTGAGCGCCTGTTTGCGCATCCCTTCCGGCTGGATCGAATACTGCAGATTGCTGGCGTACGCTTCCACCGTCTGCCGCCCCGGACCACCCAGCAGTTGGTACAC
This sequence comes from Acidobacterium sp., assembly GCA_003166955.1. Lineage (GTDB taxonomy): Bacteria > Acidobacteriota > Terriglobia > Terriglobales > Acidobacteriaceae > Palsa-343. The sequence goes on from PMUI01000113.1 coordinate 63,063, forward strand.
CGGCACGCCGTAATATTTCCCCCGCAGATCCCACAGGGCGTTGTCGATGGAGCTGATCGCCATACACTGTGCGCCATTGCGGCCGAAGGGCGCCCAACGATACATTTCGTCCCACAGCGTTTCCTGCGCGAGAGCGTCGCGCCCCAGCAGGAAGCGCCGGAAGTCGCGTCGCACCACCGCCGGCGCATCGCCGTCGATCGGACCGAAGAGGCCGTCCAGGCCCGCCTTCGTCCGCAGACGCACATAACTGCTGCGCACCGGAACATTCTGCATCTGTCCTGGATGCTCGATATACTCCGGAGGCCGGATGTCGTCGTAAACGTACTCGCCCTTGACCTGATATTGCTGCTCGATGCCGATGTCCACCACGTGGTGGCCTTCGAGCTGGATCAGCTCCACCTCATCGATGATCAGCGGCCCGTTGCTGCGCTGGAAATCGAAGAGCATCGCGCCGGGTTGGGCGAGGAGCGGGGCGCGGGCGATCAGAGTTGTGACTGCGCCGGCGGCGGTTCCCAGCAGAAACTCACGGCGTTTCATGAATCGCTCTCCTGGGTGGCCATCTTACTCCGCGAATGACTGGGGGAGACTAGTGGTGGGCCGGCCAGATTTGCTGGACCATGAGAATGATGGACAGGATGCTGACGACGACCGCTGTCGTCCAGGCGGCTCCGTTGAACCAGTGCGAATTGACCTGGTCGCCCATCAGGTCTTTTCGGTTGATGAGGATCAGCATGAGGACGATGACCACGGGCAGCAGGATTCCGTTGAGGGCCTGCGATTCGATGGACCACTGGATCAGGCGGGCGTTGGGAATCAGCAAGACGGCCGATGACCCGCCCACGATGAGCAGCGTGTACAGCCAGTAGAAGGCCGGCGCTTCGTGGAAGCGCTTGTCGACACCGGATTCAAGGCCAAGGCCCTCGCACACCACGTAGGCGGTCGAAAGCGGGAGCACCGACGCGGCAAAGAAACCAGCGTTGAACAACCCGAACGAAAAGAGGATGAAAGCATATTGTCCGGCGAGCGGTTTCATGGCCTCGGCCGCGTCCGATGCTTCCTGAATCGATCCCATGTTGTGAACCCACAACGTCGCGGCACAGGCCACGATGATGAACCACGCGACCACGTCGGTGAAAATCGAGCCGACAATGACGTCGACCCGCGAGCCGGCGTAGGACTCTTTTGTGACGCCTTTTTCGACGATGGAGGACTGGAGGTAGAACTGCATCCATGGCGCAATGGTGGTGCCGATGACACTGACTACCATGAAGACATAGTTAGGATCGCGGAGGACTGAGGTGTTTGGCAGCTTGATGGTCGCGACCCAGGCTTCGTGCCAACCCGGATGCGCGAGCACGCCGGCAATGATGTAGGTGAAATAGATGAACGAGGCGAAGAGGAAGATTTTCTCGACGGTTTTGTAGTCGCCGCGCACTGCGAGGAGCCAGACGAGGCCTGCACAGATGGGGACGGAGATGTATTTCGAGACATGAAAAAGCTGCAGGCTGCCGGCGATGCCGGAAAATTCGCCGATGACGTTGCCGAAATTAACGATCACGAGCAGGACCATGATGATGATCGTGATGCGCAGGCCGAATTCCTCGCGGATGAGGTCGCTGAGGCCCTTGCCGGTGACCGCACCCATGCGTGAGCACATTTCCTGCACGACGATGAGCGCGAGGGTGACGGGGATCATGGTCCAGAGCAGCGCGTAGCCGAACTGCGCGCCCGCCTGGGAGTAGGTGAAGATGCCGTTGGGATCGTTGTCGACATTGGCCGTGATGAATCCCGGGCCGAGCACGGCGAGGAAGAGCAGAATCCGGGTTCTCCAGCGTTTCAGCATGTCGGCGCAGTCGTAATTCGCGGGATTCCGAGCCTGCAGGCCCGGGATAGCAGGAGCGGCGAAACCCCAGTGTAGGCGACGAATCGCGATTTGTGTCAGACGATTTGCCTTGCAGGTTTCGATGGTGTGCGCGCCCCGGCGGAATGCTTTCTGTAGACTGAAATTCAGCATGAATTCGAGCCCGTTTCGCCGTCTCATATCGACAGTTCAGGTTTTTGCGCTGCCCCTTTTCGCGGCCTGTCTCTATTTGCAACACGCCTCGCCCGCGCAAGCCCAGGGCACTCGCCTGTGGAGCGAATCGCGCTTCGAGGAGCTGGAACGCGGCACGCCCAACGGCGTGGCTATCACCAGCGACGGGCATCTGATTCCTGGGCCGGAAAGCAAGCTGGTTCTCGCCACGCCGTCGACGTATGCCTGGTCGGTCGCGGCCGACCGCGATGGCAACGCGTACGTCTCGACAGGCACTCCGGCGACCGTGCTGCGCGTGACGCCGGACGGCAAATCGACGACGCTGTTCACGACGCGCGACATGAGCGTGCAGACGGTGCGCGTGGGTCCTGACGGTTCGGTGTATGCGGCGACTTTGCCTTCGGGTAAGGTCTACAAACTCGATGCTCACGCGGAAAACAAAAACGACGACAGCGCCACTCTGGTGTTCGACCCGGGCGCGACTCAGGAAAAGCCGAAGTACGTCTGGGACCTCGCGTTTGACGCGCAGGGGCGGCTCTACGTGGCGACCGGCGGCCCGGCGGCTGTTTATCGTGTCGGTGGCGGCGGCAAGCCTGAGCTGTTCTTCAAGAGCGACGAGGAGCACATCCGCGCGCTGGCGTTCGACAAGTCGGGGAATTTGATCGCCGGCTCCGACGGCACGGGCCTCGTCTATCGCATCGACGCTTCGGGGAAGGCGTTCGTGCTCTACGATGCGCCGAAGAAGGAGATCACGTCGGTGATTGTCGCCCCCGATGGCACGATCTACGCGGCGGGGGTGGGCGAGAAGGGACACAACAATCTGCCGCCGCTGCCGGTGACCGGCCAGGCAACTATAACAGCGACGATCACAATCGTGACTCCCGGCTCGGTGCAGGCTTTCAATGGAAACAGCCTGATCCCGGAAGGATCGGAGCTTTACGAGATTCCGCACGGCGACGGGCCGCCGCGGAAGATTTGGGGCGGCCACGACGACATCGTCTACTCGCTGGCCTGGACGCCCGAAGGTCTGCTGGCTGCCACCGGCAATCGCGGGCGCGTCTTCCGCATTCACGACGATGGCACCTGGGCCGACGTTGCTCACCTCGAAGCATCCCAGGCCACCGGCTTTGCCGACTCGCCCAAAGGCCTGTACGTCAGTACCGCCAACTCGGGCAAGCTCTTCCTGCTGAGCCACGGAGGATCGTCCGAAGGAACGTATCTCAGCGAGGTCTTCGACGCCGGTGTCTTCGCGCAATGGGGCCGCGCCGAGGTCGAGCTGGGCGCAACGCCCGGGGCATCGGTGCAGATGTTTGCCCGCGCCGGCAACATCGAAAATCCGCAGCGCGCCTGGGGGGACTGGAAGCAGTTCAGGCCCAACACCGACGCCCTCGGTATCGACTCATCGCGCTTCATGCAGTGGAAGCTGGTGGAGCGTCCTGGCGCGGAGGTGGGCGCGGTTGCTATCAATTATCTGCCAGTGAACATGCCGCCCGCCGTGGACGAAATCGTGGTCGCGCCCGGAGCACGTGCGAATTTCATCCAGCAACAACCGGGGCAGCCGCAACAGATCAGCATCAATTTTCCGTCCTCGCAAAATAACGGCATCAGCTTCGGTCAGGAGCCGGGAAGGGAACCGCTGCCTGCGATTCGGGACCGCAACGCCGTCACGGTTCGCTGGGCCGCGCATGACGACAACGGCGACGAGCTGAGTTTCGCTCTTTACTACCGCGGCGAAGGCGAACACAACTGGCAGTTCCTGCGCGATCACATCACGGAGCGCTTCTACTCCTTCGACTCTTCGCAATTGCCCGATGGGCATTACCGCCTGTGGGTCGTCGCAAGCGATGCGCGCTCTCACAATCCGGGCGAGGCGCTCACCGGGGCGCGCGTCAGCGACGAGTTTGTCATCGACACCACGCCGCCGGTCGTCTCCGGCCTCGAGGCGCACCTGGTCAATGGCAAGATTCACGTCTCATTCATGGCGACGGACGCGACCTCGCCGGTTACGCATGCGCAGTTTTCCATCGACGCGGGCCGCTGGCAGTATGTAGCTCCGGTGGGCAACATCGCGGATTCGCTGACGGAGCACTTTGAGTTCGACGCGCCGCTGCCGCCCGCGCGCCCGGATGCCGATGTGCCGGCCGATACCAGCGAGCACGTCATCTCGATTCGCGTCTACGACCGCTACGACAACGTGGTGACGTTGAAGGCGGTGGTGCGATGAGGGCAGCGGAAAAGCGGTTAGCGATGAAGCGGTTAGCCAGAAACGGTCCGCGGAAATGCGGCTTGCGTAGAACATGAGGTTTGAACTTTTCGTCGCCGCTCGTTATTTGCGGGCCAAGCGCCGCCAGGCCGTCATCGGCGTCATTACCTGGATCTCGATCGCGGGCGTGGCGGTCGGCGTCGCGTCGCTGATTCTCGCGCTGGCCATCACTAACGGCACGCGGCGCGATCTGCAGGACCGGCTGCTCAGCTCGACGTCGCACGTCGATCTGATGCGCACGATGAGCGACGGCATCCGCGACTGGCGCCCGCTGCTGGATCGGCTGCGGCGTTTGCCGCATGTGGCGGCGGCGGCGCCTGGGCTGTATGAGCCGGTGCTGATCTCGCGCAACGGAGCGCGCGCGGGCGGCGCGATGCTGAAGGGGATTATTCCGTCGGAAGAGCGGTCGGTTTCGGATATGCTCGCGAATCTCAAAGAGGGCAGCATTGCGCCGCTCAGCGAGGTGGCCAATACTGAAGACCAGTACGGCACCCCGACGCCGCCGCTGGTGATTGGGACGGATCTGGCCGACTCGATCGGGGCCAGCTTGAACGATGTGGTGATGATCACCAGCCCGCAGGGCGATCTGACTCCCTACGGAGTGGTGCCGAAGTACCAGCGATTTCGGGTGGTTGGGATTTTTCATTCTGGTTTCTACCAGTACGACTCGAGCTTCGGGTTCATCCGTCTTTCCGATGCGCAACGACTCTTTGGCGAGCCCGACCTCGTCTCGATCATTTCGTTCCGGGTCGACGATCTCTATCGCGCGAACTTCATCGGCGATGAGATTGAGCAGGCCGCGGGGCCTGGATTCACGACGACGAACTGGATGGAACAGAACCGCGAGCTGTTTCGCGCGCTGAAGCTGGAGCAGATCGTCACGTTCATCGTGATCGGCCTGATCGTCTGCGTCGCGGCGCTGAATATTCTCATCGCGCTAACCATGATGGTGATGGAGAAGACCAGGGACATTGCGGTGTTGATGTCGATGGGGGTTGAGCCGGGGCAGATTCGGCGGATTTTTCTGTTGCAGGGGCTGCTGATCAGCGTGATCGGGACCGTGTTTGGGCTGATCCTTGGGTACGTCCTTGCGTGGGCGGGCGGTCACTACCGGTTCATTCATCTTTCCGCCGATGTTTATTCGCTGGACTATCTTCCGTTCGCGCCGCGCATCCTACATGGCGTGATTGTGACGGGTCTGTCGCTGGGAGTTTCGCTGTTGGCTACGCTGTACCCGTCCAGCTCGGCGGCGCGGGTGCTGCCTGCTGAGGCTTTGCGGTACGAGTAGGTCATAGTCTTCTATACTTGAAGCATGGAACTTCGCCTCACGCCGGACGAAGAAGCGCGACTGGCGGCCATCGCCGCGGTTGTCGGCAGCAATCCTGAACAGTTGATTAAGGATGCTGCATTCAGCCTTCTTGAGGAGGACAACCGTTTTCGTGAGGCGGTGCGGATTGGTATAGCACAGGCAGACGGCGGCGAGTTGATGGACGAAGCCGCCATGGACGCTCGCGTTGACCGCCTGTTCCCGTCCTGAAGATGCGGATTGTCTGGACGCCGGCGGCTGCGGACGACCTTGAACAGATCGCCGGCTACCTGAAGGAACATCATCCGAGTTACGCTTATTCGACTCTGCAGGAGTTGTACGAAACGATTCGATCCCTGAAGAGCTTTCCCCAGAGTGGCCGCCCTGGGCGCGAGGAGGGAACGCGCGAACTCGTCTTTGCGCGACTGCCGTACATCGCGATTTATCGTGTGAAGAACAACGCCATTGAACTGCTGCGCATCTGGCATTCCGCTCGAAATCGCCCATAACAGCGCGAGATACATTCTCCTGTTCGCGTCGCGCATCCAACATGGCGGTACCAGACCGGTCCGCTTCACCGGCCACAAAACCATGGAGGAGTCCGGCAGGAATGAACGGTAAGCTCGTGTTCGCCACTCTGGCACTTCTGCTTGTTGCGCCCTTTTCCTTCGCTTTCTCGTTTCTGACCCACGAAACCATCATCGACATGACGTGGGAGTCGGGCATCAAGCCCGTGCTGCTGAGCAAGTATCCCGACACCACCCCCGATCAGCTCCGGATGGCCCACGCTTACGCCTATGGCGGCTCGGTGATTCAGGATGCGGGCTACTATCCGTTCGGTCATCCGTCCTTCAGCGATCTGGCGCACTACGTGCGAACCGGGGACTTCGTCACGAATCTTATTCGCGAGTCGCGCGATGTGAATGAGCTGGCGTTCGCTCTGGGGGCGCTGTCGCACTACGTTGGCGACACGATCGGTCATGAGGAAGCGGTGAATCCGGCCGTTGCCATTGAATTTCCGGACCTGGGAAAGAAGTACGGCCCGATGGTGACCTATGAGCAGTCTCCCTACGCGCATGTGCGCACCGAATGGGCGTTCGACATCGATCAACTCGGCCATAGCCGCTTCCCTCCGGCTGCCTATCTGCGCCACGTTGGTTTCAAGGTTTCGCGCGGACTGCTGGAGCGCGCGTTCTACGTGACGTACGGGCTTAGTCTTGGGAGCATCATGGGAAATGAGTCGCACGCGATCGGCAGTTATGACTGGGCGGTGCGCCAGTTTCTTCCGCGCGTCTCCTTCGCCGAAGTCATGCTGCACCGGAAGAGCTTTCCCGCCGACGAAGACCTTCCGGGTTTTCATACCTTTGAGGATCGGGTGAAAGATGCATCAGCCCGCAACGGATGGGAGCCGTTCCGGAAACATAAAGCGAGCTTCGAAACGCGCCTGGTCGCCTTTTTCATTGTGATCCTGCCCAAAGTCGGCATTCTCTCCGACCTCTCGATTCGAGGTCCTGACAAGGACTCCGAAGAGAAGTACGTGGAAGGAGTGAATCACGCGACCGACCGCTATCTGGAACTGCTGGGTCAGCTGGCGGGGAAGGCTCAGGAAGTCTTCTCCGTCCCCGACCTTGACCTCGACACGGGCTACGCCAGCCGCCCTGGCACCTATGGCCTCATGGACAAGACCTATGCCACGCTTCTCGATCGCGTAACCACGCAGACCGCCAAGCCTCCGCTGGGTCTGCGGCAAAACATTCTTGCGTTCTATTCGAATCCCGACGCTCCCATCGAAACGAAGCGGCACCCGCGTCAGTGGGCCCGGGTGCAAAAGGAGCTGGAAGTTCTGCGCAACATGCCCGCCACGCGCATTCCGGACGCGAAGTGAGGCCGCGGGGCCACTTCCCAATTCGAATCGCCAATTCATCCCGGAAGTTACCTGACTCGGTTCATCCAGGCGCCGCCGCGCCTCCTGGCGTGTATTCTGACCCCGGACATGCGGCGCATTCTGACAGCGGCGGTTTTGATCCCCCTTGTGATCGCGGTGATCTTCGTGTCGCCGAAATGGCCCATTGTCCTGATGTGCGCCATCTTCCTCTTCGCGGCGCTGGCGTTGTGGGAATACCTCGATCTGGCCAACGCCATCGGCGCGAAGACGCCGCGCATCGTCGTCATGGTGTGCCTCGCTGTTCTGCTGGCAGCGATCTTTCGCCGGCCCGACCTGATGGCGCCGGTGACAGGAGCCATTTCTCTGGCACTGCTAATCATCTGCACTTTTCGTTCGCCGCTGGAGCGCGTGCTGCCGGACACGGCCTTCTCCGTCTTCGGCCTTCTGTACATCGGTCTGTCGATGTCGACGATTTACCTGGTGTCGGCGGAAGACAACGGCCCCTCGCTGCTGCTGTTTTTGCTGCTGGTTGTGTGGTGCGGCGACATCGCCGCGCTTTATGTGGGCCGCGCCTGGGGCCGGTGGACGCTGGCGCGCAGGCTGAGCCCCAACAAAACCTGGGAGGGATCAATCGCCTCGGTGGCCGCCAGCATCCTGATCGCGGTGCTGCTGGTCTGGATCGGCGGAATCCTCAGTGCGCACTCCATAGAATATCTTTCTTACCCAGGCAGCTTCCTGCACTGGATCGGCCTTGCGGTGCTGCTGAACGTTGCTGGGCAAGTCGGCGATCTGGCCGAATCGGCGATCAAGCGCGCCGCGGGAGTCAAGGATTCCGGGCGGCTGTTGCCCGGTCACGGAGGGTTCCTTGACCGCATTGATGCGCTGCTGCTGGCCGCGCCGGTGCTGTGGTACGCTCAGTTAGCCCAGCAGTCCTTCTGAAAGACAGCTAAGAAACGGCCAGCTAAAACCCGGTCAGCGATGAAGGGGTCAGCTAAAACCCGGTCAGCGATGAAGGGGTCAGCTGAGAACCGGTCAGCGATGAAGCGGTTAGCGATTCGACCGCCAGCTCTGGCCTCCTGGACGGAAGAACTCCTCCTTTGAAACGCATCGCCATCCTGGGATCGACGGGCTCCATCGGTCAGAGCACGCTCAGCATTGTCGAGAGCTACCCGGAGCGGTTTGCCGTGGCCTCGCTGGCGGCCGGACGCAACATCGATACGGCTCTGCAACAGTGCCTGCGCTGGCGTCCTCGCGTGGTTTCACTGGCCACGGAGGAGCTGGCCGCCGACTTCGCACGCCGTCTGCGCAGCGCCGGGGTGACCACCACCGATGTCGTGTGGGGAAGCGAGGGCACGGTTCGCGTCGCGACCTTGCCCGAAGCCGACTTTGTTGTCTCCGCTATCGTCGGCGTCGCCGGCCTTGAGGCGACGTACGCCGCCGTCATGGCGGGCAAGACGATCGGGCTCGCGAACAAGGAAGCCATGGTGGCGGCGGGCGAGATTATCACCGCAGCTGCGCGCGAGAAGAAGGTCGCGCTGCTGCCGATCGACTCGGAGCACAACGCGATTCACCAATGCATGCGCGCTGGAAGACGGGATGAGGTACGGCAAATCTGGCTGACCGCGTCGGGTGGACCCTTCCGGACGCTGCCTGCGTCGGAGTTTCGCAACATCACGGTGGAGCAGGCATTGCATCATCCCACGTGGGTGATGGGGCGTCGCATCACGATTGACTCGTCGACGCTGCTCAACAAAGGGCTCGAGATCATCGAGGCATGCCGCCTTTTCGACCTGTCGCCGTCGGCGATCAAAGTCACCGTGCATCCGCAGTCGACGGTGCATTCGCTGGTGGAATTCGTCGACGGCAGCCTGTTGGCGCAGATTTCCGTTACCGACATGCGCCTGCCGATCCTGTATGCGCTGAGTTATCCGGAGCGAGTAAAGTCGGATCTGCGGTTCGACATGGCTTCGCTCTCCGAACTGCACTTCGAGCCTCCAGACCTGGAGCGCTTTCCGTGTTTGCGATTGGCGTACGAGGCAGCCGAAAAGGGTGGGGCGCACGCGATTGCTCTCAACGCGGCGGACGAAGTGGCCGTCGAGGCGTTCCTAAAACGGGTGATTCCCTTTACGGGGATTCCGGATACAATAGAGCAGGTTCTCGAGACAACCCCGGAGACGCATCCGGCCACCATTCAAGAGGTGCTTGCGGTGGACCACGCGTCGCGCGAGCTGGCGCGGGAAGTTTTGGCGGGACGCGAAGCGTCTCGTCGTTGCTGAGGCCAAAGGTTCTCCGGTATGCTGCCGCAATCCGCACGAGTTTCGCCGAAATAACCGATATGCCCTTCGCCGTCACTGCGACCCTCTCTTTCCTTGTTGTGCTCGGGATCATGGTCCTCGTGCACGAGTTTGGCCACTTCGCCGTGGCCAAGCTTTGCGGCGTCCGCGTTGAGGTTTTCTCGCTGGGCTTTGGCACGCGCCTTTTTGGCGTCAAATACGGCGACACGGACTACCGCATCAGCGCGCTGCCCCTGGGCGGCTACGTGAAGATGTCCGGTGAGACGCCGGGCTCGGAGACGACCGGCGATCCGGGGGAATTCAGCGCCCATCCGCGCTGGCAGCGGGTTCTTATCGCGGTTGCCGGGCCGGTAGCCAACTTTATCCTCGCGTTCGTGCTGATGGCTGGTTTGTACACCATGCACAACGAGGTCGAGCAGTATCTCGCCGCTCCGGCCGTGCTCGACGTGGTGCCGCCCAACTCGCCCGCGGGGCGTGCAGGCCTCGAGAGCGGCGACCACATGCTCCGCTTCGACAACGAGCGAAATCCGACCTGGGAAAAGGTGATCGACCGGGCGCTGCTCGACGTCAACTCCACCGTCCCGATTACCGTGGAGCGTGTCGTCAACGGGCAGACGAAGCAGTTCAGCACGGAGCTGCTGCTGGCCGATGCTTCTCACGGGCAGGACTTTGATATTGAGGCGCTGGGGCTGCTTCCCAAAGAGCAGGATGGGCCCCTGGGTGTGGCCGATGTGATGCCCGGCGATCCCGCTGCGAAGGCAGGCCTGAATTCCGGCGATGGTCTGGTCGCGGTCAACGGGCAGATGGTCCACAGCGTTGCCGCCGTCATTGCGGTTCTCAATGAGGCGGCCAATAAACCGGCGAATCTCCTGATCGATCGCAACGGTCAACGGTTCAGCGTGACCGTTCAGCCTATTTGGAAGGACTACGCTACTGGCCAGGCGTCGGGCTACGCCCTTGGCTTTGTCCCTGCGCCGCCGCCGTTCACAGTGGAGCAGCTCCCGCTGTCGAAAGCGATTCAGCGGTCAATCACGTACAACCTGCACTACTCGGGGCTCATTCTCGACATCCTGCACCGCATGTTCACGCGTCATGGCGCGGTGATGCAGCAGCTGAGCGGTCCGATCGGCATGGCGCGTATGACGGGTGAAGCCGCCGAGATGCACGGCTGGCAACCGATCATCGGCCTCACGGCGCTGATCAGCCTGAACCTCGGCATCATGAACCTGCTCCCGATCCCGATTCTCGACGGTGGCATGATTCTGCTGCTGTGCATCGAAGGCCTGCTGCGACGCGACCTGAAGCAGGAATTCAAGGAGCGGGTGTATCAGGTTGCGTTTGTGATGCTGATCCTGTTCTTCGCGATCATCATGGTGAACGACGTCTCCAAGCTGAATCTGTTCCAGCACCTCAAGCCTTAGCGGCTTGTTTGATGGTGAAACGGGGGTCCGCCGTTCGGCGGGCCTTTTCATTTTTGGTTTCCAGAGATTGGGCTGGCGATCACTCCGCCAGCGGTGGTGGCCGATAGCCAAACTCGCTTTCCACCGCCGCTGCGACCTCGAGCACCAGCTCGTCGGCGAACGGGCGGCCGGCAATTTGCACGCCGATGGGGAGGCCCTCCGCTGACCGGCTTACCGGCACAACGGCCGCTGGGGCGCCGAGCAAATTGAACCACTGCGTGTAGCGCATCGCGTCGAGGTATGCGACGGCTTGACCCTCGACGTTCCAGCTCCGCTCAAATGGCTTGAACGCCGGAATGGAGCATACCGGGCAAAGCAGGATTGGAAACTGCCGCATTTCTTCGAGCAGCCGCGCGCGCACCTTGTCGGACTCGACCCACGCATCGAGCAGGGGATCGGCGGTCAGAGGCGTCTCCGCCCGCGCAATCGCCAGAAAATCGCGGAAGGTTGGGCTCAGATCCTGTTCGCGCCCGCGAATGGTGGGCGAGTAGAGCATCGCTCCGCACTGGACGAAGAAGGTCCACCACAGTTTCCGCGCTGCTTCGAGCGAGGAGGGCCGGAACGGCTTCAGCGTGAAGCCCTGGCGTTCCAAAGCCTGAACAGCCTGTCGCACTGCGACCCGGGTTTCGGCTGTCACGGGAACGATGCCGTCGTCCTCGAACCAGCCGATGGGAATCTGTTTCGCTTCGTCTCGCGTGACTGCGCGATGTGCAACGGGTGCGCTGTTCGGATCTGTTACGTCTTGTCCGGAGAGGGTTTCGAAGAGCAGGCGAAGATCGCCGATGGTGCGGGCCATCGGCCCGATCGATCCCAGGAACGAGAACGGTCCAAGGCAAGGCGGCAAGTGTCCCGCTGCGGGGAAGCGGCCAGGGGTCGGCTTCAGTGCGCAAATGCCCGTGAAGTGCGCGGGCTCGCGCACTGATCCGCCGCTGTCGCTGCCCAGCCCGACTGCCGACATTCCCGCTGCAATCGCTGCCGCTTCTCCGCCGCTTGATCCTCCCGATGTGTACTCCAGGTTCCACGGATTGCGGGTGCTCCCGTAGAGGAGGTTCTCGGTCTCGTACGCCATAAGGAACTCAGGACAATTCGTCGTCCCCAGCACGACGGCGCCCGCGGCGAGCAGCCGATCCACAACCACCGCGTTCTTCTCCGGGATTGCTCCGGGTTCCGGAAACTTGTTGAGCAAGCTGCCAATCTCGCAGCGATAGCCCGCGACCGCGATCGACGACTTCACCGTTAACGGGAGCCCCGACAAGGGTCCCGGTCGAACGCGTTTTGCCTGTGCTCGCACCCGCTCCGCATCGAAATCCACGAGCGCGTTCAGGGCTGGGTTCAGCCGCTGAATCTGTGCAATATGCTCGTCGGCTAACTCGCGTGGCGTGATGGCGCGACGCTGCAGCAACGCAAGCTGCTCGGTAGCCGGAAGAAGGGTGACGGACATAGTGGAATGAAGGGCCATTATAATTTCGTCCAGTGCCGACCGATTTCTCCGCCGCGCTGCGATTTGAGCACAGGTTTTCCTGGGCTGGAATTCTCGGGCGCGAAACCACAACTCCGGGTCCGATCCTCATTCCTTGCGTTGCCGGCCGCCGCGTTCTCGTCACCGGCGCTGGCGGCTTTATCGGATCGGAAATGGTCCGCATCTTCGCCGCCTCGGGAGCCTCACAAATCTCCCTTCTCGAAATCGCCGAACAGCCGCTCTTTGCCGTCGAGCGCGAGATGACCGCCTGCGGCTTCGGAGACCGCTGCATTCCGATCCTCGGCAGCGTCTGCGACCGTGTACTTCTCACGGCGCTCTTTGGCGAGCATCGCCCCGAACTCGTCCTCCACGCTGCCGCCCTCAAACACGTGCCGCTGATGGAGCGGAATCCCTTTGGCGCCGTCGAAACGAACAGCGTCGGCACGTGGCTCCTGGCGCAGGTCGCTCACAAGCATCGCGTCCGCAACATGATTCTCATTTCCACGGATAAGGCCGTCGCGCCACACAGCATCATGGGCGCTTCCAAGCGCATCGCGGAGCTGGCCATCCTTGCGCATCCCGGATTTGCGGCGGTGCGCCTCGTCAACGTTATCGGCTCGCCGGGCAGTGTCGCGCCGCTCTTCGCCGAACAAATTGCGCGCGCCGGCCCGGTCACCGTCACGCATCCCGCCGCCCGCCGGTTTTTCCTCACCCTCGACGAGGTCGTCGCCCACCTGGCAGAGGCCATTGCCGCCGAATCGGCTGAGGGCATTTTGATTCCCGATCCGGGCGAGCCCATTCTGATTGCCGATCTCGCTCGCCGCATGATCGCTGCAAGCTCGCCCCACGCGCGTGAGGCCCACGATATCGCGATCGTCTTCAGCGAGCCGCGTCCGGGCGACAAGCTTAACGAGTCCCTCCTTTCATCGGGCGAAAGCGACGCCGACCGTCCGACTCGCGCCCTCCGGCGTGTCGCGAGCCCGGCAGCATCCGGCCTCGACGCGCATATACGCTCGCTCGAATCCGCCATCGCAGCGCGTGACCTGCCGCTTCTGCTGCACCTGGTCGAGGAACTGGTTCCGGACTACCAGCCCAGCGCCCTTTTGCACGGCCTCGCCTCCGCATTCACGTTGGCCCGATGAAGCGCCGCATCGCCGTCGTCACCACTTCGCGCGCCGACTACAGCCATCTCTACTGGCCTCTCAAGCTACTTTCGGAGCGTCCCGACGTCGATCTCCGCCTTATCGCGATGGCATCGCACCTGTCGCCCGAGTTCGGCGCTACCATCGGCGAAATCGAGAAGGACGGCTTCCCCATCGCCGCGCGGATCGAATCCCTCCTGAGCTCCGACACCGACGTGGGCATGGCGAAAAGCATCGGCGTTGCCATTCTCTCTCTAGCCGACACCCTCGGCGCGATGCGCCCTGACCTGCTGCTGCTCATCGCCGACCGCTATGAGATGCTCGCGCCCGCCTCCGTAGCGCTCTCTCTGCGCATCCCTATCGCGCACATCGAAGGCGGCGAAATCAGTGAAGGCGCCATTGACGACGCCGTCCGCAACGCGCTCACGAAGATGAGCCACATCCATTTCACCTCAACGGAAACCGCGCGCGCGCGCGTTATCGCCATGGGCGAAGAGCCCTGGCGCGTCCACCGTGCCGGCGCTCCATCGCTTGACCATCTGCACCGCAGCCATCTGCTCTCGCGCGAGGAGGTCGAAGCCGCCTGCGATCTCGATCTGCGCATTCCGGCGTTACTGGTTGCCTACCACCCCGTCACGCTTGAATCCGACACGACCTGCGAAGCCGAAGCCCTCTTCTGCGCGCTCGAACAAATTGCAGGCCAGGAAACTACGCAGATCCTCTTCTGCTATCCCAACGCCGATGCGGGCAGCCGTTCGCTGATTAGGCGCACGCGCGACTTCCTCCTGCGCCACACCAGCTCACACCTCTTCATTAACCTCAACGCTGTTACCTATTGGAGTCTGCTGCGTGACGTCGAGGTCATGCTCGGGAACTCCTCCAGCGGCATCATGGAAACCGCTTCCTTCGCGCTGCCCACCGTCAACGTGGGGTTCCGGCAAAAGGGTCGCGAGCGCGCCCGCAACGTCCTCGATGCCGAACCCGACGCCGACTCCATCTTCGCCCGCATCGGCGACGCGCGCAGCCCCGGCTTTCGCGCCTCTCTAACCGGCATGACCAATCCCTACGGCGACGGGCATGCCGCCGAGCGCATCGTTCAGGTGCTTACCACTTGCCCGCTTGGCCAGGAACTGCTCATCAAGCGCGCTATGCCTCTGCGCAATGGGTTCCCTTCATGATTGAGCCGAACATCCCACTTTCCCAGCCCGACGTCACCGATGCGGACATCGACGCGGTTGTCTCGGTCCTGCGCACGCCGCGCCTGAGCCTCGGCCCAAAGCAGGCGGAATTCGAGGAGGCCCTGGCCGCGTATGCCGGCGTGCCTCACGCCGTCGCCGTCAGCTCCGGAACCGCCGGCCTGCACCTTGCTTTGCTGGCACTCGGGATCGCACCTGGCCATGAAGTCATCGTCCCCTCCTTCACGTTCATCGCGGTGGCCAACGCGGTTCGATACGTGGGCGCGCAGCCAGTTTTTGCGGACATCGACCCGGAGACGCTGAATCTCAATCCTGCCAGCGTCGAAGCCGCCATCACCCCGCGTACCCGCGCCCTCATCGTCGTGCACACCTTCGGCCGCCCGGCGGACGTTCCGGCGCTCCTCGATCTCGCCCGACGCCACAACCTGCTCGTTATCGAAGACGCCTGCGAGGCCATCGGCGCAGAGATCGCCGGCCGCCGCGCCGGGACCTTCGGTGATGCGGGCATCTTCGCGTTTTACCCCAACAAGCAGATCACCACGGGCGAGGGGGGAATGGTGGTCACTCAAGACGCTGCCCTGGCCCGCCGCATCGCCGCCTTACGTAACCACGGCCGTTACGATTGCAGGGCGGAAAGCGTCCGCACACCGTCTCCGGAAACCTCCGACAACTGGCTGGAGCACGCTGAACTCGGCTTTAACTACCGGCTCTCCGAAATGCAGTGCGCTCTGGGTCTCGCGCAACTCAGCCGCATCGACTCCATCCTCGCTCGCCGAGAAAGCATCGCGCGCCGCTACTGGGATCGGCTGCGTCAAAACCCGGACCTGCGCCTTCCCGCGACCGACATCCCCAACCAGCGCCTCAGCTGGTTCGTCTTCGTGATTCGCCTCGGGCCTTCGTTTACGCAGGCTGATCGTGATCGAGCGCGGCGCGAGCTGGCCGCGGCCGGCATCGCCACCGGCCGCTACTTTGCACCCATTCATCTGCAGCCTGCCTATGCGGCCTGGCGCAACACCGCCGACCTTCCGGTTACCGAATCCGTCACCGCCCGCACCATGGCTTTGCCTTTCTTCAACCGTATCGCAGACGAGCAGATCGACCGGGTCTGCGCAGCGCTGGAGCGCGTTTTGAGCCCGAAGACCTAACCGCCGAACGCACTTTTTCATCCCCAAAACGAGTCATCGCCATTTCACGGCTGAATGCTAGGATGAGGCCATGTCCCCCAGCCGGAAAACAGCAGCGAGGCGACGCGCCCCGGCCAAGACAAAGCCGCGGTCACCCGGCATTCCACGCGATCTCGTTATCCTCACCGGCCTTTCCGGATCGGGCAAAGCTTCAGCTCTGAAGGCTTTTGAGGACCTCGGTTTTTACGCGGTCGACAACATGCCGGTGATGCTGATACGGCCATTCGCCGAGCTGGTGGCGCATTCGCGCGATATTCGGCGCGCTGCGCTGGTCGTGGATGTGCGCGAAGGCCAGAGTCTCGAAAAATTCCCCGCCATTCTGCGCGAGATCCGGCGCACCTTGTCGACCACCGTGCTGTTTCTGGAAGCCTCGAAAGCTGCGTTGCTGGCGCGCTACTCCGAAACGCGCCGGCCGCACCCCCTCGGCCGCGAAGAAAGCGTAACGGAAGCTCTGCAGGAAGAGCGGCGTCTGCTGGAGCCCATCCGCAACGTCGCCGACGTCGTCATCGATACGACAAAGTTCAATGTCCACGAACTCCGCGCTTATATCCAGAACAAGTTTGTGCGCGAGAACGACGGCCAGAGTCTGCTCATTTCCTCTATCAGCTTCGGCTACAAGAAGGGCGTGCCGCTTGAGGCCGATCTGGTTTTCGATGTGCGCTTTCTTCCCAACCCGCACTTTGTTCCGGAATTCCGCAACCTTACCGGCAAAGATCCAAAGGTCGAGAACTACATCATCGGCTTTCCGCAGACGCGCGAGTTCCTCGACCGGGTTACGGATATGCTGCTTTTTCTGTTGCCGCACTACATCAACGAAGGGAAGAGCTATCTGACCATGGCTTTTGGGTGCACCGGCGGTCAGCATCGCTCGGTCATGATTGCCGAAGAGATTGCGCGTCGCCTGGCCCGGCACGGCCACATCGTCAAAGTCGCTCATCGCGACATGCCGCGCTGAAGGCGCGGCGCAGACAGACCATCACGCCACGTGATGCGATATCGACAGCACATTGCCGTCGGGATCCTTGAACCATGCGACTTTGTCACCCGTGGGAAACGTGCAGACTCCGTCCGCATCCTGCCCCATGTTGGGATAGCGCTCAAAGGCGACGCCCGTCTGCTCCAGCTTTTTCATCGTCGCACTGATGTCGCGCGCCTCCCATCCGAGCACCGTGCCTTGGGCCGGCGTAAAGCTCTTCGCCTTGTTGATCCGCAGCATCACTCCGTTCATGTCGAAGACCAGCGCGAAACCGTCGTCGCGCAGGTAGGTTAGGCCCAGCTTGTCGCGATAGAAGGCGATGGCGGCCTCCGGATTTTGGGTCGTCAGAAATGTCACCACGCTGTCCATGGAAAACCTCCGTGAAGGCATCCTACACGGTTCTGAGCTGCAAAACGATGGGCGGTCCTCGCTGGAGTTTCGTCCCTGCTTTTCCTCACCGAAGCGCCGTGATCCTCGGCTTCCGTCTCTTGTCGAACGACCTAGAATAGAAGCTGGACCCATGGCGGAATTCACTCACCTGCATCTCCACACCGACTACTCCCTCCTTGACGGGGCGTGCGACGTCGAAAAGCTGGTTCAACGTGTCGCCGACATCGGCCAGAAGTCCGTCGCCATCACCGACCACGGCAACATCTATGGGGCGGTCCATTTTTTTGCCGCAGCGAAGAAGCACGGTATTCGTCCGATTCTGGGGTGTGAGCTCTACGTCTGTCAGAAAGAAGACCACCGCGCCGATCCGCAGGGCGACGACTACAACCATCTGCTGGTCCTTGCCGAAAACGAAGAGGGCTATCGTAACCTGGTCCGCATCACCTCTGAGGCTTCGCTGCACGGCTTCTACAAAAAGCCGCGTGTCAGCAAGAAATATCTCGCCGAGCATGCGAATGGGCTGATCGGATTCTCCGGCTGTCTTGCGGGTGAGCTTTGCGAGAACCTGATGGCCGGGAAATACGATGCCGCGCGAGCCACCGCCAGCCAGTATCAGGACATCTTTGGGCGCGGCAATTTTTTTCTTGAAATTCAGGACCAGGGGTTGGAACTCGAGAAGAAGATTCACGCTGATCTCTTCCGGCTTGAGAAGGACCTTGACATCCCGCTGGTCGCCACCAACGACAGCCACTATCTTTGCGAGGACGACGCGCACGCGCATGAGGTGCTGCTCTGCGTGCAGACCCTTGCGTCGATCAACGATCCGAAGCGCTTTAAGTTCGACTCCGACCAGTTCTACGTCAAATCTGCCGCGGAAATGGAACGGCTGTTCGCCCACGCGCCCGAAGTCGTCAGCCGCACCATGCAGTTTGCTGAACGCTGTCACTTCAAACTCAGCGAGGTCGACAATCCCTTTCCGGAGTTTGCGGTGCCGGCGGGGCATACGATCGACAGCTACTTCGAGCAGGTGTGCCGAGAGGGCCTGAAGAAGCGGCTGGAAACGGCAGTGCGGCGACTGGAACTGCGCGGCGTGCGGCGAACGCCGGTGCATGAATATGAATCGCGGCTGAACTTCGAGATCGGGATTATCCGGCAGATGAAGTACTCGGGGTACTTCCTGATTGTGTGGGATTTCATCCGGTATGCGCGGGAACAGGGGATTCCGGTGGGGCCGGGGCGCGGTTCGGCAACGGGATCGCTGGTGGCTTACGCGATGGAGATCACGAACATCGATCCGATGCAGAATGTGCTGCTGTTCGAGCGGTTTCTGAATCCGGAGCGGGTGACGATGCCGGATATCGACGTGGACTTTTGCCAGAACCGGCGCGGTGAGGTGATCGATTATGTGACGCGGAAATACGGCCGTGAGCAGGTGGCGCAGATCATCACGTTTAATACGATGGCCGCGAAGGCAGCGATCAAAGACGTGGGCCGCGCACTCGACATGCCTTACGGCGACGTGGACCGAATTGCCAAGCTCGTCCCCGCCACTATCGGCGTGACCATCGACCAGGCGCTGAAGGATTCGCCGCCGCTGCAGGAAGCCTACGACGGCAATGAGCAGATTCGCGAGCTGATCGACACGGCGAAGAAGCTGGAGGGGTTGGTACGCGGCGCGGGAGTTCATGCGTCGGCGGTGGTGATTGCGCCGCGTCCGTTGACAGAACTGGTGCCGCTGAACAGGACGAAGAACGATGAAATCGTAACCGCCTACGACATGAAGGCGGTCGAGAAGATGGGCCTGCTGAAGATGGACTTCCTGGGCTTGGCGACGCTGACGGTGATCACCGACTGCGTGAAGCTGATTGAGCAGACGCGCGGGGAGAAGTTGGACATCGAGATGGTTCCGCCGGACGATCCTGAGACGTTCAGAAAGGTGTTTCACACGGCTCTGACGTCAGGGGTGTTTCAGTTCGAGTCGAATGGGATGCGGGACGTTTTGCGGCGGTATAAGCCGGATACGGTGGAGGAACTGACGGCGCTGAATGCGCTCTACCGGCCGGGGCCGATGGACATGATCGACGACTTCATCGAGCGCAAGTGGGGACGGCGCAAGGTGGAGTTTCTGCTGCCGGAGCTTGAGGGGATCCTGAAAGATTCGCTGGGCGTGATCGTCTACCAGGAGCAGGTGATGCGGATCGCCAACGTGCTGGCGACCTACAGCCTGGGCGAGGCCGATCTGCTGCGGCGGGCGATGGGAAAAAAGAACGCCGAGGCGATGGCAGAGCAGCGGGAACGATTTATGAGCGGCGCCGCGGCGCTGGGGCATCCGAAGGCCGCGGTCGGCGAGATCTTCGATCAGATGGCGAAGTTTTCGGGGTACGGATTTAACAAATCGCACTCGGCGGCGTATGCGCTGCTGGCCTATCAGACGGCGTATTTGAAGACTCACTATCCTGTCGAGTTTATGTCGGCGCTGCTAACATCGGAAATTTCGAAGCCGGAAAACGTGGTCAAGTACATTAAAGAGTGCCGCGAGATGGAGATTGCCGTCGAAGCCCCCGACGTGCGCTACTCCGATGCCGACTTCACGCCGCACGGCGAGGCGATCCGCTTCGGGTTGACCGCCATCAAAAACGTCGGCCGCAACGCTATCGACTCGATCCTTGCTGCGCGGGCAGCGCTCGCCGAGGAAGGGAAGAGCTTCGCGTCTTTCCAGGAATTCTGTGAAAAGATCGATCTCCGCCTGCTGAACAAGCGCGTCATCGAGTCCCTTGTTAAGGCCGGCGCGCTTGACTCCTTCGGCCGCCGCGCCCAGTTGCTCGCTGCTGTCGACAAGACCATGGAGCGCGCGCAGAAGGCGCAGCGGGACGATGCTGCGGGACAGTCCGGGCTGTTTGGCATCTTCGATGTGCCCGCAAATGGCGCGAAACACGACGATCTGCCCAATGTGCCCGACATGGAGGAGGGCCAGCGTCTCGCGGCCGAAAAGGAAGTGCTCGGTTTTTTTGTCTCCGGTCATCCCCTGGACAAATATGCGGAGAAATTGCGCAATCTGCCGGGTGTTGTCGACGTCGCCAGCGCGCTCGAGATGAAACCAGCGCCGTCGAACGGTCGCCGTGGCCAGGCGCCAGAGAATGAAATCTCCGTCGCCGGGGTTATTCTCGGGCTCAAGGTCGCGAAGTCGAAGCGCTCTGGTGAGCTCTATGCGACCGCCGCCCTCGAAGACGCAACTGGCAAAATCGACTTCGTCTGTTTTCCTAAAGACTACGAGCGACTCGCGCAGTCTCTGCGCATTGAAGTTCCGGTGTTGGTCCGCGGCCAACTCAGCAAAGAGGACGAAGAAGCTGCAACCAAGCTCTATGTCTCCTCGATCCAGGCGCTCGAAGACGTGAAGGTACGCCTGCCCAATAATATTCGCATCCGCATCCCACTTGATCGCGTGAGTGAAACGACGCTCGTCGAGCTGCGCGACCTCGTTGTCTCCGCACCCGGTCCCGCGCGGCTGATGCTCAACGTGGAACAGAGCGGCCAATACTGCGTCGTGATGGAGCCGGAGGGGATCACGGTTGCCGCCGATCGCGCCTTCATCGACAAAGCCGAGCTGCTGCTCGGCCGCGGCATGGTGCAGGCTGTCGAATAAGCCGGCGCAGGAGTTGCCGGGAAAGCTTTTCAGCGCGTCTTCGCTGGATAATTGCAAAGGGCTGAGATCGAACACTGGTGGCAGAGAGGTCCATTATTCCGGCACACCTCCTTGCCGTGTTGTCTCAGCAGCAGGTGAGCTTCCGCTGTATTTGCGGGATCCCTGGGGATTTCGGAAGCGATCGCATCCTGCACGGATTTGTAAGTTTGACCGTAGTTTCTCAGATGGTCGCGTCCGTAGCCCACCCGAGTAAGAACGCGCAGAGCATTCGATTCCAGGGGGAGGCCCGGAGCGGCGCCGCAGAACATCAGGATTTTCTCAGCTCCCGGGCCCCCAATATTGGGAAATTGCTTGAGGGCTTTTTTGGCCTCAGCGTACGTTTGCGAGAGGATGCGGTCCAGATCACCGCCGAACTGGTCGCGGCAAATCCTTGCAATCTCGAGCCAACGGAAGACGCGAACTTCGGGCCGCATGCCTCCCCTGATCGCCCAAAATAAGAGAACGTCCCGATCTGCGGCCAGGATTGCCTGGGGAGTGAGTCCGACTTGTTTGCGCAGACCTTCGAATACCTCTTGCCTGCGACCGTCCGGCAGGAGATAACAGGCGTTCTCCCACAACACCAATTCGAAGGGACCCTTTGCCGGAGGCAGGACAGGAGGACCGTATTGGCGTCTCAGCATGGAGAGGATTTTCTTCAGCGTCGCCATGATTCGATCCCCAAAAAGCGCCGGCTGCGCCTCACTCTATCACGCAGGGGGCGGAACATTTTGGCGTCAAAGTAATTTCAGCGCGGCGTGATTCTGCCGAGCCCGTGCTCTTGCTCGCGGAGGCTCCGTGCTGCGCCATCTACAATGCTCGGGTGACCGACTCCGCCTTCGATGCTCCGGCGCACGCTCCGCATCGCCGCTGGCGCATTGCCGTCCTTCTCGGCGTCGGCGTCCTCGTCAACTTCTTTGACCGCGTCAACATGTCAGTGGCCTACGACGCGCTGCGCATCCAATGGGGCATCACCGCGGTCACCTTCGGCTATCTGGCCAGCGCCTACAACTGGAGCTATGCCGCGCTGCAAATCCCCATCGGTATCATGCTCGATCGCTGGGGCGTGCGACGCATCGGTCGTGTCGCCACCTTCCTCTGGAGCGCCGCCTCTTTTGCCTCCGGCATGGCCACGGGCGTCTACAGCTTCTTCGCCGCGCGCCTGCTGCTCGGCGTTGGTGAAGCGCCTACCTTCCCCGCTAACGCGAAGGCCGTGGGCTACTGGTTTCCCGAGCGCGAGCGCAGCTTCGCTACGTCCATCAACGACGCGGCGGCCAAATTCGCTTCGGCTATCGGAGTGCCGATCCTCGGCTTTCTGGTCTTCCGCCTCGGCTGGCGGTGGAGTTTCATCTTCACCGGCTTCGTCAGCTTTCTCTACTTCCTCCTGTTCTGGGGCGTGTATCGGAATCCCAGCGAGGACCCGCGCCTTAGCCCTGACGAGCGCACTCTCATGGCCGAGGGCCGCGCCCAGCCGGAGTCCGCGCCCGCAGAGAAATCCCACGGTGCGCCGATGCTTTATCTCCTGCGCCAGCCACAGGTCATTGGCGCCACCATCGGCTTTGCGGCTTATAACTACGTCTTCTACCTGGTCCTCACGTGGCTGCCCAACTACCTCTCGATGAGCCTCCGTGTCGACCTGCTCCACTCCGCACTGGACACCAGCGTCCCCTGGCTGGTGGCGACCTTCACCGATCTCGCCATCGGCGGCTGGATGGTCGACGCGCTGGTGCGTCGCGGGGCGCGGCCGTGGCTCGTGCGGCAGTGCGTGCTGGTCGGCGGCCTTGCGTTCGGCATGGGCATTTATGGCGCACGATTCGCTCACACTCCTCAGGTTGCCGTTGCCTGGATCAGTCTCTGCATGGCGGGCCTCGGCGCTATGGCGCCTGTCGGCTGGTCGATCCCGTCGCTGATCGCGCCACGGGAAAGCGTCGGGCGCATCGGCGGCATCATGAATTTCGCGACGCAGATTGCCGCGATCTCCGCGCCTGTCATCACCGGCTACTTCGCACGCGCTCACAACTTCGGCGGGTCCTTCGCTCTCGCCGCAATCGTGCTGGCCATCGGCATCGCCGGATACATCCTGGGTCTTGGCAAGCTGCGTGTCATCCCCGAGCCGGCCTGATCAGGGATCCGCGATCAGAAGAAAGCGCTCCTTCACCTCGTACTTCGATCCTTCCGGCCCCGGGAACGACTCGTAGAGCAGGAACTCGTTGGCGGTGAACTCGGCGCAGAGGTCGATCTTTGCCCGCTGCACCGCGTTCTGCAACGGCGCGAGCGCCTTCGCTCCGTTGCGGCCCTTCGCGCGCGCGAGTGTGATATGAGGGTTGTAGGGTCTCGTCTCGGGTACAAATCCGCAATTCCGCATCGCTGCTGTTACAAATTGCTGCAACGCCAGCAGCTCCGGAGTCAGCGGCACTCCGGCCCAGAAGACCCCAGCCCGCTCAAAGAATCCCAGCCCTTCAATCCGCATCGGAATCCGCGCCGCTCGCACCGCCCGCAGCTTCTCCACCACGCAGCTCGCGCGCTCCTCGTCGACGCTCCCCAGAAACTGCTGCGTTACGTGCCAACCTTCCGGCGCGGACCAGCGCAAATCGGCGCCCGACCCCGCCTCGAACTGCTCCCGCACACATGCCAGCGCCTTAGCCGCTTCCTGTCCCAGCGCGATTCCGATAAAGAGCCGCATTGCAGCCAGCCTAATCCTTCGCGCGTTTCAGCCCCTCGCCTCCCGATGCTACGATTTGATGGTGCGCCGGTCCTCCACCCTCTGCACAATCCCCCTCGCCATCGTCTTCGTTGCCGTGGTCGTCAACACGCCCCCCAGCTCCGCCCAAATGCAAATGAAGATGGGCCCGCCGCAGACCTTCGCCGAGGCCATCGAAGCCCACACCACCTCCGGAACCAGTGCGCAGCCTAACTCGACACCTGCGCCGATGATCATGACCATGCGTGGCAACTGGATGCTCATGCTCCATGGCAACAGCTTCCTCGCCGACACACAGCAGACGAGCGGAGTGTGAGCTGGCCCGGGCCCCACTCGCGTTGCGCCATGGGCATGATCCAGTTGGTGGAGAAGAGCTTGTCCCCGCCGCGCGGGCTCGATCCCGATGGCATTGGAGCCCTGCTCGGAGGCCAGCGAGCGAAAGAAAATATCGACCGTGGCGTTCTCTCGGGGACCTCGTCGGACGGCACCGTGGGCCTCACGGCCATCAAGGGAGAAGGTGGCATCACCTTCTCCCGGGACTCGAGCTCCGCTAAGTACGACGGCATGCCCGCCAGCGCCATCGCCGCCGGTTGTGTCGACTTCGTTCTTGCGCCCGATGCAATTACCCAGGAACTGGCCCATATTCGCAGCCACCCTTATGTAGCCGGGGCGACTGCGGGCGCGACTGAAGGCGACCAGAAGAGCAACGATGCGGATATGACCCAGGTCTTCCGCCTTCTGCGCCGGGCTACCCGTGTCGACTTTTCCGAATATAAGCAGCCGACCATCGGCCGCCGGATGCACCGCCGCATGGTTCTGCACCGGATCGAAAAGTTGAGCGACTATGTGGCCCTTCTGCATCACGACCGCAATGAGATCACCGCGCTGTATCGGGACCTGCTGATCAACGTCACGTCCTTCTTCCGCAATCCTGAAGCATTCGAGACGCTCAAGCGCACAGCGAAACAAAACCCGGCGCCCTCCGTCAAAAAGAAATCTGCGAGCGCGTCGAAATCCAGGAAGAGATAGCAGGCGCGCCGCGGCGGCTGGAAATCCGGCAGCGTCCGGGTTATTATTCAGACAATACTTTGCGCCGCAAAGGAGACGGGTCGTCATTGTGAACACTGCTCCCGCCAAAACCGCCGCTTTTCTCTGTTTTTTCCTCATTCCCCTGGCCACCTTCGCGCAGACTGCGAGTGACTCTCCCGTCATCGCTTCGAACGCGTCCCCCTCCAGCTCATCGGTCGTCGCTTCCAGTGCGCTCGATCTCCCCGATGCGCCCACGCCCACCGGAGGGCAGAACACCGCGCCGCAGCAAACCAACCCTCAGAACCAACCTCAAACGCAAACTCCGAAGCAGCAACAGCCACAGCCCGGCAACGCTCCCACTCTGGGCGACCTCGGCTTCACACCGGCGCAAACCCTGGCCAACGCCGAGATGCAGCGGAAGCTGAATCAGCGGACGCACGACCTCAAGGTTCACCAGACTCTTGGTCTGGTGACGGTTGCTCCGCTCTGCGCTGCCGTCATCGTTTCCAGCGGGGCGAAACAGAAGCACGACAAAGCCACCGGCGCGATCATTGAACCGAGCTCCGCTGCCCTCGATCTGCACGCCGCGCTTGGCGCCGCCACCGGGGCGCTCTATGGATTCACCGCGTACTACGCCATCGCCGCGCCGAAGATTCCAGGCGTCAAGCCGAAGGGCGCTATCAAGCTGCATCGCGACCTGGTCTGGATTCACGCCCCCGGCATGGTGCTGACGCCGATCCTGGGCGGCCTGGCGCTCAGCCAGGAAAACGCCGGGCAGAAAGTCCATGGCATCGCTTCCGCGCATTCCTACGTTGCATGGACCACGGTGGGAGCCTACGGCGCTTCCATCATCGCCGTGTCGTGGCCCATCCACCTGAAATTCTGGGAGAAGTAATGAAGTTTGCCGCTGCCCTTTTTCTCGCCGCCGCGCCGATCGCACTGCACGCGCAGAGTCAGTGGACGCTCACGCAGTCCACGCTCACATGGCACATCACCCATCCTATGCATGAAGTCGACGGCACCAGCCACGCCGCGAAGGGCAAGGGGAACTGCAGCGCCGGAGCGTGCGACTTTCTCATCGCCGTCCCGCTCAAAACTTTCGACTCCGGCGACAGCAATCGCGATCTGCACATGATCCAGACTGTTCGTGGCGGAGAGTTCCCGATGGTCATCGTGCGCACGCATCTGGCGCAGTCCGCGCTCGACGCTCCGGTGATTGATGCCGACCTTGAGATTCAGTTTGCCGGCCAGACCGTCCACTACAGCCACGTTCCGCTGCACCGCACCAGCCACGGCAATGACGTCGAGATCTCCGGCAGCGTTCCGGCCACGTGCTCCGATTTCAAAATCGACCGCCCATCGTTCCTGGCCGTTCCCATCCACAATGAGATTCCGGTCACCGTGGACGCCACCTGGCGGCCGATGTAGTTGCCAGCTTCGCCGCCTTCCCGGTGGTTGCGGCCTGCGGCGAAGCCAGGCCACCTCTACTGCCCGTGATGATCGAGATGATGCCTGGCCGCGTGTTCCCCGTGCTCGGTCGCGTGCACATGATGGGCGTGCGCCAGGTGAGGGTGATGAGCGGCCTGATGGTGGTCGCCCGCGTCATGATGCTTTGCTGCCTCAGTGTGGTGATGGGCCGCCATGCCGCGATGATGGGCTGCCTGGCAATGTTCGTGCGCTGCCTGCTCTGACATCTCGTCTCCTCCGGCTCGCGAGTCCGATGCAGCCGCCCACGAGCCCCTTCGCATCATCCACTTGCCGTCTCGAGGTGCGGGTTACGCCGCCTTCAATTGAGAATGAATTTAAGACGAACCGTTCCTCATCGCGTCTCATACAATGTCGGCTCGGGAGGTCCCATGCTCCTCACCCGCTTGCTTCGCGCTTCTCTGCCGCTCATGTGTCTGCTCTCGCTCACCGCGTGCAACGCTCGCGCCGCGGGCCGCGCACCCATCCCGGCCGCCAACGCCGACGCCTCGCTCGCCGCGAAGCCCGGCAAAGAGAAAGCCGTGTTCGCCGGCGGCTGCTTCTGGGGTACTCAATCGGTCTTCGAGCGCGTGAAGGGAGTCATCGGCACCGCCGCCGGCTATTCGGGCGGCTCGGCGGAGACCGCGACCTACGACCAGGTCACCACGGAAACCACCGGTCACGCGGAATCCGTCGAGATCATTTACGATCCCTCGAAGATCACCTACGGACAGCTGCTGCGCATTTTCTTTTCCGTTGCCCACGATCCGACGCAGCTCAACCGCCAGGGACCCGACGTCGGCTCTTCGTATCGCTCCGCCATCTTCTACGCCAACAGTGATCAGAAGCGAATCGCCCAGGCTTACATCGCGCAACTGGACGCCGCCAAAGTCTTCCCGAACAGGATCGTCACCCAGGTCACGCCTCTGGAAGGGTTCTATCGCGCCGAGGACTATCACCAGGACTACGCGCTCCACAATCCTGACAATCCCTACATCCTCGTCTGCGACCGCCCGAAGGTCGAGGCGCTCAAGCAGCAGTTTCCGGAATTGTTTGTCGACTACAAGGGCCACTGAAGATCGCTCGAGCCATGACGCTTCGTGTTCGGGCACTCGCGGATGTGTCACCGCCGAAGTGACGAATCGGAGTGCGCCAGGATAGGCTTTTGGAAGGCACCCGGCCGGAGGCATCGATTTTTCGTAAGAGCCGAAGGCTATTTTGAGACGCGCCAAACAACCAGCGGACTCCGGCCCCCTTCACACTCAGATGGACTCCGGGTACGGCCACGAGTTCGCTCAGTGTATGCTTCGCTTCGATTGAAGAATCTGCCTTAGATCTTCGACAGGATCGAGGACTTCATGCTGGACGGCAATCTCCCTCCGAGTTCCTCAGGTGCTTCTTTGGGACACAAATTCACAGCGTTCCTTCTCGCCGCTGCCATCGCGTTCGGAATTCCCACCTGGCTGAAGCACAAGGCGTCGCAATCGGCGTCGACCGCGGAGCTTTCCTTCGACTCGGGTGCAGCCCAGCAGATCGATCCAGGCCTTGCCACGACCGCCGATCCGGCCATTGGGCTGGCGCACTCGATTCTCACCGATAACGTCGTCGCGGAACTGTCGAAGCAGGCGTACCTTTCTGCGTCGGACATGGACAGCCGGATCGGCGAGTTTCGGTCGCGTCTAGAGCTGACGCAGCCATCCGGCAAAGCGCTCCGCGTGGGCTTTCGCGACGCCGACCCGGAGAAAGCGGCAGCGACGGTGAACGCCGTCGCCAGGACTCTGGCAGATTGGACGCCTTCCTCCGCGGCTCCGGCTGCTCCGGCTCAGGCTCCAACTGCGCCCGCTGCTCCAGTGAAGGCGCCTCCCGCGATGGCTGCTTCTCAGCCGACCGCTCCGCCCGCAGAGCCGGCGAGCAAGCCGGCTTCTTCTCATCCGGACTCTCATCCGGGCGAATCCAATACGGGGCTATCGGCCTCGCTCGACGAATTAGAGGCGCAGTTGTCGGCCACGAGTCGCAAACTCGACGGCGCGGGCTCGTCGAGCAGCAGAACGAGGGCAGGGCATCACTCGCATGCCTATCAAGGCTCTTCGTATGCCCAGTCGAGGCAGCAACAGCTCATGAAGGCCGAGATCAGAACGGCGCAGAAAAAGTTGGAGGATCTGCGCACGCAGTACGCGAATCAGCCTTCCGACACCGGCATCAAAGATCGGCTTGCCGAAATTCAGCAGGCGCTCACCTCGGTGTGGCCAGGAGCCGGTGCGATCGGGTCCTCCGGCTCGCATCGTTTTTACTCCGCGGGAGTCAACGCCAGCCAAATTCGTAGCGAGCGCGCTGCGCTGACGCGCGCGATCAGCGTCGTAGCGCGGGAGCGTCACGCGATCGAGCAGGAGGCGGATGCGCGCCCAACGCCGAGCACCGACGTTGCCCAGGTCCCTTCTCCTTCTTCTCCTCCTTCTGCTTCTGCTCCAACGCCAGAGCCAGCGGCGCAGTCGCAACCTTCTCCTCAACCCCAGCCGGCGCCGGTTCCGGCTCCCAGTCCCGCGGCCTCGAATCAACCGGCAGTGCACCCGCTTACGCTGGTCCGGTCCGCAGGCCCTGGTGCTCCGATTTTGTGGTGGCCGTCGATCGTGGCGGGAATTCTCTGCGGGCTGCTCTATTGGGGAGTCGCCGCGTGGCGGAACCGTCCCGTCGATTACTCTGACGAGTACGACACTGAAGAGACGCAATACTCGAACAGACTGATCACACCGGATCAGCCTGTGGCTGCCGCATCGCCCGTCGCGAACACTTTACGGGACGACGTTTTCGAAACTACTCCGTTGAGGCGTGCTTCCTTCTTCTACGAGCCTCCTCCGGCGGAAAGCGGCGCTTCTGCAACCACTCCTTCCGCCCGTGCTGATGAATATTCTGCCGCCATTGCTCAGGAAAGCGTTTCCGACAAGGCCGAGCCGGCGTCGCCCTTGCGGGAAAACGTCGTCGAAATGGCCGATCCCTGGAGCGAGCTGATCAAAAAGGCCATCGCTGAGACCGACATTGCGAGAAGGTTCGGCGGGTCAGCTGGGTCCGGCGAGGAAGACGCCGCCGAACGAAGCGGCCAGCGTTCCAATCGCCCGGATCGCCTGGCGGGCTAAAGGCAGGAATAGGGAACAGTTGGGGTTCCGCGTTGTTCGCATTCTTGTCGTCCCTCCTGGGGATCGTGGTCAACCTTTTGAAACTTGTTGATTGATTTTTTTGGGCTTGCGATTTTGGGTCTCAGGCCCATTTGAGTCAGGTGATAGTAGCTGCATCAATTGCGACGAGCCCCTTAAAACAGGGAACAGGGAACAGTCGGCGTTTCGGCGTTGTTTGCATTTTTGTCCAACCTCCCGGGGGGCGTGGTCAACCTTTTGACTCGTTGATTGATTTTTTTGGGTTTGCGGTTTTGGGTCTCAGGCCCATTTTGATTCGGGTGATAGAGGCGACATCAGTTGCGACGAGCCCCTTCGGCGAGGACTTCCTCGAAGCGCGTTGCCTGGGCCTGACATTGACGGACCAGGTCGTCGAGCTGTTGCAGGTTGAGCTGGGCGGGTTGCGCGCAGAAATGGCCGGCTTGCGTCTGGAAGGGGGCGCGGCTGGCCTGGAGTTTGAGCTCCTCGCGGCGGCGGTAGAGGAGGATGAGGAGACGGCCGGCGGTGCGCGGGGTCATGGCGCCGTCGGAGGCGGCGTGCATGATGTTGTCGAGGAGGTCGTCAAAGGCCTCGGCTTCGGACTCGGCGATGTAGCTGCGGAGCAAACCCCATTCGCGGCGGGGGCTGAACTCGACTTCTCCTTCCTGGGAGAATTCGCCAGGCTCGGCGGCGTGGCGGAGGCGGAGGGCTGCCGGGGTGTGGTGGCGGCAGAAATCCTGGTCGCGGTTGGCGGCGCACTGACAGCGGCGGCCGTTGTCGAGACGGAAGGAGCAGATGCGAAGCATGAAGACCTCCAGACAAAGGAATGCGGGCAATGAAAAAGGCCGCCCTTTGGCGGCCTTCGTTGAACACACTTTTCCTACTGTTATCAGATTAATTTTTGCGGGAATTAGGGGCAAGGAGAAAGCAAGGGGCGGACAGTACGGAGGTAATGAGAGACAGGGAACAGTGAACAGGAAAAAATGGAACCCCGCCGCGCTCACGGTCCGGCGGAGGGTCGCGGCCGGATTTCGGGCGAGTCGGCTACGGTGGTGTGCCGAGGGTGTTGTTGGCCACGCCCGCAACAATTGGCGTCACCACCGGGGTCGCCGCGCCAACGAACTCCACGATGTCAGCACCGCCCCCACCACTTGTCACCCACACATTGCCCGAACCATCGACAGCAATGTCCTGGACGCCAGCCGTAACACCGCCGGTGTAGCCCGTCGAGGGGGAGATGGCAGCCCCGCTGGAAGTCAACTCACTCACGGAGTCCCCGCCCGCGTTCCCCACCCACACATTGCCGGCGCCATCAATGGCGATGCCGTAGGGCTCCGTCAGTCCGCCGCCGCTATATCCACCGGCGAGTGAAATGGCCGTGCCCGAAGAGTCGAACTTGCTGACGCTGGTCCCGCCGTAGCCGTAGTTGGCGACCCATACATTCCAGGAATGGTCGATTGCGATGCCTATCGGGCCATTGATTCCTCCACCTGTATAACCGGTTGTTGCGGGCGATAAGGCCACGCCTTCGGAACTGAACTCACTGATGCTGCTGGTGGAGTGGTTCGTTACCCAGACGTTGCCGCCCGGATCGATAGCGATATACCAGGCGTTATCGACCCCTCCGCCGATATATCCGCCCAGGCTTGGCGGGTTCGCGGCAGGAGAAAGAGCCGCGCCCGCCGAACTGAACTCGCTGACGCTCCCGGTATCGCCGTCGCCGCCGCCCAGGTTCGCAGTCCATGCATTGCCATTCGGGTCGATGGCGATGCCAACAGGATTGATCAACCCGCCCCCCGTGTAACCACCGCCGGAGAGCAGGGTGCCCGAAGAATTGAACTCAATGACGCTCCCAGCATCGTTGGCGACCCAGGCATTGCCTGACCCGTCGATCGCAATGCCGTAGGTTGCAGCCGGCACGTCCCCTGTATATCCAGTCGACGGCGAAAGCGGCGCGCCCGTTGTGCTCCACTCGCTGACGGCGTCACTCGCATAGTCGGGAACCCAGACATCGCCGAAGCCATCAATGGCAATGCCGTTAGGATTGGACATGCCGCCCCCGCCGATATAGATGATTCCCATCATCCAGTCATTGGGGCCATTCGACGAGGCGCTTAGAATCGGCTGGAACGGCGAGGTTGGCGTTGCCATGCCGTAAAGGGTCGCAACGTTGGCGCCCGGGTTGTGGGCGATGTTGATGGCCGCGGTTGCGGTGTCGGTGGACGTGGCGCCGGTTGTGCCTCCCGATAATGCGTTGCCGAACAGCGTGTCGCAGGCGGTGCCGGGCCCTGGGCCGGCTGAGTTGATGCAAGCCGCCAAAATGTCGGCCAGAGTATTGATCTCTTTTACCGGCACGGTGCCGTTGCCTGCGGGCGTGGTGGAGAGCGGCTGGCCGGTGGCAAGGCTGGCGAGGTTCGCGGCACTGAGAGCGGCGTTGGCCATCCCGGTGGCCGCCAGCGTCGAGGACGATCCCGACATATCGGTTGCATCCGTCGCATAGCCGGCGAGTGCCCAGGCGGTGACGATGGTGGTGACCTCGTTGATCTGCACGCGGGAGTGAAGGCCCGTGAACGCGCTGTTCACGCACTGCCCGAGCACGGCCATGAGGCCGATGGCGGAGTTGGAGCCGAATCCGGAGTTGCCGCCGACCGAGTAGAGGTAGACCTGCTGGGGTCCGTTTGTGCCGCAGGAGTAGTCGCCCACCTGCATTTTGAAGCCGCCGCGGGCGTTGGTGGTGACGTAGTAGCGGCCCTGGGAGTCGACAGCCGTGTCGCCGGTGGTGCCGGTCGTGTTCAGCAGCAGAGAGGTTGAGGCCTGGCGGTAGCCGCTGTTGGACAGCGCGAAGAGATAGACGTGCGATAGATTGATGGGCTGCTGCCCGCCGTACACCTGGCCCTCAAGCGGGGTGGTGTTGGTTGCGGGACGGGCCACGGTGATGGGCTGGCGTGTGGAGATCGAGGTGACCGAACAGCCGGTGAGAAGAATCGTGCAGGTGGCCAGGAGCCTCCAGGCGTAACGCATGCGGTCTCCAAATCCCTGATTGATGGGTTGCGAGTCGAGCAAGCCCGCGGGCGCGGGCAGATGTGCAGCGTATCATGCTTCGCGGTGGCTTGAAAGCGGGGATCGATCCGTTGCCGGGAATCAGCGGCCGAGGAATCGCCAGGTCGCTCCGACGCTGAGGCCGTTAGGGGTGAGGCCGTGGTTGTGCTCGACCAGCACGCCGGAGCTGTTGAACGTGGGCGGACCGACGAACGAAGGCCAGAACTGGAACTCATAATCGCCGCGGAGCGAGAGCTGGTGGGTGAGGCGGTATTCGACCGTGCCTCCCGGAGCATACGCGAAGAAGCTCCCTTTGAGACTGCCGGCCGCCGGGTAGTAGGGGGTGGTGATTAAACCCGCACCGAACTCCACTTTGAGCCAGAGGTTCAGGCGATCATAATGGGCTACGCGATATCGCGGGCCAGCGAGGTAGTTGGACTCGATCTGATTTCCGACGCCATTCCAATGGAGCCAGCGAGCCTCGCCTTCGACTCCCCATTTCGGCTTCACGTTGAGATCGAAGAGTACCGCGGGACCTAACTGCTGAGCGCTGCAGCCCAGGGGGACGTCGCTTCCGCAGCTGTAATCGGGGTTAAAGGAGGAAACCTCGGCTCCTGCCCAAAGGCTGGCATTGCCGCCGACCGCGGACTCCGGAGACTGGGCCTGTGCAAGCCTGGGTGCAAGGAGCAACACGAAGATTACAGTCCATTTGCCCGCGGCCTTTGTCTTCTTTGAGTTCATGAGATTGCGGATATTCCCGGTTTGCTCTGGGTAAGAACCAGGTTTTTGGACAAAGGATGTTTGGAGCGGACCACCGGGGAATCCGGATTTGAAATACGCCGGCTCAATCCTGGGTCTGAAGAAATGAGAGCCGGGACACCCGGGACCCGAGCCCGCGAATTGAACTAAACTGGGGTGTTATGGCTACTCTCGAACAAGCTACCGTTATCCTGCCGCGTGCTCCGCAGGGCGCGTTTCGCAATGAGCCGTTTATCGACTTTTCGCAGCATGCGAATGCCCATGCGATGCGCGAGGCGCTGACGCGGGTCGGGGATCAACTCGGGCATGAGTATGCGCTGATCATTGGCGGGGAGCGGGTGAAGACCAGCGGGAAGATTGAGTCGCGGAATCCGGCGCGGCCGGCGCAGGTGGTTGGGGTGCATCAGAAGGCTGGGGCGGAGCATGCCGAGCTGGCGGTTGCGGCTGCTCTGAAGGCTTTTGAGACCTGGAAATTTGTTTCCGCGGAGGAGCGCGCGGCGCTGCTGCTGGGCGCGGTGGAAATCATTCGGGATCGGAAGTTCGATTTCTGCGCGTGGCTGACGTATGAGGTGGGGAAGAACTGGGCCGAGGCCGATGCAGACGTCGGCGAGACGATCGACTTTCTGGAGTTTTATGCGCGGGAGGCGCTGCGGCTGGCCGGGGCGACGACGCCGATTCAGTATCCGGGCGAAAAGAATGAGCTGCTGTATATTCCGCTGGGCGTGGGCGCGGTGATTTCGCCGTGGAATTTTCCGTTTGCGATTATGGCGGGGATGACGGCGGCGGCGATCGTGACGGGGAACACGGTGGTGCTGAAGCCGTCGAGCGATTCACCGACGATTGCGGCGCGGTTCATGGAGGTTCTGGAAGAGGCGGGGCTGCCGCCGGGCGTGGTGAACTTCTGTCCTGGGTCGGGGGCTTCGTTTGGGAATGCTGTGGTCGCGCATCCGAAGACGCGGTTCATCGCGTTTACCGGGTCGAAGGAAGTGGGGCTCGACGTTCACGAGCGCGCGGCGAAGACGCAGCCGGGACAGATCTGGATCAAGCGGACGATTCTGGAGATGGGCGGCAAGGACTCGATCATCGTGAGCGCGGATGCGGATTTCGACGCGGCGGTGGCGGGGGTGGTGGCGTCGGCGTTCGGGTTCAGCGGGCAGAAGTGCTCAGCGTGTTCGCGGGCGATTGTGGAGGAGCCGATTTACGACGCGTTTGTGGAGCGGCTGCGCGAGAAGGTGGCAGGGCTGACGGTCGGCGATCCGGCGGCGAACCCGAACATGGGGCCGGTGGTGAACGAGTCGGCGATGAAGAGCATTTTGGAGTATGCCGCGATCGGCGCAAAGGAAGGGCGGCTGGTGGCGGGCGGCAAGGCGGTCGAGACGCCGGACAAGGGATACTTTGTCGAGCCGACGGTGATTGTCGACGTTGCGCCGGATGCGCGGATCTCGCAGGAAGAGATTTTTGGGCCGGTGCTGGCGGTGATCAAGGCTCGGGATTTCGATCATGCGCTGGAGATTGCCAACAACACGGAGTTCGGGCTGACGGGTTCGGTGTACTCGACGGACCGCAGGAAACTGGACCACGCGCGGCGGGCGTATCACGTCGGGAATTTGTATTTCAACCGGAAGTGCACGGGCGCGATGGTGGGAGCGCATCCGTTTGGCGGGTTCAATATGTCGGGGACGGACTCGAAGGCGGGCGGGGCGGATTATTTGCTGCTGTTCACGCAGGCTAAGTCGGTGGGGGAAAAGCTCTAGCCGGTAGCCGGTAGCTGGCCGTCTCACCAGACCGGCGCTGGTTTGCGGCTCGAAACTTCCGGATTATCTACCCGGAACGCGCAGATCGCCTCGGCCCAAAGCTCCGGCCCTGGCCATGCTGCCTCCCGAGTCAGCCATTCGTTTCCAAAAGGGAGTCAAGATTTTCGTTGATGGTCTGCGCTACCTCCTCAATCGAGGTCTGCTGACTCAATTCCCGAACCTCGGCGCTGTTCGCCGCTTTCTCCGCTCCCACCCGCTGTGCGATCTGCCTGTCCATCTTCAGAACCGCGGTGATCTCCTTTTCCGCGAGAATCAGTATCTGGAGCACAAGATGATCGCGCTCTTCCGCCCTCCGTCCCAGACGAGCCTGCCGCATCAAAATGAAACTCGCCAGGAAGATCGCCTCCATAGCGACAATCGTTCCGAGCAGAGAGAAGGGCGATGGGTCAAAGTGCGAAGGCCCGGGAAGCACGTTCCACCCAATCCAAACGACAAAGAGCGAAAGATGGACGCCGACGAAACCGAAGCTGCCAATGAACATGGCAATGTTGTCTCCCAGACGCTCGCTTTTGGTGCGCTTCGCCAGGAACTCCTGTTCGTGCTTCGTGATGAGGTCAATGTGCTCCTCAATGTGACTCTGTGGCATGTAGCCCCCAACTTGGCTAAGATGCCCAGGGCCGGGCGCCAGTAACCGCGAAAAGTCTTGAGACCGCTCCGGCTCAGCGCCACTTGACTCCAGGAGAGCGCGGATTTCTTCCGTTAGAGAAGCGCGCTTCGCTACAACTACCGGCCACAGGCTACCGGCTGTGAGTTGGGCGAGAGAAGCCGGAGGCGCTGCGCAGAGAACGAGCCACAGCGCCCCGCAAGAGAGCGCACCGTCAGGGAAGCGGCCCCGACTACATGCCTTGCATGATCTGGTCGCCGACCGCCTGCGCGGCTTCGGCCAGGATGCGATGGTGGATGGTGAACAGAGCCAGTTCCAGACGATCGGAGACGCCGGTCTTGTCGTAAATGCTGCGCAGGTAGTTTTTGATGACCTGCTCCGTGGTGCTGAGGCGGACGGCGATCTCCTTGTTCTTGCAGCCCTGGACGATGAGCGCGACGATCTTGAGCTCCTTGGGCGTGAGGCGATCACGGACGCGGGAGCCGACGGTATCGTCGTCGGTGCCGGGAGTATCGACGCCGGGAGCGCGTACGTTACGCTCGCCCGCACTGACGTGACGGACGCACTCGATGAGAGCCGGGCCGGTCACGTTACGATGGGCGGCGCCTTGCACGCCGGTGTTGAACCAGGGCTGGACCGGTTCGCCATTTTCTGCAATGACGATGGCACGGCTGCCCGCGGCGGCGACGCGCGGAATGAGCGCCTGAGGATCGAGTTTGAGAGCCGACGCGAAAATGAGGGTCGCGCCACGGAAGGTGTCGAGAGCGGGATAGAGGCGGTCAGCCTCGGCGCACTGTGCAATGATGCGGAAGTCATCTTCCATGGCCAGAATTTTGGCGGTTCCGGCTCTGTAGATGGCCTGGTTGTCAGCAAGAATCAGCTTGTTCATTTTGCTCCGCTTCCTCAAAAATGGTGCGTCGCCGGGTAACACCGGAGACTTGTGGGTGGGAGCGCGTTCAAAACGGGAACGCGCCAGAATGGTCATCGTGCCCAGGAACAGAATCCGCTCGTGTGTCTTCTGGTGAACACATCGAGTGCCACAACATGGCTCGCTTGAACGATGGAACTGCGCCGGCGTGTGTCCGGGAAGGTGCCGGTCGATGACTTGGGTGTTGCCATCATTCAGGGACAAAAGTAACCCGCAAATAGCCAAAGGTCCTGTGACGGCCGTCACGGGTCTTGTAACCGGTCCTGAAGCAAAGAGAAGGGGTTACGCGTTCGAGGGTGGCACGCCGGTTGTGGAAATCTGTCCCGATCCGGTACAAAGGGGGCCATTCGCGGAGAAGCGGGCGGGGCCTGTAAGTTAGTAGAGGAGCTTTGTAAGGAGCGGGAATATGGCCAGGCCGATCATCCTTGCTGTGGACGACGATGCCAGCGTGCTGGAAGCCGTAGTGCAGGATCTGCGCAGGAAATATGGGGAAAAGTACCGGATCCTGCGTGCCGGATCGGGACAGGCGGCGCTGGACACGTGCGCGCAGCTGAAGGAGCGCGGCGACGTGGTGGCGCTGATCGTGTCGGATCAGCGGATGCCGGGGATGGCGGGGGTGGAGCTGCTGGAGCGGATGCAGGTGATATATCCACAGGCGCGGCGGGTGCTGCTGACGGCGTACGCGGACACGGAGGCGGCGATCCGGGCGATCAACACGGCGCGGATTCACTATTACCTGACCAAGCCGTGGGATCCACCGGAGGAACGGCTGTATCCGGTGCTGGACGATCTGCTGGAGGAGTGGAACCAGGGGTTCAAGCCGCCGTTCGAGGGGATCCGCGTGGTGGGGCCGCGGTACGGGCTGCGGGATTACCAGGTGCGGAATTTTCTGTCGCGGAACCAGGTGCCGTATGTGTGGCTCGACCCGGAGCGGGACGATCAGGCGGTGGAGTTGCTGCGGAAGTTTGGAGTGGACGACAGCAAGCTGCCGGTGGTGCTGTTTCCTGACGGGACGGCGCTGGTGCAGCCGCAGGACGGCGAGCTGGCAGAGCGGGTGGGGCTGCGGACACAGGCAAAGCAGGAATTCTACGATCTGGTGGTGGCGGGCGCGGGGATGGCGGGGTTGGCGGCGGCGGTGTATGGCGCTTCAGAGGGATTGAAAACCCTTGTGCTGGAGCCTGAAGCTCCAGGAGGGCAGGCGGGGAGCAGCTCGCGGATCGAGAACTACCTGGGATTTCCGCGGGGAGTGAGCGGGGAGCGGCTGGCGCGGGACGCGTACGATCAGGCGCGGAAGTTTGGGGCAGAGTTCATCACGCAGCGGGCGACGACGATCAACGGCGAAGGGCAGTACCGGAAGGTGCGGTTGGGCAACGGGGCGGAGGTTTCGTGCCGGGTGGGGCTGATTGCGGTGGGGGTTTGTTATCGCAAGATTGAGGCAGCGGGGATTCAACGGCTGACGGGCTCGGGGGTCTACTATGGCGCGTCGCCGGCCGAGGCGCAGTCGTGCAAGGACGAGGACGTGTATGTGGTGGGCGGGGCGAATTCGGCAGGGCAGGCGGCGATGAACTTCGCGCGGGTGGCGAAACAGGTGACGATGCTGGTGCGCGGGGATTCGCTGGAGAAGAGTATGTCGAAATATCTCATCGATCAGATCGCTGGAACATCGAATATCAAGGTGGAAACGCGGAGCGAGATCGTGGAAGCGATGGGAGACGGCCATCTGGAGAGTGTGAAGATCCGGACGCCGCAGGGGGAAGAAGTGCGGCCGGCGTCTTCGTTATTCCTGTTTATCGGGGCGGCTCCGCAGACGGACTGGCTGCCGGAGAGCGTGATGCGCGATCCGAACGGGTTTGTGTTGTCGGGGCGCGAGCTGCGCGTCGAGGGGCAGATGCCGAAGAGCTGGAAAGAGGATCGGGAGCCGTATCTGCTGGAGACGTCGCTGCCGGGAGTATTCGTGGCGGGCGATGTGCGGCATGGATCGGTGAAGCGTGCGGCCACGGCGGTGGGCGAAGGTTCGATGGCGGTGCAACTGATGCACCAATATTTGGCGCAGTTCTAAGGACAAGGAGCAGATGGCAGGCACGACGGCGGAGGCCCAGACAAGATCGGTCACACAGCAGGAGCTGTCGCAGCTCATTCGCCGGATACCGGTTCTCAGCAAGCTGAAGGACGAAGACCTCGGCTGCCTGGGCCCGGTGGAGCTGATCGAGGCGCCGGCGGGGACGATGCTGATTGAGCAGGGCGCGGGGATTCGGGGATTCGGGATGATCCTCGAGGGCGAAGTGCGCGCGACGCGCGTCGAGATCAATGGCAGCGAGACGCCGCTGGCCGTCTACCAGGACGGCGACACGTTTGGCGAGGCGCCGCTGCTGCTGGGCTACAAGAAGACCGGAGTGCGGTGCGTGGTGACGCGGCCGTTGCGGATGCTGCTGGTGAGCGAGGAAGGCTTCTGGCGGCTGATGGCCACCTGCCCCAACGTGCGGCAAGGGGTGCTGGCCACCGCGGCGCAGAGGATCCATTCATTCCAGGCGACGACGCTGCATCGCGAAAAGCTGATTTCGCTGGGGACGCTGGCGGCGGGGCTGATGCACGAGCTGAACAATCCCGGCTCGGCGGCGAAGCGATCGGCAGCGCAACTGCGGGAGAATCTGACCAAGCTGCAGGAGCTGAGCATGCGCTTCTGCAAATCGCCGCTGACGCCGGAACAGGCGACGTGCCTGCTGGAATTGCAGCAGGAAGTGCTGGCTCTGGAGAAGCCGAAGCCGCTGAGCAGCATGGAAGAGGCGGACGCGGAAGAAGAGCTGGGCACGTGGCTGGAGAGCATCGGCGTAAACAACGCCTGGAAGCTGGCTCCGACGCTGGTGGCGGCGGGCTGGCGGCGCAACGACGTGGTGTGCGCGCAGGAGGCGTTCCCGGGCGAGACGCTGCAGGTGGCGCTGAGCTGGCTGGAAGCGCTGATTTCGGCGATGCAGCAGCTGACGACGATCGAAGAGAGCATCAGCCGCGTGACGGATTTGGTGATCGCGGTGAAGAAGTACGCGTACGAAGACAAGAGCGGCGAACACCTCATCGACGTGCACGAGAGCATTCAGAGCACGCTGACGATTCTGGGGCACAAATTCCGGCACAAACAACTGGTGGTGGAAAAGGAATTTGCGGCGGATCTGCCGAAGGTGAAGACGCGGGGCACGGGGCTGAGCCAGGTGTGGACGAACCTGCTGGACAACGCGACCGATGCGGCTCCGGAGGGATCGAAGGTCCGCATCCGGACGTGGGCGGAGGATGGCAAGGTCTGCGTGGGCATTGCCGATGAGGGCGGGGGGATTGCGCCGGAGATTCGGGAGCAGGTTTTTCAGCCGTTCTACACGACCAAGCCGCCGGGGGTGGGGACGGGGCTGGGGCTGGACATCGCGAAGCGCATCGTGACGGCGCAGTACAACGGGACGATTGGGTTCAGCTCGGAACCTGGGCGGACGGAGTTTGTGGTAAAGCTGCCGGTGGAGTCGTGCACTTAGGGATAGTAGCGGCACATCGTTGTTCGTCAACGATCAGTCAATGATTAAACACGAGAGGAGATGCGCATGAAGAATGTGCTGCTCGTAACAGCGGTTCTGCTGTCACTCTC
This sequence comes from Acidobacterium sp., assembly GCA_003166955.1. Classification (GTDB taxonomy): domain Bacteria; phylum Acidobacteriota; class Terriglobia; order Terriglobales; family Acidobacteriaceae; genus Palsa-343. The sequence continues at coordinate 103,438 of PMUI01000113.1, forward strand.
TCCCGGAGGACTCGGTCAGGCAGCCGAGAGAGTCAGCGTAACGTTCGCGACTCAGGACGACGATAAGGCCGGGAATACGCAGGTCCAGGATCATCTGGTCTGCGACCACCACGATGTAGCGACGCTGATCTGTTGTAATGCCAATCAGGACAGCGATCACTGGAACGTCACCACGACGACTGCTCGCGATATGACTATCGTCGAGCCCTTCCAGAAGGGCCGCCTGGCGGGATGCCATTTCGTATTTGGCATGAAGGCGGCCGGGAACGATACGTGGAAGGTGATTCCATCCCTCACCATCTACTATGACGGAAGCAGGGAGGACTGGCACTTCCCCAACACCGTGCTCAAGTCGGATAAAACTCCTACAAGTAAGACTTTTGACTTACCCCACCAATGAGAAAACAGGCAATAGGGAATAGGGAATAGGAACAGCGCGGCAGCCGGAGCAGCTGCCGTTCTTGTTCTTTCAGGCGGAGAGTGGCCCGGTCGATGCATTACCTGAATTTTGCGATGTCCCATCCCTATTTTCGACCTGGCCTAAAAAATTTCTTTAAGTCGAACCCAATGCCTTGCAAATTTGGCTGGAGCACAACAGCATCCACAAATGCTCCGCCGTTGCCGACTGCGATACGGCGCTTTGTGGGCCCACTCAGGCGGCGCGGGCGAGCCAACTCTTCATGGTGCTGGCGTCGACGAGGCCGGCTTGCTGGAACTGCAGATTGCCGCGCGAGAAGACGGCGAAATTCGGAATGCCCTGGACGTTGTAGCGGGCGGCGAGTTCGGGGAACTGCTCGGTGTCGACCTTGAGGACGACGGCCTGGCCTGCGAGGTCGTGGGCGACCTGGGCCACATGCGGTGCGGCCATGCGGCAGGGGCCGCACCAGGCTGCCCAGAAATCGACGAAGATGGGGACTTTGCTGTCGCGGACGATCTCGTCGAACTCCGCGGTGCTGACGGCCAGAGGCTCGGCGATGGGAGGCAGCGGCTGCTTGCAGGCGCCGCAGCGGCCCGTGTCGGCGAGGTGATTGGCGGGGATTCGGTTGGGTTTTCCGCAGGACGGACAGTTTCGGATCATCGCCTTATATGGATGCAGCAGTCTCGGTTTTGGGATCAGGGACCGGGGAGCAGAGTTTAGAGTTTAGCGGTCCGGCGTCCAGCGCTAAGTGTTTGCGAACTATGATGGCGGCAAAGGCCTTCCAGAAAGATATATTTTATGGTTTGATATAAGATATAGCTTACGATACAGTCACGCTAGAAAGGAAAATTACTATGTATCAACAAATGTTTGGAATGAAAGAAGATCGGGACCGCAGAGGATGCTTCGCGCGGCATCAATACTCTGGTTCGCAGGAGTGGGTTGCGGCTGGATTCTGCGCCGGGCCTCGCTCAGAAGGGCAGGGCTTTGAAGGTCCGGGCTCAGAAGGTCAGGGCCCAGAGGGCCGGGGACGGCACGGATGGGGTGGGCACTGGCGTGGGCGGTTCGACCGCGGGTTCGGCGGCGGACGGCTGTTCGACGCGGGCGATCTGAAACTGGTGATCCTGAAGCTGCTCTCAGAGCAGCCGAGCTACGGGTACCAGCTGATCAAGACGATGGAGGAGAGGCTGGCGGGCGGATACACGCCGAGCGCGGGGGTGATTTATCCGACGCTGACGATGCTGGAGGAAGAGGGTCTGGCGTCGGTCTCGACATCGGCGGACAACAAGAAGGTCTACACGGCGACCGCGGCCGGCCTTGAATTTCTGGAGGCGAACAAGCAGCGCATCGAGGAGTTGCTCGCGCGGCTGGACGAGGCGAGGGGCGGCTTTGAGCGGGGACGGGCGCCGGAGATCATGAAGGCGTTCATGAACCTGCGCGGGGCGGTGATGGCGCGGGTGTTTCGCGGGAACGTGACGCCGGAGCAGATTAAGAAGATCACCGAAGCGATTCATGCGGCGGCGAAGGCGATCGACGAACTGTAGGGCGTGGTCCCGGGGTTCGGTGGGCACGAGCGAGCTGGTGATGAGGCCCGGCGGCGGTGGAGTGCACTGAGAAGGCGGATCGGGCGCGATGCACGCGGAACGATCAGGCCGAGTTGCGGCGAGCTACCATCATGCTTTCGGTGAATATCTGAAGGCTGTTGCGGCCGGAATCTTTCACGGTGTACATGGCGGCGTCGGCGTTGCGGAGGAGTTCTTCGGCGGTGAGGCCGCACTCGGGGTAGATGGAGACGCCGACGCTGAGGGAGACGCTGAGTTCCTGACCGGCGATGCGGATGGGCTGGGCGGCGTTGCGGATGACCTGGCGGCCGCAGCGCTCAACGTCGTCCATGGAGCGGAAGTCGGGCATGACGATGACGAATTCGTCGCCGCCCATGCGGGCGACGGTATCGGACTCGCGGACCGAAGAGAGCAGACGCTGGCCGACGGTGGCGAGCAGGATGTCGCCGTCGGCGTGGCCGAGCGAGTCGTTGATCTGCTTGAAATTGTCGAGGTCGACAAGGAAGACGGCGATCTTCTGGTCCTGATGCTGCGCGCGCAGGATGGCCTGGCGGAGACGCTCATGGAGCAGCGTGCGGTTGGCGAGGCCGGTGAGGTGGTCGTGGTGCGCGAGGTAGTGGACGTGATCGGAGCGGCGGCGGTGCTCGGTGACGTCGCGGCTGGTGATGGCGATGCCGTCGCCGAGCTTCACGACCTGGATGTTGAGCCAAGTGTCCTGGATCATCTCGTCGTCGATGAAGACTTCGCAGGTGTAGGGAACGCCGGTGCGGACGACTTCTCTGTATTTCTCAATGAGGCCGGACCTGGTCATGAAGGGGCGGACCTCGGTGAGGACGCGGCCGTAGAGGGTTTCGCGGGGGGCGCCGAGGCGGCGCTCGGCGTTGGGATTGATGTAGCTGAAGCGGAAGTCGGTGACGGCGCCGGAGGCATCGGGCACGGCGTCGAAGATGTAGAAGTCGTCGAGGGTGTTTTCCGCGGCGGCGAGGAAGCGGGCGTGTTCGCTGCGGGCGAGGGCGGAGGCTTTGCGGATGCTGGGCAGGCGGGGCAGGAGGAGAGTGCAGGAAAGGACTAGTGCGAAAACCAGGAGAAGCTGCAGCCAAGGGAAGCCGCGGGCGAGGCGCTCGATGGCGAAAAAAGCGAGGAGGACGATGAGAGTGACGGCGAAGAGCAGGAAGGAGAAGCCCTGGGGGACCTGGGAGGATTCGGGTCGCGGGGAGGGGTATCGGTGCTCGGTGGCTTCAGAGGATTCGGCGGGCATATTGAACACCCGGGCCATCTGAGGGATTGCGACTCGGTGTTGGCGAGATTATATCGTGGCTGGAAAGATACTGGGAGTGTGCAGATTAGTTATCAGCCGGCTTTGAGGGTGTCGAGGGGATCGACTTTGGTGGCACGGCGCGCTGGGAGGTAGCTGGCGAGCCAGGCGATCAGCAGAAAAACGAGTGGTGCGACGGCGAAGGTGCTGAGGTCATGCGCGCTGGTTTTGTAGAGGACGCTGGCCATGAGCTGGGTGAGCAGGAATCCGGCGACGAGACCGACGGTGATGCCGCTGGCGGCGAGGACGAGTCCGTGGCGGACGACGAGCCAGAGGATGTCGTTGCGTTCGGCGCCGAGGGCGAGGCGGATGGCCATTTCCTGACGGCGCTGGACGACGGTCCAGGCGAGCATGGCGGCGAGGCCGATGGCGGCGAGCGCGAGCGCGGTGATGGAGAAAACGGCGAGCAGCACCATGGTGAAGTGGGGCTGCGCGCGGCCTGCGTCCATGAGGTCGTCGACGGACTGGATGGCGGTGACGGGCTGGTCGGGATCGACGGCGGAGATTTGCGTGCGGACGGCGGAGGCCATCTGCAGCGGCGGGACTGCGGTTCGGACGAGCAGGTTCATCTCGGTCCAGGGAAGTTGTTTGAAGGGGAGCCAGAGTTGCGGCTGCGCGTCGTCGGCGAGGCCGTGGTTGCGGATGTCGGCAGCGACGCCGACGACTTCCGATGCCATGGGACCGCGGCCGACGATGAAGGTTTTGCCGATGGGGTTTTGGCCGGGCCAGAAGCGGCGGGCGCAGGTCTGATTGACGATGACAACTTTGGGGGCCTGGCCGTTGTCGGCATCGGAGAAGAGGCGGCCGGCGAGGAGTGGGACGCGCATGGTCTCGAACCATTGCGGGCTGATGGCCTCAATGTCGATGAAGGGGCGCTGCGCGAGCGGGACGGCGGGCGCGCCTTCGGGCAGAACCGGTGTGACGCGGGTGAAGCTGAGCGGGAGTGCGGCGGAGATGGCGGCGGATTTCACGCCGGGAAGAGCCGAGACACGGCGGAGGATTTCGTCGAAGAAGGCGGTCTGCTGATCGGGCTTCGCGTATTTTTCGGTGGGCAGCGAGATGCCCATGGTGAGGACGCTGCTTGCGTCGAAGCCGGGATCGACGTGGAGGAGGCGGTCGAAGCTGCGGACCAGCAGGCCGGCGCCGATGAGCAGCAGGAGCGAGAGCGCGACCTGGCCGACGACGAGCAGACTGCGCAGACGGCCGCGCGTACGGCTGCCGGAGATGCCGCGGCCTTCATCGCGCAGCGTGGAGTTGAGGTCGGTGCGGGCGAGCTGCAAGGCGGGGAAGAGGCCGGTGAGGATTCCGGTGAGGAAGGAAATGACGACGGCGAAGAGGAGGACGGTGGCGTCGATGGAGACGGGGATGCCTTCGGGGAGCTGCGTGGAGCCCCATGCTGTGAGGGCGCGGTCGGCGGCGAAGCCGAGCGCGATGCCGAGCAGGCCGGCGGCGGAGGCGAGGATCATGCTTTCGGTGAGGAGCTGGCGGATGACGGCGGAGCGGCTGGCTCCGAGAGCGGCGCGGACGGCAAGCTCGCGGCGGCGCGCCAGGGCGCGGGAGAGCAGCAGGCTGGCGACGTTGGCGCAGCCGATGAGGAGCAGGACCAGGACGGTGGCGGAGAGGATCCAGAGTTTGGCGCGCAGGTCGGATACGACGACATCGCGCAGGGGCGTGGCAATCATGGTGCGCGCGCTGGCGGCGTCGGGCATGGTGGGATTCTGCGCGCGGTACTGGCTGTCGAGGACGCCGAGCTCGGAGTTGGCCTGAGCGAGTGAGGCGCCGGGGGCGAGGCGCGCGGCGAAGCTGAGATAGCCGACGCCGGTGCGGATGCGCGGCGCGGACATCAGCGTGAGTTCGAAGTAGCGCGGGGTCCAGACATCGGCCTTGCCGACGAAGGGGAACTGCACGCCGGCGGGGAGGACTCCGATGACGGTGTGGGGGATGCCGTCAAGGGAGATGGTGGTTCCGACGATGGCGGGATTGCCGCCGAAGCGCGTACGCCAGAGGTCGTTGCCGAGCATGACGACGTAGTGGCCCTCGGGGCGGCCTTCATCGGCGGTGAAGGAGCGGCCGAGCGCGGGACGGATGCCGAGCAAAGAGAAGAAATTCGGCGAGACGCGGGCGACGGGAACCTGCACGGGTTCGCCGGCGCCAGTGAGGTTGAAATTGTCGCTGGCCCACGCGGCGGTCTCGAAGGTGCCGGCGTGGTCGCGGATGAGCTCGTAGCGGAGGATGGTGAGGGGGCGCTGGTCGTCGTTGTAACGGATGCTGATGAGCTGGTCCGGCTGATGGTAGGGGAAGGGACGCAGCAGGAGCGCGCTGGTGACGGAGAAGATGGCGATGTTGGCTCCGATGGCAAGCGCGAGGGTGAGGACGGCGACGGCGGTGAAGCCGGGATTGCGGCGGAGCATGCGCAGGCCGAAGCGGAGGTCGCGGAGCAGCATCTGCATGGGGGAGATTATCTAACAGCTGAAAAGCAGTTGGCTAAGAAGCGGTCAGCTAAGAAGCGGTCAGCGGTCAGCTGAGACGCGGTCAGCGAAAGAGCGGCTCGGCGATAATCTATCGCTGGCTGGCTTCGCCGGCGGCGACTCGGCGATTGAATTCCGCAGAGCCTTTGCGGGGGACGCTGAGGGTTTGCCAGCGGTCGCAGCAAAAATGCTTCGCGAGCAGGACGATCTGGCCGATGTGGTGCGGATAATGCGCGAGCTGTCGGTTGATGGCCTGCATCACGGAGTGGGCTTCGCCGCGGATGGTGACGGTGCGGGTGAGGTCGGCATCGGTGAGGGGCTGGAGTGCTGAGAAGAAGCAGGCCCAGCCTTCTTCCCATATCGCGAGGAGATCGGCTCGCATGGCGGGCGGCTCCTCAAATTCACTGTCGCGATTGCGGGTGGGCTTTTCGCCGTCGGTGGTGAGGAAGCCGGTCCAGCGGGAGCGCATGTTGCCTGCCATGTGCTTCACAATGATCGCGATGGAATTGGCTTCGCCGTCCAGGGTCGCGAACAGCTGCTCGTCGGTGACCTGATCCATGGCGCGCTCGGCGAGCTTTTTGTAATACGCGAAGAGGGTGAGCGCGTCTTCGAGGTAAGAGGTGGTGAATTTCAGCGCCATGGAGAGAAGTTTAGCGAAGGTGGCGGCGCGGTCGACAGAAGGCGAGCGCAGTTCAGACGGGCTGGCCCTGGGAGGCGAGTGCGGAGGCCTTCGAGGCGTTGCCGTGTTTGAAGAGCGCATACCAGGCGTTGAGGGCCTCGTCGGTGTAGATCTGCAAAGTGCCGAAGATCTGGTAGGCGAAGTCGATGGGAGCGGTGCCGGATGCGGTGATCAGATTGCCGTCGGCGATGGCGGGGATATTGCGATAGAGGGAGCTGCCGCGGTATGCGGTGGCTTTGAGGTACTCGTGGGCGTTGCTGGTGTGGAGGCGATTATCGAGGAAGCCGGCGCGGGCGAGGGCCTGGGTGGCGGCGCAGATAGCGGCGACGGGGATGCCGATGGCGAGGAACTCGGCGGCTTTGGCAATGGCTTCGCGATTCTCGCCGCGCTCCCAGCTGTCTCCGCCGGGAAGGATGAGCATGGCGCTGGCGGTTGGGGTGAGATCGGCAAGGGTTATGTCAGGCAGAATGCGCACGCCGCCCATGGTGGTGACGGGCTCGGCGGTGGCGGCGGCGGTGGCGACGCGGAAGCGGCCGGGCTCGCGCTGATAGCGGGGGTTGTTGATGCCGGCGATGGCAACGGCAGGCTCCCAGTCTGCGAGGCCGTTGAAGATGAAGAGATGGACGGTTTGCGCTTCCATAGGAACGAACCTCGGCTGCGGCGAGGAAAAATCTGTAAGCAGAGCAGGGAATGATTGTACGTCGGGCGCGAGCGCCGGGGGCACGGGGATTCTCGTTATTCCGAGCGCAGGGCCTTCATGGGGTTGATGGCGGCAGCGCGGCGGGCGGGCAGCAGGGACGCGGCCATGGCGAGCACGAGGACCATGAACGCGGCGGCGGTGAGGACCAGAGGATCGAGGGTGCTGACGCCGAAGACGAACGACTTGAGCAGGCGCGAAGCGAAGTAGGCGCCGACCAGACCGATGACGGATCCTGCGACAGCGAGTTTGAGGCCGGAGACGAGGATGAGGCCGACGATGCCGGAGCGCTGCGATCCGAGTGCCATGCGGATGGCCATTTCATGCAGACGCATGGCCACAGTGAAGGCGATAACGCTATAGATGCCGAGAATGGCGAGCAGCAGCGCGGCCGCGGCGAAGGAGGAGATGAGCACGGTGTTGAAGCGGCGCGGGGCTTCGGAGTCGCTCATGGCGTGCTCCATGGTTTGTAAATGTGTGAGTGGCAATTGTGGATCGAGCGAGCGCACGGCAGAGAGGAGCTGGTTTTCCATCAGCTCGGGCGGCAGGCTGGTGCGGAGGACGATGTAGCCGCCGTTGCCGTTGAGGTCGGTGGCGGGATTGCCGAGGGAGCCAAAGGAGGCTTCGGCCTGATCGATGGGCATGTAGAACTGCTGGCGCGGGTCGGCGTCGGGCGAACCTTCCTTGATGCTGGCCACTTCGCCAACGACGGTAGCCCAGGGGGTCTGCATTTCCTGGGTTCCGACGCGCAGGCGTTTGCCGATGGGGTTCTCCCCCGGCCAGGACTGGCGCGCCAGCTCGTGGTTGACAATGACGGCCAGTTGGGCCTTCGGGTTGTTATCCGCTTCGGTGAAGAGGCGGCCGCGGAGGAGGGGAACGCCCATGGCACGGAAGAGGTCGCCCTGCACTTCGACGGTGGTGGCGAGGTCGATTTCGCCGGGTTTGGCGGGGGCGTAGCCTTCGGCGACAAAAGCGCTGTTGCCCTGGGTGCCGTTGGCGGGGAGGAACGTAGTGACGCCGGCGCTGGTGACGCCGGGGAGGGCCTGGAGACGGCGCAGCAGTTCCTGGTTGAACTGATCGACGGTGGGCTGGGTGCTGTACTGCTTGCGCGGCAGGCCGTAGGAGGCCACGACGGTGTGGTCGGGGCGATAGCCGAGGTCGGCTTCGCGCATTTTTTCAAAGCTGCGCAGGAGCAGGCCGGAGGCGGCGAGCAGGACGATGGCCACGGCGATTTCCGCGATGACGAGGCCGGAGCGAAGGCGCGCGTGGCCTGCGCCGGAGGTGCCGGTGCGGCCGCCTTCCTTCAGCGTGTCGTTGACGCTGGTGCGGATGGCGGCGAAGGCCGGGGCGACGCCGCAGACGACGCCGGTGACGATGGCGAGGGAGAGCGCGAAGGCGGCGACGGGCCAGTCGAGGCCGATGTTGCCGATGAGGGGGAGGGTCTCGGGGAGGAGGCTGGATCCGACTTTGAGCGCGATGGCAGCAAGGGTGAGGCCGATGATGCCCCCGGACACGCTGAGGACGAGGCTCTCAAGAAGCGCCTGGCGGAGCAGAGTAGCGCTGCTGGCGCCGAGGGCGAGGCGGACGGCGATTTCGCGGCGTCGGCGGATGGCGCGGACCAGCAGGAGCCCGGCGAGATTGGCGCAGGCGATGAGCAGAACCACGGCGACGGCGAGGAAGAGGGTGCGGACGAGGGGGCGCGCCTGGGCGATGGTGTCCTCATGCAGGTTGCGGACGATGGGGGCGATGTGCAGGCTGGCCATGAAGGCCGGATAGTTGCGCATCGTTTCTTTGGCGACGCGATCGGCGTCTTCGCGGGCCTGGGCGGGGGCGACGCCAGGTTTGAGGCGTCCGACCATGCCGTAGCTCCAGCTGGCCTGGGCGCCGCCGTTCAGCTCTTCAGGGCGGAGGCTCATGGGGATCCACAGCTCGCTGCGATTGAGGTGGCCAGGCACGAGGGGAAATTCGAAGTTGCGCGGCATGACGCCGATGACGAGGTAGGGCTTGCGATCGAGGAGAATTTTTTGGCCGAGGATGCCTGCGTCGCCGTGGAAGCGGCTCTGCCAGGTGGAATAGCTCAGCACCGCGACCTGCTGGTGGTCGTCATTTTCCTGCGGGGTAAAGACGCGGCCGAGGAGCGGCTCGACGGCGAGGGCGGCAAAGACGCCGGGAGTCATGCGGGCGGCGTTGATCTGGGCCGGGTCGCCGATGCCGGAGAGCTCGTAGGCGGCAAAGGTGTAGCCGCCGAGCGCGGCGAAGGTGTGGGTGTCGCGGGTGTAGTTGACGATGTCGGGTCCGGTGACGCCGGCCTCGTCATTGCCGCCCACCTGCGCTCCCTGAATGGTGTCGGCGAGGACGACGAGCTGGTCTGGATGGGGGAAGGGCAGAGGGCGCAGGAGGACGCCTTCAACGATGGAGAAGATGGCGGTGGTGGCGCCAATGCCGAGGGCCAGCATGAGGACGGCGGTGAGGGAGAAGCCGGGGGATTTGGAGAGGTGGCGGACGGCGATTTTCAGGTCACGCAGCAAGGATGGGCTCCTCCTCGAGGCAGGGTTAAGAAGAAAGGAGCACGTTTGGTTCCAGATACGGAGAGGGGGAAGTGGTTGTTGTTTCATGGGGGGCGGTGGGGGGAGCGGGCGGTGCGTTGTCCGGAAACGGAAGGGATGTTCGTTTGGGGACATGGAAGGCGCGACGAGCGGGCCTGATGGGTACAGGCGGTTTTCAACATGGCCGCATCGCTGCAGGCGGGGAGAATTCCGCCGATGAGGAGGATAGAAACCCGAGGAGGGCGGCGCCTTGACGGCTGCGCGGGGCATGCGCGCAGGAGTATTCGGGGGCAGGAGGTTCCTCAGGCAGGCATGTTTGCAATCATCGGCATTGTGGTGGTGTTTGGCGCGGTGGTGGCGGGATATCTGATGGAGCACGGGCACCTTGGGGTGCTGGTGCAGCCGGCGGAGCTGCTGATTATCGGCGGAGCGGGCGGGGGCACGCTGCTGATCGCGAATCCGGTGCGCACGCTGAAGAAAATTCTGGGGGGAGCGGCGGGGGTTTTCGGGTCGTCGAAGTTTGGCAAGGCGCGGTATCTGACGACGCTGAAGATGATGTACGACCTGCTGCAGAAGGCTCGGCGGGGGGGAATGCTGACGATTGAGGGGGACGTGGAGAAGCCGGAAGAGAGCCCGGTCTTTCAGCCGTATCCGGAGTTCATCAAAAACCATCATCTGAAGGATTTCGTGTGCGACACGATGCGGATGGTGATCACGGGCGGGGTGGACGCGTTCGATATGGACCAGATGATGGATCTGGACATGGAGGTGCAGCACCACGGGGAGGAAGAACCGGTAACGGCGCTGGCGACGATGGCGGATTCGCTGCCTGGGCTGGGGATTGTGGCGGCGGTGCTGGGGGTGGTGATCACGATGGGGGCGCTGGGGGGGGCCGGCGGAAGAGATTGGGCACAAGGTGGCGGCGGCGCTGGTGGGGACGTTTCTGGGGATTCTGCTGTGCTACGGGCTGGTAGGTCCGGTGGCCCAGAACATGGCGAAGTCGACGGCGGAGGAGCATGCGTTTCTGTATGTACTGCGGGTGCTGATGCTGGCGTTTATCCGCGGACAGCCGCCGGTGGTGGCCATTGAGATGGGACGGAGGGCGATTCCCTCGCACGTGCGGCCTTCGTTTGCGGAAGTGGAAGAGGCGTGCCGCAATAACCCCGCTGCCGCGGCGGCGAAGGACGTAGTCGCATAAGGGGACAGCGTGGCGGCAGGCAAACAGGTCATCATCATTAAGAAGAAGACCGGGCACGGGGGCCATCATGGTGGCGCGTGGAAGGTGGCGTATGCCGATTTCGTGACGGCGATGATGTCGCTGTTCATCGTGCTGTGGCTGATGAACACCAGCGAGAAGGTGCGGCAGGCGGTGGCGGGGTATTTCAACGACCCCAGCGGGAAGTCGACGATGACGGGGACGGATCAGTCGGGATCGAGCGACAGCCTGGCGCTGGACGCGAAGAATATTCCCGACCTGAAGAAGAAGATCGAACAGGCGATCCGGCAGATGAACGATCTGAAGGCGCTGCAGAACCAGATTCAGGTGACGATTACGCCGGAGGGGCTGCGGATCGAGCTGCTGGAAACGAAGGATGGAACGTTCTTCAACTCGGGCAGCGCGACCCTGAACAAGAACGGGCGCGAGCTGCTGGAGATGCTGTCGGGGCAGCTGGGAGCGCTGCCGAATCGTGTGTCGATCGAGGGGCACACGGACGCGGCGCCGTATGCGACGAAGGATGGGTACGGGAACTGGGAGCTTTCCTCGGACCGGGCCAACGCGGCGCGGCGGGTGATGCAGGATGCGGGGCTGCGGTCGAATCAGGTGTCGCAGGTGCGCGGGTACGCGGATCAGAAGCTGAAGGTGCCTACGAATCCGCTGGATCCGTCGAACCGGAGAATCTCGGTGATCGTGCAGTATCTGACGCCGGATCAGCCGCCGGTGCCGGGGGATGGCAAGGCGGGGCCAGGTGCAGGTGGGGCAGGCGCGAAGCCGGGGACCAGCGCGCCGTCGCTGGAGATTCCGGCGCCGGGGGCGGGGAGCCCAGAGAAGAACGGCGATGGGAAAAGCGCGCCCGAGGCCAAACCGGCGACCGGGGAGCCGGGACCGGGCGCAGCAGGGCAAAACGGGCCGCAGGCGCCGGCGAGCGGGGCGGCGCTGGCGCCGGCGGCCAAACCTTCCGCAGCCAAGCCTTCGGCGGCAAAGCCTGCGACGGGCAATATGGTGTCGCGGCTGTGGCAAAAGGTCCACCCGAAGAAGAGCTGACGGTTGCGGCCGGAGGCGGGACTGCTGCCGACGGGCTGGTCCCTGCGGGTTGCCGCTTTGTCCCGGCAAGGGCCGCGAGGCTCAAACAAAGGCGCGCCGGGCACGATCTTGTGCCAGGATAGGGTTGTCAGTACAAAGCGCGATAAAGAAGTCCAAAAACAGTTGTCGACGCGCGGCAGTGTCTTTCAGGGAGAGAAAAGGGCTTGGACGAACTGGTGCGCACGCACGAAGATACGAGCGATATCGACCTGCTGCACGATATCGGCAGCCGGATGGCGGCCGCCGATCCCTTCCACGAGGTGCTGCAGCGGGTGATCGATATGGTGACGGCTGCGGTGCGCTGCGACTCGTGTTTCATTTATGCGCTGGAGAAAGACAAGCTGGTGATGCGCGCCTCGAAGAATCCGCACGACGACGTCGTGGACCGCATGCAGATCGATATGGGTCAGGGCGTGACGGGCTGGGTCGCTGAACACAAGCAGACGGTGGCGCTGCCCGCGAAAGCCTGGGCCGATCCGCGATTCGCGCGGTTTCCCAGCCTTCCCGAGGATCGCTTCGAGGCGTTTCTGGCGGTTCCGATCCTGTGCCGCGGCAAACTGGTGGGCGCCATCAACATGCAGCACCGCGAGCCGCACCATCATTCCAGGCGGGAGATCAAGCTGATCACGATGATCGGCTACCTGGTGGGCGCCGAGGTAGAGTTGGCGCGTATGGAGTATGAGAAGTCGCAGCTGGCCGATCAACTGGAGACGCGCAAGGTGATGGAGCGCGCCAAGGGTCTGCTGCAGCGCGAGCTGAACATCGACGAGGAAGCCGCGTATCTGATGCTGCAGAAGCAGAGCCGGCAGAAGCGCAAGCCGCTGCGCGAGATTGCCGAGGCAATCATCCTGATGGACGACCTGCGGAAGGGCAGGAAGTGAAAAGCAGGCAATAGGGAATAGGGAACAGGAAACCGGCGTCGGCTGGTTTGGGTTCGTGTTTCCCTTCTGTCCATTTCTGAACAATCCATTGCGATTGCGGACAGGGCTCTGTCGAGCAAACCCGGTTAACTCCACTCCTTTCAGGAAAATAACTTTGGACCGGCAACTGCGGTGAGGATCCGTGCGGTTTCCTCTGCCCACGTCCCAATTACGGCATTCAGGAGAAAGTATGTTTGCTGATTGGAAATTTGCGTGGCGGCAGGTTCAGTGAAAAGGCAGCGTTCAGCGTCCGGCGTTCAGCGTTCAGAAATGCGGGTCAGGGAAAGACGATCGGGATTTGGGGGCACGAATGTTTGCTGACTTGAAATATGCGTGGCGGCAACTGAGAAAGTCGCTAGGATTTGCGGTGACGGCCATTGTGACACTGGCGCTGGGGATCGGCGCGACCACGGCGATCTTTACGATGTTCGATCAGGTGCTGCTGCGCATGCTGCCGGTGGAGAAGCCGCAGGAGCTGGTGCGGTTTGAATGGCACGGGAGTTTCTCGGGCTCGATGAGCAGCTTCGGCGGGGACATTGGGAATTACTACTCGTATCCGATGTACAAAGACCTGCGCGACCAGAATCGGGCCTTCAGCGGCATGCTGGCCACGGTGCGCACGAGCCTCGGCATTTCCTGGCACAACCAGGCCGAGGACGAGCGGGCAGAGATTGTGAGCGGCAATTATTTTCAGGTGCTGGGGCTGCGGCCGGTTGCGGGGCGGCTGTTCAACTCCGGGGACGAGACGGCGAAGAACGCGAACCCGGTGGTAGTGCTGAGCTATGACTACTGGCGGACGCGCTTCGGGGCATCGCGCGAGGTGATTGGGCAGGCGGTTCACATCAATGGCCATCCGTTCACGATCGTGGGAGTGGCTCCGGAGAATTTCAGGACAGCGATTGGCGGGTATCGTCCTGTGGTTTTTGTGCCGGTGACGATGATCGATATTGCGATCCCATGGGCAGCGCCGACCCACAGGTTCGACAATCGGCAGGCATTGTGGCTGACGCTGGTGGCGCGGCTGAAGCCGGGGGTGACGGCGGCGCAGGCGGAGGCGAGCCTGGGGCCGCTGTGGCGCTCGCTGCGGGCGCAGGAACTGACGCTGTACAAGTCGGCGTCGCCAAAGTTTCGCGAGAGATTTGTGGATAAATCCACGCTGCTGGTGAAGGACGACTCAATGGGCTTCTCGCCTTCGCGGATGGATCTGACGACTCCGCTGATCATCCTGCTGAGCATGGCGGGCCTGCTGATCGCGATGTGCACGCTGAATGTGGCGACGCTGCTGCTGCTGCGGTCGGCGGCGCGGGTGCGGGAGATGTCGATGCGCTACGCGCTGGGCGCCAGAAGCAGCCGCATCGTGCGGCAACTGCTGATCGAGGGCGGGCTGCTGGGGGTGGCGGGCGCGGCGGGCGGGCTGGCGTTGTCGCCGGTGCTGGCGTTGACGCTGGTACGGCTGCTGACGGCTGCCAATCCGGGCAGCGAGCCGTATTCGTCGGCGGTGGACGTGCGGGTGCTTCTGTTTACGCTGGCGTTGTCGCTGCTGGTGAGTCTGTTGTTTTCGATTGCGCCGGCGCTGCATTTCCTGCGGCCCGATTTAGCGGGCGCGCTGCGACAGAGTACGGGCACGGCGTCGAAGAGCTCGCAGCGTTTCCGCAAGGCGGCGGTAGGTGTGCAGATCGCGCTGAGCGTTCTGCTGCTGGGCGGGGCTGGGCTGTTTGTGCGCACGCTCCAGAACCTGCGGGATCAGCCGGTGGGTTGGGATACGCGGCATGTAGCGACCTTCAGCCTGGACCCAACGATTTCCGGGTACGGGGAGGATCGGACGCCGCAGATTGTGACGACGGCGCTCGAGAGGCTGGGGCGGATTCCGGGTGTCGAGAACGTGGCGGGGACCACCGATCCGGAACTCGACGGGGACTCGACCAATGACGGGTACATGGTGGAGGGGCACAAGTTTTCGGAGAACGAAAACAACGATTTCGAGTCGCCGTGGATTACGCCGGGATATTTCGCTACGCTGCAGCAGCCGCTGCTGGTGGGGCGCGACTTTTCGGTGGCCGACAAGAAAGGCGCTCCATTAGTGGCGGTCGTCAATCTGGCGTTCGCGAAGCGGTTTTACGGTTCGGCGCCGAATGCGCTGGGGCGGATGATCGGCGACGAAGACAAGCCGGACACCACCATCGTCGGCGTGGTGGGCGACGTGAAGCATCAGACTCTGCGGTCGGATATTGTGCCGACGATTTACCGGCCTTATTTCCAGGAGAGCCATCCCATCGGGGTGCAGATTTATTTGCGGACCCGGCATGATCCGGAGATGGCGGAGACTGCGATTCAGCAGACGATGCATGGCCAGGATCCCACGCTGGTGGTGGATCAACTGCGGACGATGGAGGCCGAGGTGGACGTGAGCGCATCGAACGAGCGGGCGCTGGCGCTTCTGGCTGCGGGATTCGCGGTGCTGGCTGCGATTCTGGCGGCGGTGGGGCTGTATGGCGTGCTGGCGTATTCGACGCAGAGCCGTACGCGGGAGATCGGGGTACGGCTGGCGCTGGGCGCGCCACGGCGCACGCTGGTGGGGCTGGTGGTGCGGGAGATGGCGTGGATCGCTGTGGTGGCGGCGGTCGCGGCGCTGCCGGCAACAGTGGCGCTGGCGCGGCTATTCACCAGCCAACTGTATGGGGTGAGCGCGTGGGATCCGGTGACGCTGGGCGCGGCGCTGTTGCTGACTGCGGTGATGGTGGCGCTGGCGTCGGCCTTGCCGGCACAACGAGCCACGGCGGTCGATCCGATGGAGGCGCTGAGGAACGAGTAAAAGCAGGGAGTAGGCAGTAGGCAATAGGGAATAGACAAGACGGCGGGAACCGGGATACGGGCCACTTCTTAAGGAGTCGCCATGATCGAAGATCTTCGCTTTGCGTTGCGGCAGTTGCGACGGAGTCCGGGATTCGCGGCGGCGGTGGTGGTGACGCTGGCGCTGGCGATTGGCGTGAACACCGCGGTCTTCAGCCTGCTGGATGGATTTTTGCTGCGCACGCTGCCGTATCCGCAGCCGGAGCGGATGGCGGCGCTGGAAACGCATCGCGAGTCGAAGAACAACCCCGCAAATTTCGACAACGATGACTCGTCGAACCGAGCGACGTGGCGCGCGGTGCTGCAGGGCGTCCCCGCGGTCACAGCGGCTGCCGGCGGACAGCCATTCGGCGGCACGGAGGGGGTGAATCTGGAAGCGGGCGCGGCCGAGGGCGGGGCCGTCCGCTATGTTCACAACGCGACCGTCTCCGCGCATTATTTCGAAGTGCTGGGCATCGAGCCCGCGCTGGGACGCGGATTCACCGAGGAGGAGGATCGGCCGGGCGCGGGCAACGCGGCTGTTCTGAGTTATGGGCTGTGGCGGACGACGTTTCGCCAGGACCCAGGCATCCTGGGCAAGTCGATCCTGTTGCGTGGCGCGCCGTATACGGTGGTGGGGGTGCTGCCGCAGGGCGCGCAGATGCCGAACCCGGCCGACGTATGGACGCCGCTGATGCCGGACGATCCGAACGGCGTGTGCATGGGGACGAACTGCCTGATCCTGATGCGGCTGAAGCCGGGCGGGAGCTGGGACCAGGTGCGCGCGCAGCTGGCGCAACTACCGCCGGCGAATAATACGAATCTCGCGAAGCAGCGGGTGTGGTATTTCCCAAGTCCGCTGAACTTCTACGCGGGCAGCGCGATGCGCGAACAGACGCAGGCTCTGATGCTGGCGGTGGGGTTCATCCTGCTGATCGCGTGCGCGAACCTTGCGGGGCTGATGCTGGCGAGGATTCATCGGCGCACGCCGGAGATCGCGACACGGCTGGCGCTGGGGGCAACACGCGGGAGGATTCTGCGGCAGCTGTGGGTTGAGAATCTGGTGCTGGCGCTGGCCGGCGGCGCCGCGGGCGTTGGACTGGCGCTGGCGCTGTTCGCGGCGATGCAGCGGCTGCTGCCTGACGGGATGATTCCCATCGGCGGGTTCAGGCTGAATGGGCACGTGCTGGCGTTTGCGCTGGGAGTTTCGGTGGTGACGAGCTTGCTGTTCGGCGCACTGCCGGCGCTGGAGGCGCGGCGCGTGGACCTGCGCAGCTCGATTGCGTCGGGGACGCGATCCGTGGCGGGCGGGTCGGGACGGGTGCGGCAGTGGCTGATTGGTGCGGAGATTGTGTTGACGGTGGTGCTGCTGGCCGGCGCGGGATTGCTGGTGCGGACGCTGACGTATCTGGAGTCTTTGCCGCCGGGATTCGATCCGCGCAATGTGGTGGCGGCGAAGGCGTCGCTCGACGACGCGCGCTACCACGATGGCGCGGCGTTTCAGGCGCTGCTCGCAAAGAGCGTTGCGGCGATGCAGCAGATTCCTGGCGTCGAGAGCGCCGCGGTTTCGCTGAGCGCGCCCTATGAGACGTTCATCAACGACGATGTCCAGGTCCCCGACGGGAAGTTCGCGGGCAAGGAGGACGCCAGCAGCTTCAGCTACACGACGCCGGATTATTTCACGGCGCTGAGGATTCCTTTGCTTGCTGGGCGGGCGTTTTCCGATGGCGACACGCAGACATCGCAGCCGGTGGCGGTGGTGAACACGGCCTTCGGCAAACATTTCTTCGATGACCCGCGTCCGCTGGGCCGGCACTTCACCAGCGGGAAGATGACCTACACGATTGTGGGTGTGGTGCCGGACGTGCTCGACCAGTCGAACGTGCAGCGGGACGCGCCGATCGGCGTCGATCCGATCTATTACGTGCCTTACACGCAAACGTCCGCGAGGCTTCTGGCGATGGTGCATATGTGGGCTCAGCCGTCATGGATCGTGCGCACGCGCGGCCCGGTGGGCGATCTGACGGGGCGAATGCAGCGGGCGCTCTCGGCGGTCGATCCGGGACTGCCGTTCTCGGGCTTTTACTCGATGCAGGATTTGCTCGATCGGCAGTTACAAATGCAGAGGATCGAGGTAACACTGCTGGGCACGCTGGCCGGGCTGGCGCTGCTGCTGTCGGCGGTGGGGATTTACGCGCTGGTGTCGAACCTGGTAGTGCAGCGGACGCGGGAGATCGGGATCCGCATCGCTCTGGGATCGACGCTGGGCCAGGCGATGCGGCAGATTGCGGCTTCGGGAGTGGCGGCGGCGGTTGCGGGCGTGGTGGCGGGACTCGTCTCCTCGTTCTTTGTGCTGCGCGTGATGAAGAGCGCGATCTACGGCGTCAGCACGTACGATCCGGTGACGCTGGTGAGTGTGCCGCTGCTGCTGGTGGCGATTGCGGCGGCGGCCAGTGTGCTGCCCACACTGCGGATCGCGAGGATCGATCCGTCGGAGACGTTGAGGAGCGAATAAGGCAGGGAACAGGGAACAGGGAATAGGGAATAGGGAATAGGAACCGATTTTCCTCCAACTTTGGCGATGGAGCCCAACACTCCATCGCCGCTTTTTTGCCTTCTAATCTGAAGATGCTTGGGTCGGGCAAAAAACAAACCCGTCGTCGATTTCGTCTATCCGATGGAGCGGGTAGCGAACGCCAGAATGGGGCACCCGCGGAGTGAGAAGATAGGGCAGGTATGCGCGTAACGATTCGGGGCTTGCGCCGGTGGATTGTCGGAGCCGCGGCCCTGCTGCTGGCGGTGGTCGCCGGGTTCGTCATCTACGGACGCAGCCGCTTCCGGCACATTGAAAAGGACCTGCCGGGGCGGCTGGGGATGAATATCCAGCAGACCGCGAACACCATCACGTTTTCGCAATCGACCCAGGGACACACGCTGTTCACGCTGAAGGCGGCGAAGCAGGTGCAGATGAGATCGGGGCATGTGCTGCTGCACGACGTGGACATTACGCTGTACGGGCCGCCGGGGTCGAACCGGTCGGATCGCATTTTCGGCAGCGATTTCGATTACGACCAGGGCAACGGCGTGATTGTGAGCCAGGGCGACGTCGAAATCGAGTTGCAGGGGACGGGTGCGAAGGCGCAGGCGCAGACGCCGGCGCCGGGCAGCGATGCGGACAGCAATATCATTCGCGTGCGGACGCGGGGACTGACGTTTCTGCAGAAGACAGGCGAAGCATCGACGACGCAGGCAGTGGAGTTTCAGCTGCCGCGCGGCGCGGGCTCGTCGGTGGGCGCGGATTACAACTCGAGGACCGGCGTGGTGGTGCTGAACAGCCAGGTGCACATCACCACCAGCAGCAACGGCAAAGCGGCGGTGGTGGAGGCGGCGCATGCGACGCTGCTGCGCGCCTCGGATCAGGCGCTGCTGGTGAACGCGACTGTGAATTATGAGGCGGAGGAAGGGAGCTCCGATCAGGCCATCGTGTATTTCCGCAAAGACGGAACGGCGGAGAAGATCGACGCGAAGGGCCAGGTGCGGATGAAGACCGACACCGGCGCGACGATGCATGCGGAGACGGCGCGGATTCTGCTGGACGCGAAGAGCCAGCCCACGCAGGCCGATCTGGGGGGAGGGGTGCAGTTCGCATCGAGCCGGGAGAATGCGACGATGCAGGGCTCGGCAACGGATGGGACACTCCTGTTTGTGACGGTGGATGCCGGCGGCCACGCAAAAACGTCGCTGCGCCACGGCGAGTTTCGCCAGAACGTGAGCTATGACGAACAGGTGACAGGCCTGGCGAAGGACTCGCGCGGGCGCGCCGAGAAGCAGATGCACGCGGAGAAGCTGGACGTGGAGTTTGCACCGGCGGCGGCAGGCGGATCGGTGGAGGCGAGGAAGGCGATTGCGGTGGGCAATCCGGTGGTGACCTCGCGGCAGATGCCGTGGAAGGGGCCGGAGCAGACCACGCGGATCAGCGGCGACGAGCTGGTGGCGGCGCTGGGCGAGGGCAACGAGCTCCGGCAGCTGGATGGCACCGGCAACACGCAGATCGTGCAGTCGGCGACAGACGGCTCGCACAACACGACGCGCGGGGACGTGCTGCACGCACGCTTTATGCAGGAGCCGGCGCCGGTGCGCGGCGATCAGAGTCAGGCTTCCGGCGATCCGGTATCGGCGGCGGACAAAGCTGGGAAGAAGGCTGGGAAGCAGGGCGGGAAGACGGACGGCAAGAACCAGGGTCCGAGGATGGAGACCACGCTGGAGACGGCCATTCAGGATGGCAATGTGGTGCTGACGGAACTGCCTGCGAAGAAACCGAACGCGACGACGCAGCCTTCGACGCTGACCGGCTGGGCGCAGCATGCCGAGTATCACGCATCGGACCAGGTGCTGCACCTGACCGGGAGTCCGCGGATCACCGACGGCACATCGATGCAGGTGGCGGCGGAGCAGATCGATTATCACCGCGACACACAGAACGCGGCGGCCAGCGGCAACGTGAAGGCGACTTACACGCAGCCGCAGAAGCCTGGGGCTGCCAGCCAGAGCGCGGCGCCGGGGATGGGAGGCAGCGGTCCGGTGCACGTGATCGCGGACCGCGCCACGATGGACCACGCGACGAACCAGGATTTCTTCTACGGATCGGCCCATGCTCCGGCGCGTATGTGGCAGGACCCCAATTCGCTGCTT
Organism: Acidobacterium sp.; assembly: GCA_003166955.1. Lineage (GTDB taxonomy): Bacteria > Acidobacteriota > Terriglobia > Terriglobales > Acidobacteriaceae > Palsa-343. The sequence goes on from PMUI01000113.1 coordinate 123,866, forward strand.
GCGCCGGTGATTGCCATCGACCGGAACCAGAATCTGCTGAAGGCCTGGGGCGAAGATACGGGAGCCGCGCCGGTAGTGAACGCGAACTTCACCTCAGCGATGGGGGCGAAGCGCCAGCAAGGTGTGGTGCGGGTACACAGCCAGACGCTGGTGTATTCGGACAAGACGCGGCAGGGAGATTTTCACGGGACGGTGGTGGCGGAGCAGAGTGACGAAGTGGTTCGCGCCGACGATGCTCTGCTGTTCCTGAAGCCCGCGACGCCCGCGGCGAAATCCGGGCTGAATCCGCCGAAGCCGGCAGGCAATGCGGGCAACAACCCCGTCGCTGCGCCGGGGGTGTCAAAACAAAATTCGCAACTGGATCACATGGTGGCGACGGGACACGTCGTCTTCACGCAGCCCGGGCGCAAAGGGAGCGGCGAGAAGCTGGTCTACACGGCCGACGACGGGAAATACATGCTCACGGGGAGCGACTCGGTGCTGCCGCAGATGTGGGATCGCGTGCACGGAACAACGACCGGGGCTGCATTAATTTTTAATAGCCAGGACGACAGCGTCGAGGTGAGTGGGGGAAAATCGAGCGCGCTGACGGATACGCGCGCGAAGAAATGAGAATCTGCGCGGGTTTTTTGCAAGGAGCCGCGCCCCACCTATAAGCTAGTCAGAGATTCATGCGGAAGCTGTCCACCGACGAGATCAACAAGTCCTACAAAGGGCGCCAGGTGGTTCATGGCGTAAGCGTGCAGGTGACGGAGGGCGAAGTGGTCGGCCTGCTGGGTCCCAACGGCGCGGGCAAAACGACCGTTTTCTACATGATCGTGGGCCTGGTGCAGCCTGATGGCGGGCGCGTCCTGCTGGATGACGAGCCGATTACGAACGTGCCCATGTATTTGCGGGCGCGTCAATACGGGATCAGTTACCTGCCGCAGGAGCCATCGGTCTTCCGTAAGCTGACCGTGGAGGAGAATATTCTCTCGGTTCTGGAGGTGCAACCGATCGCGCCGGAGATGCGGCGGGCGCGGGCGGAGAAGCTGATCGAGCAGCTGAATCTTGGGCATATCCGGAAAACGCGGGGGTATGCGCTGTCGGGCGGGGAGCGTCGGAGGGTGGAGATAGCGCGATGCCTGTGCATACAGCCGGTATTCATCCTGCTGGACGAGCCCTTTTCGGGAATCGATCCCATTGCGGTCCTGGACCTGCAGGAAATCATTTTCGACCTCAAGGCCAGCGGCATCGGGGTCCTGATTACGGACCATAATGTACGCGAGACGCTTTCGGTCACCGATCGCGCCTACATCATTAATGAGGGGCGGATCTTTCGGCACGGGACGCCGGAGCAACTGGGCAACGATCCGGAGGTCAGGCGCGTCTACCTGGGTGAGAGCTTCAGCCTGGGGTAACCACACGAACCGGCAATTACCTTTGGAACCATGAAGATACGATAACGGCAACGGAATTGCTATCCGGTGCCAGGCTAGCGGATGTAAACTCGGGGCGATGGGCAGTTTGTAAACGCATTCTTAGCAGAGGATCAATGGTTTTTCTTCAGCCAAAACTCAGTCTCAAGGTCGCGCAGCGGCAGATTTTGACGCCGGGACTGATGCAGATGGTCAGCGTATTGGCGCTGAACAAGCTGGAGTTGAAGGAGATGATCCAGGCGGAGATCGCGGAGAATCCGGTTCTCGAGGAGCTGGAAGAGAACGTTCCGCTGCTGGACGACGTGGCTCGCGCGGAAGAGGATCGCGATCGGCCGGTCGAGACCCAGCCGGTGACGGAAGGGGAGAAAAAAGAGAAGGACCCCTTCGACGAAATCGACTTCGGATCGTACTTCCAGGATTATCTCGATCCGGGCTTCCGCTCGCCTAACAATTACGAGGAAATCGAAAAGCCGTCGATTGAGAATTTTCTTTCCGCGCCGGCCACGCTGACCGATCACCTCTTCTGGCAGCTGGGCGCTCTGAACCTGTCGCCGGCGGTGCGCGAGGCGGCGGAGTACATCATTGGCAATCTGAACGAAGACGGCTACATGACCGCGACCGATGATGAGTTGCTGGCGGGTTATCTGCGCCAGCAGATGGAGCCGGATGCGGGCGACAAAAAAAATGCTTATGAGCGCGTGGCGGAGCTGCCTCCGGCGATGGCGGAGCGCGCGCGGGGTCATCTAACCGCCGCGCTGGACGTGGTGAGGCAGCTGGATCCGATCGGTGTGGGCACGCGCGACCTGCGGGAATGCCTGCTGGTGCAGGTAGAGGCGCAGAGGAAGGAATTCGAGCTGATCTTTGCCCGCACGGCTGGCGCTGAGAAGGCTGCAGCCCATGCCGCGGGCGGCAACGGGTCAACGGCCGCTGCCAGGAGCGCGGGTGCGGGGGCGCATCCGGCCGCGACTACGCATCACGCTCCGGAGCCGCATAACGGACACGCGGCGTTGAATGGAGGCGGCGCGGGCTACCCTACGCACCTGAGTCCGCACCCTGTGGCCAATGGCAACGGCGCGAAGCCGGAGCCGGCGCATGAGGAAGGAAACCGCCTGGAGATTTTTGAGCTGGCGAAAGCGATCATCGATACGCATATGCTGCTTCTGCAGAAGCGCGACCCGCGGGAGCTGTCGAAGGTGGTGGGCAGGACGGTGGAAGAGACGCAGCGGGCGATTGACTTTATCCGCACTCTCGATCCACGGCCAGGCCAGCGCTACAACCGCACCGAAGCGCGGCTGATCGAGCCGGATGTGGCTTTTGTGAAGCGCGGCGACGAATGGGTGGTCGCCATGAACGAAGAGGACCTGCCCACGCTGCGGCTGAACCAGGGATATCGGCGGCTGCTGACGCAGGATGGCGCGGAAAAGGACGTGAAGGATTACGTGAAGGAGCGCTACCGCTCCGCGCTGCAGTTGATGCGCAACATCGAACAGCGCAAGAACACGATTCTGCGGACCTGCGAGGCCATCGTGCGGCGCCAGGGGGACTTTCTGGAAAAAGGCGTCGACGCGCTGAAGCCGATGATGATCAAGGAAGTGGCGGAGGAGATCGGGGTGCACCCGTCGACGGTCAGCCGCGCGGTTTCGAGCAAATATGTGCACACGCCGCAGGGCGTCTACGAGCTGCGCTTCTTCTTCTCCGAGGGCGTGAACGGGCCGGAGGGCGCGGGCACTCCGCTGATGCTGCTCAAGCGCAAGGTGAAGAAGCTGATTGAAGACGAAGACGCGCGCAAGCCGCTCACCGACGATCAAATTGCCAGCATGCTGCAGCAGCAGGGCATCGACGTAACGCGGCGCACCGTGGCAAAATACCGCGAAGACTTACGCATTCCCAGCACGCACCAGCGGCGCATCCGCGGCTAGGCCGGCCGCGGCATTTCCCCGGAGACAGGAGCTTTCCCATGCAGGCTGAGTACACAGGCAGGCAGTTGAGCATTACTCCCGCGCTGCGACGGATGGGCGACGAGGCGATCGGGCGCATTGCGAAGCTGCTGCCGAAGGTGGTCGGCGTTCACATTGTGCTGACTTCGGAGAAGTATCGCAAGACCGCCGATGTTGCGGTGAAGATGCGCGCGGGCAAGATTGTCGGATTCGCCGAGTCGAACAATATGGAGACGGCGCTGCGGGAGGCGCTGGAGCGGGCCGAGACGCAGGCGATCCGTTATCGCAAGCGCCAGACCGCGATCAAGCGGCAGCCGAAGGATGAGAAGCTGCAACACGAAGTGCTGCCGGTGCGGGCGCGCAAGGCGAGCCGTACGCGGTCTGAGACGGCCGAGCCGGAGAACGGCGGCGCGCGTACGACGACGAATGGCAAGCGTCCGTCGAAAACAATGGTGCCGGTGACGGTGCATACCTTCCCGGCCACGCGGCCGATTGCAGAGCCACACATTGTTCGCTCGCTGGACTCGGTGGCGCTGCGGCCCATGACCATCGAAGAAGCGGTGAAGGAGGCGGAGTTTCGCGACCGCGAGGTTTTCGTCTTCCGCAATCCGGAGGGGACGCTGTGCGTTCTGCACCGTAAGCGCGACGGCAAGATGGAGCTGATCGAAGCGCCGTAGAAGCAGGGAATAGGCAGTAGGGAATAGGGAGTAGAGCAAGGGGCTCGGAGATCCGAGCCCCTTGCTGTTTTTGCGCAGACTACACGTCTTCGTCCAGGTCCAGGTGGCGAATCGCGTCGTCCAGGGCCTGCTGCGCGGTCTTGCGTTGCTGTTCGAGGTCAGCCTGGTCTTTGCGCAGCGACTGGAGCTGATCTTCGTCGGTGTTCATCTCGCCTGCGTAGCGGCGGGCCAGCGCGCGTTCCTCCGGACTGTCCTTTAACCCGGCCAGGTTGTCGTGCAATCGCTTCTGGTCCTCGGCGAGGCGGTCGATGTCCTTTTGCTTCGCGTCGATCTGCGTGTCGAGGTCGTGCACTTTGGCACGCGCGGCGAGCACGGGCGCCAGCGCCTTTTCGACGGCGGCGCGGTTGCCTTGACCGGAGAGGATGACCTGCAACTGATCGTCGGGGAGATTCGTGAGCTGCCATCGCGATGCGCCGGTGTACGCTTCGCCGACGTGCAGCCGGACGGTCTCTCCGGGCTGCGTGGCGACGCTGAAGCGGTAGAGCGAGGCCGTGGTCTCGACGGGTTTGACGTCGGAGGTGAGCTTCCAGCCATTCTGGACCGGATGCTCGACGAGGACGGTGCGCGCGTCGGTCGCGGCGTTGTGGACGACATACGTGACTTCGCGCAGCTCTTCGTTGCGCTCGATCAGGTAGCCGTCGTGCACGGTGATGTGGCGCAGGTGCGAGGAGTTGACGCGCCCCTCGGTGCTGACGTGCACCGCCTGGTCGACCGCATAGGAGAGCAGGCGCTTTTCGCCCGCGTGGATCGTGTCGGTGAGACCTTCGCCCGCAAACTCGCCGTGGTCGAAGATGGAGAAGCTGCCGCGGTCCAGCGTCGAATTGCCGGAGTTGGTGAGCCACAGCGCCCGCAGCGGCACGGGATTCGATGCGTTGTACAGAGTGACGCGCTCAGCCTGGACGTTGGTCTGGAGAACGGGGACGAGGGCGGACTCGTTCTTGTGGATGGTGACCGGCTGGGCGAGGGTGTACTCGAAGAAGTCGTCGAATTTGGCAGAGTTGGCGCTCGCGGTTTCGTCCTGGACGGCGTTGTGGTACGTACCTCCGCCGTAGCCTCCGCCGGAGCCGGAACCGACGCCGCGGCCGACGCCGGGAGACGATCTTGCGAATTGCTGGACGCGGTCAAATTGCCGCTGCTTTTCCTGCTGGGGCGAAGCCATCGCAGCGCCGTTGACCGTGACGGACTCGGTCGCAGACGCGACCGGCGGCGGCGGTGGCGGAGGAGCCTCGAGCGCCCCCTCATGCGTGACGGGCGCAATGTTCGCCGCTTCCGGCACGGGCACTTCAGGCCGCTGCGTATAGATCGGCTGCGAAAGCGGCTCGATGAAGCTCTGCGGCGCTCCTGCGACCAGCGAGAGCTGGACGTTGTTCCAGTCCGAGCCGACAGTGTTGTCGACGACCGCCCATCCCTGCAGAATCGCGGTTTCTGATCCCGACGCGGGGGTGCTCGATGGGCCGCTGTCGGGGAAGACGATGCGGTAGGTGCTCTTCCAGACCGGAACTTCGCTGATGTAGCTGACGCGGATGTCGCGCGTGCCGGTGCCCTGGGCCTGCAGCGTGAGGTGCCGCACCTGCTGGCTCTGCGTGGAGGCAAGCAGCGCGAGATACTCGTCGAGGTCGCGGCGCAGGCCGCCATCGAGAACGCGCACGCTGGTCGTCCCGGAGAGTTCGAAGGTGCGAACCGCGCCCGCATCGCTCACTATGGTGAGAAAAGCGCGCTCGACGGTGTCGCCAGCGGTCGTCTTTTGGGACCGCTTCTCGTAGCTCACGACGCGACCGGAAACCGTGGCCGCGCCGGCCCCGCTGACTTCGACGCGCGCGCCGCGCAGGGATCCATAGAGGTCTTCGGTCGAGGGCTGGTCGTCGAGCCCCAGCGGGATGTTCTTGAGTTGTTGTTCGAGCGGCGTGGTGGAGTTGTAGCCGACGCCGGCGATGCGGCCTCCGCCGAGGTCGAGCGCGGTGAGGGACTGGAGCGCGTCGTCGAGCTGCGAGGAGGTGAAGTCAATGGTGACGGCCTGATTGCCGGTGACGCGGCCCGCGTGCTCGAAGTAGCCGACGCCATTCTTGTAGAGAACGACGCGGCGGACGGGCAGCTCGCTGTTTTCGCGCGAGGCTGGCGGGGGCGCCGCAGCCTGTTCATGGGGTTTGGGTGTGGTTTGGGCAACGAGGAAGGCAGATGAGAAAAGCAGAGAAGCACAAACGAGCCGGCGTTGCAGCACGCGGGACCTCCTGTAGCTAACTACGACGGAAGCTGTTGGGATAGACGCAGCAAGTTGGGAAATGTTCCCGGAAGCGTTGGTTGCGCGACCCGTTATGGCAGCGCTCCGAGCCGGCATTCGCACACGGACTGGCATGCAATAGAACGGAGAGGGGCGCAAAACTTGCAATCCTGCACTGATTTTTGTTTCCCGCTACAAATATTCGTTCATCATGCGCGCCCAGGTTGGCCAGTCGTGGGCGTTATACGCGTCCCAGATGTAGAGGTGGTGCGGAATGCCCCTCTCGCCCATGATGCGCGAGAGGTTTTCATTCTGCCAGAGGCAATGGTCGTCCCAGCCGGTCGCGAGGATGTAGGTGTTATTGCGATAGCGGTCGAAGAACCAGGGATCGCTGAGGTTCGGCAGATAGTGGGGCGGCATGTTGAAGTAAACATCCTGGTCGTAGTAGCCGCCGAGAAAATTGCTGAGGTCGAACGCGCCGCTCATAGTGAGGAATCCGGTGAAGCGGTCCGGATGCCTCAGCGCGATGTTGACCGCGTGGTAGCCGCCGAAGCTGGCGCCGAGCGCGATGAGGTGAGGGTCGAGATTCTTCAGGCGAATAAACGGCAGGACCTCTTCGATCAGGTAGTTTTCATACTGCACGTGGCGCGCGATGCGCCAGCGCGGTGGAACGTTGCGGTTGTACCAGCTCTCCGAGTCGACCGAGTCGACGCAGAACAGCTGAATCTCGCCGCGGTCGAGCTTGTGCGCGATGGCATGGACCAGCCCGCGGTCCTCGAATTCAAAGAAACGCCCCTGCGAGGAGGGGAAGACGAGGACGGGGACGCCGCCGTGTCCGAAGACGAGCAACTCCATATCGCGATCGAGACGCCAGGACCACCACTTGTGATATTCGCGGTTCATCGTTTGTTCACGCAGCCGTTACGGTATCGTAAAGCATCGGAATCAGACAACGCGCGGAGGTTGACGCGACTGCGGCGGGATACGACCAGGAGAGAGCACGAGGAATTGGCGACACAGATTCAGCCGCAGACGCAGGCCGTTCCTCCGCCGCGTGAGCCGCCGCATCCGCGGGTGCGCAAACATGCGAGGTTCACGAGCCGCTTCCTGCCGGGCGAGCGGGACATTAGCGTCTACATGCCGGCCGGGTACGACGAGGATCGCGGGCGGAGCTATCCGCTACTGATTTTGCAGGACGGGCAGAATCTCTTCGATCCGGAGACGTCGTTCATTCGCGGCAAAACCTGGCGCATTGCCGAACACGCTGACAACGCCATTGCCGCCGGAGAAGTGGAACCGCTGGTGATTGCGGGCGTGGCGAACGCGGGCGAGCGACGGCAGGCGGAATACACGCCTACGCGCGACATGAAGCTGGGCGGGGGCGAGGCCAACAAGTACGCGCTCATGGTGACGCGCGAGGTGCTGCCTTTTCTGCATGCGTACTATCGGCTGCGCTCAGGGCCTGAGGCCACCGGAATCGGCGGTTCGTCGCTGGGCGGTCTGGTGTCGCTGTGGATGGGGCTGCGGCATCCGGACATTTTCGGAAAGCTCGCGGTGCTGTCGCCCTCGGTGTGGTGGAATCACCGCTACATTCTTGCGTATCTGAACGACATTGGTCCCGAATTGCATCGGCGGCCGAGTATCTGGCTGGATGCGGGCGACCAGGAGGGCCGCCGCACCTTGACCGATGCGGATATGCTGCACGCGCGGCTCCGCAAGCAAGGCTGGCGCGACGAAGTGGATTTGCACTTTGAAACCATCGAGGGCGGCACGCATGACGAAGCATCGTGGGCCGAGCGCGTGCGTCCGATGCTGCGGTTTCTGTTTCCGGCGGATCGCATCGGGGAGTTGCGATGAGCGGAACGCCGATGGATCTGATCCGCACGCTCGACGAGACCGCCATCGCGCTGCTGGAACTGGCTCGCCGGGTGCGTGCGGCGGCTCCGGACGTGGCGGACCTTGCTTTGCGCGAGGAAATGCTGGAGAGCGCGGCGGGCTGGGAGCGGAGAGCCGGCGAAATGTCGGAGGCGATCCTGCGGTGGAAGCGGGAGATCAACTGACGGCGGCGGATCCGCGGCATAAACTGGCGTGAGTGCGTTCGGTCTCCTGGCAACCTGCCGTTAACAAACGCGGTATACTCACTCTTCAGAGGACGTTCCGGATGAGGAAGGCCCCAGCCGCCGCCCCAGCGCGATGTTTCGCGTGTCAGGGGGACGCGGTTGAAGGGTCTTTTTTGATTCCGAGACGACAGTCCGCGCTCTCCGGTGTTCCAATTGGCGGACCTCTCTGGAACCCACATGGGTAATTTACTCGACACGATCCATTCCCCTGCCGACTTAAGGAAATTGTCCATACCTCAGCTGGAAACTCTGGCGCAGGAGATCCGCGAGCGGCTGATCGTGACGCTGTCGAAGACCGGCGGGCATCTCGGCCCAAACCTCGGGGTGGTGGAACTGACGCTGGCCCTGCATTACGTTTTCGAGACGCCCAAAGACAAGTTTGTTTTCGACGTGAGCCACCAGGCCTACGTGCACAAGATGCTGACCGGCCGCTGCGATCGCTTCGAGACGATGCGGCAGCCGGGTGGGCTGAATGGCTTCATGCTGCGCACCGAGAGCGAGCACGACTGCTACGGCGCGGGTCACGCGGGCACGGCGTTATCGGCAGCGCTGGGGATGGCGGTCGCGCGCGATCTGGCCGGCGGTAAGGAGCACGTGATCGCGCTCGCGGGGGACGCGGCATTCACCAACGGCATTTCCTTCGAAGCGCTGAACAACATCGCCGACACGACGAAGCGGCTCATCGTGGTGCTGAACGACAATGAGTGGTCCATCGACCGCAACGTGGGCGCGATCGCGAAGTATCTGCACAAGATTGTCACGAACCAGCATGTGAGCCACCTGCACGAGAGCGCATCGCGGTTGCTGGCGAAGATCGGCGGCAAGGGGGCTCTGCAGGTGGTGCGCCGCGCCGAAGAAGCCGCGAAGGGCATGCTGTGGCCGTCGTTCCTTTTCGAGGAATTCGGGCTCACGTATTACGGCCCGGTGGATGGGCACAACATCGCCACGCTGATCGAGACGTTCCGCTTCCTCAAGCAGCAGGAGCGCCCGGTGATCCTGCACGCGATAACGCAAAAGGGGCGCGGATTCCAGCCCGCGCTCGACAAGCAGAAAAAGTTCCACGGGCTGGGGCCGTACGATCCGGAGACGGGCAAGACGGAAGCGACCGGGCAGCGGACCTATTCGGAGATTTTCGCGGAGACGCTGGTGCGGCTCGCGAACGAAAACGAGAAGATCGTTGCGATCACTGCGGCCATGCCCAACGGAACGGCGCTCGATCTGTTCCGGCCGCATCATCCGAAGAAGTACTTCGACGTCGGCATCGCCGAGGAACACGCGGTGATCTTCGCAGCGGGCATGGCGACGCAGGGATTCAAGCCGTATTGCGCCATTTACTCCACGTTCCTGCAACGGGCCTTCGATCCTGTGGTGCACGACGTTTGCCTGCAGAATCTTCCGGTGGTGTTCTGCATGGATCGGGCGGGTCTGAGCGGCGACGATGGTCCGACGCATCACGGGCTTTTCGACATTGCGTATCTGCGCGGGATTCCGAATATTGTGCAGATGGCGCCGACCGATGAAGACGAGTTGGCGGACATGATGTACACGGCGATGCAGCACGAGGGGCCGAGCGCGATCCGCTATCCGCGCGGAACCGGTCCGGGCGCGAAGATGAAGCAGCACCCGGAGGCCCTGCCGATGGGCAAGGCGGAAGTGGTCCAGCACGGCGACGACTTCGCGATTCTTGGCCTGGGCGCGCTGCTGCCGATGGCGAAGGAACTGGCGCGCAACCTGGAGCATCAGGGTTACACCGCGGCTGTTATTAATCCGCGCTTCATCAAGCCACTCGACCGCGAGTTGATCGCAAGCTATGCGCGACGGGCGACGGCGCTGATCACGTTTGAAGATCATGTGCTGATGGGCGGCTTTGGCAGCGCGGTGATGGAAGCGCTGAGCGAGATGGGAATCGAGACGCCGGTGGTCCGCATCGGCTGGCCGGATCGGTTCATCGAGCACGGCAAAGTCGACCAGCTCCGCGCACGCCACGGCGTGAGCGTGGAAGCGGCGCTGGAAAAGCTCGCTCCGTGGTTGACGCGAAGCGCCCCGCGATTAGTAGCGCAATCGTTGTAGCCGCGTCTCTGGCATGCATCGCACACGGTGTGGGAAGATGCGAAGAGGGTACCGCATTCTCACGCTATGACCACCTCCTCCGTCCAGCTTCGCAACAGTCGGGTCCGATTGCCGCATGATCGGTGGATCATCGCGATTGGCGTATTCAAGCTGCTGCAGGCGGTTTTGTTTGTGCTGCTGGGATTCGGCGCGATTCGTCTGCTGCACAGGGATCTGATGCATGAGGCCGAACATTTCATTCTCGCCATGCGATTCAATCCTGAAGGCCATTTCGTCAACCTGGTGCTGGAAAAGGTGGCGATGATCGACCCGCACCGGCTGAAGGAAATCAGCGCGGTGATTTTTGGCATCGCGGCGCTGGACATTGTCGAGGGCACGGGTCTGGTGCTGGAGCAGGTTTGGGCGGAGTTTGTGACGCTGATCCTGACCGCGTCGTTTTTGCCCTGGGAGTTCTTCGAGATGTTTCGCCGCGCGAACTGGATGCGCATCGGGCTGACCGTTATTAACCTCGCCGTTGTGATCTACCTGATCTACTATGTTCAGGCCCGCATGCGGGAGCGCCGGTTGCGACATTCGGGGAGGACGTAATGCGATCGTCGCGCAAGTCGTGCGAGATTCCGCGGTTTGAGAAGAGAGAATGCGCCCCGCGCGCGTAATCGGATCAGGTCCGAACGGCCTGGCGGCGGCCGTGGTGCTGGCGCGCGCAGGCCTGAAAGTGGACGTGTACGAGGCGGAGGCGATCCCCGGCGGCGGTGCGCGCACGATGGAACTGACGCTACCTGGATTCCGGCACGACTTCGGGTCGGCGGTGCATCCCCTGGGGGCGGGTTCGCCGTTCTTCTCGTCGCTGCCCCTGGCGGAGCACGGACTGCAGTGGATTCACGGGACCTCGCCGCTGGCGCATCCGCTGGACGACGGCACGGCGGTGACGCTGGAACACAGTTTGCAGGATCAGGAGAGAGAGCTGGGCGAGGACGGTCCCGCGTGGCGCGATCTAATCGAGCCGATAGCAACCAACTGGGCGGATTTCACAGTGGACGCGCTGGGTCCCGTCATGCGCATTCCCCGGCGGCCGCTGCTGATGGCAGGCTTCGCCCGCAAGGCTATGCAGTCGGCCACAACGCTGGCGAATCGGACGTTTAAGGGGATGCGCGCGAAGGCTCTGTTTGCCGGGCTGGCGGCTCATTCGTTTCTGAGTTTCGATGAGCCGCTGAGTTCCGCGGTCGGTCTGGTGCTGGGGGCGGCGGCGCACGTGAGGGGATGGCCGGTGCCGCGCGGCGGATCGCAGGCGATTACGAACGCCCTGATCGCGTATCTCGAAAAGCTGGGCGGAACGTTGCACACGGGCCGGCGCATCATGTCCCTCGATGAGGCCGATCCCACACAGGGACCCGTGATGTGCGATTTGACACCGCGACAGTTACTTTATGTTGCGGGAGAGCGCCTGCAGAAAACGTATCGCAAGGCGATGCTGGAGTTTCGCTACGGGCCGGGCATTTTCAAGATTGACTATGCGCTTTCGGCGCCCATTCCGTGGAAGGCACGGGAGTGTTTTCGGGCGATCACGGTACACCTCGGCGGGACTCTGGAGGAGATCGCGCGCTCCGAGCATGCGGCGACGCACGGCGCCGTCGCGGAGAAGCCGTTCGTGCTGGTGGCGCAGCCATCGCTGTTCGATGCAACGCGCGCTCCGGAGGGCAAGCACGTGGCGTGGATGTACTGCCATGTTCCGCATGCATGTACTGCGGATATGACGAACCACATCGAGGCGCAGGTGGAGCGGTTTGCGCCCGGGTTCAAGGACTGCGTACTGGAGCGGCGGGTGTGGTCGCCCGCGGCACTGGAAGCAATGGATGCGAACCTGATCGGCGGCGACATCGGCGGCGGCGAGCTGTCGATGCGGCAATTCTTCTTCCGGCCGGCGCTGGGGAACTACTACACCGGAACGCGGAACCTGTATCTGTGCTCGGCGTCGACTCCGCCGGGCGGCGGCGTGCATGGGATGTGCGGCTACCATGCCGCGCGGATGGCACTGCGGCGGCTATGACTTTTCGCCCACGATCTCCGCGACAGCGGCGATGGCGCGATCGCTGAGCTGCTGCCGGACCTTGATCATGCTGAGCCACGGGTCCCGCTTCAGGCGTGCCTTCCACTCACCGAAATTCGCAACCGCAAACTGCTTTGGATCGGTGCGATCGAGCTCCGCCCAGGTAAGCGGCATGGCAACACGCGCGCCGGCACGGGCACGCGGCGAGTACGCGGCAACGGCTGTTGCGCCGCGCTCGTTGCGGAGATAGTCGAGGAAGATGCGTCCGGTGCGGGCGGACTTCGTCATCTTCGTGAGGTAAAGCTTCGGGTTGGCGCGCTCCATCATCAGCACGAAATGGTGCGCGAACTCTTTGATCTCCGGCCATTCGCGCTTCGGATCGATGGGCGCGACAACGTGAATGCCCTTGCCTCCAGTGGATTTCACGAATGTCTCAAGGCCAAGGTGATTCATGAGGTCGCGCACTTCGACGGCGCTCGCGACCAGTTGCTTCCAGGGCAGGCTCGGATCGGGATCGAGGTCGATGATGATGCGGTCTGGTTTTTCCAGGGTTTTGTTGCTCGATCCCCAGGGATGCAGTTCGAGAACGCCCATCTGCGCGAGGCCGACGAGCCCTTCGCGCTTTGACACCGTGACGTATTGTTCGCGTTCGTTTTTGCCGCCCTTTTTCACCATGACGGGCACGCTGTCGATTCCGCCCGGCATGCCTTTGCCGATTTGTTTCTGGAAGAAGCATGGTTTGCCGCTGCCTTCCGGGCAGCGCACGACGCTCAGCGGCCGTTCCGCGATATGAGGCAGCAGGTGGTCCGCGACGGCGTCGTAATATTCGGCGAGCTGCAACTTGGTGAGCTTCGATTCTTCGTCGAGAATCTTGTCGGGATGGCTGATCGAAACGCCGGCGACGATAGCGCGGCCGGTGCGTGACTTCGGCGTGGTGGGAGTTTCGACTTTAGCGGCGGTCGCTGTGGGCGTCGCGTGTTTGGCCGCGTTCGCCGGGGCGTGTAATTCGGACTTCGCGGCCGCCTTGTGCTCCTGCCGTCGAGCTGACTTCGGAATGTGTTCCGCAGTTTCGCGCACCACTTCCTTCGGGTCCTTATCCTCGCGCAGTCCGAGGAACGCAGCCTGGCGAACGAGATTGTCGCTGGTCCAGTTGGCGAAGCGCACTTCAACAACCATCGAAGGCTTCACCCAGATCGCGTCCTTCTTCGCCTCATTCGGCAGGCTGTGAAACGCGGTCTTCGTTTGGCGCAGCGCATCCAGGCGGTCGCGGAGGATCTGGTGCGTCTTTTGATTGAACCCGGTTCCGGTGCGGCCCGCGTAAATCAGATCGCCGTCTTTGTAGTAGCCAAGCAGCAGCGAGCCGATGCCGTGGCTGCCGGTGGAGAGCGGTGTGAATCCGCCCACAACGAATTCCTGTTGGAGCACGCACTTCGATTTGAGCCACAGGCGCGAGCGCTCCGCGCGATACGTTGACGTGGCGAGTTTCGAGACAATTCCCTCGGCGCCCATCTGGCAGGCGCGGCGAAACATCTCGCCCCCATGGGCGCGTATGTGGCTGCTGTAACGGAGGCCATCCTCGCCATGCTCCTGGATCAGGCCTTCGAGAATCGTCTTGCGCTGCTCCAGCGGCAGGTTGCGCAGGTTGTGTCCGTCGAGATGCAGGAGGTCGAAGGCGTAATACGTGAGCGCGTGGGGCGCGCCCTCGTCAAATGCCGCCTGCAGATCGGCGAAGCTCGTCGCTCCCTTCTCATTCAGGACGACGACCTCGCCATCGAGAATGGCGCTGTGCACCGGCAGTTGCGCGGCGGTTTCCGCTAAATCGCGAATGCGATGCGTCCAGTCGAGGCCCTTGCGTGTAAACAGCCGCGCGCGGCGCTCGCCGTCTTTCTCGTCGACGTGGATCTGAATGCGATAGCCGTCGAGCTTCAGTTCGTGCAGCCACTCGTCGCCCTCGGGCGGCTGATCGGTCGACGAGGCGAGTTCGGGCGAGAGAAAGCCCGGCATCTTCTCGCGCGGCGTGTCGTGCAGCAGGCTTTCGCGATCCGGCGCGCCTGCCTTTTTCGCCAAGCCGGGCACGGGCTGCGCAGGTTTTGACGCCAACCCTCTGCGCGTTAAGACCGACCGATTCGCCGGCGGTTTCTTCTCCGGCACGTGCGAATTCCAGACGTGATCCTCGGCTGCGGCGATCTGCTCGATACTGCGGCCGGTGACCGCGCTGTCCGGAGCCTCATCGGTGATGGCGGGATCATCCGCCGTCCGCTCGTACTCGTCGTGGTCCTTGATGAGCAGCCAGTTGTTCTTGCCCTTCTCGCCGAAGCGGTCGCCCTTCATGCGAATGAGCGCCCAGTGTCCGTGCAGCTTCTGTCCGTGCAGGATGAATTTGAGCTGCCCTATGCGGAAGCCTTCGTCGACATCCGTGACTGGCTCCCACGTGCCCTGGTCCCAGATCATCACGGTGCCGCCACCGTACTGGCCCTTCGGGATGGTGCCCTCGAAGCCGCCGTACTTGATCGGGTGGTCCTCCACTTCAACGGCGAGGCGCTTGTCGGCGACCACGTAGCTGGGGCCTTTCGTGACCGCCCAGCTCTTGAGCACGCCGCGCCATCCGAGGCGGAAATCGTAATGGAGCCGGGTGGCTGCATGCTTCTGAATGACGAACGGCAGGCCCACTGCGGTCTTTGATTTTGTCTTCGCGCTGGAAGAGCCGCTCGGCTCCGCCGTCATCGCGAAGTCGCGCATCGCGCGGTAGCGAGCCAGTTGCTGGTCGACAGCTTCGGCAGGCGTCTCTGATTTTGCAGTGCGTTTGGCGGCTCTCTTCGGCATCTGAGAATTCGGATTCGCGTGCGGCGCGGCGGGCTGCCTTCAGCCCACTTGCAGCACCCCGGTCATTTGCAGATCCTGTTCCAGCACCACCGACTCGCTGGGCTTGTCGTCGCGATAGCGTACCTGAATGCTGTGGCCGCGAATGGCCTCGGCAAAGGCCACGGCTGCGGCTTTGCGGGCGAAATGCCGCCGGTACTTGCCGTAGCGATACTCCTGCTGCGCGTAGTAGCGGTAGGAGACTTCGACCCAGCTTCCGTACTGCTGTTTCTTCACGGTCGCGGTTTGCACCTGGCCGTCGGCGCTGGGCCACATGGCGGCCCGATTCTCGCGGACGCGCTGCATATATTTGCGGACGGCGAGCACGGCCGCGCCAATGATCAGCGCATAGAAATGCTGGAAAAACGGAGCAAAGGTTCGAAAATAATGCAGAAATTCCTTCATGATCCGATCGCGCCCCGGTTGTGGGCTCGCGGAATCAGGTTACTACGGCAGGGACGAAACGCTGTCGACGGCGCGTGGTTGCCACGTTTGGGCCATGGTTTGTCCCGCGAATTCTGCATCTCATGACTGGCGAAGTCTGTTGACCTCGGTATATCGTAATGCTCGCTGTGTGCTGCGGGAGGCGTTCCCGGCACCCGGCACCGCAAACCCCAGGAGCTGTGCTGCTATGGCCACTGCGCTGCAATCGGAAGTAGCCACACAAAAAGATTTTCTGCCTTTGAACGGGACCGACCACGTGGAGTTCTGGGTGGGCAACGCCCGCCAGGCTGCCTACTTTTACCGGCTTGCCTTCGGTCTGAAACTGGTTGCCTATGCGGGACCCGAAACCGGTGTTCGCGACCGCGCCTCGTACGTGCTGGAACAGGGAAAAGTGCGATTCGTTCTGACCACGCCGCTGCGCCCTGACGGCGACATCGCGGAGCACGTGCGCGTTCACGGAGACGGCGTGCGCGACGTGGCGCTGTGGGTCGACGACGCCCACCAGGCCTGGAAGGAAACCACGAAGCGCGGCGCGCGCAGCGTGCATGAGCCCTTCGAGTTGAAGGACGCGCACGGCATGGTCAGGATCGCTTCGATCGCCGCTTATGGCGACACGATCCACTCCTTCGTGGAGCGCAGCGGGTACACGGGCGCGTTCCTGCCTGGCTATCGCGCGGAGGCCGAGGATCCGCTTGCGCGACCCACGGGTCTGATCCACATCGACCACATGGTGGGCAACGTGGGCTGGAACGAGATGAATCGCTGGGTGGATTTCTACGCGCAGACCATGGGCTTCTCGCTCTACCAGCACTTCGACGACAAGGACATTTCGACGGAGTATTCGGCGCTAATGTCGAAAGTGATGGCGAATGGCAACGGGCGCGTAAAGTTCCCCATCAACGAGCCGGCCGAGGGGAAGAAGAAGTCGCAGATCGAGGAGTATCTGGAGTACTACCACGGGCCGGGCGTGCAGCATATCGCGCTAGCGACCAACGACATCCTGCAAACTGTGGCGAAGCTGCAGGCACAGGGAATCGCCTTCCTCACAGTGCCGCACACGTACTACTCGGAGCTGGAAGGACGCGTGGGCAAGATCGACGAGCCGATCGCCGAACTCGAGAAGCTGGGCATTCTGGTGGATCGCGACGACGAGGGGTACATGCTGCAGATCTTCACGAAGCCGGTTGAGGATCGGCCGACGCTGTTCTTCGAGATCATTCAGCGCAAAGGGAGCCGCAGCTTCGGCAAGGGGAACTTCAAGGCGCTGTTCGAGGCCATCGAGCGCGAGCAAGCGGCGCGGGGGAATTTGTAACAGAGACTGTTGCTAGAGACGCCGCCGATGACGCCCCACGGGCGGCGTTGTTGTGTTGCGTCGAGGCCTGGTCTCAAGCAGAAGATGGAACAGAGACCAAAGCAGAAATGCGATGCCCAGCGCGGTAATTGTTGCTAAGACATAGAGAGCGATCTGGTTGGAGTGCACAATGCGTGTTCCTCCAGCTTGATTGCATAAGAAACATCCGAAATCTTTTGCAAGGAATTCGTGGGGATTTTGTAACGGTGGTCAGTCGGCGACCATCACTTCGCCCGGCAGGATGGGCCGCGTGCGCGGCACCACGCCGTACGCAGCAAGCGCGCCCATCGCGATGAGCACAGCGCAATAGACCGCCAGCTTCACGATGTCCGTGGTGTGATTTTTGGGCAGCGTCTTCCACAGAACGAGCAGGATGGTCTGCGCGGCAGTGACCGACCAAACCGTTCCATAGAAGTAGCGGCGCTCCGAGCCTTCTCCCTGCGTGGAGCGGCGAACGCGCGGCAGGATTCCGAAGGCACCCAGCAGAAGAATCACGATGAGCACTGGTGTGTATCCGTGGGCGTAAATCTGCTTCATTCGCCACTGGCCGGTCGCCGCGGCCCAGGCGAGTCCGGCGAGATTCAGCGCGGCGAAGTTGAGCAGCGCATTCCACGCGAAGGTGTAGCAGATGCGGCGATAACGCGGGTTGGGGCGGTCCTCAGTGAAGCGCAGGATGTACGGCGCGGGCTCAGCGCCCGGGAGCTTGCCGAAGAGCGCGGCGGTGCCGGTACCCACCAGCACCAGACTCAGCCAGGCGAGATTGCGCGCGCTTCCACCGCGTTCGAACAGATCGAACGTCAGAGGTCCGGGCGCGAGAAAGAAGACCCAGATCCAGATGGGCCAGTGTGCGGCGCGATAGCCCGCGGTGTTGCGCGTCCGCAATTTGCGCTGATCGGCGTATTCCACTCGAACGGAGAGAGCCATGGCAGTTCGGAAAATTATATGCGCGCCGCGTTGGCCTCGCGCTCGATCGGCGTGAATCGAACTTCGAGCGCGTCGCCAGCGACCTGCACATGAACGTCGTCGAGAGAGTGCACGATCCAGTCTGCGTCCTGGAGGCTGGCGAGCGAATGAGAGTAGAGCGTCGCGAGGACCGTGCATCCGGCGGCATGACCTGCTTGCGCACCGGAAGCGGAGTCCTCGATGACGAGGCATTCCACCGGAGGCAGGCCGAGCAGCTCAGCGCCCTTGAGGTAGGGTTCCGGATGCGGCTTCCCCTGCGCGACCATATCGGCGGAGACGATGCGCGCGGGCACGCGAATGCCGCCATGTTCCATGCGGCTGCGCGCGAGGCGATCCGTCGCGGAGGTCACGACGGTCCAGTATTTCTCCGGCAGATTCTCCAAAATGCGCTCAACGCCGGCCAGCATTTCGAGACCAACGTTGTCGGCGATCTCCATCTGCTCCAGCCAGTGAAGCTCTTCCATATCGTTCAGGTCGGGGCGCAGCAGGCGCACCGTCTCAATCGCGCGGCGTCCATGCGCGGTTTTCACGGCGAGCGCGGGATCGATCCCGCGCGCTCTCGCCCAGGTCTCCCAGGTGCGCTCTACGGAGCCGAGGGAGCTGACGAGCACACCATCCATGTCAAAAAGAATGCCGCGCGGATGCAGCGTCACGACGCCTGCGGCGGGGGATACATCCATAGTTCAAGACTAGCAGGGCTGGCCAAGGGCCACGCGCACGAAGACGCCGAGCCGGGCAGTGTGAAGTGCGAGCTATTCCTCGCGTTGTTCGTAGCACGCGCGCCCCGGCATGCATCGCGCCAGATGCACGTAGTGATCGTCGGGGCCGGCCGGGCCCATCGTGCGCAGGCACCAGTAGCTCGTGGCCATGTGAATCCCCGGCAGCCACGAATCGGCATTCTGCGGCGTGGCGCCGTAGGGATTCTTGGTGCGGAGGCACTGGCAAGGTTGCTTCGTAGTCGTTGTGCTCATGGTTGACCTCCGTTATCCTGCCGCGCTGGGATCGCGATCTCTCTGCCCCGCGGCGAGCAGGATGGTGCGATAGACCGCGACCGGGAAGAGATCGAGTTTGTAGGCGTTCATCGAGAGCGGCGTCGCGCCCTCGACAGCGACTTTCCCCGCAGCACGCGCGGTTTCTTCATTGATGGTTTTGCCTGCGAGGGCTGCCTCCGCCTGAGGGGAGCGCCGCACGACGGGCGATGCTGCGCCCATGACGATGACGGCGCGCCGGCAAATGTCGCCGTCCATTTCGAGCACCACGCCCGCGTCCGCGATGGCCCAGTCGAAGCTCTCTTTCTCACCATATTTCTGGTAAGCGGATCGCGTGCCCGGCGCCGGTTTCGGAATGACAATCGCCGTGATCAGTTCGTCCGGCTCGATCACCGTGAATTTTGTTGGGTTCGCATCGGGCACGACATAAAGTTCTTTGATGCCTACGGTCCGCTTGCCGCGCTTCGCCGAACTCAGCTCAACGCTGCCGTTCAGGCCAAGCAGCGCGACCGCTGCCGACGACGGCGCGACCGACGGACACGTCGCGTATTCCATGATGGCGTGGTACTGATTTAGTCCGTCGAAAGCGAAACACAGGTCCTTGCCTTTGCGGATGCACTGGAAATCCGCGGAACGGTAGTACCAGCACTGCACGCGCTGCAGCAGATTGCCGCCGACGGTGGCCATGTTGCGGATGTGCGGCGTGGCGGCGTGGCCGCATGCGTCGGAGAGAATCTGATACTGCGCGCGAATCAGCGGATGATCGCTGATCTCGGCCAGCGTGGTCAGCGGGCCGATGGTCAGCCCGTGATCGGTCTCGCGGATTCCGCGAAGCTCGGCGACATTGCGAATATTCACCAGCCGCGTTGGCTCTTCGATCCCGTCTTTCATCCGGTCGAGGAGATCGACGCCACCCGCCTTCACGACGGCGCCGTCCTTCAGTTGCGACAGGGCCGCGTCCACAGTGGTGCAGTCGGCCATCGAGAAGCGGTTCATGCCAGCTCCTTTCCCTGCGCGGGCGCGTGCAGCGCAGCCAGCACCACGGCGGGCGTCATCGGTGTTCGACGGATGCGGACCCCGGTGGCGTTGTAGACGGCGTTGCCGATGGCCGCGCCGATGGAGACGACGCCGGCGGCTTCGCCAATGCCCGAGGCGTCGGTGGAGCTTTGACCGATGTAGGTTTCGACGAGCCGCACATCGATGTCAGGGATTTCGCGCGAGCCGATGATCTTGTATTGCTCGAGGTCCGGGTTCACCATCAACCCGTACACCGGGTCGAGCAGTCGATTCTCCAGCAGCGTGTAGGAGATTCCCTGAATGATGCCGCCGTTGATCTGGCTGATGGTTTGCACGGGATTCATCGGGCGTCCGCAGTCGTGCACGGAAAGGACGCGCCGCACATGGATGCGTCCGAGTTCCGTATCGACCTCGACTTCCGCAACATCGACGCCGCCATAGGTCAGATACTTCTTCGGGTCGTAGTCGGGAACACGCTTCGCCTGCACAGAGATTTGCGATGACGTCATCTTCGAAGCCGCGCGTTTGAAGCTGAGCGGCTCTATCTTTCCCGAGAGGCTGCGCACTTCGCCGTCAACAAGTACCAGGTCTCCGGCAGTGGCGCCCAGGGCAGGCGCAATCTCCGCCAGAAATTTCTGCGATGCCTGCCAGGCTGCATCGCGCACTGCGGGCGTGAGTGAGAGCGTGGTGACGCTGCCACCGGATTGAGGGCCTTCGGCGTAATTGGTATCGCCGACTTTGACTGCAATCTGCGACGGCGGAACACCGAACTGCTCCGCCAGAATCTGCGCCATCACGGTCTTGATGCCGGAGCCGATGTCCTGAACGCCGGACATAACTTCCAGCGAGCCGTCTTTGTGAATGCGAACCTCGGCCGAGGAGCCCATGCTGACGAAGCGGTACCAGACCGACTGTGCGAACCCGACGCCGCGCTTGACGGGACCGCGGTCCGCGGCGGCAACAGGGTTCCGCGATTTCCAGAGTTCGCTCTCGCGGACGATCTGCCGCTCGACGCGACGCACCGGATGCTCATCGGTCTTGTCACGCAGGTCGAGGGGTTCCATGTTGAGTTTCACCGCGAGATCGTCCATCGTCTGCTCGAGGGCGAAGGCGCCCTGCGGATGTCCCGGCGCGCGCATCGCCGTCCCAGGTCCGGCGTTGATGAAGACGTCGCTCTCCTCGGTATGCAGAGAAGCGCTCTTGTAGAGATTCGACGCGGGGCCCGAACATCCTGCACCGGTGCCGCATCCCGCGGTGCCGTAGGCGACGAGATGAATCGCCGTGATGGTGCCGTCCTTCTTTGCTCCGATACGCAGCAGCTGATCGGAACTGGGCCGATTGCCGACGGAGAGGTGCTCTTCTTCGCGATCGAGCATCAGCCGCACCGGCGCTCCCGTCTTCCGCGAGAGCGCGGCCGCGACCACGCCGGGATTGCCGGCCCCAAATTTCGCGCCGAAGCCGCCGCCCATGAACTCTGTGATCACGCGCACCTGGGTCAGCGGAATTTTGTAGAAGCCGGCGAGTTCCTCACGCACGCCCGCAGTGCCCTGCGTCGATGCGTACACGGTCAGCATCTCCGGCTTCCAGTCCGCAACCACGCCATGCGTCTCGAGCGCGGAGTGTGTCTGCACCTGCGTGACAAAGTGGCCTTCGACAATCACGTCGGCGTCTTTGAAGCCCTGCTCCGTCTCCCCGCGCTTGTGGATGGACGGACCGTGGATGTTCCCAGTCTGCTTCACGTCGCTGGGACCGCCTCCGCCGCCGGCGCTGGCCGCTTCGTCCGCGGGTCCAGGAAAGACTGCAGGAGCATCGGGCTCGCGCGCTTTCGCCGGATCCACGACGAACGGAATGGTCTCGTACTTCACCTTCACCAGCGCAGCCGCCTCTTCCGCCGCAGCGGGAGTGGTTGCCGCGACGGCAGCCAGCGGCTGGCCGGCATAGCGGACCACCGGATATTTCACCGGGTCCAGCGCCGGATTGCGCAGGACCGCGTTGCCCAGCACGTGCTGGATGACATGCACGCCGCGCACGCCAGGATATTTCTCCGCATCGGTCGTATCGATGGAGATGACCTTCGCGTGTGGGACGTTCGCGTTCACGAACTTCGCGTACAGCATCCCCGGCAGTTGCACGTCCGAGGTGTAGCGTGCGCGCCCGGCAGCCTTCGCCATGCCGTCGTAGCGCTGGACCGATTGCCCAACGTACTTCAGGTCCTTGTTGATCGGCCACACCGGCGGCTCGCTCGCAGGAATCTCGCGCGCCTCATCCGCCAGCGTGTAGCCCGGGACGCCGACCGGCATCTGCACGGTCTTCTTCGGGGGAGCGGCAGCCTGCGCTGTGAATGCGTCCTCAACCGGAATCTTTGTCATCGTTGTCCTCCGCTATGCAGTGCGCGTGGTGCCGGCCGCGTCGAGCGTGGCGGCGAAAATTTTCGGGTAGGTGCCGCAGCGGCACAGATTGCCTGACACAGCATGCCGTACATCGTGCTCCGACGGGTTCGGATTGCGCTCCAGTAGAGCCGCGCAGCTCATCACCATGCCCGGCGTGCAGAATCCGCACTGCAGGGCGTCGTGCTTCACGAACGCGGCCTGCAGCGGATGCATTCTGTCGCTGGAAGAGAGGCCTTCGATGGTCGTGACATTATGGCCGACTGCGTCGATGGCGAGCGTCATGCAGCTGTTGACCGGCATCTTGTCCAGCCACACCGTGCAGCCGGAACAGACGCCACGGTCGCAAGCAATCTTGGTGCCGGTCATGCCCAGGTGCATCCTGAGCGCCTCAGCCAGTGTTGTTCGCGGCTCGATCTCCACAGTGTGCTCGACGCCGTTCACGTGCAGCTTCACCTGGACCGGTCCAGGGCCGAGTTCGGTAACGCCATGCGTCGTCTCGGCGGCGGCTTCGCGGGTGAATCCCTGCACGCCGTCGAGCAATGCGGTTCCCGCAGCGGTCAGGCCCGCACCCTTCAAAAAGCCGCGGCGCGAGATACCACTTCGTCCGGACCCCGCCGGTGCCGTTGTTTTCGGGTCGATCTCCGTAGAAGAGGGAATCGATTCCCTTGAATCCGACATGGGTGCTGCTCCTTAAGCGCGGCCGTTTCTCGACAGCCGGACGCTGAATGTGCCGATGAAGAACTATAGCTCTGGCGGCATGACAACGTAAACCCACGGGCCGGACGCGAGCCCCGACACGAGTCCACTTGCGTCGTATGAGGACTCGTCCCTAGCTTCCCGCAGCTCGACCCTCACCTTCCGTGCCTGGTCCCACACGCGACATCGCAGCGCGTTGATAACGCAAAGAAGTTTTCTTTATGAGCTGTTGTCTGCGGCGCCGTTTTTGGCGATTCCCCTTGAACTTGTAACCGTCATGCCCCAAAATGATTACCTCAACAGGCCCTTCCCTCAATTCGCCACAAAATCAAGAAACAAAAATATTCAGAGTGTGCCGATCCACGAGGCACCAGCAAGCATTTTTTGGAGGAAACGTGACCAGACGCTGTTTCTCAGTTACTGCGCTCGTATTCTTGTTCTTGCTGATTCTTGCCGGAACCAGCAATGCCCAGATCGCTACTACCTCACTGCGCGGAGTGGTCAAAGACCCGAGCGGCGCCGTGGTTCCCAACGCCAAAATCACCATCACCAACGCGGCCACCGGCCAAACGCGCAGCACCGTATCGAATGAGACCGGCGAATACTCCTTCACGCAGCTTTCTCCGGCCGGATACACAATCGATGTCACGGCTGCCGGCTTCGGTGAGCAAAAGAAGACGGCGGAACTGATCGTGGATCAGCCCGCCAGCATTGACTTTGCGATGACCCTGAAGTCCCAGGCCGAAATCGTGAATGTCAGCGCGGAGGCGCAGACGTTGAACACGAGCGACGCCTCACTCGGCGGCTCGATGAACAATGCGCTCATCCAGGCGCTGCCCAGCGAAACCCGTAACGTGCCCGATCTTCTGTCGCTCGAGCCCGGCGTGCTTTATCTGCCAACGCTCGGCGCGTCGGAATCGAACCCTGGCGGCGATAGCCGGAGTGGCGCCGTGAACGGCATTCGTTCCGACCAGGGCAACGTGACCGTCGATGGCGTCGACGACAACGACCAGGTCTTCGGCTACGCGTTTACCGGCGTTCTGCGCGAGACTCAGGATTCCATTGAGGAGTTCCGCGTAGCGACCGCCAATACTAACTCCGACGAAGGACGCTCCGCCGGCGCGCAGGTGAGCCTCATCACCAAGTCCGGCACGAACAAATTCCATGGTGGAGCCTACGAATACAACCGCCCGACCATAACGGTCTCGAACAACTGGTTCGTGAAGCAGGCAGAACTGAACAGCGGCGATCCGAACATTCCGCCCAAGCTCATCCGCAACATCTTCGGCGGCGCCGTGGGTGGCCCAATCATCAAAGACAAGCTGTTCTTCTTCGGTAACTACGAGGGCAACCGGCAGGCCGAGGATCAGGTCGTCACTCAGACGGTTCCCACCGCTTCTTATCAGGCTGGCACTATCACCTTTCCCGGCGGAAGCTTTAGTCCGGCCCAGGTGACCAGTTTGGACGCACCTTGCGCCGCACCCGGAGGAGCGTGCAACACCGCGCAATATCCGCATGGACCGGGTCCCAATCCGAACGCTCTCGCCTACTTCAAGTCCATGCCGGCGGCCAACGGCAGCACGGCCGGCGATGGCCTGAACACCGGCTCCTTTACCTTCGCCTCGCCGCATCCGATCACCCTCAACACCAGCATCGGGCGCATCGACTGGACCCCCAACGAGAAACAGCGCATCTTTGTGCGCGGGGGCCTGCAAAAAGACACCCAGGGCTATGCGGAGCAGTTTCCGGGTCAGCCGCCCTCGCAGAACTTCGAGGACAACACCAAGGGCGTCATTGCCGGCGATACCTGGTCTATCTCGCCGAACATGGTGAACGATATTCGCTTCGGCTATATCCGCCAGGCGAACAGCCTGAGTGGCCTGGGGAAAACCGACTTCGTGGACTTCCGCTTCATGGCATCGCCAACCGCTGAGACGAGAACCACGATCCAGTCGGTGCCGGTAACGAATCTCATCGACAACTTCAGCTGGACCAAAGGCAGGCACACCTGGCAGGTGGGCGGCAACTGGCGTCTCGTACATCAGAACCGCGAGTCCGACGCCAATTCGTACAGCAACGCCTCAACGAATCCGTACTGGCTGGGTGGGAATCCTCCAGGACTAGCCGCGAGCGGCTTCGGTAATTCTTATGTGATTGCCTACAACAACCTTGTCGGCAACGTTCCCTCGGTCACCGATCAGTTCAATTACAAGGTTGCCAGTGCGAGCAGTGCCAGCCTCCTGGCCGATGGCGCTCCGATCAGCCGTCATTTCAAATCCAACGAGTATGAGTGGTATATCCAGGACGCGTGGAGAGTCACTCCCAAGCTGATCCTTACCCTCGGACTCCGCCAGAGCCTGCTGCAAACTCCATGGGAGACCAGCGGCCAGCAGGTGGCGCCGACGATTGACACGCACACCTGGTTCCAGCAGCGGGAGAGTGCGGCTCTAACCGGGCAGATCTACGAGCCGACCCTTTACTTTGCCCCGACCGGCCCGTTCTACGGCAAGCCCGGGTTCTGGGCGAAGGCGAAGGACAACTTTGCTCCTCGCCTTGCTCTGGCCTACACGCTCAACGACAAAACCACGATTCGCCTGGGTGCGGGCATTTATTACGACCACTACGGCGAATCGCTGGTGAATTCTTTCGACCAGCACGGCGCATATGGCATCAGCAGCTCCATCGGCAACCCCGCTGGACAAACCAACTCGGAGAACGCGCCGCGCTTTGTCAGCCGAAGCACGCTTCCGTTCGTGGCCGGCACTGCACCGCAAACCGCGACCTTCCCCTATGCGCCTCCGACCGGCGGCTTTGCGATCACCTGGGGTCTGGACAGCAAGTTGAAGACCCCGTATATCGAAGCCTTCAACCTCTCCGTCCAGCATCAGTTCGCCAGGGGCTGGACGCTTGAAGCGGATTACGTCGGCAACATGGGACGCCATCTGTTGCAGAGCCTCGACCTCACCGAACCGGTCGACTACGTCGATCCAGGTGGCGCTGGCGACTACTACACGGCCGGCAGCGCGCTGTCGCGCCTCGTCGATCAGCACGGTGGCGATCCCACAGCTTCCGTGCAGCCTATCAAGTACTTTGAGGACCTGTTCCCCTGGATGGCGAATTTCGACGGCCCCGGTGAAAGCGCAACCCAGGCCATCTATTCCGATGAGTGGGCGCCGTTCCGCTCGAACCTCGGCGCTACCACCGCTCTGTCCGATCTGGACTTCTTCTGCTTCAGCGGGTCGGAAGGCGTCAACTATCCCTGCCCCGCGAACTTCCAGTCCCGCTTCTGGCAGGGCCAATTCTCCTCGCTTTACGCGCTGTCCAGCATCGGCATGAGCTACTACAACGCCGCGCAGTTGGTCCTGCGTCATCCCTTCTCGCACGGGCTCCAGCTCGACGCTGCCTGGACGCTCTCCAAGTCCATTGACTATGGATCGGACGCCGAGCGCAGCACCGAGTTCACCACCAGCGGATCGGGTGGCTCGTTCAGCGACATCCTGAATACCTGGAAGCCCTACCTCAACAGGGGTGTCTCGGACTTCGACACGCACCAGCTGCTCACCGTCGATGCGGTCTACCAGATGCCCTTCGGCAAAGGGAGGACGTTCCTGAGCGACGCGCACGGCATCTCGAATGTGCTCGTTGGCGGATGGGATCTGTCCGGCATCAACCGTACCACCAGCGCCCTGCCCTTCTCGCTCTTCGAGCCGGGCTGGACCACCGACTGGCAGATCGAGAGCTACGGCGTGGTGACCGCTCCGGTGAAGATGCGGCGCCACTTCGATTGCAATGGCAACCCCCAGTTCTTTGCTATCCCGGGTGATATCTGCGATGCGCCCGGGTCAGGCATCAACGGTGGCATCGCCACCGGTTCGCCAGTTCGCCTCCCTTACCCGGGTGAGGCTGGCGAACGGAACAACTTCCGCGGCGATGGCTTCTTCGACATCGATACGGGTCTGGACAAAACCTTCCAGATTCGCGAGTACGGAACGTTGAAGTTCGCCTGGGAAACTTACAACGCCACCAACACGGTGCGCTTCGATCCAGCTGCCATCGGCTCGGGACTGACGAGCGGTACTCTCGGCATCGCCAGCCCCGGCACCAACAATCCGGGCCTGCTGGTGGAACCCCGCCGCATGCAGTTCTCCCTGCGGTACGACTTCTAAGTCACCAGCTAACGAGCGCCGGGGATTCGTCTCCGGCGCTTTTTTCTTGTGCTCGCACAGCCGAGCCTCTCCGACTGCTTTTGTGCCGCTGGAATTGTGATTACACTACTCCTTCATTTCAAAACCAGGCCGGATGAGCCTGTTTCCTCGCTCTCCTCAAAGCTCAGAAAGGGAACTCATGCATTCACGCAGCATGCGCCTGTTGGTTCTTGCGTCCGCCTGCCTCCTCACCGCGATGGCTCTGCAGGCGCAGGCGCCGACGCCGGTTTCGGTGCTGGGACATACGCCCGGCGACGACTACTACCTCGCTAACTACGAAGAGGAGATTCACTACTTCCACGAGCTCGCCGCCCACTCCGACCGGGTGAAGATGTTCACTGTCGGCAAATCGACCGAGGGCCGCGACATCGAAGTGGCCGTTATCTCCTCGCCGCAGAATCTGGCACGCCTCGACGAGTACAAATCCATCGCCCGGAAGCTGGCGACCGCGCAGGGACTCGACGACGCGCAGGCCAAAGAGCTGGCGCACACCTCGAAGGTCATCGTGCACATCGACGGCGGCCTGCACTCCATCGAAGTCGCCGGCGGGCAGCACTCGATCGCGCTGGCATACAAGCTGGCCTCGGCGCAGGGCGATCCTGAAGTCGACACGATTCTCGACAACGTGATCCTGGTCCTGTGGCCTACGCTCAATCCCGACGGGCAGGACATGGTGGTTTCCTGGTATCGCAAGAACCTGGGCACGCGCTTCGAAGTGAGTCCGATGCCGTGGCTCTTCCAGGACTACGTCGGGCACGACAATAATCGCGACGGCTACATGCTCAACATGAAGGAGTCGCAGATCGTCACGAAGGCTGAGATCGAATACTCGCCGGTTATCTTCTATTGTCAGCACCAGACTGCGCCCTTTCCCGCGCGCATCTGGATTCCGCCCTTCTCCGATCCCATCTCCTCAAACATCAGCCCATACGTGCGCAGCTGGTTCAACGTCATCGGCACGAACATGGCCGCGTATCTTGACGAGCATCAGATGCCGGGCGCCATCAGCGAATCGCAGTTCGATAACTGGTATCCGGGCTTCGTCGATTATGCCGGGTCGTTTCGCAATGAGATTTCCTTCTTCACCGAGACGGCGCTCTATCGCTACGCCACGCCGCGCTTCTATACGGTCGACGAATTCCCGAAGGACATGCAGGATCTGAAGGCGCTGACCATGTACACCACGCCGTGGCAGGGCGGCTGGTGGCGATTGAAAGACGCGGTGGATTACATGGTGGCGGGGTCGATGTCCGTGCTCGACACAGCGGCGCGATATCGCGAGCAGCTGCTCTATAACCGCTACCAGGCCGCGCGCGACAACATCAAACGCTTTGCGGACGCGCCGCCCTTCGCCTATGTCATCCCCAGCGTGCAGGCCGACGCGCCTGAAGCCGAGCAACTGGCGCACATCATGCAGGAAAACGGGATCGAGGTTCGCGAATCGCAGGCGGGATTCCGCGCCAACGGCCGCGATTATCCCGCCGGCTCCTGGGTCATTCTGATGAATCAGCCGTACACATCGCTGGCGAAGGAGCTGTTCGAAGTGCAGCGCTACCCGGCGGCACTGTTCACTGAAAGCCAGAAGCCGGTCGACCTGCCTTATGACGTCACGGGATGGACGCTGCCCATGCAGATGGGCGTGCGCGTCGATCCCGTCACCGACCCCATCGCCGACGAGCAACTCGCCCACCTGAAAGCCGTGAGCGACCTTGATCCACCGCCGGCGGAAGTACAGGGAACTGGCGGCACCTTCGTTCTGAGTCACCAGTCCAATGCGAGTTTCCGCGTCATCAACGATGTTCTCGCTGCGGGCGGCTCGATCAGTTTTGCGCAGGATGAGGTGAAAACTCCCGAGGGTATGGAGAAAGGCGCGATTGTTGCTAGTGGAGTCAGCCGCGCGGCTATCGGTGACTTATCGAAGAGATATGCGGTGTCTATCTTAGCCACGGACAAAGTACCCGAGCATGTTATCGCCGTCCACAAGGCCCGTGTTGGGTTGTATCGTCCCTGGGATGCTTCGATTGACGAAGGCTGGACGCGCTGGATTCTGGAGCAGTACGGCTACGCGCCGACCAGTTTGTACAACGCCGATATGCGGTCGGGCGGCCTGCGCGATCGCGTCGACGTGCTGATCCTGCCGGATATGCGGCGCCAGCAGTTGATGGAAGGCTTCCGCGACGGCATCGTGCCTGGACAGTACGCTGGCGGCCTGGGCGAAGAGGGCCTCGATAATTTGCGGGATTTTGTTCGGCGCGGAGGGACGCTCATCGCGTTCAACCAGACCGCGACGACGCTGATTCCCCTGCTGTCGCTGCCGGTGAAAGACGCGCTGGATGGTCTCAAGAGCGACAAGTTCTTCTGCTCCGGCGCGCTGCTCCGCGTCGAACTGGGATCGGGCGACCGTCCCGTCACGTACGGCCTGCCCAGCGAACCCATCGTAATGTTCGAGCAGGGTCCGGCATTTACCGTACAGCCTGGATTCCACGGCGCGATATTGGCGCGCTATCCAAAGGACAGCAATCCTCTGGAGAGCGGGCTGTTGCTGCATCCAGAAGCCATCGAGGACAAAATCGCCGCGCTCGAAGTGCCCTATGGCAGCGGCCGCATTTTTCTTTACGGATTCAAGCCGCAGTGGCGCGGGCAGTCTCACGGTACCTACAAATTCTTCATGAATGCGCTCTACAAATATGATCAGCCGCCATTCCCAAAGCCCGAGCCTGCGGAGCCGAAGGATCAGAAGGAGAAGGCGGCCGAGTAGCTGCGGCATTTGCGTCGCGTCCGCGAACCGACGAGAATGGCCTGTTCAAGAGGACCTCGATGAATCAGCCTCAGCCTGTTATTCGCGCGCCGCGGGGCAACACTCGCACCGCGCGTGGCTGGATTCAGGAAGCCGCGAAGCGGATGCTGATGAACAATCTCGATCCTGAAGTGGCTGAGAAGCCCGCGGAGCTGATCGTCTACGGCGGACGCGGCAAGGCGGCGCGCAACTGGGAGTGCTTTCACAAGATCGTCGAAACGCTGGATCGCCTTGAGAACAACCAGACGCTGCTCATCCAGTCGGGAAAGCCGGTCGCCGTGTTCGAGACGCAGCGTCTCGCGCCGCGCGTTCTGATCGCCAACTCCAACCTGGTGCCGCACTGGGCCACGTGGGAGCACTTCGACAAACTGGATCAGGCGGGGCTGATGATGTACGGCCAGATGACCGCCGGCTCCTGGATCTATATCGGCACGCAGGGCATTCTGCAGGGAACCTACGAGACCTTTCAGGGTGCAGCGCAGCGCCACTTCAACAACACGCTCGCGGGAACCATCACCGTCACCGCTGGCCTTGGCGGGATGGGCGGCGCGCAGCCGCTGGCCGTGAAGCTCGCAGGCGGCGTCAGTATCTGCGTCGAAGTCGATGCGAGCCGCATCCAGCGCCGCCTCGAAACGCGCTACCTTGACAAGGCGACCAACTCGCTCGACGAGGCCATCGCGATGGCCCGCGAAGCAAAAGCCGCGCGCCGAGCCGTCTCCATTGGGCTGATGGGCAACGCCGCCGAAGTTCTGCCGAAGATGGTCGAGATCGGCTTCACACCCGATCTTGTCACGGACCAGACCAGCGCGCACGATCCTCTTTGGGGATACTTGCCGATTGCCCGCGCCGACGAGGACCTGAACACCGTCCGCGCAAAGCAGCAGGACATATATATGGAGCGTGTACGGGCTTCCATCGCTGCGCACGTGCGCGCCATCCTCACCATGCAGCAGCGCGGCGCCGTCGCCTTCGACTACGGCAACAATCTTCGCACGCAGGCCCAGCTCGCCGGTGTGACCGACGCGTTCTCGTATCCAGGCTTCGTCCCCGCCTTCATCCGCGATTCGTTCTGCGAAGGGCGAGGGCCCTTTCGCTGGGTGGCGCTCTCGGGCGATCCCGCCGACATCGCGAAGACGGATCAGGCGCTGCTCCAGCTCTTCCCCGACGACCAGCGTCTGACGCAGTGGCTCACCTACGCGGCCGATCAAATCGCCTTCCAGGGATTGCCGGCGCGCATCTGCTGGCTTGGCTACGGGCAGCGCGATCGCGCGGGGCTGCTCTTCAACCAGATGGTGCGCGACGGACGTCTGAGCGCGCCGATCGTGATCGGCCGCGACCATCTCGATGCGGGTTCGGTCGCCAGCCCCTTCCGCGAAACCGAGGCGATGCGCGACGGCTCCGATGCCGTCTCCGACTGGCCGCTGCTGAATTTCGCCACCGGCATTGCCAGCGGCGCGTCGTGGATGAGCTTCCATCACGGCGGCGGCGTGGGCATGGGTTATAGCCAGCACGCCGGACTGGTGGCGGTGGCCGACGGCAGCGACGAAGCCGAAGAGCGACTGCGCCTGTGCCTGAGGAATGATCCTGCGCTGGGCGTTGTGCGCCATGCCGATGCGGGCTACGAACGGGCGATCGGCATAGCGCGCGACCGCGGTGTAGATATGCCGAGCCTCCGATGAAAGCCGACCTGCTCATCCGCGGGATCTCGCAGCTGGTAACGGCGGAAAGCCCCGGACCGAAACATGGCGCTGCGATGCGCCAGCTGAGGATCATCGAGCACGCCTCGCTGGCTGTGTCCGACGGCAAAATTCTGTGGGCTGGACCGGAATCGGATTGGTCCGGAGACGCTGCAGCCGTCGTCGATGTCGGACGGCGCGCCGTCGTTCCAGGATTGGTTGACCCGCACACGCACGCAGTCTGGGCTGGCGACCGTCTGGCGGATTTCGATGCGCGCATTTCCGGGGTGCCTTATGAACGCATCCTGGCTTCGGGCGGCGGCATCTGGAGCACGATTCGCGCGACGGCGTCGGCACCGGCAGACGAATTGATCCGGCTGGCGAAGCCGCGGATCGACGCACTGCTCCGTTCCGGCGCAACGACGATCGAGGTCAAGTCCGGTTATGGATTCTCGTTAGACGCGGAGATCGCCATGCTGCAGGTCATTCGCGCTTTGTCCGACGCGAGCCCGGCGCGCATTGTTCCGACGCTGCTCATTCACGTGCCTCCAAAGAGCGCGGCAGACAGAGCCGCCTGCGTGTCCGACGTGTGTCAGACATTAGTCCCAGAAGTCGCGCGGCAGAAGCTTGCCGCTGCGGTCGATGTTTTTATCGAGAAAGAAGCCTGGAGCGCAGCCGAGGCCGAGCCGATTCTTGCGAGCGCGCGGCAGCACGGCCTGGCCATCAAGCTGCACACGGAGCAGTTCCACCGCGTTGGTGGCCTCGAACTCGGCTTGCGGATGGGCGCTCTCAGCGTTGATCATCTGGAGGCGTGCGTTGCCGAGCAGGTCGCGCTGATCGCCTGCAGCAAAACCGTGGCCACAATTCTGCCCGGCGTCTCGCTGCATCTCGGTCTGCCGCCGGCCCCGGGCCGGGCTTTGATCGACGCAGGAGCAGCGGTCGCTGTGGGCACCGACCTCAATCCGGGATCGAGCCCGCTATTCTCCACTGCTACGGCGTTGGCGCTCTCGATTCGTCTCAATGGCCTCACGGCACAGGAGGCTCTCGTTGCCGGAACGGTGAACGCCGCGTGTGCCCTCGGACTCGACGACGCCGGTCGCCTTGAGCCGGGACTCCCGGCAGACTTCCTGGTCCTGGACGGGTCCGACTGGCGCGAGCTGGTCTACACGCTTGGCGCCAATCCAGTCCGCGAGGTCTGGATTCGCGGCGTGAGTATCCCGTCGTGTACCGCGGAGGGTTCGGGCCGATGAGCACCCTGTATCGCCCCGAGCTTCTCTTCGCCGGCGGCCGCTTCATCGCGCAGGCCGGTCTTTTGGTCGACGATGACGGCCGGTGCCAAAACGTCACCGCGTCAGACACAACGTCAGACAAGGCGTCCGACACGATCATCGACCTGCCGGGCAAGGCGCTGCTTCCGGGATTCGTCAATGTGCACTCGCACGCCTTTCAGCGCCTCATCCGCGGTAAATCGGAATCGCGCGCCGTCGCCGGCAAGGACTTCTGGTCCTGGCGCAGGACGATGTATCACGCGGCGGCTAACCTCGATCCGCAGCAGGTCTACGACGTCGCGCGCATGGCGTTTCTTGAGATGGCGCTCGCCGGGACGACAACGGTGGGCGAGTTCCACTACCTGCACACATCGCCCGATGGCCGTCCCTATGACGATCCGAATTTGCTCAGCAAGCAGGTGATCGCGGCGGCGCAGTCCGTCGGCATCCGCATCGTTTTGCTGCGATGCGCATATCTGCGATCGGGCTACCAACTGCAGCGCGATCCCGGTCAGACACGCTTCTTCGAGACTGCGCCGGAGTTTCTGGCCAATATGGATGCGCTGGTGGGTGAGTATCTAGGCGGCTCGGCAGAAGTCTGCCTCGGCGTCGCACCGCACAGCATTCGCGCCGTGCCGTTCGACGATCTGTGCCAAATTGTCACCTGGGCACGTGACAAAAGTCTGCCACTGCACATGCATATGGCGGAACAGGTCGCGGAGAACGAAGCCTGCATGCGCGAATACGGCGCCACCCCGGTTGCGCTGCTTGGCAGGTCCGGACTGTTGGGCCCGGACTGGACCGCTGTGCACGCGATTCACATCGCCGCCGAAGAAACGAGGATGCTGGCCGATGCGGGTGCGACCATTTGTTCGTGTCCGACAACCGAGCGCAACCTGGGCGACGGGATTCTCGCGGCTGACCAGGCGATGCAGGCCGGAGTTCGCGTGGCGTTTGGATCTGATAGCCAGGCGCAGATCGATCCGCTGGAGGATGCGCGCGAGCTGGACTATCACCTGCGTCTGACGCACCAGCAGCGCGCCATCCTCGACCAGATTGGCGGTCAGAATCTCGCGGCGCGTCTCTTCGACTGCGCAACGGTGAACGGCGCGCGCAGCCTCGCGGTTCCGACCGGAACGTTGGCCACGGGCTCGTTCGCGGATTTCTTCACCGTCGATCTTCGCGACATCTCGATCGCCGGCCATTCTGCCGACGATTTGCTCCCGCTAATTGTTTTTGGGATGAACCGCACCGCGATCCGCGACGTCGCCGTGAACGGCAAGCTGATCGTTCGCGATGGCGGGTACGCACTCCGCGACGAAATCGTCTCGCGGTACGAAGAAGTGCACGCGAAAGTGTGGCGCGACGCGGCAGGTGCAGTCCGATGAAGACGGTCGTCGAACTACTGTCCGACCTGATTCGCATTCCTTCGAATTCCGCGGTCTCGAATCGCGGCGTCATCGACTACGCAACCCGTGTGCTCCACAACGCGGGCTGGTCGTCGCGCGAGCTGCCGTATCGCGACCCGGCCAGCGTTGAGAAGGTGAACCTCATCGCCGCGCCGCCTGGCCAAAACAAGGACGCCCGCGACGTGGACCTCGTCTTCATGTGTCACACCGACACCGTTCCCTACGCCGCGGATTGGACAAATGCCGTCGATCCGATCCTGAAAGACGGCAACCTGCATGGTTGTGGGGCGTGCGACGTGAAGGGATTTCTCGCCTGCCTCCTCGCAGTCATCTCGCAAACGCAGACAAAGAACTGGCCCGATGGCCTGCGCCTCGTGCTCACTGCCGACGAGGAAATTGGCTGCATCGGAGCCTCCCATCTCACGGCGAACAATGTGCTGAGGCCTCGACGCATGATCATCGGCGAGCCGACGTCGCTGCATCCTGCCTGCGCGGGCAAAGGCTATTGCCTGGCAGAAGTCATCGTCCATGGAAAGGAGGCGCACAGCGCGCATCCGCAACAGGGAAAGTCCGCGATCTACGAGGCTGCGCGCCTCATCGCTCGAATCGGAGAATTGTCCGCGCAGCTTGCCGCGAAGACGAATAGCTTCTTCGAGCCCGGCTTCACGACCATCAACGTTGGCACCATCCAGGGCGGAACGGCGAAGAACATCGTGCCGGGCTTGTGCCGGTTTCATCTGGAGTGGAGGCCGATTCCCGGCGAGCCAGCTAACCGGGTCTTAGAAGCGGTTGCTGCGATCGTCGAACGTCTTCGTCACGCGGACCCCGGATTTCACGCCGAGATGAAACCGCTCCGCCGGCAACCCGGGTTCGAAACCAGCGCCGACGCGCCGCTGGTGCGCTCGGTCGAGGCCCTCACCCACAGGCCCGCAGCGTCGATCCCATTCGGCTCAGAAGCGAGCCTCTTCGCCCCGCTTGCCGAGGAGGTGATTGTCTTCGGTCCGGGCGATATGCGCACCGCGCACAGCAGCCGCGAGTGCGTCGCGGTCGCGGAGCTCGACGAAGCCGTGGCGTGCCTGCGTTCCCTGATGGCCGCGGGGGGATAAGAGGCAAGGCCAGCTTTGCGGTGCTAATTGTCAGTGTTGATCATCGGTCCGGGCATGGTGCGAAAGCGCGATCCGGCATTGGGCTGGGGGCGCGCTTCAAAGCTCGCGCAATTCCGCCCGGAATTCTTGGCGACATAGAGTGCTGTATCCGCGCGGCAAAGCACTTCGCGAATCGAGGGGGAATCCACTTCAGGGCGGAAGGTCGCCACGCCAATGCTGCACGTGAGCCGGATGGTGCTTTCGCCAACCTCGAAGGGTCGCGCCCGGATGGAATCGAGCAGATCGTTGACGCGGCCGGGAGCGACAGCGAAATCCCAGCCTGGAAACAGGATGAGGAATTCTTCTCCGCCATAGCGCCCCACGATGTCATATCCGCGCATGGCGGAGCGGAAGCGGGCGGCGGATTCGCGGATCACGTCGTCGCCACAAAGGTGACCGTAGTTGTCATTGAGGCTCTTGAAATGATCGAGGTCGGCGATGAGCACGCCCAGCGGAGTCCGGTCGCGCGTCGCTCTGGAGATTTCGCGCTGCAGATGTTCCAGCATGGCCGCGCGGTTGAAGATCCCGGTAAGTGAATCGTGCGTAGCCTGAATATGCAGCTCGCGGCGCGTCGCCTCCAGCGCCGCCTTCTCCGCCTCCAGCTGTGCGGTGCGTTCCGCGACGGTGCGCGTCAATTCCTGCTGGCGCAGTGTGAGGGCGCGGGTGCGGAAGGCAACCACGGCCCACGCGATCAGCAGTGCGATCATCACGTAGCATGTGTAGGCCACAGGCGTGCGG
This sequence comes from Acidobacterium sp., assembly GCA_003166955.1. GTDB lineage: Bacteria > Acidobacteriota > Terriglobia > Terriglobales > Acidobacteriaceae > Palsa-343. Next base: position 160,360 of record PMUI01000113.1, read on the forward strand.
CTCAGCGGCGGCCGCAGCGAAAAGCTGAACGAGGCTCCCGTCTTATTCCAGACGCCGTCGTTATTCTCCGCCTGCACGGTGAAGGTGTAGTACCCCGGCGGCAGGTTGGTATACCACGCGCCGCGACGACCTCCGGAGTAGTTCCAGTCAGGATCGAAGCCGATGAGCCGATAGCGAAAGCGTTCGCGCTGCGGCGCTACAAAGCTGGGAGCGCTGAACGATACTTCGAGATTGCCGGAGCCGGGGCCGAGCCGGACATTATTTTCCAGAGGAATGTTGCGGGACCCGAGCTTCACGCGCTCGATCCATACCGGAGGCACGACTGTGTTGAGGGAAATGTGCGCCGGATCGACGACCGCGACGCCCTGGATTGTCCCGAACCAGAGCCGGCCGTCGCGGCTCTTCCACGCACACGGCATGCTGCCGTAGAGCGTCTCGCGAGAACGAAGGCCGTCGGCGGTGCCGTAGAGCACGGGATGCACGGTGGTGGCGGGCTGGCTGAGTTCACTCTTCGCAATGCGGAAGATCCCGGTGTCGCCGCCGAACCACAGGCTGCCATGGTCGTCGCCGACGATGGCGCCGATAGAGGTGTCGGGCATATCCTGGTCGGGCGTCCAGGTCGTCACCTTGCCGTCACGAATATGGCTGAGGCCGCCGCCCTGGGTACCGGCCCACATACTGCCGTCCGGATCGGCGTACAGGCTCATCACGTGGTCGCTGTGAAGGCCATTGGCCATCGTGAAGCTGGTCGTGATGCCCTGGTAGAGGCGTTGGGCGCCGTCTCCGTCGAGGGCAATCCACAAGGCGCCGTCGGTCGATTCGGCGAGACCCGCGATACGACCCGTCTCGGTAACATGGCGAATCGCGCCGCGATCGAAGCGAGCGAGCCCGCTGCCCTCGAATCCGATCCACAGAGTCCCGTCGCGATCCTCGAGAAGCGAATTCACTGAAGAATCGCCCGCGTGAGGGTCGTGGAAAATCGAAATTTGCCCGCGGTGAATCCGTGCCAGAGTCGCGTGCCGATAGCCTACCCAAAGATCGCCGTCGCGCGTCTGCCCCATGGAATAAACCGCCTGGTTCGGCAGACCGTTGCGCTGACCCCACACTTCAACACGGCCGTCAGCGAGCAGGTGATCGAGGCCCTTGTCGTCGGCTCCGATCCACATGGTGCCGTCCTGCGCCTGCAGCACGTTGCCGGTGTAGTTGCCGGAAAGGCCTTCCGGCGTGCCGAAGACGGTGAACTTACCGTTGCGGAGTTGCGCCACGCCCGCATCCAGAGAGCCAACCCAGAGGCTTCCTTCGCGGTCCTCAAAAAGCGCATGGGCGCAGCGATCGCTGGGCAGGCCGCGAGATGCATCGTAGAAATTCAGCTTGCCGCGATACAACCGCGCGATGCCGTGGCGGTCAAAGGCGATCCACAGAGCGCCGTCGTGGTCGGAAACCAACGCGGCAATCTCGTTCCAGGGCAGACGCTGTGGGAACGCCGCGATGTGGCCATTGCGGATCTGCGCCAAACCTCCGTCCTGGGTTCCCACCCACATCGAGTCATCCTGGCCGCGGGCGAGCGCAACGATGGCATCGCCAGGCAGGCCGTCGCGCGTGGTCAGGGTTCTGAAGCGGCCGTGCTCGAAACGGGCCAGGCCCTTTGCCGTTCCCACCCACAGAGTCCCGCCCGCGTCGATGGCGATCGCGCTGATGGAAAGATCGGCGAGGCCATTGCCGATCGTCCAGCTTTGTACGCGGCCATCGACGATGCGATTGAGCCCTCGGCCCGTGCCCACCCACAGACCGCCTTCGCGGTCCTCGCAGAGCGCCACGATGCTGTTTCCGGAAAGTCCATCCCTGGTCGTCAGGGTGGTGAACACACCATCGGGGGCCGTGGAAGTCGCAGGCCGATAGCGGCTCAGCCCACTGTCCGTGCCGATCCAGAGGCTGCCGTCGATGCCGGCGGCCAGCGCCTGCACGAAGCTCGACGCCAGCCCATTCGCATTATGCCGCGTATATGTTGTGAAATGCGCGCCGTCGAAACGGGTCAGGCCCTCCTGCGTTCCGAACCACAGATAGCCATCCGCGGTCTGCGCCATGGCCTGGACGGAATTCTGCGGCAGACCGGACTCGCTGGTCCACGAAGTCTGCATGTACTGGGTGATGGCCTTGCCCGGATCGAGCGCGAACGCCATCTGCGCCGCCAGAGTCATCGCCGCAAAAATCGCACACGCCGCAGCGGACCATCCGCTTTGGGCTCGGCGAACACACCTCCCTGCGTTCGTATGCTGCGCAATCGCGGTCGCGCCCTGCGCACACCGTTGATGTCGAGTTGGAATGATCAGGCCCATATCGTTCAGGGTCCTACGAGACAGCCTCCAGGTGTTGCGCGCCCCTGGAAATGTCGGCGCCCCAGGCGAGCTGCTCCAGCGGATTGGGAGAGGGCCTGCCGAGCAGGAACCCCTGCGCTTCGTCCGTGCCTAACGCTTTCATCAGTTCCAGTTGTTCTTTGGTTTCGATTCCTTCGACAATCACCTTCATGTGCAGGTTGTGAGCCATCATCAGAATCGACTGCACAAATGCCCGCGTATCCGGCCGCACCACCAGCTCGTTCACGAACGAGCGATCGAGCTTCAGCGCATCGAAGGAGAGTTTCGGCAGATAGCTCAGGCAGGAGTAACCGGTCCCGAAGTCGTCCATGGCGACGCTGATGCCTTTACTTTTGAGGCGGCGCATCATATTGGCGGCGCGCTCCACGCCGCCCAGCGTGGCGGATTCGGTGAGTTCCAGCTGCAGCAAACTCGGCTTGAGACCGGTGCGCTCAAGGATCTCGTCCACTTCTTCAAGGAACGTGTCGCGGGCAAACTGCACGCTCGACACGTTGACCGCAACCTGAATCGGCCGCTTCGCCCTGCTCTGCCAGACCACCGCGTCCACACATGCCCGCTCCATCACATACGCGCCGAGCTGCACAATCAGCCCGCTTTCTTCGGCGATGGGGATGAAGCTGAGCGGCGGAATCGCTCCCAGTTTCGGGTGTGTCCAGCGGGCGAGGGCCTCGAAGCGCACGATGGTATTCGTGGCCAGATCGAATTCAGGCTGATAATGCACAGCGATCTCGCCGGACTCGATCGCGTGCCGCAGCTCACGCTCCAGGGTTATGCGTTCGCGCGCCGCATTCCCCAGATCGTCGCCGAACAGCACAACCCGGTTCTTTCCCTTCTTTTTGGCTGCGTACATTGCCCAGTCCGCCTGCTGCAGAAGCTGCCCGCCTTCCTTGCCATGGTCCGGGAAAATGCTGATGCCGATGCTGGCGGTAATCTGGATCGTGTGTCCTTCGATCTCAAACGGCGCCCTGAGCACATCCAGAACGCCCTCCGCTGCACTGTCCGCTTCGCCGCGCGACTGAACGTGATCGAGGATCAGCGTGAACTCGTCGCTGCCGATACGCGCCAGCGTGTCGGATTGTCGGAAGCGGGATTGCAGGCGCTGCGCCACCTGACCCAGCAGCGCATCTCCGATGCTGTGGCCCAGGCTGTCATTGACGAGCTTGAATCCATCCAGATCGATGTAAAGCAGCGCAACTGTCCGGTTCTCGCGCCGCGCCTTGGCCAGGTTTTGCGACAGGCGATCCGACAGCAGCCGGCGATTCGGCAAGCCGGTCAGATCGTCGACCAGGGCCATGTGCTGCAGCCTCGCCTCAGCGTCTTTCCTGGCGCGATCGCGCTGGTGCAACTCCGATAACATCGAGTTGAACCCAACCACGAGTTGCGCAATTTCCTCGCTGCCCTGCACAGAAACCTGGGTCTCAAACTGCCGGTCGCTCGAAACCTGCTGCATTGCGGTGGAAAGATCCCGGATAGCCTGTGCGGTTTCCTCGGCCTTGAGGAGCTTTGCCGTCTGCGTGCGCACCCTGTGGCGCAGCGCATTTACCCACGCGAGAATCGCAAAGATCATCAGAGACAGCGCGGCCAGCAGCGCAAAGGTCGCGCGCATCGTCCAGAACGGCGCCGGCCGGATGACCGTCAGATCACGCGGCGAGCGCAGCAGGATCTGGAAGCTGGCCGGGTCCTCTTCGAGGATCCGGTACAACTTCTCCGGATCCACCTGCGTCGATGAAACGCCGGTCAGCCGCACCACGCTTCCTTCTCGCAGCTGCCAGGGGTTCATTCCCAGGTCGGCTGCGTCCAGCTGCGCCGTGAAGGTGCGCACGCCCGACTGCAGCACGAGGCTCCTGCTCGCCGGCCCGTCCAGAGCCACCAGCAGGCGGCCCTCCAGCGTGACCAGCGTTGAATCCTCATGACCCCGCAGCAACGACTCCGCCGTGACATCGCGCGGAGTGACGACACCGGTGCGGCCAACAGGCCCAAACACCGCGTCGGTCATCACCGGCGAATATCGGCCGACCAGCGTCGGGTAGCCGACGGCATCCACCACGTTCCCCACATGGAGAGAACGCGTGTCGCCGCGCACTTCAACGCCGTCGGTTGCGTCCTGCAGGTAGAGGTGGTCCGGCGCGACCAGCGTGACCGTTCCCTCCACCTTCACGCGATGACCGAAGCGGGCGTTCGGCGAATAGTGCAGCAGCGATCCAATCGCCGTCGCATCCATGCCGAACGGATCGGCCACGGCGGGCTCGATCACGTCGATGTCGGAGCGGTTCTCCACCACCAGCTGGTATCCCACCAGCTGGCGGCGCGAGTTGAAGACCGTTCCAAAGACGCCGCGGATCCGCACCCTCGCGTCTTCCAGGCTCCGGGACCGATCGAGGCCTGGAAAATAAGGCGAGGTGTAAACGTGAACCTGCCCAACCGGCGTCAGCAGTTCAAAGGTCAACGAGGAATGGGTGGATTCCTCTCCGAACTTCATTGGGTGGACGATTCCCTCGATGCTCACGTACTGCGCATCCAGCGCCCCGGCTGCGGCCTTTTCCAGGGTCACCGGCACCGCCGCCGGCAATGCGGCTACGCCGGCTGCGAGAAACTTCGGGGCAACCACGACCGGGGCAAAATCGCCGGCATTCGTGATCCCGGTCATGATCGTGCGCGAGCCCACCGCCAGTTCCGGGTGATCGCCCGAGTACTTCACGTAAATCCCGCCAGTGGAATCCTGAAAGAACAACTGCCGCCACTGCGGATCGATATACGTGATGACGCCGGTGGCGCGGACCGGCAGCGCCTGCGCGGCCTGGGACGCGGGAAGGTCGCGAATCGCGCGAACTGTCTCCAGAGGCGAAGCATCCTGTTCCGGCTCGCTGCCGTCGTCGATCTGCGCGGCGGGCAGAGCCGTGGTTGCAGCGTGAAACAACTCGATGCGCAACCCGTCACGGCTGGGGAATCCTTCAACTTCAACCGCCGACCCTGTCTTCACCAGATGCGCGATTGCCAGGTGGCATTCCGTTGCTCCCCAGCGATCCTCGAGGAGAATCGAATCGGGGGTCGCCGCCGCGACCCGGCCACGAATCCGGATGCGATGGCCGCGGCCCGCAAACTTATCGCGGTACAGCGAACGCACCGAGTACAGCGGAGCCTGCGCCGGGGCAGCCTCTTCGATCTGGAGATCATGGTCCGAGGGAACCCACATCTCGTTCACGACCACCGCTCCCTGCGGCGTTCGCACCTGCTCGGGAAGACCGACGATCCGAATCCTGCTGTCGATCAGGTTGGTGTAATCGCTGTCGGGCTTCGCGATCACGGCCTCGACTTCCCGCCCGCCATCCGCGATCGAGAAGTGAGCGCGTCCGTTCGCGTCGAGGGCAGCATCGCGCACCACGGCCGTCGTCTGGACCCGAATTCCGTTCTTCTCCACTGTGGGGAAATTCGCCAGCGCCACCGGGAACGGCTCCGGCAGTTTCACGCGCGCCGTTGTCGGCTGAATCCTGATCCGTTGCAGCTCGACGCTGACCGGGCCTTGCAACCGCTCGTAGCGCGCCGTTTTCGTGGCGTCGATGGAGACGTTCTCTCCCACGCGAACGCCGGCCTGAACCGGATCCACAGAGATCGGTATCGCACCGGTTTCATCCTCAATCCAGAAGCGCCGTCCCGGCTCATCGATGTAAGTCACAGCGCCGATCAGCCGCACCGGGGAATTCACCGGTAAGTCCTGCAGCTCCTGGATTGGGTTGTGCCTCGATAAGGCAGACCACTGCCACAGGGCGGAGCAGAGGAGCCCCGCGCCCAGCACGAGTCCCAGGACGGGGGCGACCCTCATCCGTGTGACACCGATGCGGCTCATTAGAACATAATGATTTGCCAACCCCTCCCCGGGCCATACAACTTTGGCTTTGGAACCTACCCTAATGGAATTAGACGGCTTACAAGGAGCTTACCAGGTACATAGATAGTTACCCAGAAGATAGATTCAGAGCACGCCCTAAACCGCCGGAAACGGCATCCGCCGGCGCTTGCGGCGCGTCAAGAACCTCCCTCGCGTCCTGGATCCGCACTCCCCTGCGGCGCGTCGATATAGCCAGCCTGCGCCTCGTTGTCCTCTCCTGGACCCCGGCGGCAACTCGATGTATTTTAGGCACCATGCCGAATCTCTACGCGCTCGTCGTTGGCATCGATAACTATCCCCCCAACATTCGGAGCCTGCAGGGATGTGTCAACGACGCCGGCGCTTTCCGCCGCGTTCTCCTGGAGCGGTATAACGTTCCGCCCGATCAGGTGCTGAGTCTCCTCGATGGCGACGCCACGCGCGATGCCGTCATCCGCGGTTTTCGCGAGCATCTCAGCAAGGCGAAAGCCGGCGACATCGCCGTCTTCTTCTATGCCGGTCACGGCTCCCAGGAACCCACCGGCAGCCTGTTTCTCGCCATCGAGCCCGACGGCAGGAACGAGACCATCGTGTGCTACGACAGCCGAAAGGCCGGAGGCTACGATCTGGTCGACAAGGATGTGGCGACGCTGATCCAGGAAGTGGCCGCCAGCGGGGCGCGCCTCACGCTCGTTCTCGATAGCTGCCACTCCGGTTCGGCGGACCGCGGGCTCGACGACGTCGATACCGGAATCCCTGCAGGCGTTCGCAGACTGCCCGATCGCAAAGACTCGCAACCCGAGTCGATGTACTTGCGCCGTCCCGCCGAGATCATTGCCTTGCAGCGCAATATGGATGCTGCGTCGACTACTCCCGGAACCAGCCAGGCGTTGGGCTTCGTTCAGGGCGCGGCCGGAGCGCACGTGCTGTTTGCGGCGTGCAGCGACAGTCAGAACGCCAACGAATATCCGCAGGGCAATGCATTCCATGGCGCGTTCACGTATTGCCTCCTGCAGGTGCTGCAGGACGGCAAGCCGCTCGGCAACGAAGAGCTGTATACGCGCACCCGCGATTTGCTGCGGCCCCTGTATCCGATGCAGCTGCCGCATCTGGTGGTGGTGGGTGAGGACGAACTGCGCGCCAGTCAGTTTCTGGGACTCACGCCCTCGCCGCGCGGCAATTTCTTCATGACGTGGTGCGAGCAGGGCACCTGGAAGATGGATGGCGGCCGCCTGCACAACCTCGGCGCCAGGGATGCCGTGGCGCTCTATCCGGCGAATACCTCAACGGACGACCTGGCCGACAGGGCGAAGGCTCTGACCACCGCGACGCTGACAGCGGCTGGCCCTTCTGAGAGCACCATTACCATCGCCGATGCGTCCCGGCTCGATGCGGAGCAGCAGTACAAAGCTGTCGTGACGTCGCGGGCGGGCCGCATCGGCATTCTGCTCGACGGCGACGCCGCCGCGCTGGCCGTGCTGCGTTCTGCGCTGGCTTCCTCGGTCTACGTGCAGGAGGGAACCTCGCCGCGCTTTGTCGTCCACGCCGGCGCCGATGGCTACCGCATTGAGATTCCGGATGCGAAACGATCCGTTCCCGGCCCATTCGATGCAACGCCGGATGGGGTCCAGCGCACAGTCACCGCCCTGGAGCACATGACGCAGTGGACTATGCGCGTCGAGCTCAGCAACGAATCGTCCAAAATTGCCGTCGGCGATGTGGACCTCGCGGTCAGCTACTACGATGTGAAGAACAAATTCCATGGGCAATTTGTTCCGCCGCTCGACACGCTGAACCTGCAGTACAAGGGCGATCAGGCGCCCAGCTTCCGCATGAGAGTCACGAACCGCAGTGCGGGGCCGCTCTATTTCGCCTTGCTCGCCTGCAACGGGGACTGGGGCATCGTGACCAATTTCCTGGCCCAGGAATGCACTACGCTGGAGACAACCGAGGAGTTTTTCGCGCGTGACGGCAATCCCGTTACCATGACGCTGAAGCCGGGCGCGACCGAGACGCACGATCATATTGTGCTGGTGATCAGCCCGGACTGGTTCGACGCCTCCGGCTTCGGTTTACCGAACCTGACCGGCGCAACCAGCCGGGACTTTGCAGACACGCCGCCGCCCGCGCCGCCGCCTACGGGCGATTTCGCGACCCGGCATCTTGAGATTGTCACTCGGCGTTAGGCAGCTATTCGTCTTTGGGGTCGAGCCCGCGCCCAGTGCGATCATCCACGCCGCGGCCCGTGCGGTCATCTACGCCGCGACCCGTGCGGTCATCCACACCGCGACCGGTGCGGTCATCCACGCCCCGACCGGTGCGGTCATCCACGCCGCGACCGGTGCGGTCATCCACGCCTCGGCCGGTGCGGTCGTCCACTCCCCGCGTGCCGTCGTCTGTCTGCTTCTCGTCGCTCATAAGGAATCCCTTCTGGAAGTGGCGCTTCGCTAATTGCGAATGGATTCAGGGGCCCGGGGATCGTCGCGGAGAGCCTTCAATTCCGGGTCCTTTTTAACATAATCGGGGGACAGCCCGAACTGCAGGGCCTGCCTCATCAGGTTGAGCGCATCGGTTCGCTCGCCCAAATACTCGTACGACTCGGCGTTGCATCCCAGAACGTCGGGATCATGCGGAGCCAGTACGAGAGACTTGCGAATCAGAGGCAGCGCCTGCTCCGGCTCGTGCAGCTCTGCATAGTACTGCCCGAGTTTCGCAACGAGAAACGGGTCGTTCGGCGTGGTCTTCATTTGTCCTTGCCCCGCCTCAACCGCTTTGAGCAACGCCGCCCGTGTGTTTTGCGCATCGCCATGGCTCCACAGCAGCGCAGAAGCGAGGTTCCCCCACGCAAACCAGTCCGACGGGTCGGCGCGCACCGCCCGCTGATACATATCTGTCGCCTCGGGCATCTTCCCCTCGAGCAACAGAACGTTGCCCAGCGAAAGCATCGTGTCTTCCTGCGGGTTCAGTTGCAGCGACTGCTCATACGTCTTTTGCGCCTCGGCCAGCCGATTCTCTTTCCGATACGTGATGCCAAGGTTGCGCAGCACCGTCGCGTTGTCCGGCGTCTTTTGGAGCGCGATCTTAAAGTCCGACTCAGCATCCTTGAAATCGCCGCCGTCCAGCTCCAGCGCGCCCCTCAGGTATGGCCAGCGCCACTCGTCCGGGGCCAGGTCGATAGCCGTCTGAAACTCCTTCTTCGCGTCACCCATGCGCCCCTGCACGCGGTAAGCATCGGCCATCGACGCATGCGCATCCGCGCTCATCGGATCAAGCTGCGCCGCCTGCTGCAGCTCCTGCATGCCCAGGCCGGTGTGGCCCTGCGCGATGTTGAGATTCCCCAGCGTCACCTGCACCGCAGCGAGATTAGGATTCATCTTCTCTGCGCTCGCCGCCGCCTCGTTCGCCTGATCCGCCCACTGCTTGTCGGCAGTGTTGCGATACATCCGCCAGTCGGCGCGCGCCAGTCCGGACTCCGCCATCGCGAACCCCGGCGAGCGCCCGAGCACGCTCTTGAACAGCGCGATGGCCTTCTCCGTGTTGCCAGGCTTGTCGTAGCGGTCCAGCGCCGTCTCCGCCGCCAGATAATCCTGGTACGACGCCGGTGTGGTCCCAGCGGCTTTGGCGCGTACGCGCTCGCGCAGGGCGGGAAACAAAATCAGGCTGCCCGCGATCAATACAGCGGCGCCCAGTCCCAACCACCACCAGCGCCGGACATGAGTACGCAGACCCGCACCGGCAGCCGCGCTCGACAGTTCCGCCTGAGCCATCTTCAGCGCTTCACCCAGTCGCGCTGCGCTCACCCACCGCTGCGCCGGATCGCGCTCGATGGCTTTTTGAATCACCTTCTCCAGCGGCGCTGGAACTGTCGTCGCTGCGGAACCAGTCCCGGCCTTCGGCGCAGACGGATACGCACCGGTGCAGAGGTACCACAGCAAAATCCCAAGCGCATAAATGTCGGTCTGCACCGACGGCGCACCGCCCGCCAGCAGCTCGGGCGCCATGTAGTTCGGCGTTCCAGCAAATCCGCCCGCCTGCCGCAACTCCTGGCTCAGCCCGAAATCCATCAGCAGCACGCGGCCGTTTTCGTCGCGCATGCAGTTGCTGGCCTTGATGTCGCGATGCAGCAACCCCGCGCTGTGCACCGCCGCCAGCGCATCGCACACCGCGATCCCCACTACGGTGGTATCTTCCGCCCGCAGCGGCCCCTCTGTTTCGACGATCCGCTGCAGCGTGCGCCCGCGCACGAAGTCGCTCCAGAAACCGACGCGCCCCTCATGGCGATCGACCCCATACGCCGAAACCACGCTCGGATGCCGGACCCGCGCGATGGCGCGCGCCTCAGCCACTATCTCCGCAAACTGCTGCTCCGCATTCAAGTCGCGCGGCAGCAGCAGCTTCAGCGCCACCTCGCGCTCCAGCAGCGGGTCCCACGCGCGATACACCTCGCCGAACGCGCCCTTGCCGATCCGCTGCAGCAGCTGGAACGGCCCCCATTTCCCGGCCGGCCCCGGCGCACCGGCCTGCGCAGGAACCACCGCCAGCGTCGGGTCGCTCACCGCAAGCCCAATCTTCTGCATCGCCCCGGCAATCGAAGGCCGCCGCGCCGGATCCGGATCCAGACAATCAGCGATCGCCGCGTCCCACTCCGGCGCCGCTTGCCCGCTCTCTCTCAGGGACGAGCACATCTCGTGCAGCAAAGTCCCGAACGCGAAGACGTCCGCAGCCTCGCCCGGCTCTGTTATCGCGCGGCCCCGCACATCCGCAAGCCGCGGTCCCACCCCCTGTGTGTCCTTTGAAAGTCCGAGCAGCGTGACCCGCAGCCTGCCCTGTTCTTTGTGAATCAGAACATCGGCGCTGGTCAGCGTCCCACAAGCTCGCCCCACCGCATGCGCCGCCGCGACTTCATCGCCGATCTGGCCGGCGATCCGCGCCACCGCATCGCGATCCAGACTCGACGAGCGAAGGTGAGCGGCTAGCGAGATCGCCGTTGTGGCTGGCTCAGCCATTCTGCTCCTCAATCATTCGGAGTCCGGCGCGATCATTGGCGGTTGACGGCGTGCCTCCATGATAGGGCAAAGCGCGAACCGGTTCCCAACCGGCAACACCTCATCCATCCACGATGCTCGTCGCCATTCGCGCGTACACTGGACGACACCAGCACCGTCGCATCATCGCATTCGGGCCCCCTCTGCAGCATGATTCATGGATTCCCCACCACGCCGGGAGAACGTGCATGACTTTTCTTTCCGATCTTTGGGCCACCGTGACTTCCTCGTCCGCCGATGCTCTCGATCGGATGTACCACACTCCCGCGAAGCAGTGGGTCGCGCAGTTCGCGCCGCCGGCATCGGCGTCGGGACTCGCCGCCGCGCAACAGACGCCGATCCTGCCCATGAAGCACTACATCAGCGTCACCGCGCAGAAGATCGCAGTGCCCAATGCGCGGGTTCTGTTCACCACGTTTTATCCCGCCGTGCACTCCACGGTGCTGGTTCGCGACGACTCGGGGCAGGTCCGCAGCCTCTCCACCTTTTCCGTTCTCGACCCCGATCTGATCTCCATCGACCCGCACGCTCCCGAGAAGGTGGTGCAGGGTCCGCGCACCCTCCTCGAATTCGCGCCGTTCCTCGGCTCCCAGTTCGTCTCCACGTTCGCGCTGCTCTCGGTGAAAGCCGTGGACTATGCCCGGCCATTTCTTTCCACGCTGGAGAAGCTCTCCAGCCTCGCCGGCGTCAGCTTTTTCTCCGCGGCCGCGCCGCTCGCCGAGCCGCTGCTCACCGGCATCCAGGCGCTCACGCAGCTTTCCGGCGGATCGGGCACGCAGATCGTCTACGCAGGCAATCTCCCGCTGCATACGGGAATCTTCCTCGTCGCTGCAACGGATACCGGAGGGTTCAGCTGGGCCGACTACACCTTCGGGCCCGACTACACGCTCCTCAGCAACGGAGCGCCGGTCGCTGATTTTCCTTACATGGTGCTCACTGTGGAGTCGTCGGAGTCCCGGCCCAACTGGAAGCAGATTCCTGCGATTCAGGCCGCCGAGGAAACGCTGGATCAGGCCGTGAAAGCAGCAGGACGCAAGATCGCTGTCGAAGGTTCTGACGAGCGGAACAAAGTGGACGACGCGCTCTTCGCGTTTCGATGGGCTTGCCTCAACTGCGAAGACCTGTGCCCGGACGATGGCGAACGCGTGGCCGATCTCGCCAAGGCCCGGGTGGACGCGCTGCTCGCGGGTGGCGTAGTCAGACCGTCCGGTATTCGCGGCCTCGAAGATTTTGGCGGAGTCCTCTCCGTGGAAGCCCCGGCTGGTTTTTCGCTGGACGAAATTCCTCTGTTCCCCCGGCCTCGTTGATGCTGTTCGACTGCGATAGACGCCCATGCCCGCGCCGCTGAAGCCGATCATCTACATCGCCTTTGCCAACGACCGCGTCCACGCCGAAAAAGAGCTGGGCCTCGCGCAGGAGCGGGACAACATCACAGCGGCGATCAAGGGGAACCCCGAAACCACCGGCCAGCGCGACCGTCTCGCCGATCTCCTCAATAGCTGGGACCTGATCGCGACCGACAACCTCACGCCGCGATCCCTCACCGAGCCCTTCTACACGAATCGCGTCGCAATCTTCCACTATGGCGGCCATGCGAATCCCGCGGCCCTGCTACTGGAGACCGAAGACGGCAAAAACATCGGCACCAGTTCGGACAGCATCGTTCCTTTTCTCGAAGATCAGAGGAGCCTCAGGCTGATTTTCCTGAACGCGTGCAGCACAAAGCAGTGGGCCACCGCGCTCGCCGAGAGCACGAAAGGCGCGCTCTGCATCATCGCTACCTCCTGCCCGGTGCTCGATCCCATCGCGCTGCAGTTCTCCCACGACTTCTACAACAGCCTCGCCGCGGAAGCCACCATTGAGGAGGCATTCCAGGCCGCCGTCGACGGCATGAACGTCAAGCTCACCGGCAGCGCGCGCGATTTCGGCGACCTCGAGCATGAAACCAACGGCCTTCCCTGGGCGCTTTATCCCGAAGGCCCCTGCGGCGCGAAAACCTGGAAACTTAGCAGCGCGTTCAGAAATCCGCTGCTTGGAATTCCCGCGCTCAGGCCTGATGAGTACCCGATTCCGGACAGCCCGTACGTCTCCATCCGCGGCCACCAAAAAGAGGACGCGCAAATCTTTTTCGGCAGGAACGCGGAAATCCGCCAGATCTACGACTGGGCCGTCCACGATACGCAATCGCCGATCATGCTGCTCTACGGGCAATCGGGCAGCGGCAAGTCTTCGCTGCTGCGCGCCGGCGTCTGGCCGCGCCTCGACGAGCCTCACGCCGACGGCCTCGAGCCTCGCGCCGACGTCGGCTACTTCCGCCGTGAAGAAAACCTGGTCGACGATCTCAACCTGGGCCTCTCGTACACCACGCACATCGCCGACCCTGCGCAGGCCGCCGACGCATGGCTGCGCAGAGAAAAGCCCATCGTCATCCTTCTGGACCAAATCGAGGAAGCCATCACGCACCGCGTCCTCCGGAAAAACGCCAAAGACCCCAAAGCAGCGACGGACCCCAACACGGAGCTGGCAGAGTTTTTCGATCGCATCGTCGCAATCTTCACCGACCCGCAAACCGGGCAGCCGCGCGTCCCCAAAACCAAAGCCCGCCTGATCCTCTCGTTTCGCAAGGAATTCCTCGCAGAAATTCGCAACCCCCTCGTCGATGGCATCCCGGCGCTTGTCCAGGATCTCTGGCTCGAGCGTCTCAGCGAGCAAAACATCGTCGATATCGTCGAGGGCCCAGTGCTGCGGGACGACCTGCGCGCAAAGTACAAAATCGCCCTCGAGCAAAAGAGCGATTCGGAAAAGGGCGGCTTTGCCCAATATCTCGCCGACCGCCTCTACGATCCTTATTCGCCCGTCGCCACCATCCTGCAGCTCGAACTGAATCGCCTCTGGGACTTCTGGCACTCCACCGATCCCGCCGACCAGCAGGCGCTCCAGGACCCTGCCGGTCTGCCCCAACACGAACTGCACGACTGCCGCGGCCAGAAAGATCCTCTGGGCCGCGATCAAAGCGACGCCGAGCTCTGCTATTCACGCCGGCTCTACGACAAAATCTCTTCCGGCGATGCGCTCCGGCAGTTTCTCCTCGATCAAACCCAGACCTTCGATGACCCAGCGCTCAATAAAGGCATCGAGCTCGACCTGCTCTACGAGCACACCTCCAGTCTCGCAACTTCGCAGCGCCGCGGCCTGAGTGAGCTGAGGAAGAACTACGAAAACAGAATCTCCGCCGCAGACCTCGATCGCCTCCTCGCGCGCAACAAAGAGCTGCATCTGTTGGCCGATCTCTCCGCCGACCCCGACACACAAACCTCCGTCGGCGCGGAGCCCGTGCAGCCGGCCAGCCCCGGCCAGGAAACCGCAACGGTACTCGCGCACGACACGCTGGCGCCCGTCGTCCGCCGCGAATTCGATCTCTCTCATAACCCCGGCCAGATCGCGCGCCGCATCCTCGAAGATCGCGCTCGCGGCTGGACTGGCAATAAGAAAGGTGACTGCCTCGACGCCGCCGATCTCCGCCTCGTCCGCAGGGGCCGGCGTTACATGCGCGCCACCACCCCCGACGAGAAGCGCCTGCTCCACGCCAGCCAATGGCGCCACCGCAGAAATATCGCCGCTCTCGTTTTCCTCCTCCTTGCGGTCGCGTACATCTTCGGCTACTACGCCTGGCACGAAGAAAAAATCGGAGATTCAGTCCGTCTCGCCAACGACGCCACTTACGATATCTTCGCCGACCGCTACGATCAGGCCGTCCTCCTCAGCGCCGCCGCCTGGCAACGGGCGCCCACGCCGGATGCGCGCGACGCCATCATCTCTGTCTTCGAAGCGCAGCCCGACGCCATCGCCTGGCTCTATCCCGATCGCCCCGCGAATGGAACCGTCGCCTTTACTCCCGACAGCCAACAGCTCGCGATCACCGACGGCAACAGCGTCGAGCTCTGGGACGTCGCCACAGGGAAGCGCCTGTGGGAAGCCTCCGCTGCTCTCTCCGGTCCGCATCCCGCGATCGATATCGCGGCCTTCAGTGCCGACGACAAATTGAACGGCAAGCTGCTGGCCCTTGCCAGCGCCGATGGACTGCAGCTGTGGCAGACCGCCGATCGCAAAGTCATCAGCGCGGCTCTTCCCAATGCGCCGATGCCCCTCCATGCGCTCGCGTTCAGTTCCACCGGTCCGGCTCTGCTCGCAGCTGAGGGAGGTTGCGGTCAGGTACAAGTTTGGACCCTCCCTGACCTGCACCCTCTCCGCCCCGTGCCCCAGCCCGCACCGGCCTGCTCCAACTCATCCATCGAAGGCCTTGCCTTCGATCCGGCAGATTCCAGCGTCCTTGCCCGATCCCAGATCAACGGACTCGTCTGGCTGGAAAACGCACAGACCGGCGCGCCCATCGCGCAGGTTCGCCCGTCCGACGACCAACGCAACGGCCCTGCTCCCAGTGGCACGCCGCCGCAACAGCCCGCCGGCGTCCCACGCCTCGCTTTCAGCGCAAACGGCGCCCGCCTCGCCGCAGCCAACACTTCTGGAGCCATCGATCTGGTCGCCGTCGCATTCCATCCCGCCGCCGACACTTCATATAAAGGAACCATCGATCCCGGCGGAGGGCTCGACACCTTCGCCCTTAATGCCGACGGCTCAAAGCTGGCCGTCGCAAGGAAGGACGGGTCCATCGGCGTCTTCGACACGGCTACGCATCTGCAGATAAAAGTCTTCGCCGACGCTCTTGGTTCCGTTGGACACACCACCGCGTTCTCGCCGGACTTCAAAATTGCCGCCGTGAAGACTCACCGAGCAAACGTCGCACTCCTCGATGTCTCTCGTTCCTGGAATCCGATTGCGTTGCTCGGTCCCTCAGGGGGGCCCGTGGTGGTGAAAGTCGCCTACAGCCCCAATGGCCATTGGGTCGCCACCGGAGGTTCCCTCGGCAGCGTCGCTCTCTGGAACACCGCTTCCAAAACCGAAGCATACGGTTTCGTCGGCGGAGTGGATGATCGTCTCACCACCCCCGTAACCGCGCTCGCCTTCACTCCCGACAACAAAATCCCCGACAGTGAAATCCTCCTCTTCTCGAAGGAAGGAAGCCTCGCCCTCCACCGCGTTGACATCGCCCACGCTCACTCATTCGATAATCGATCCCTGCTTCCGGACCTGACCGCCGCGCCTGACAAGGGCGAGACGAGTATCGAAGCCGCCGCCGTCGCTCCCGATGGTCAGGTCTTCACCCTCAGCGACCAGGGAACGATTCGCATCTGGACTTCCGCTGCTCAGACGACTCCGCCCACCGTGATTCGCGGAGTTGCCGGTGCTCAAAAGCCGTCCGCCCTCGCCATCAGTCCCGATGGCAAATTCCTCGCCGTTCCGGGCCCGCAGGGCAACGGCATCGTCGTGCTCGATGCGCACACCCATCAGGTCTTCCGACGCTTCGCCGCCGATAACCTCTCGGCCCAGGCCATTGCCTTCAGCCGACCAGCGCAGAACGCACCTCCGCTCCTCGCCGCCGGCGGTCCCGGAGGCCTTTATGTCTGGAACGTCACCACCGGTGAACAAATTTCCAATGCGGAGCAGACCCCCGCCAGCCTCGCCTTCAGTCCCGATGGCAGTCTGCTTCTCCTCGGTCTCGCGGACGGGACCCTCGGCCTGTGGGACGCTGTCTCGGCCAAGTTACCAGGGCAGCCTCTGCGCTACCCGTGGCCCGGCCCTCCACCGGCTCCCGGGGGAGTAGCCTTCAGCCCGGACGGCATGCATCTCGTCGCGGGCCTCCCAGGCACAGGATTCAGCGTGTGGGATTGGGATCTCGACCTCGACACCTGGCCAGCACGCGCCTGCGCCATCGCCAACCGTCCCCTGACCAGAGCAGAGTGGAACAAGCTGATGGAGCCCTTCACGCCTTTTCAGGATCCCTGCGCGAATCTGACCCCGCGCGCAGCCCCAGCCGCGAAGTAATTGTGACACGGCAAAGAACCAGCAAGTTATATCGAATCCTTCTTCCTCAAGGGCAATCCAAAGCAGCATAGGCCCCGACTGCGCTTCGCGCCCAGCGCTGGGCCGCCCGAAGCCGAAACGAAGACCCATGTCCCACAACTTTGGATCGTTGGTGTTCACGCCGGCCGTTCAAGCCTTGCAAGAGCGATACGGCAGCCGTCGGCAATACGCAAGGGTTGAGGGATCCGGCCCGTCCCCGGCTCGCCTTGGTCCGCAGGAGTCGGAGTTCATCGGCGAGCGCGACACCTTCTATGTGGCGACGCTGGGCTCGACCGGTTGGCCTTACGTTCAGCACCGAGGCGGCCCGAAAGGCTTTCTGAAAGTGATCGGCGAAACAACCATCGCTTTCGCCGACTTTCGTGGGAATAAGCAATACATCAGTACCGGCAACCTGATGACCGACAACCGGGTAGCGCTCATCCTGGTCGACTATCCGAGACAGCTACGTCTCAAAATCCTGGGTCGCGTCGAGATATTCGAGGGAGAGCAAGCGCGAGAGTGGATCGAGAAGGTTCGCGACCCCGAGTACAAGGCATTGACCGAGAGAGTCTATGTGATCCGGATCGAAGCCTTCGACTGGAATTGCCAACAACACATTGTGCCTCGTTACACCGCGGAAGAGATTCGAGAGGCGGTTGCTCCCGCAGAAAACAGAATACGCGAGTTAGAGCAGGAGAACGTGAAACTCAGGGAAAAGCTCTTGCAACTAAGCAGGAAAAACGGAAATCTCTAACTCAAATCACATCAAAGGAGAAGATGTTATGCCTACAATCACGACGAAAGACGGGGCACAAATCTTCTACAAGGACTGGGGAACGGGCCAGCCCATCGTGTTCAGTCATGGCTGGCCGCTTACTGCCGACGACTGGGACGCACAGATGATGTTCTTCGGCGAGCGCGGCTTCCGAGTTATCGCTGCTGACCGGCGAGGTCACGGCCGTTCCACCCAGACTTGGGATGGCAACGATATGGACACCTATGCCGACGATCTCGCAGCCCTCACCGACAAGCTCGATCTGAAGAACGCGATTCACATCGGGCATTCCACCGGCGGCGGAGAAGTCGCCAGATACATCGGGCGCCACGGATCGAAGCGCGTCGCTATGGCTGTGCTCATCAGCTCCGTACCACCGCTGATGTTGAAGACGGACAAGAATCCTGCGGGCGCGCCGATGGAGGTGTTCGACGACCTGCGAGCCCAATATACGAAAAATCGGCCGCAGTTTTACAAGGACATCACCCTGCCGTTCTACGGCTACAACCGGCCGGGCGCCAAAATATCGGAAGGCATCCGGGAGAAGTGGTGGCTGCAGGCGATGATGGGCGGGGTGAAGGCGGGGTACGACTGCATCAAGGCTTTCTCCGAGACGGACTTCACCGAAGATCTCAAGAAATTCGACGTGCCGACTCTCATTCTTCACGGCGACGACGACCAGATCGTGCCCATCGGCGCTTCGGCCCTGCAGTCTTCGAAGCTGGTGAAGGGTGCGACCCTGAAGGTGTATCCAGGTTTTCCGCACGGAATGCCTACCACCAACGCTGATCAGATCAATGCCGACCTGCTCGCGTTCGTCAAGCAAAGCAAGCAATCAGCGGCCGCATGATTCAGACCGGGCCCGTACGTTTGGTTCCAGCCTCACGTACCGGCACCTTCTCATGTAAGAAGCATCCTGGGGATCGCGCAGATCGTTGCGTTATTGAAGCACCGGGAGGGAATTGAACTTGAGCCGTTTGGCGGGCGTCCGAGCCCGCCGGCGAAATCCTGACCCTGAGCGAAACGAACGGGGAAGGACCTCGTCGCCAGAATCTCTTCACCAATTCTATGGAGCACCGGGCGGGAATTGAACCCGCGAATACTGGTTTTGCAGACCAGCGCGTTAGCCACTTCGCCACCGGTGCTCTTCGTCCGCCGCGCCCCATCGACGCGTCGGGTTCAAATCCAAAAGCCCGGCCTCTGACCGCCGGGTCGCCGCTTACTGCGGCTGCGCTGTCGTGCGCAGATACGGCTTTACCGTCTTGTAACCCGGGAAGATCCTATCTGCCTCTTCATTCGTCACGGCGCCCGTGATGATGACATCCTCGCCCTGCTTCCAGTTCGCGGGCGTCGCCACCTTGTGCTTCGCCGTCAGCTGGATCGAGTCGAGCACGCGCAGAATCTCATCGAAGTTGCGCCCCGTCGTCATCGGATACGCCAGCGTCAGCTTGATCCGCTTGTCCGGCCCGATCACGAACACCGTCCGCACCGGGGCATTCTGGGCCGGCGTGCGGCCGTCCGACGTCTCGCCCGCGTCCGCCGCCAGCATGTCATAGAGCTTCGCGATCTTCAATTCCGGGTCGCCGATCAGCGGATACTTTACGTCGTAGCCGCCAACCTCCTTGATGTCCGCCGCCCACTTATCGTGGTTCGTCACCGGATCGACGCTCAGGCCAATCACCTTCGCTCCGCGCTGGGCGAACTGGCTCTCGAGGCTGGCGACCGCGCCCAGCTCCGTCGTGCACACCGGTGTAAAGTCCTTGGGGTGCGAAAACAGCACAGCCCAGTTATCGCCGATCCACTCGTGAAAGCGGATCACCCCGTGGGTCGTCTCGGCGGTGAAATCGGGAGCAATATCGTTGATGCGCAGTGTCATGGCCTTTCCTCCTGGGACTTCCTGTTTTCCGTGTGAGGGGCAAAATCAAAACCCGGGCAAAATCAAAACCCACCCGGCCATCTGGCAGCGGGTGGGTTCTGAGCGATTCTGAAACTTTTTGCTTCTCTCAGACACACACCCGCATGGTGCAGCCGCAACAGCAGCAGCACATACACATGCAGGTTGGAGAGAAAGCATTCATTACTAAGTACAGCCTAGGGCCTGGCGCGCGCGGCTGTCAACCACGCCACGCGCCTCCGCCCCAAACCGCAGGTCGCGTAACTCAATTCGCCGGAGTCTGCCCCAGCGTCTGATAGTTGTGTGCGACCTGGAACGTCATTGCGCCTACATAGACGTATTGCGAAACCCGCGCCAGCGAGCGCATATTGTGGCGCACCAGCAGCCGATACGCCTCGTAGTTCACCACCACCGTGCCCGCCTGGAACGCGGCAAACGCCGGCTTGTTCTCCACCAGCGCCTTGGGCAGCACCGCCTCGTGATAATACTGCGGCTCGCTCAGCGCTTTCTCTGTGCTGGTGTAGTCCAGCGCGCGCAGCGCCGCCGACGCGCCCAGCATGCTCCAGTCCAGCCAGTGCAGCCCCGGCCCCTTTTCTTTGACCTGCGGCTGCTGCACCGGATAGACGCCCATCGCGGAACTGCTGTAAGGATCGCCAGGTTGCGTGGTTGCTGTTGCCTCAGACGGTACGGGCGCATCCACCAGCATCGCGCTTTGTGCGGAACAACGGGCTGTGGTCGACAACGAGAGAACCGGCAGCAGCAGAACAGCAGAAAGGAACTTCATAGAGTCCTCATCGGCTTGAACGGCTACAGGTCTGTGACGTGATCGACTAAGGCACAAACGCTGCAAGCCGTGCAATGAGTTTGGCCCGGATGATGCGGTTTGGGGGTCCATGGCGTCGAGCCTGTGCGCCACCACCGCAATCGTTCTTGACGATGAGTGAGTGTGGCACAGAAACCGTATCGTTGTGCACTTATCTTGAGTCACTGCAATAAGTTACGGGAGGGGGAGGTTTTCATGGCTCTTCGGTGAACGGCAGATGTGACTGCCCCGTCCAAAACCGATTACTGATGCGCGTAACGACATTGGCGCGATGGTTACTGATACGCGCGATACCTTCCCGATACGGTCCCACAAACCGCAGAAAAGGCGGCACCATCCGCCACAGACGGGGTAACCACCGCTTTGCGCGCGCAGCAGCACGCGCATCCGGCGCGGAAATCCTCAACTCGAACTCCTCGCGAAGCCGGTTCGGCACCCAATTTATTATGAAGTGAGCCCGGCGGGTGAATGAAGAGCTAGCTGGCGCGATTCCCGCGCCCAAATTCGCTGCGATGACGGCTGTAGCAGAAGTAAATCACCAGCCCGATCGCGAGCCACACAAAGAAGCGGATCCAGGTCATCACTTCAAGCCCCATCATCAGCACCACGCAGAAAATAATGCTGAGCACCGGGAACACCGGCCCCAGCGGTGCGCGGAATCCCCTCCGCCGATTTGGCTCACGATAGCGGAGGATCAGTACACCGGCTGAAACCAGCACAAACGCGAACAGCGTGCCGATATTCGACAAATTCGAGACCGTGCCAATGTCGAACAGCCCCGACGGAATCCCCACCACAAACCCCGCCACCCACGTCGCAACCACCGGAGTCCGATATTTCGGATGCACATGCGAGAAGACCGCCGGCAGCAGCCGATCCCGCGACATCGAAAACCACACCCGCGCCTGCCCCAGCTGGAACACCAGGATCGACGAGATCATCCCCGTCAGCGCGCCCAGCACCACAAACAGCCGAATCCAGTGCAGCCGATGCCCGCCCGGCAGCAGCGACAGCCTCTTCAGCGCGTTCACCACCGGCGCCGCGTCGCCCATCATGCTCTTCCACGGCACCAGGCCGGTCAGCACCACCGCGACCCCGATATACAAAATGGTGCAGATGAAAAGCGTCGCGAGAATTCCGATCGGCACATCGCGCTGCGGGTTCTTGCACTCCTCCGCCGCTGTCGAAACCGAGTCGAAACCGATATACGTGAAGAAAATGATCGAGCCGCCCGTCAGGATCCCCGACCAGCCGTTCGGCGAGAATGGATGGTAGTACTTCGGCTGAATAAAGCTGGCGCCGAAGGACACGAAGATCAAAATCGCCGCGATCTTGACCAGCACCATGATGTTGTTGGTCTCGGCCGACTCGCGAATGCCGCGCACCAGCACCACCGTCAGCAGCAGCACGATCAGGAACGCAGGAATGTTGAACCCAAAATGCCACCCTGGCGGATACAAATCGTTCCCCGCCAAATCCTGCAGCCCCTCCGGCAAATACGCCGGAGAAATCCATTTGAGCGGCGGATGAATATTGAACCAGTCCAGCAAATCGACCACGTGCGCCGCGAACCCCACGCTCACCGACATGTTCGAGAACGCATATTCGAGGATCAGGTCCCACCCGATGATCCACGCGATCAGCTCGCCCATGGTCGCGTACGTGTAGGTGTACGCCGACCCCGCAATCGGGATCATCGACGCCAGCTCCGCGTAGCAAAGACCGGTGAACGCGCACACAATCGCCACCAGCACCAGTGACAAAGCCAGCGCTGGCCCCGATCCCGGGCGCCCTACCATCGCTGTGTGCCGGATGAAATAGTCGATCAGCGGAGTGTTTTCAATCGACGCGACGGGGAACTGCTGTCCCGCGATCGCCGTGCCGATCACCGTGAAAATCCCCGATCCGATGACTGCGCCGATGCCGAGCGCGGTTAGCGAAACTGGCCCCAGCGTCTTCTTCAGCGCATGATCGGGATGCTCGGAATCCGTGATGAGCTTGTCGATCGATTTGCGCGCGAAAAGCTGCGACCGAGCCTGGGTCTCTTCGGGTCGAGATGGAACCACGGGCTGATCCGGCAACGACAGCTCCTGCGGGGAGGAGTGAGATTGAGTGAGTGTAGCGATTTTCCGGGGCTGACGAAAGCGAATTCGCCAGCCCCGATTGCTTAGGCAGCGGCCGTTAGCGCTTCGACTGGCCGCGCACCAGCTTCCTGACTTTCTTCTTTTGCGAGCCGCGTGGTGTGGTCCGCTTTGCTTTGGGGGCAGCCTTCTTGCGGGCCGCGCGTTTCAGCTTCTTGCGTGCTTCCTTGTCTTCGGTCGATTTTGTGTTTGCCATGGAATCCTTATCTGGAGCGGGTTTGCGGCCCTTACAGCCGCTCGAGCTGCGCGAATTTCTCCACCAGCTTTTTCACTCCGAATCCTGAAAATTGTACCGTAATCTTCGCATCTTCTCCGTCGCCCTCGCGCCGGAACACGACCCCCTCGCCATATTTCGGATGCCGCACCCGCTGCCCGCTCCGGAATCCCTTCGCGCCGGTCGGCGCCGGAACGTCGAGCTTCGGCCGCGCAGACTTCGCCGGCACGCCCCGCCCCGCACCTCCCCGACCTGAGAAAAACCGTGCGATGTTGTCGATTGCATCCGCCGGACGCCCGCTGCGCCCAGGCGGGCTCGTCCCGCCCGGCCGGCCCTGCGAAGCGCTCTGGTCCTCATCCTCGTAGCTGTAGTGCCGCGTGCTGAAATCGTCACCGCTGCTGTGACCAAATCGCGAAGTTGTCTCGGTGTAGTTCGCTGCGTATCCTCCCCAACTCGTCGCGCGCGTCCGCCCTCCGCTCAGGTCTTCCAGCAGATGCTGCGGAATCTCCTCCAGAAACCGCGACGGAATCGTCGCCTCCGGCATGTCGTTGCCGTAGCGCCGCCGATAGCGCGCCCGCGTCAGCACCAGCGAATCCATCGCCCGCGTCAGCCCGACATAGCACAGCCGCCGCTCCTCCTCCATCTGCGGCGGATCGTTCAGCGTCCGCGAATGCGGGAACAACCCCTCCTCCAGCCCCGCCAGCACCACCAGCGGAAACTCCAGCCCCTTCGCCGAGTGCAGCGTCATCAGCGTCACCCGCGCCTCAGGATCGTACTGGTCCGCATCGCTCACCAGCGCCGCGTGATCCAGAAACTCCGCCAGCGTCTCGCCACGCTCCTGCGCATCCTGCGCCGCGTTGGCCAGTTCCTTCAGATTCTCAATCCGCGAGAACGCCTCCGGCGTGCCTTCCTCTTCGAGCGACCGAATATACCCCGTCCGATCGATGATGAATTTGATCAGCTCCGGCAGCGTTGCCGCGTCGCCCGGCTTGCGAAATCCCGGAACCGCCTCCTGAGCCGAGCCCGGAGCCCGGAGCCCGGTGCCCTGTTCTTGCGCTGCCGCATGCGGAACCACCGGTTCCTCATCCGCTGCACCAAAAATCGCCGGACTGAAATCCTCCGTCCCCTTCGAAACAAAATCGTCGCCATCGTGCGTTAGCGCCAGCCGCCCCTGCGTCGCCGCCCCAAAATCGAAGCTCGTATCAGGATCCGCAACCGCCTCCGCAGCACCCGCAGCAACATCCGCCGTCAGCTTCTCCGCAAATCCAGGCCCCAGCATCGCCCGCGCATCCTGAATAATCCGCTGAAACCCATCCAGCGCCGCCAGCGACCGCTGCGGCAGCAACCGCGCG
This sequence comes from Acidobacterium sp., assembly GCA_003166955.1. Taxonomy (GTDB): domain Bacteria; phylum Acidobacteriota; class Terriglobia; order Terriglobales; family Acidobacteriaceae; genus Palsa-343. The sequence goes on from PMUI01000113.1 coordinate 184,805, forward strand.
TCCAGAGCCCGATCGATGGCCGTCCACACACTCGACCCCGTCTCCAGCGCGATCCGCTCCAGCGTCTCCATCGTCGTCTTCCCGATCCCGCGCGCCGGCGTGTTCACCACCCGCTGCAGCGCAATCGAGTCATGCGGATTCTGCACCAGCTTCAGATAACTCAGCAGGTCCTTGATCTCCGCGCGCTCGTAGAACGAGAACCCGCCCACCATCGTGTACGGAATGTTGTACCTCCGCATCGCCTCTTCCACCAGCCGCGACTGCGAATTCGTCCGGTACAGCACCGCGCATTTCGGATCGGCCTGCTCCTCGCCCGCCTTGCGTAAATATTTCTGGATGTAATCCGCGACGAACAGCGCCTCGTTCTCCCCATCGGGAGCCTCGTAGTACCCGATAAGAGCGCCGCCCTCGCGCGACGTCCACAGCTTCTTGCCTTTGCGTTGCGCATTCCGCGCCACTACCGCCGACGCCGCCTCCAGAATGATCTGCGTCGACCGGTAATTCTGCTCCAGCCGCACCGTCTTGGCGCCCGGAAAATCCTTCTCAAACTCCAGAATGTTGCGAATATCCGCTCCGCGCCATGAGTAAATACTCTGATCCTCATCGCCCACCACGCAGACGTTCTTGTCCTCGCCGGCCAGCAGCTTCATCAGCTCGTACTGCGGACGATTCGTGTCCTGATACTCGTCGATCAGCAGCCACCGGTAGCGCCGGTTATACCTCTCCCGCGTCTCCGGCGATACTTTCAGCACTCGCACCGCCTCCAGCAGCAGATCGTCGAAGTCCAGCGCGTTCGCCTTGCGCAGCTCGCTGCGATAGCCCTCGAAAATATGCGCCACCCGCTCGCTCAGCGGGTCCGCCGACTGCAGGTAGTACTCCTGCGGATCGATCATGTGGTTCTTCGCCCACGAAATCTTCCCCAGCACCACGCGCGGCGTCAGCTGCTTATCGTCCAGCCCCATCCGCCGCATCACGGCCTTCACCACCGCCTGCTGATCGACCTCGTCGTAAATCGCAAAGGTCTTTGTCAGCCCTTCGTTGTTCACCCGCAGCGCTTCAATGTCGCGCCGCAGCAGCCGCACACAGAAAGAGTGAAACGTCGAAACCACCGGCTTCGCCAGGGACGAATGCCCGATCAGCTTCTCCACCCGCCCCACCATCTCGCCCGCGGCTTTGTTCGTGAACGTCACCGCCAGAATCGAATCCGGCGCCGCGCCCAGCTGCTCGATCAGGTACGCAATCCGATGCGTGATCACGCGCGTCTTTCCCGACCCCGCGCCGGCGAGAATCAACACAGGCCCATCGATGGCTTCGACGGCTTCACGCTGTTGCGGATTGAGGTGCTGGAGGAGATGCTGCAAGGGGATCGGCTCTCTTCTATTTTAATCGTTCAGTCACCCTGTTAGTTTCTAGAGACATGCCTCTCCTGGTCGCGCGCGACCTCACGAAAATCTACCCCGGCAAAACCGCCGCGCCCGTCGTCGACGGTGTATCCTTCTCTATCGAACGCGGAGAAACCCTCGGCCTCGTCGGCGAATCCGGCTCCGGCAAAAGCACCATCGCCCGCATCGTTCTCGGCCTTCTCGCGCCCACGTCAGGCACCGTCACCTTCGACGCCAAGCCCGTCACCGGCGTCCCCCAGCACCAACTCCGCCCGCTGCGCCGCCGCATGCAGCCCGTCTTTCAGGACCCCTACGCCGCGCTCAATCCCCGCATGCGCGTCGAGCAAATCGTCACCGAGCCCCTCGTCATCCACGAAAAGCACAGCCGCGCTGAACGCCGCCGCCGCTGTCAGGAACTCCTCCGCCAGGTTGGCCTCGACAACTCCGCCATGCCGCGCTACCCGCACGAATTCTCCGGCGGACAGCGCCAGCGCATCAACATCGCCCGCGCCCTCTCCCTCCGCCCCGAGCTCCTCGTCCTCGACGAGCCCGTCTCCGCTCTCGACGTCAGCGTCGGCGCGCAAATCGTCAACCTGCTGCGCGACCTGCAGCGCGACTTCTCCCTCACTTACCTCTTCATCTCGCACTCCATGCCGCTCGTCCGCTATCTGTCGACGAACATCGCCGTCCTCCGCGCCGGCAAGCTCGTCGAATTCGGCAGCCGCGATCAGGTCTGCGAAACCCCGCGCGACGACTACACCCGCCAGCTCGTCGCCGCAACCCCCGAAATCGAAACGCGGTAACCCGTAACCTGCAACCTGTAACCTGTCTGTCGTTCCTGCACCCTGCACCCTGTACCCTGTACCCTGTAAAACAGTGCACCCCACCGTCCTCCACTACATCTTCCTGGCCTTCGCCGCCGGACTCGGCGGCCTCGTCAACTCCGTCGCGGGCGGCGGCGGATTCCTCGTCTTCCCCTCGCTGTTGAAGGCCGGTCTGCTCCCCATTCAGGCGAACGCCACCGGAACCGTCGCGCTGTGGCCTGGCCAGTTCACCTCCATCGCCGGCTATCGCGAAGAAATAAAGAAGAACATCCGCCTCGTCATCCCCGTCATTGTCGTCGCCCTCATTGGCGGACTCACCGGCGCGCTCACGCTCCTGCACGGCAGTCAGGATTCCTTCCTCCGCCTCGTCCCGTACCTCTTCCTGCTCGGATCGGTCACCTTCGCGTTCAGTGGCCCGCTCTCGCGCATGGTGCGCCGCCGCGCCGAAGACCACGCCATCCATCCCGAGCATCGCACGCGCGTCTACGTCGTTCCCATGCTCGCCTCGCAACTCGTCATCAGCTACTACATCGGCTACTTCGGTGCCGGCGCCGGCCTGCTCACCCTCGCCGCCCTCGCGCTCTGCGGCGTCGACCGCATCGCCGAAATGAACGCCCTCAAAGTCGTCCTCACCACCACCGCCAACGGCGTCGCCGTCATCACCTTCATCATCGCCGGCGCGGTCGAGTGGCGCTTCTGCTGGCTCATGATGATCGCCTGCGCCATCGGCGGCTATGCCGGCGCGCGCAATTCCCGCCGCATCAGCGACCGCATCCTGCGCCCCATCATCATCGTCCTCGGCTTCGTTATCGCCGTCTATTTCTTCATGCACAGGAAGGCCATGTGAGCACGATCAGCCCCGCCGTCAACGCCATCGGACTCGCCGCCGCCGTCTGCACCACCATCTCCTTCGTCCCGCAGCTCATCCGCGTCTGGCGTCTGCGCAGCGCCCGCGAAATCTCGCTCATCATGTTCCTGGTCTTCTCGCTCGGCACCTTTCTCTGGCTGCTCTACGGAATTTTCATCCACGCCGTGCCCATCATCCTCGCCAACGCCGTCTCCCTGGTGCTTTCGCTGGCCATCCTCGCCCTCAAGCTCCGTTTCGACCGCTAGGCGATCCAAAAATAAAGGGACACCCCGCGCCCCGAAAACCGCCGAGACGCGAAGTGTCCTCTCAGTTCAGTCTATTAGTGGCCACAGCAGTCGCCGCCGGGGCAGCTTCCGCCGCAGCAGGTTCCTGGGCAGTTGCTGGCGCTCTTCGCGACCGCAGCGCCCGTGAGCGCCAGTGCGGACAGGGAGAACAGCGACGTTGCGATCAGTGCAATGACTTTGGCTTTCATTGAAATATTCCTCTCAGTGTGAAATGGGATCAGCATGCGCATACGCGCAGACACAATCCGCGTACGCGCGCAGAAACACCACGCGACACACTGCGAGGTTTAGATACGAAGATCGTCTTTGAGACGAAAGACCGGGGCGCGATAGCGCAGGCCCGAGGTCAGCTCGCGCACGGGCTCCTGCGCAGAACGGCTCGAAGGCGCTATTCGCGCCGGCGGAACACAAACCGCCTCGCCCTCTTTGGCCTTCCCAATCTGAGATTCAGCTTTCTCCGGGACCTGCTCCGTGCACCGCGCCGACGAGCAGCTTTCGCCATCGCCCGATCGCGGGCAGCACGGCATGTGACTGCGCTGGCAATGCATGGCAGGGGTCACCGCTGTGTCCGCAAACGCCAGCGTCAAGATCCAAACGGCCGATAGCGCCAGTGTCAGCGCTCTGCCCGTCCGCCCATGCAGCCATCCCATCACAGCCTCAGTTTATCTCCATCCCGCAAAACCGCAAAGTGTCCGGCATCACGGCCCCGGCGGTCCGCCCGGCAACAGGATCATCTTCTCCGACGGTGCCTGATGCCCCGACCGTATGAGGTGCGGCGTGATCACGATGGCCAGTTCGCCAATATCCAGGTTGGAGTTCTTGTTCGTCGTGCTCTGGAAGCCGGGTAGCTCACTCACTCCCGGGATCCCCGTGATCGCATCGGACTCCTGCCGCGTCAGCGAGCTCACCAGCAGCGCGGTCTCGCCAATGCCCACCGTCGTGTTCGCGGTGTATTCGCGGTTGTTCAGCACCGGCAGACTGTTGATCGACGAGCCGGCCAGCGATGACAGCGTAAGGTCGAATTTCATGAAGACCCGGTTCGTGCCCTCGATGCTTGGCGTCACTTTCAGCGTCAGCCCGATGTCCTCGTACTGCACCTGCGGAATCTGCAGCGACGCGGCCGACTGCAGCTGCGAAAGGTTCACGCCCAGGTTCTGCAAGGTGCTGGAAAGCCCAGCATTCGAAATCCCAGGAATCGACAGCGGCGCCGCCGACAAGCTCGAATAGCTCGACGTCTCGATCGGATACCGTTCCCCCGCCTTGATGGTCGACTCTTCGCGGTCCAGCACCCGCAGCTGCATCTGATCGAGTGCGCGGACATCGGACGAGTTCAGCTGCATATTCATGGCTCCGCCCTGGTACACCACGCCGGTCATCGTGAGCCCGCCCCCAAAAACGCCGAACGGCTGCGTGAGAATGGTGTTGCTGAGCTGGCCCGATGCAATCAGGATCGCCAGGATCGCTTCCCAGTCGCCGGGGGCAGCCAGGCCGCTGGAGATGATCTCCTGCACCAGGCTCGAATTGCTGTTGAGAATGTTGCGCGCCTCCGAATACACGTTGAACAACGTCGTCTGGTTCGGCAGGATCACGCCCAGGTTCACCGCCTTGGTGCGCTCGATCTCATACATGCGCACGTCCAGCAGCAATTCGCTGCGGCCATCCAGCAGCGTCTTCAGCGTGGTGTTCAGCGCGTTCAGGTCGTCGGGCGCACCGCGAACCGTCAGGGCGCTCTGCATCGTATCGGCCGACGCCGTCCGCAGTGCAAACACGTTCTTCGCAGTGGTTACGATCTCCGTCAGCTGCGCCGGCGCCATGCCCGGCAGGTAAATCGTCTCCACCGCCTCGCGCTCGAATTTGTCGTGGTTCGTTTTTGTGTCTTTCGCGATCAGCACGCGCTGCGGATCCAGCGGCACGAAAAACGTTCCCGACGCCAGCCCGAGCGTGCGCTCCGCCGTGGCGAAATCCACGTCGTCCACGTCGTAGCGAATCGGTTGCGAGCCCACCGAATCGTCCACCGTGGGCTGGATGCCGTAAGCCTGCAGCACCTGGCTGACAATGTTGCGCTCGCCCCCACGAATGTGAAAACTCAGCACACCGGGTTTGGGCTTGAGCTGGATCGGCGCCGCCAGCGCCACGTCCTCGGAACGAAACGCCGGCTCGCCCGCCACCACCGCCGACGCCAGCTCGTTCATGTGCTGCGCCACCATTGGATTTCCCGGATCGATACTGTACGCCTCCGCAATCTTCGCGCGAGCCTCCGCCCAATGGCCCAGAATCTTGTCCTTGTCCGACTTCTGGATCAGGTCCGTCACCAGATGCTCGCGCGCGATCTGGTCCGCTGCCTCGTACTTCCTTTCCTCAGGATCGAGTTCAGCCGCCCGCGTGAATGCATCCATCGCAGCTCGCAGGTTGTTGCGATCGACGTTCTTCGCGCCCTGCACAAAAAGCTTCTGCGCCTCTGCGCGATCGTGTTTTGAAGGAGGATGCTTCGGAGTTTCCTTGCTTGACTCGGCAACCGGCGAGGCCGAAGGCTGTTGTCCCGAATCGGACGCCGTCTGCGCGGGTCCGGGTTGCGCCGGAGCCGCCGCCGCCGATGGCGCAGGCTGTCCGTCACCCGGCGCTTGCTGCGCAAGTGCCGCCGCAACGGCCGCCAGCGCGAACACCGCCAGCGCGACCAATGGCCCTGATGCAGCCTTATGAAACATGGTTCGCCGCCTTCACGGTAACGTCCGAAGCCTGCAGCAGCGCCCCCAGCGTGGTCGTGCACACCGCGGGCCGATGTTCCATCAGCTCATCGAAGCTGGATCGCCCCGTCGCTACAGCGATCGTCGGCAGCCCATTCGCGCGCGCCGCCTCAATGTCGCGCGGCGTATCGCCAATCACGCACACCGTCGCCTCCGCACCGCCCCCGGTGGACCGCAGAATCCCCCGCGCCTGTTCCGCCGCATGCGCAATCATGTCTGCCCGCGCCTCAAAGCGATCGCAAAAGCCCCCAAACCGGAACCATGATCGCAGCCCCGCATTCTCAATCTTGATCCAGCCAATTCTCTCCACGTTGCCCGTCGCCACGCCCAGCAAAGCACCCTTCTGCTCCAGATATGCCAGCATCTCCACCACGCCCGGCATCAGCGACCACAGCATCTCCGCGCGCCGCCCGGCCACATGCTCGCCCATCGCCTTCAGAACGTCCTCCCGATGCGGACGCCACGCGCTGTCTTCAACGCTCGCCAGCTCGAACGCATCCCGCAGAATCCCAGGATCCGTATTGCCTGACAGCGTCACGCCATCCAGCGCCAGCTCCCGGCCCATCACCCCGCGCACGCTTTCGAAAAACGCGTCGATGTGCACGCGGTCGCGGTGGCGCATCAGCGTCCCGTCAATATCGAACAGGTAAGCCCGCTGCTCGTCCCAGAGGAACCCTTCCTCCACGTAGACGCGCGCCTCAGCCGTTGTGCTCATACCTACAGGGTATAAGGTGCGGATGGGAATGCGCGAGAAGTGTTCGCGGGATCGGGAAGATGGAAATCGAAGAAGGGAAGGGAATAGCCGACGTGAAACCTTCGCCGTGTTCGGTGCCCTGCGCTCCGGCCGTTCCCCTCAGGCTGTTAAGCCGGGCTCAGCCCGGTTCGCTCTGTAACCTGTAACCTGAAACCTGTCCTACGCCCTCTCCCCGCGCTGTTTGGTGCCGTCAAAGGGGGCGCGTTCGCGCTGCGGCGGCCGGCGCAGTCCGGTGCGAACCTGGGCGGGGTCGATCTTCAGCTCGGCAAGGATGCGGCTCAGCGTGTTCCGGTGCACGCCCAGCTCCGTCGCCGCCTTGCACTGGTTGCCCCTGTGGCTGGACAGCACTTCAAGGATGAAACGCCGCTTGAATTCACGCACCGCCTCGTCATACGTGATTCCGCCCGCGTGCATTTGGGTCACAAGATTGTCCAGCTCGCGTTTCACAGGGACCTCTTTCTCGATCCCCGGTCTTTGCCGGGGCAGATTTCCAAAACCCTCAGTAGCCCAAATTACGCAGCCGGCCTCATCCAGTCTGGCTGCGCCTTCCGCAGGACATCCACACCGCTCCGGATCCGATCTCCCAGTTCGGCCGGAACCACATCCGCGGCACGTCGCGCTATCGACAGAAACTCCGGAGCAAAGCGCGACTGCCGGAACCACGTTGCACTGGGCCAGAATGCGGCAATCACCATCACCGCGATCGTCACCAGCGCACATCCTTTTACCAGACCGAAGGCGGCCCCCGCCAGCCGATCTGCCCAACTCAGCCCTACTGACTTCACCGACCAGCGAACGATCCTGCCCGCAATGCCGGCCAAAATCATCACTCCCAGCGCCATCGCAATAAACGACAACGTCTCACTCAGCGCCGGCGAATGAATCCACTGCGACATCCACGGGGTCAGCTTCTGATAATCCCAGCTCGCCACCAGCAATCCCAGAATCAACCCCGCCAAACTAAAAACTTCCAGCACCAGCCCTGCCTTCGCCGCCGACATCACAGAAAGAATCAAGACTATCAGGATCACCCAGTCGATGATCGCCATTTCATTCACCACTAAACTGCAAGGGGCCGGCCCGACAGCAGACGATACGCATCCAGATACTTCTGCTGCGTGCGATTCACCACATTTTCGGGGAGGGATGGAGCCGGTGCCAGTTTATTCCAGTGAACGCTTTCCAGATAGTCCCGAACGTACTGCTTGTCGAACGAAGGCTGCGACCGCCCCGGCGAATACAGTTCCTTCACCCAGAACCGCGATGAGTCCGGCGTCAGCGCCTCGTCGGCCAGCACAGTCCCCATCGGGGTCGATCCAAACTCAAACTTCGTGTCTGCCAGAAGAATACCCCGGCTTTCGGCGTGCGCCGCAGCTTTGTTATAAATCGTCAGGCTGAGCTCCCGCAGCCGCTCCGCCGCCTCGCCGCCTACCAGCGTCGACATCTGGTCGAACGTAATATTTTCGTCGTGCGTGCCGCGAAAACTCTTCGTCGCCGGCGTAAAAATCGGCCGGCTCAGCCGGTCCCCCTCCCGCAATCCCGGCTCAATTTTGATCCCGCACACCGTTCCGGTCGCCACGTAGTCCTTCCAGCCCGACCCCGCAAGGTACCCGCGCACCACGCATTCCACCGGATACATCTGCGCCCGCGTCACCAGCATCGACCGGTCCTTCAGGTCTTTGCGATACTTCCACACCTCCTCCGGAAATTCCTTTACGTTGGAGGCGACCAGGTGATTTGGCACAATGTCCCGCAGATAGTCGAACCAGAACAGCGAAAGCTGCGTCAGGATCATCCCTTTGCCGGGAATCCCCGTTGCCAGCACATGATCGAACGCCGAAATGCGGTCGGTCGCCACCATCAGCAAATACTCGCCCACCGAGTAAATGTCGCGAACCTTGCCCCGCGCCACGAGCGTCAGGCCGCGAAAGTCGGTTTCGAGCAGTGCCTTCAATGCGGCGAACCTTTCCTGCGGCTTCACAACGTAGGGTGAGCCGTTGCCATTTCGCAGGACGCCATTCGCCGAGGCTGGTGCTGGACTGAGCAAGGTAGATAAATCGTAGCGACGAGTCCCGGAGGGAGACGATGGAATCGAGCTGAAATCCGATTGTGCGATTCACTCTGCGCTTTGTCAACGACGAATGAAAGGCCCATTTCACGCAGCGTTCGCGCGGATTAACTCTCTCCGCCGCACCTGTCAATAGGAAAGTAGTTCTACTCGTTTGACCGGATCCATTCGGCGAGCGAAGACCGCAACCAGCTACCGGCTACAGCCTACCGGCTCCGTTACGGTTTGTAAGCCGTGGGCTTCGCCGCCGTCGGACGCACGCCCATCCCGTTCAGCCGGCTCCGCGCCTGCGTAGCCTCCGGCGTCTGCGGATAGCGCGCAATCAGCGCCCGCAGATCGCGAATCCCATTGTCCTTCTGATCGAGCGACAATTCCGCCTCGCCCTTGCGCAGTGCCGCCGTGGGCGCCTTCGGATTCCCCGAGAACTGCTGCAGCACCACGTTGTACGCTTTGATCGCGTCCGGGTATTTCCCCTGCCGGTACGCAATCTCCCCAAGATAAAACTGCGCGTTCCCCGCCAGGTCATCGTTTGGATAGTACTTCAGCACATCGGCAAACTCGCCCGCCGCTAAGTCATACCGCGCCGAGTTATAGTCGCGCAGTCCACCCTGATACAGATCGTTCACCGGCGGCGCCTGCGGCTGCGGCGGCTGCTGTTGCTGCGGCTGCCCCTGATCGCCGCCCTGCGCCGGTTGTCCCGGCTGTCCGCCCTGCTGCTGCACCGCCGCCTGCGTCGTGATGTTCTGCAGTTGCGACTGCACCGCCTGCACCTCCGCGCTCAGCTTGTCGATCCGCGTCCGCAGCGAATCCACCGAATCGTTGATCCCCTGCATCTGCCCGGAAACCTGATCGATCTTCCCGCCGCCCGCCTCGTTCTGCGACTGCACCTGCTGCTGCAGGGTGGTCACCGTCGCGCTCATCTTCGAGACGCTGTCGTTCACCTGCTGGATCACGTGCTGCAGCACGCTCAGCTGCTGGTCCTGCGTCTCCTGCAGGTGCTGGACGGCATCCTGCAGTTGCTGAACCTGCGTCTGGAGCTGCACCATTTCCTTGTTGACGGCGTGGGCCGGGGGAGCCGTGCAGAGAAGGACAAACAGGAAAACGGTCGAGAGCGAAGCCACTGTCTTTCGCATAAACACAATCCCCGATGGAGCGCAGGAAGCGCTCCCTTCATTATTAATTACCAGGCACAACGATGTCAGCGTGGCGCGAGATCGAACATCGCACAAAGAACAAGGCCTCGGACCGCGGCGAACCTGCCGCAATCCGAGACCCGTTCCCTATTACCTACTCCCTATTGCCTACTCCCTGCTTTTACTGGTCCAGCGTGAACTGCGCCCGCCGATTCTGCTGCCAGCACGCTTCGTTCTGCTCCGTGCAGAACTGCTTCTCTTTGCCATAGCTCACCGTGCGCAGCCGATCCGGGCTTACGCCTGCCGCCGCCAGCGCCTGCTTCGCCGCGTTGGCGCGGTTTTCGCCAAGCGCAAGGTTATACTCCGTCGAGCCGCGGTCGTCGCAGTATCCGCCCACCACTACCTTCAGCCCGGGGTGCTGATTCAGGAAGTTCGCGTTCGCCTGGATCGTCGACTGCGCGTCAGGGCGAACGTCGTAGCTGTCGTAATCGAAGAACACCGGCTTCACGGCACCTTCAAAGGCGTTCTCGTCGATGTTCGACTCCCCAATATTGCTGGGCGGCGGAGGCGCTGCCGAGGCCACCGTCACCGTCGCCGTCGCGTCGGCCGTTCCGCCGTCGCCCTGCGCAATCAGGTGATAACTCGTCGTCTGCGTCGGCGACACCGTCTGCGTTCCCGCCGAGGCCACCTGGCCCAGGCCCACAATCGACACATTCGTCGCGTCCGTGGTCTTCCACGTCAGCGTCGAGCTGCCGCCCGGAGCAATCGTGCTCGGCTCGGCCGCAATCGTTGCCATCGGCGCGGGTGCGCTCGCCGGAGGAGCAGGCGGCGGCGGTGGCGCCGAATTCTTTTTGTGACACCCTGCGACTGTCAACAAAGCCGCCAGACTTGCGGCCACAACCAAAGACGTGCGATTCGAATATTTCACGTTTCTCTCCTCCTTCAGGGAGCGTTTCAGTTTTTAACCAGGGCAAAAACGAAATCCACCTTCCGGCTTCCAGCTCGAGTCAACCTGTCATTTCCAGCTCCAGTTCGGCATCGTGTTGCTGCCGCCACCGTGGGTTAACTGCTGCTGATCTGTGCCATCGGCCAGCATCATCCAGATCTCGGTGTGCCCGTTCTGCTCCCGCTGAAAAACAATGTGACGGCTGTCCGGCGACCACGACGGAAAATCGTTGGCCCCGGAATCGTGCGTCAGCTGCGTCCAGCGTTTGCTCGCAATGTCCATCACATAGATGTCATAACCGCCCGGCGCGCCCGGCCCGTATTTCCGGTCCCACGCAAACGTCAGAAACTGCCCGCTCGGCGACCACGATGGCGAAATCGCATACCCGCCGTCGGTCATCCGCGAGATGTTCGCGCCATCGGAATCCATGATGTAGATCTGTGGCAGTTTCGTCCGCCCGCTCACCCACGCCAGCTGCGAATTCGTCTTCGGATTCCACACCGGCGAAACATCGGGTCCGCGAAACGCCGTCAGCCGCCGCTCCCCATTGCCCAGCGCATCGCTCACGTAAATCTCCGGGTCGCCCGTGCGCCCGGAAGAAAACGCCAGCTTCGCTCCATCGCTCGACCACGCCGGCGACAGCGTCATCCCGCCCCACGCCGGAAACGCCGTCAGCCGCCCCAGGTCCAGCGAGAACATCCGCAGCGACCACCCGTTCTTGCCCAGCGAGGCGAACGCCACCCGCGAATTATCGGGAGAAACATGCGGCGACAGCGAAACCGTCCCCAAATGCGTCAGCTGCCGCTCGTTCATCCCGTCGTAGTCCATCACCGAGATCTCTTTGTTGCCGGTGCGCGACGAAACGAAGTAAATCTTCGTCTCCGCGATCCCGGCGATGCCGCCCAACTGCTGGATAATTTCGTCCGCAAAACGATGCGCAATCGTTCGCGCCGAATCCACGGTCGCCTCGCCGTTATACTGCTTGCCCAGCACCTGCGGATTCTGCTGGCCCTGCGTCGTGTTGTACAGGTACCCCTGCACCGCCAGGCGTCCGCCGCTCGGCGTCAGCGCCCCAAACGCCACATAATTTGCGTTCGCCGGCGTGGCCGACCAATCCGCCATCTTGATTTCCTGCGGCGACCCCGGTGTCGCGTTCGGGATCATGCTCTTCGAAACCACGTCGAAGATCCCGGCGTAGCGCAGATCGTTGTACAGCGTCTGGTCGAACGCCGATTTCAGCCCGCCCGTCTGCGGATCGGCCGACGCCGCCTTGAAATCCGCCGCGGCGATCCGAATCTTCGACACGCCCAAGTTCGTTCCCGTGCGCACCCAGTCCTGCGCCCGGACCCCGGCCAGTGGTACTGCCAAAAATGCGAGGAAAAGAAAAATCCGAAGAACAGTAAATTTCCGTGGGGAACTCGCGATCATGCTCTATCCATTTCTCATGATGTTCATCAGCAGCAGGGGCCGGACGGCTTGGCGGTGTGGCGGTTTGCGCGTTCGTTCTGTCAGAAGCGCAATTGCACGCAAGGGATTCCTCGCCGGTATGGGGAATCCATGAATCGACACATCAAAAACGATCGGCCCGCCCTCATTGGGTCGGCCGATCGTAGGTAAAAGTGTACTCCACCGATACGCTTCTGCCTGTGTACTGATCAGGCAACGGTCCGAAACTTCCCACCCGCTGCACCGCCTCCTTCGCCGTCTTGTTCAGCGACGGCGAAGGGCTCGGTTGCGGGAGCTGAATGCTGGAGAAACTCACGCTCCCGTCCCGCTGGACGGTGAACACCACCGAAACCTGGCTGCCAAACCGCGTGCTCGAGTCGATCTGGTACGTGTACCAGTTCTGGCTCACCAGCCGCGTAATCTTGTCCACGTACCACGGGTACCGCGACGCAAAATCCCCGCCCTGCACCTGCACCGGGCTGTTGTTCTTAGCCGTAGCGTTGTTCATCGCGTGCGCCAGGTTCGTCGACGGAGCCTCCCCGTAGGTCGCCCGGTTCGGCTGGGTCGTCGGCTGCGCGTGCTGCGGCGACGGCGGCTGCGGCTTCTCTGCCGGCTTCAGCTTGTGCGTGGGCAGCGGAATGGCATCCGGCGGCGTAATCGGGATCGTCTCCTTGTTCGGCGGAGCCGGCGCCAGGCTCGGCTGTTCCGTCGCCAGCACATTCGGCGTCGGCGGCGTAATCGACGGCAGCGGGATCGACGGCGCCGAGTTTACCAGGTTCGCCTGGATCGCCCCCTTCGGCCCGTTCACCCCCCACTGGTTGGCGCGAAAGCGTGCGTTCACGAACATCAGCAGCGCCACCGCCCCCAGCAGCGCCACGTGCAGCACCACGGACCCGGTCATCGGAACCCCAAAGGGCTCCCGCTGCTCCGCCATCGACATGATTGTGTCCCGCATCCGCTCCCTTCGTAACCGGCCCAGCTCCCGGCTCCCAGCCAGCTTCCTGCTTCCAGCTTCCAGCTTCCTGCTTCCTGCTTCCTGCTTCCAGCCTCCAGCTTCCTGCTCCCTGCTCCTACCTAATAGTTTGACGCGCCCCACCCCCAAACACAACTCCGCGCGCCGGATTGGAACCCCCGCGCTCACCTCTGGTTGGATCCTGAAACCCCGGGCAACGGTCCTTAACCCCGTAAGGAAATCGATGCCCCTTAGAAAAGGCGACAAGTTCAGCTTCGTTATGTTCGGCCCCAAGCCACCTCCCGAGCAGTTGCGGGACCGGTCGGTGCTGCTGAAGGGGGCAATTTTCGACGATGGTTCCACCTGGGGCGATCCGAAGTGGATACAAATGTTGATTCTGCGTCGGGCATCCGCCTACCGATATGAAGCCGAAGCTTTACAGATCGTAATGGATGCAAAGGTTCGCTCTATGAATCCGAACACTCTGCTGCAACGGCTGAGGTCAACCGAACAGAGGCGGTTGCAGGAAGCAAAAACAACCCCCGAAATGCAAATGGCCGAGGGCGTGTTCGACGAGGTAACGCTATTAATTCGAGATGCTCTCGCAGCGCAGCTCAATGAGGCACCCCTCATTGGCGCGCGGTCTATCAATTCCCGAAAACTGAGCAGTTACACTGACAGTGCCGTGGAAAGACTAACGCTCAGGATGCAGGAAATCGAGAGGGCGAAGCCATCCGTCGCAGATGTGAGTGTCGGAGTGGCGCTGAGCCATTGAAGGTCGTCGATGTCTGGAGGTCCGCATGCGTCTTTCATCTCTTATCGGCTGCTTGATGATTTTCGCGCCTGCGGCAGGCCTCGCCGGGACGCAGGGAGTGACAATCTGCTTGGTCCAGACCAGCGAAAACAGAGGAGAAATCGCACGGTCAGCCGGGCAGGATGCCAGGAATCTGTCCCGCTATCTCGACTCCGAGACCTTGCCGAACGGGACACCGATTTATTCCTATCGTTATCGTTGGCGTCCACCCGGCCGACGTTGACCGGGTGACCGAGCAGCGTAACTGCAACTATGTGGCTGAGTTGTTACGCCACGAGAGTGTGGATGCCGCCCAGCCTTACTCGCCCCCCCAGTCGGCTCGTCCCTCGGAGGATCGGAACCTGCGGGCCTGGAGCCGGCAGAGCCGTCGCAGTTTGGAGACCGGCCTATGATTCTCTTCACGCTGCGCAAGGCCGGCTCGCACAAGGTGATCGGTCACGTGGCAGCGCCGCTGCTGGCACGCTGGGGCAGGAGCGCCACCGTAAAGTTCGACCCCTACCCGCTCTTCGTTAAAGAGATCAAAAAGAGAATTGCGAAGGCCGAGGCACAAGAATGATTCGCAGAGCGACGACTTAGAGCCGTTGGTGATCCGCGGCGGCTGCGGCACGGCTGAGCTTGCCCATTCAAAGACGCCAACCCTGTTGCGCGGTCGCTATAAGGTTGGGTGTAGTGTGTTCGCGGACGGAGCGGTTGAATCCAGTTTGAGGATGAGCATGGTCATGTCGTCGTGCTGGGGGGCTCCGGCGGTGAATTTGTCGCAGGCGGCGAAGAGGGCTCGGAGGACTTCGGCGGCGTCTTTGGCGCGGACCTTAGTGGCGGCTTCGATCATGCGGTCTTCGCCCCATTCTTCGTCGTCGTGGGTCATGGCTTCGCTGATGCCGTCGGTGTAGAGGAGCAGGAGGTCGCCGGGTTCGAGGGTGAGGGCCTGCTCGAGGTAAGGCGCGAGCGGGAGGAGGCCGACGACCGGGCCTCCGGCTTCGAGGCGGATGACTTCACCGTTGCGAAGCAGGACGGGAGGATTGTGGCCAGCGTTGACGCACTCGAGGCGGCGGGTCTTTGGGTCGTAGGCGGCGAAGAAAAACGTGGCGTAGCGGTTCGAGGCTGAGGCTTCGTAGACCAGCACGTTGATCTTGTGCATGAGGTCGGCGAAGTTGCGGGGACTGTTGAGGGAGACGCCGCGGAGCGAGGCGCGGAGGCTGGCCATCAGGAGGGCGGCGGAGATGCCTTTGCCGGAGACGTCGCCGATGGCGAGGCCGAGGCGGCCATCCTCGAGACTGAAGACGTCGTAGTAGTCGCCGCCAACGCCGAGGGCCGCGCGGCAGGCTCCGGCGAGGGAGGCGTCGACGATGTCGGGCATCTCCTGAGGGAAGAGGCGTTCCTGAACTTCGCGGGCGATTTCCATTTCGCGATTGACGCGCTCGCGCTGGGCCGCTTCGGTGGCGAGGGAGTGCGCGAGCTCGCTGACTTCGAGAGCGAGGCCGGTTTGGCGGGCGACGGTTTGCAGAACCTGGAGGTCGGTGCGGGACCAGGCAGCTTCAGAGCGCTTGGGTCCGAGGGCCATCACGCCCATGAGGCGATTGCGGCCAGGAAGCGGGACGAGGAGTTCGGCGTTGAGGAGGTCGAGGGCGCGGCGCTCGGCGGTTCCGGCCATGAGATACCAGGCGTCGGGGTCATCGCGATAGAGGCGGGCGGGCTCGTTGGAGTTGGAGAGGTAGCGGATGGAGGAGGCCTGCGCGGGCAGGGCGAGGGTGCTGTCGGCGGAGAAGCCGAGGGCCTGCTCGAGGTGGAAAGCATCGCCATGGCGGAGGAGCATGGCGATCTGGCGGATGTGCAGCGTATCGCAGACGGTGCGGGCGACGGTTTCAAGGAGAGGTTTAGTTTCGGTGAAGCGGCGGACCTCGTCGGAGAGCTCGTTGAGCATGACCTCGGCGTTGTAGGCTTCGCGGAAGAAGCGGCGGTCGAGCCACTGCTCCAGGCGTTTGCCGACGCCGAAGCGGAGGGCGATGATGAGGACGAGAAAGACGAGGGCGGCCCAGACGTCGGAGGGCTGCGGCACGCGGCGCTCAAACATGGGCAGGAAGAGGCGGATTCCGATGACCGCTAGCAGGGCGATCTGCAGCACCCACAGTGTGGCGCGGGCAAGAGCGTAGCGGCTGCCGATGCGCAACAGCACACGAACGTCGAGGGCGCGCTGGACTACGACGACGTAGGCCAGAGTGAGCGGGGCGATCATGAAGAAGAGGGCCCCGGCACTGCGAATCCAGTAGCCCGCGGTGGAGTTGCCGGTGATGCGCCAGGGGGGTGGCAGGTCAGGCAGGAGCACGAAGACCAACAGGAGCGCGCCCATGCCGATGCTCATGCCTGTGGTGAGGACGCGCAGACGGCGGCGGGCGTCTTCGGTGGAGGCGGAGCGCAGCTTGTCGAGGGTAAGGACAAGATAGAGGATGACGCAGAGGAGGTTGAAGGTGTTGATGACGGTGCTGGCGATGTCGCTGGCGCGGTTGAGGATGGGGCCGTCGCCGCCGCCGTAGTTCTCCATATAGAGGGAGGGGTAGAGGGCGCAGAGAGCAACGCCGAAGACGCCAAAGAGGATCCACTTGATCCATGGGGCGCGGGCGTCGATGCGGGAGCGCTCGGGGAAGTAGATTCCGAAGATAAGCAGGGCGGGTGAGCCGGCAAGCTGTTGTGTCTCGTACCAGAAGTTGCGGAGGAAGAGGGAGACGCCGCTGGCGAGGCCGGCGTTGATGAAGACGACGCTGGGGAAGGTGAGTAGGACGAGCAGGAGCCAGGCGTTGCGATCGGCGGGACGGGTAAGGACGACCCAATAGCCGATGAGCAGGCACACCAGGGTGAGCAGGCCGATGAGAAGAAAGCCCTGCCAGAAGGCCCAGGTGGGCGATAAGCGGCCGTAGGAATACGGGCGTCGGACCAGGGTCAGGGTTCTGTCAGCTTCGGAGCCATCGGGGCGGGTGACGTCGACCTCGAGGATGTCGCCAGGATGGCTCTCGGAGATGGTGGCGTCCCACTGGGCGAGGCCGGTGTAGGGGGCTCCGTTGAGTTTGTCGAGGCGATCGCCGGCGGCGAGGCCGATGGCACGGGCTTCCGGCTGAAGACTGTTGTTCTCGATGCGGCGAGAGTCGGAGTCGTAACGGAAGGGGATATTGACGAGCTGGTCCCAGTGAATGCGGGTGTCCCAGAGATCAACGATGCCGGCGATCCAGTAGCCCAGGCTGGCGACGATCCAGAGAGCCAGAAAGAGGCGCAGAAGATTGGGTGAGACGGGCTTCTTTCTGGTCCGACGTTTCATCCGTGGGGACATAGTAGAGCATTTCTATGATGGAGAGCGGGGATTCTGGCCGCGGCGAGCGATCCTGGGGCTGCGGCGTTATTCTTGTTACGCACTCATACGCAGTGGGGAGGGGCAGAAGTTCATGCGAGTTTCTTTGGCAGGTTTGTTTCTTGTTGCGGTTTCGTGCGCGGCGCAGACGAGGCCGCAGATTGTGGGCGTTTCCCATATCGCGGTGTACACGAGCGATGCGGCGAAAGCGGAGCACTTTTATGTGCACGATATCGGGCTGAAGAAGGGCGACGATCCGGAGAACAGCAGCGGGGTTCGGTATTACGTAAACCAGGAGCAGTTTGTCGAGGTGCTGCCGATGCCGGCCGATGCGGGCGCGAACCGGCTGGATCATCTGGCGTACATTACGCGGAGCGCGGAGCAGATGCGTGCGTATCTTAGCGCGAAGTACGTGGGCGCGAAGGGCGTGACGGTGCCGGATGCGGTGAAGAAGGGGAGCGACGGCAGCGTGTGGTTCGACGTGCAGGATCCTGAGGGGAACAAGGTGGAATTTGAGCAGCCCCCGGAGAAGGTGCTGGGGACGAAGAGCACGTCGGCGCTGTATACGCTGACGGGCGCCGATCCGATCGGGCGGCGGATGATTCACGTGGGGATGTTCGTGCGCGATCGCGAGAAGGAAGACACGTTTTATCGCGGGGTGCTGGGGTTCCAGCCGTACTGGTACGGCGGGATGCACGAGCACACGGACTGGGTTTCGCAGCAGGTTCCTGACGGGCACGACTGGCTGGAGTACATGGTGTACAACGGGACGGGTGCGCCGGACCATATTTCGCAGCAGCAGTTGGGGGTGTTGAACCATTTTTCGCTGGGCGTGGTGAATATGGAGAAGACGGTGACGACGCTCTACGAGGAGGATCGGCTGGGGGACGCGCCGGCGCGGCCGCAGATGGGGAGGGATGGGAAGTGGCAGTTTAACTTTTTCGATCCGGACCTGACGCGGGTGGAGTTGATGGAGTTCTCGGCGGCGGGGAAGCCTTGCTGCTCGGAGTTTACGGCGGCGAATCCCGCGCCGGATGGGCAGCCCTGAAAAACAGGGAGTAGGCAATAGGCAATAGGGAGTAGCTGGGAGCCTGGAGCCGATAGGCAATAGCGAGCATGGCTCGAGGTGGCGGAGTCCACCGCTGGCTTTGTGGCATCGTATGGAGAGTGGCTGCGTTTTGCGTTAACACTTGCTGTTACGGGTCCGTGATAGGATGACGAGCGCTGCAGCGAGGGATAGTGGGCTATGCCCGTAGCTACAATCGACGGAACAATTCGGGAGTTCAACGCCGGGGAACGGCTGCTGGACGTGATCAACCGTGCGGGCGCGCAGGTGCCGCAGGTTTGTTATCACCCGCAGATGGGGCCGATCCAGACCTGCGACACATGCATGGTCGAGGTGGACGGCAAGCTGGTGCGCGCTTGCGCGACGCAGGCCGCCGATGGGATGAAGGTCGCGACCGAGTCGGCGCAGGCGCAGAAAGCGCAGCGTGAGGCTTTCGATCGGATCCTGGGGAACCACCTGCTGTACTGCACGGTCTGCGACAACAATAACGGCAACTGCACGGTTCATAACACGACGAGGATGCTCAAGGTGGAGCATCAGGAGACGCCGTTCCGGCCGAAGCCGTACGCGGTGGACTCGACGAATCCCTTCTATAGATACGACCCTGACCAATGCATTCTGTGCGGGCGGTGCGTCGAGGCGTGCCAGAACGTGCAGGTGAACGAGACGCTGAGCATTCGCTGGGAGGATGAGCATCCGCGGGTGTTGTGGGATGGCGGCGCGCCGATTGGCGAGTCGAGCTGCGTTTCCTGCGGGCACTGCGTGACGGTGTGCCCGTGCAACGCGCTGATGGAGACGTCGATGCTGGGCGAGGCAGGGTATTTCACGGCGCTCCCGAAGCCGGTGTTCAAAGGGATGATCGACGTGGTGAAGGGAGTCGAGCCGGAGCTGGGGTACGGCGGGATTCTGCAGTTGTCGGAAGTCGAAGAGGCGATGCGGGAGTCGCGGACGAAGAAGACGAAGACGGTGTGCACGTACTGCGGGGTGGGGTGCAGCTTCGATATTTGGACCCGTGACCGGCACATATTAAAGGTGGAACCGGCGGAGGGTCCGGCGAACGGGATTTCGACGTGCGTGAAGGGGAAGTTCGGGTGGGAGTTTGTGAACAGCGCGGACCGGCTGACGAAGCCGCTGATCCGCGAGGGCGGGAAGTTTCGCGAGGCGACGTGGGACGAGGCGCTGGAGCTGGTGGCGCGGCGGTTCGCGGAGATCAAGGCGGAGAGCGGGCCGGATGCGCTGGCGTTTGTGTCGTCGTCGAAGTGCACGAACGAAGAAAGCTATCTGATGCAGAAGCTGTCGCGGGCGGTGATCGGCACCAACAATATGGATAACTGCTCGCGGTACTGCCAGGCGCCGGCGACGGTTGGGCTGTTCCGCACAGTCGGCTACGGCGGCGATTCGGGATCGATTGCGGATATTGAGCAGGCTGAGCTGGTGGTGATTGTCGGAAGCAACACCGCGGAGAGCCATCCGGTGCTGGCGACGCGGGTGAAGCAGTCGCACAAGCTGCGCGGGCAGAAGCTGATCGTGGCCGATCTGCGGAAGCACGAGATGGCGCACCGCGCGGATCTGTTCATCCATCCCAGGCCGGGGACGGATCTGATCTGGCTGAGCGCAGTGACTAAGTGGATTTTCGATCAGGGTCTGGCTAAGACGGACTTTTTGAGTAAGTGGGTGAATGGGGTCGAGGAATATCGGAAGAGCCTTGAGCCCTTCACGATGGAGTTTGCGAGCCAGCGGACGGGGCTGCCGGTGGAGACGCTGGAGCGCGTGGCGCGGATGATCGTGGACGCGAAGAGCGTATGCATACTGTGGGCGATGGGCGTGACGCAGCACTCGATGGGGTCGGACACGTCGACGGCGATTTCGAATTTGCTGCTGGCAACGGGGAATTACATGCGGCCGGGGACGGGCGCGTATCCGCTGCGCGGGCACAACAACGTGCAGGGGGCGAGCGATCACGGCGCGATGCCGAATAATTTCCCGGGATATCAGAGCGTTGCCGATGCGGAGATACGCGCGAAGTTTGAGAAGGTGTGGGGGGTGACGCTGCCGCCAAAGGCGGGACTCGACAACCACCAGATGATCGACGCGATCCACGAGGGCAAGCTGAAGGCGATGTATATCTTCGGCGAAGAGATGAGCCTGGTGGATTCCAACTCGAACTACGTGGACGCGGCGCTGGCGAAAGTGGATTTTCTGGTGATCCAGGAGATCTTTTTCTCCGAGACGTGCCGGTTTGCGGATGTGATTTTGCCGGCGAGTCCGAGTCTGGAGAAGGAAGGGACGTTCACGAGTACGGAGCGGCGGATTCAGCGGCTGTATCCGGTGTTTGAGCCGCTGGGGGAGAGCCGGCCGGACTGGCAGATCATCATGGACGTCGCGAACCGGCTGGGCGCGAACTGGAAGTACACGCATCCGTCGGAGATTTACAAGGAGATTGCGGCGCTCACGCCCATGTTTGCCGGCGTGACGTACGAGCGGCTGGACGGTTATAAGTCGCTGCAGTGGCCGGTGGCGGCGGACGGGAGCGATCAGCCGCTGCTGTACACGCAGAAATTCGCGTTTCCGGATGGGAAGGCGAAGCTGTTCCCGCTGCAGTGGACGGAGCCCACGGATCAGCAGGATGCGAATTTCGATTTACATCTGAACAATGGGCGGCTGCTGGAGCATTTCCACGAAGGGAATTTGACGTATCGCACGAAGGGGATCGCCGAGAAGACGCCGAGCACGTTTGTGGAGGTTTCGCCGGAGCTGGCGAAGGAGCGCGGCATCGAGAGCGGGCGCTGGGTGGAACTGACATCGCGATATGGCGAGGTGCGAGTGCAGGCGGTGGTGACGGATCGGGTGAAGGGCGCAGAGTTGTATATGCCGATGAACTCGACCGAGGAGCCGGTGAATCGGCTGACGAGCAGCTACACGGATAAGGTGACACACACGCCGGCGTACAAGGAGGCCTCGGTGCGGATGAAGGTGCTCGACGAGGAAGGCGCGAATCCGCTGCCGCGGACGAATTCAAGATTTGGGCATCCGACGCCGCAGCGTGGGGTGGAAGTGGAACGGAAGTGGAAGCGTGCGGATTATCACCAGCCGGGCAACGGGCTGGTGCAGATCCGAAAAGCAGGGAATAGGGAGTAGGGAATAGGGAACAGCAGAGGCGAGAGATGGCGCAACCGATAGCTTTGGAGATCGCACCGCGGGATGCGCGGAAGGAGTTGCTGGCTCGTCTGGAGAAGGCGCCGGCGGAGCATGCCGAGGCGCTGCTGGACGCATACGAGCTGATCGAACAGGCGCATGAGGCGGGCGTATTCGAAGTGCTGCGCGGCGTGCTGAGCGCGAAGGATCACGTGCTGGAGGCGGTGGTCAAGGACACGGAGATGTCGCAGGCGATCCACGCGCTGCGGAACGCGATCATCTTCGGCAAGATGATGGGCTCGATGAACCCGGAGCTGATGCAATGCATCGCAAATGCGGTGGGCGAGACGCTGGGCAGCGAGCGGAAGCCGGTGATCGATCCTCCGGGTTTGTTCTCACTCCTGGGGCAGTTCCGCCGGCCGGAGTTGCGGCGGAGCGTCGCACTGGTCAACAGATTTCTTGAAAACCTGGGCACTCGTCTGAAGGAGGAAGGCTGCTCCCCCAGCTCGAAGCAGTAAGACCACGCCTGGAATTCCATCCCTGGAGGGGGAGCATGTCGGAAGGTAAACGCTGGAGTATTGCCTTTGCGGGAGTATTGATGCAGATGGCGCTGGGCGCTGTCTATGCCTGGAGTGTGTTTCGCACTCCGCTGGTGAAGGCGTTTCACTGGTCGATATCGGAAGTGACGCTGACGTTCACGATTTGTATTTTTGTGCTGGGAGTGTCGGCGTTTTTTGGCGGTCTTTGGCTAAACAAGGTAGGACCGCGGACGGTGGCGCTGACGGGCGGGTTTCTGTACGGGCTGGGCGTGTTTCTGGCGAGCTACTCCGCGCATCATCTTTACTGGCTCTATTTTTCGTACGGGGTGATCGGCGGAATCGGGCTTGGTTTTGGATACATCGTGCCGATTTCGGTGCTGGTGAAGTGGTTTCCAGACAAGCGCGGGCTGATTACGGGCGTGGCGGTGGGCGGGTTCGGCGCGGGGGCGCTGGTGACGGCGCCGGTGGCGACGCGGCTGATCCAGAGCGTGGGTGTGCTGCACACGTTTGCGTATCTGGGCGTTGCGTATCTGATCGTGACGATGGCGGCGGGGTGGTTCATGCAGAATCCGCCGGCGGGGTATGTGCCGACGGGATGGACGCCGAGCGCGACGCAGGTGAAGCAGCGCGTGCTGGAGGATTACACGCTGGGGCGGGCGCTGGGGACGTGGCAGTGGTGGGCACTGTGGCTGATCCTGTTCCTGAACACGACGGCGGGGATCTCGGTGATCTCGCAGGAGTCGCCGATGTTTCAGGAAATCGCGAAGGTGACGGCGATTGCGGCCGCAGGGATGGTTGGCATTGCGAGCATCGGAAACGCGGTGGGGCGCGTGTTCTGGGCGTGGGTTTCGGACGGGATCACGCGGCGATGGACGTTTGTAGTGATGTATCTGTGCCAGGTGGGTTTGTTCTGGGTGATGCCGAACATCGCCGGGGCGACGATGCTCACGGCGCTCACGTTCATTATTCTGATGTGCTACGGCGGCGGGTTCGGAACGATGCCGGCGTTTGCGGCGGACTACTTTGGTGCGAAGAACATCGGGCCAATTTATGGACTGATGCTGACGGCGTGGGGATGCGCGAGCGCGTTTGGGCCGCTGCTGATCGCGCATTTGCGGCAGACCGGGACTTCGTTTGCGTATGGGCTGCATGTGATTGCGGTGATCGTGCTGGTGTCGATTGTGGTGCCGCTGGTGGTGAGGCCGCCGAGCACTGAGGTGAGAGTGAAGGATCAGCCGGTAGCCGGTAGCAGGTAGCAGGAAGCAGGAAGCAGGAAGACGGAAGCCGGTGGGCGCGGCCCGGGGTCTCAGAGGGAAGCCAGGGCCGTCTTTTCTAATCGAAGAGGATGGGTTGGGGGAGGGTGTCGTCGGGGTCGCGGAAGTTGTGCAGGCCGACGCCGATGAGGCGAAAGCGCTGGGTGCGGGCGAGCGAGACGCGCTCGCGCAGCGAGAGGGCGATGCCGGTGAGTTCTTCGCAGGAAGAGACCGGCTCGGCGGGCGTAAGGCTGCGCGTCAGAATCCTGAATTCCGCGGTCTTGAGCTTGAGGACCACAGTGCGCGGGATGCGCGTCTCTTTGCGGGACGCGTTCCAAACCTTTTCTGCGAGACGGCGGATGGCGTCTTCAGTGGCTTCGAGAGGAATGTCGCGCTCGAAAGTGTCCTCGGCGGAGATGGATTTGGTGGGGCGGTCGGGAATGACCTCGTTGTCGTCGATCCCGAAGGCCAGTTCGTGCAGGCGATGACCGTGGCGCCCGAAATGTTCTTCCACTGTTACTAATTCCATCGCGCGGAGGTCGCCGACGGTTTTGATACCGAGGTTTGCGAGGCGTTCCGCGGTGACTTTGCCGACGCCGGGGAGACGTTCGACGGGGAGCGGGGGGAGGAAGGTGTCGATGTCCTCGGGCTGGATGACGAAGAGGCCGTCGGGCTTGCGCCAGTCGGAGGCGATTTTGGCGAGGAATTTGTTTGGGGCGACGCCGGCGGAGGCGGTGAGGTTGAGCTCGTCGCGGATGGATTTGCGGATGGCGCTCGCGACTTTGGTAGCGGTGGGCAGGCCGCATTTGTTTTCGGTGACGTCGAGGTAGGCTTCGTCGAGCGAGAGCGGTTCGATGAGGTCGGTGTAGCGGCCGAAGATGTCGCGGGTTTGGCGGGAGACGGCACGGTAGCGGACGAAGTCGGGCGGGATGAAGATGGCGTCGGGGCAGAGGCGTTCGGCGCGGAGGGCAGGCATGGCGGAGCGGATGCCGAAGCGGCGCGCTTCGTAGGAGGAGGCGCAAACGACGGAGCGATTGCCGCGCCAGGCGACGACGACGGGCTTGCCGCGGAGGGCGGGATCGTCGCGCTGCTCGACCGAAGCGTAGAAGGCGTCCATGTCGACGTGGACGATCTTGCGAACGGCCATGGGGGAAGGGTAGCAGGGCGGGGCGATGGGTGAGCGGGTGCTGGGGCGGCGCAGGACAGGACGGTTCAGGGCGTCGCCGGAGCCACTCGAGTAACTCGCGTTGTCAGTGGCGGCGGATCCAAACGGGCGTCGTTAGATGCGGTCGCTGTTACTGAGGTTTTCTCCGCCCCTCGTTCGTGTGATTGTCGATACGGATAACCTCCCTTATCTTTTGGTTAACTGCACACGAGAAAAGCGGATCGCGGAGAGATGTTAGCGGGGAATGCCTCGGACTGAGTCCTGGCATTCCGGCGCAGCAGTGTCTGTAAGCCCGAGTTGACGCGCTCAAATTTAGTCGCCTGGGCGTGACCTTGAAAACTCTTCGCTGGACCGCTGGACTGCTTTCTATTCTTATTGCTGCGTCGCTCGTGGTGGGCTGCGGCTCGATCATTGTGAATTCGGCAACAGCGCAGGCCAACAGCGGGTCGGCTAGCGGCTCTGGGAACGGGACGGGTTCTGGCAGCGGCGGAACGGGCTCGGGCGGAAGCGGGAGTTCGGGTTCGGGAAGCTCAGGATCGGGGTCCGGCGGATCGGGGAGCTCGGGATCAGGGGGCAGCGGCAGTGGATCCGGGAGTGGCAGTGGAGGATCGGGGTCGGGATCGGGTGGGTCCGGCAGCTCAGGGTCTGGATCCGGCGGATCGGGAGGTTCGGGAGGGGCTGTGGGGCTTGTTCCCTCCGATGCGATCAGCGTGAGCGATATCCAGGCGATGAGTACCTGGAAGGTGGCATACGACGGAGGGACCAGCGGGACGAGCGGTGGATCGAGCGGCACGATGACCGTCGTCGACGAACCATCGCTCAGCGGGCAGGCGCGTGAGTTTGCGACGACGTACACGAACAGCGGCGGTGAGAGGTACTACGCTTCCTTCGGGCAGGACACGGTGTCGACGCACTTTCTATACGACGCGTGGGTATACTTTGACGGTTCCGCGGGCAAGGTGGCCAATATCGAGATGGACATGAACCAGGTGATGGCGAATGGGCAGACGGTCATCTATGGGTTCCAGTGCGACGGCTACTCGAAGACCTGGGATTACACGACGAACGCGGGGACGCCGCAGAACTACGTGGATCAATGGCTCAAGTCCAGCGCGCCCTGCGACCTGCAGAGCTGGAGCCGGGACACGTGGCACCATGTGCAGATCGCTTACTCGCGCGACGACGCTGGGAATGTAACCTATCAGTCGGTCTGGTTAGACGATGTCGAGCAGGATATTAACGCCACGGTTCCGTCATCGTTTGTGCTGGGCTGGGGTCCGACATTGCTGACGAATCTGCAGGTGGATGGACTGGGCGCGAGCGGCTCGTCGACGGTTTGGCTGGACAATCTGACGATCTATCGGTGGTGAGCGCTGCGTGTCGAGCGTCGATGCGCGTCATCTGCGGCCGGGCTACTGGCCTGCGTAGACAGCGATCCGGTGATTCCGAATCGATGTGTGCAGAACCTTCCCAGCGGTGATGGAGACGATCGCTTGCGTCTCCTGTAACGGCATGTGGCAATCAACACAATTCCTGACGATGCGTCCCCCCGTCGTTCTGGCCATGCCGCAGCTCTGCCAACGATGGCACCCGAGACAGCGTTCAGAATAGCTGGCGACGGTGCGCTCCGGGGCGTGGACGTCGTGACACGACGAACAGGTCATGGCCGGCGAGGCACGGTAGCAGCGGCTCTGTTCCAGCATGCCTACCTGGTTGCCATGCACATCGAGCTGGGTGGCGACTACGTCCGGCGCGGGCGCAAAGAAATCATCCAGCGGCTTGCCGGGCGTGTAGGAAAAAGCAGGCAGCAATTCCTCGCGTTGTGTGCCGTTATGGCATAGCGCACACAGATCCATCTGCCGCTCACGCGTAAATCGGGCAGGATTGAGAATTGCTGAGCGGGCGAGGGGACTGCCGGGTGCGCTTTTCTCAAGCGCGAGGTGTTTTGCGCCGGGTCCGTGACAGGTCTCGCAGGAAATGCCCAACACTAGACTGGCTTTGTCATACAGGTTCGTCTGGGGATCGGACGAGAGCGCGCGGATGTAAGTGGTATGGCATTCCATGCAGCGAGGGTCGGCGCGACGGCCAAAATTCGCAGTGCCATCCCTGTAGCCGGGGCTGTTGATCCACTGGCGGCCAGCTGTCCAGTAACTGACCGGTAATTCGTATAACTGATTGCCACGCCAGAAGAGATAGGTTTGCCCTCGCACGCCAGAACCAACGACAATGTCGATGCGCTCTGACCTAGTTAGCTTCTGCGTTTCACTTTCCGCGACGGCGGTCTCGTAAAAGCCATTCTCGCTGGCTTCCATGATGAAGTAGAGCCGAGCCTCCGAGTTATCAGTGCCGGGACCAGCGATGGTAAGCTTGTTCGAGCCTGGAACGAAGGATCCCGGAATGGACTGCCTGGCGGGTAGTTGCGAAGTTAGATAATGCGCGGTGTGCAGGTAGGATGCGGAGTGTCCCTGATGGCAAGGGTAGCATACCGCATCGCCTGCGTAGCCTTCCCTCGCAGGGCTTGCACCTGGGGTTTCCGCGGCCGGGGATTGGCCCAGTAGAACGCGGGAACAGAGAAGAGAGATAAAAATGGAGCAGATACAGGTCTGGTGACGACGACCGAGCCGCGAACGAGTCACGGCCTGGGCGCCGAGCCGGTCACCGCGGGCGCGGTCTGTGGATTCATCTGGCGGTATAGTTCTCTGACCTTGTCGCGGGATGCCCGGATGTCAAGAAAGAGCTTGAGTTCCTTCTGCGCCTCTTCATCGAGATTCAGTCTCTTGTCGACCTGGCATAACTGGTAGTGGGCTTCGGCGTTCAGGGGATCCTCCTGGACCGCCAGGTGAAGATAGCCGGCTGCCTGTTCGAAATTACTCTGCTTGACTGCCAGATCGGCCAGACCTATCTGTGCGGTTGGGTCGTGAGGGTCCATTTCGTAGGCCTTCTTGTAGTGGGCCAGGGCTTCGTCGGTGTGAAACTGCAGAGCGGCGATGCGGCCGAGCTCCGATTCGATGCGCGCGTTGTCGCCGTCGATCTGGATTGCAGCCTGCAGCTCCTTTGTTGCCTGTTCCTGCGCGTCGGCGTTGTTGGGGGTACCTTCCATGAGAGTTTCGGCTAACTCAAAATGCATTCCCGGCAGTCGTGGATCCATCTCGATGGCTTTGCGATAGTGGATGATGGCGTCTTTCAGGTCTCCGGCGTTGATGAGGCGTTCCGCGATCAGTTGTTCCATGCGCGCGGAACCGGGGGCGAGCACGGCGAGCTTGTTCATCGCCGTGTCAGCGAGTTCGCTGTAGACGCGCTGCGCGAAGAAGAGGATGTCGACATTGTCAGGATTGGCATCGAGCAGGGTGTGAAGGACGCCTGCCGTTTTTTCGAGATCGCCCTGCTGGTAATAGCTGTTGGCTAACTCGACGCCGATCTGAGTGCGAAGTTTCGGATCGTCGAGCTTTGCGAAGGCACTTTCCATGTCCGGCTCGGCGCCGGGCTCGCCGAGCCTGCGCTCGCAGACGGAGAGTAGGGCTTTGGCTTTGATGAGGCCGGGTGCGGCGCGGAGCGCATCGCGAAAGTGGGGCTCGGCGGCGGCGCAGTCTCCGCGAAAGAACGCAATCGCGCCGAGGTTTGCGTGGGCTTCCACATTCCGGGGATCCAGCTTAAGGGCTGCGCGGAACTGTTCTGCGGCCGCCGTCTGATCGCCGGCCTGTAGGGCGGCTTGACCGTGCTGGAGATCTGCCTTCAATTCCGAGTCGGCCGCTCTGGTCTGGGCTTCAACGGCGGGGCGATGGGGCAACAGGCAGGCCAGAACGATGAACAGGCCCGGCGAGACCACGCGTGAAGAACGCGACATACGAATTACGAGGCCCATTCTGAACGTCATTCTATGTCAACTACGGGCGGATGGGCTGATGCGAATCGGGGTTCGAAGCTGTGCAGCTCCGAACCCCGATTCGGCTGGATTGCGGTTGCAACTAGAAGGTGAAGCGGCCTCCCAGCTGGATGATGCGGTTACTGGCCGCTGTGCTGGTGATGGTTCCTCCGCCGACAACTCCCGTGCCTGTTGCAGTGGAAGGCTGGGAGAAGTTGGGATGGTTGAACGCGTTGAAGGAGTCCGCCCGCAGTTCGAAATGGAGGGCCTCATAAATCTGGAAGGTCTTGCCGAGGCTGAGATCCAGATCGCGCCAGTTCGGACCGATCAGGCTGTCGCGCTTCTCATTGCCGAAGGTGCCCGAAGCCGGTGTGGCGAAGGCGGTGGGGTTATACCAGTTCAGATAGCTCTGGTTAGAGACGCCTGGATTGCCGACAACGTTGGGCAACCATGAGAAGCCGCAGCCGCACTGACTGGCTTCTGTACCGCTGTCGTCCGCGCCGTTGTTGGAGACGGTGGGGGTGAAGGGAATGCCGGTGTGAATCTGGTAGACGCCGGTGATCCTCCAGCCGCCCAACGCTTCGTTCGCAACGCCATGCATGCCGACCATCTTGCCCTGGCCGAACGGCAGCTCGTAAGTAGCCGAGCCGTTGATGGAGTTGCGCGTGTCGAGAGTAGAAAGGCCGTAGTTGGCGGCGACGTTAAAGGCGTTCTGCCACACGTTGGGAGTGGCGTTGTTGCCGGAGCCGGTGCCGGAATCCATGGTTTTGGACCAGGCGTAGTTAAAGACAAAGCTGAGACCGTGAGAGTAGCGCTTCTCGGCGCGAAGCTGGAGCGCATTGTAATTGGAATATCCGTCGAAGAGACGTGCGGATATCGAGCAGAAATAAGGATACGCGGATGGGTCGTTATAACAACTGTTATAGGCGCCGGTCGCGAACCCGGACATCAGGCTCGGGGGCACCGCATTGGTGTCGCGGGTAAACCCAAGGTGGGTCCCTTTGGTATAGACATAGCTGACGTCCACCAGCATTTGTCCCGGGAGCTCGCGCTGGATGGAAAGCAGGGTCTCCTGGTAGTAGGCGGCCGGCCGGTGCTGCGGGTAGTAAGAAACATTGTCGTAGTTGTACTGTGAGTTCGACAGGTTGGCGAGGGTTGGGTAGGCGACGGACCCGGGGGGTGGTCCCTGGCTGAGGGTAAAGGCATTCTTCCCGTTGGTATATCCCAGGGAGCCGTTCGGATTGAGACCGATGCCATAGGCGGAGGTGTAAGGATCGACGGCCCATGGTACGTCCGTGATTCCATAGCTTGCCCGGAAGGCCCACTTCTGCATGGGCGACCAGGAGACGCCGATGCGGGGCGCCCACTCGTTGACGCTGTCCTGAATGTCTTTGCGGCCACCCTGGCCCCCGTACAGCATGGCGCCAAGGCTTCCGGTCTTGACGTACTGGCCGGTGTTGACGACGGTGGGGCTCCAGGTGCCCCACCGATTCTCCGATTCGCTCCAGCCGCCCTGGTACTGCCAGCGCAAGCCGACGTTGACCGCAAGATGAGGCGTGACAGTCCAGTTGTCCTGGCCAAAGACGCCGGCGTTCTTGCCGCGCGCGCCGGTCTCCGGATCGTCGTAGACATACCAGCCATAGACCTGTCCGAGAAGAAAATCGGCGTAAGGAGAACCGGTCATTTGACCGTTGAAGACGAAATTGCCGGAACTTATATCGCCCCAGCTGGTGTAATTCTGGTAGGCTTTGTCGAATTCGCCTCCCATTTTGACGGTGTGGCGGCCCTTGATCAGTGTGAAGACATCGGACTCGACGTACGAACCGTCGGCAAGGTCGGCGTGGACGCCGCCGTTAATTGCGATCTGTCCGATGGAACCTCCGTTATTAACGGTGACACCGGGAAAGATGTTTGCGGGGGCATTGGAGCCGTAGGACGGTTCTAGGCCGATGGTGGTCGGGTAGCCCTTGCCGAATGTAGGCGGGATGTACTTATCGACCTCCCGAATGCCGCCAAAACGGGCTTCATTCACCATCCTCGGGTTGATGGTCCATACGTCGCTCAGCTCGCCATCCTGGTTGTAGTTGGTTCCGTAGGTGCAGTCGAACCCAAGCGAACAAAATGCGTCGACGTTGAAGGTTGGAGTAACCGGGAAATAGATATAAGCTCCGGACAGCTTGTTGTTCTGCGAGATCGCATAGTCTACCTTGCCGGTGTACCACGAAGATGTGGTTGTCGTGCCCTGTACCGACTGGTAGTTGTTCAGATAACCAGGAAGATTCGGCGCAGGGAAATACTTCTGAATTTTGGTCGCGACGGGATCGAGGCCACCGGTGATGCAATTGCCCGGGTAGGGCGTGCCGGTGGAGGGGTTCTTAATCGTAGTCGGGAAACAGCCCGCATCCATGTTGGTGGTTCCGTTCGAGCCCTGAGTGGGAACGGTGGCAAAGTATGCGCCCGAAGTTATGCTGGGGAGCCTCTGATACGTGAAATAGAAGAAGAGCTTGTCTCTCAGAATCGGGCCGCCCACGCTGCCGCCGAATTCGTTCCAGCGCTCGGGCGCGATTTTACCGGTTCGGTTGAAGAAGCCGCGGGCGTTGAAGGCGTCGTTCTGATCGAACTCGAAGAGTGTTCCGTGCCATTGATTGGTGCCGCTCTTCATGATCACGTTCAGAGCCGCCACGCCGTTACCGTACTGCGCCCCGAAGTTGGCGGTTTGGGCATCGACTGTGCCGATCGCATCCACTGGAGGATAGTTGTCGCTGGCGTTCTGATCGCGGGGCTGAGTGGCGGTCGATCCCTCAAGCAGGAAGGTGCCGGAATTGCCCTGCGTGCCGTTGAAGCCAACATTCTGGCCGGAGGCGTCCTGGGCGCCGCCGCCGTTGACACCGGGCAGTTCGTTGGTCAGTTCGTTGTACCAAACGCCCCCAACCGTTGGGGCGTCCAGTACTTCCTTTGTGTCGAAGTTGGTGTTCTGGCTTGCATCCTCGGTCTGCAGCAGGGGCGCGGCGGCTGTTACTGTGATCTTCTCGGTTGCGGAACCCACCTGCAGGGTTGCGTCGATGCCGAGGGTCGTCAGCTGCAAGGTTATCCCTTCGCGAACGAAGTCTCTGAACCCTTGCTTGCTGAAGGTAATTGTGTAATCGCCGAGCGGGACAGAGGGCACGTCGTAAATCCCCGCGCTGTTGGTCAGGGTGTTGATCACCACACCGGTCTGGATATTGAGGATGGAGATTTTCGCGCCGGGGATGACAGCGTTGGAACTGTCCATCACGGTGCCCTTGATCTCGCCGGTGTTGGAGTTCTGGCCGAAACTGCTGTCGGTTGCTGCAAACAGCAAAGCGATCGCCAGGATCGCCATCAGCATCGTTTTGGTTGAAATTACTTTCATCGCGTGTGCCTCCCTACAATCTCAAGACATCTGCCCTCAGGCGAAACCTCCGGCGATCTTTGTTTCGTCGCCCAATGGTTCAGTCCGCCATTTGCTGACCGCAAAGCCGTCCCTTCCCGTTGCTGCGAGATGCCTTTTCTCGCAGTGAATCCTCTTGCATTCAGGTGGTCTGAGGATGGACTTCCAGTTCGTCCAGCATCCTATGCCGGGGAAAGAAGGGGAGAAATCCGACAAAAGTCGGATTGGGCGCATTTTTTTCAAACCGGAGTACCCCTGAAACCGGAAGCGGCCGCGTGGCTGGGCCTGATCCTGTCAGGCAATCGCCCTCTTGCGCTGTGCAGGCCGGCGAGCAGACCCTGCCTGCGCAGTGGCCGATTTCGCGGATGGAGCGCGTTCCGACCTTCGTCGGATGGCAAAGGCCCTTCCTCTCTTCTATGGTTCTTGCGTTCGAGCGACGGCGCAGTTGTGCGCCTTGCCGCAAATCAGGATTCCGACCGTTGATGGCGAGCGAATGGAGAAGAGATCGTTGAGCAAGCGTCGTGCATCGCGCTCACCGCTGCATTTGGTGCTTGTCTTTGTTGCCGCTTGCGGCGCCGAGGCGCTTTTCGGTGCAACGCCGCCAGCGGAGCCGTCCGATATCAGCCCGATCGACGGCGAGGTCTATTACCTGATCAATCAGCTGTCGGGGATGCAGGCGGATCTGAACAACGGATCGACGACGGCGGGCGAAGGCCTCCTGCAGCAGCCGCGTAGCTTCACCTCACTCACGCAGCGATGGGCGCTCACCAGGCTACCGGGGGATTACTGGGCAATCAGCAATATCGCGGATGGACTTTGTATTGACGCGAGCAGTAACTCCGGCGGAACGGTCACTGTGCAGAATCCGTGCGCACCGACGACCGCGACGCAGCAGTGGACGCTGACAGCGACCAGCAACGGCTACGTCACGCTCGAAAACCATGGCACGGGACTGGTGCTCGACGTAACCGGATCCTCATCTTCGGCCGGTACGGCGCTCGATCAGTCCACGGCATCGAGCACGCCGACGCAGAGTCAGCAGTGGTTGCTGCGGCCGGTCTTCTTTCGCGGCATCGACAACGCGCTCCTGGAAAAGCAGGAGGAGGAGCGCGTATCCGCCGGTATTCCGTGGTGGCAGGATGCGGGGCAAGCACAGGATCTTCTGCTGATTCTCAAGAATCATGGCGTGAATATGGTACGCATCCGTCCCACCTCGGCGCCGCCGTATAACACGCTCACGCTGAACGGAAGCAGCGGGATTCCGGCGACCTGCACGGGTAACGGCTGTTATGCGGAGACCGATTCCGTCGATCTGGATTTGGCGAAGCGCGCCAAACAACTGGGAATGTCCATCGAACTCACGCTGCTGTTCGACGGAGGTTCTTCGACTTCGATTCCTGGTGCGTGGTCCAGCGATTCGCTGACGCAGGCCGAGACCGACCTCTACAACCACGTGAAGGCGGAAGTGGAGGCCTATCGTTCCGCAGGTGTCATGCCGGACATGGTGACGATCGGCAATGAGGTTGATACTGGATTCCTCGGCTCGCTCGGCTCGCCGACGGGCAGCAATTTCGCGCCGTTCGCAGCGCTGCAGAAGCAGGGCATGCAGGCGATTGCCGATGCGTCGTCGGATACGGCGATTGGACCCTCTTTGCCGGCACCGATTCGATGTATTCACATCACGCCCGCCTGGGACCTGAGCAACTTCTTCGGGTACGTCAACAGAAACGGCATTCCGTACGATGCGATGTGTCAGAGTTACTATCCCTTCGATCATGGTCCGCTGACCGCGGCACAGGCGAGTGCTTCGAATCCGAACAACAAGCCCGTCGAGCAAGCGGCACTGACGAACGCGGCCAACACCATTGGCAAGCCCGTTTTCGTTATCGAAACAGCGGAGCACTACGAGGGCGGATTCGGCTCGAGCGATCCGTGGTACGCGGAAACGATGGCCGGGCAACGCCAGTTTTTCATCGATCTCAACACTGTGATGAAGGGACTGCCGAACAATCTGGGCATGGGCATCGAGTACTGGGACCCTGCAGGCGTGAACATCCCTAACTCCGGCGGCTATACCAATGGAGACGGCGCGACCGATGCGACCTATGTCTGGAACGGACTGACGATTTTCGACAACGCGGATACGTCGGGCAGCTCACAATCGTCGGCTCCGAATTACTCCGCGTTGCTGCCGGCTGCGGACGCGCTGGGCGGCAAGCTGGATTCGTCGTTGACCTACAAGCTCGTCAGCGCTGTCAGTGGGCAGGTTCTCGAGACGAACGGCAGCGCGGGTTCCGCGGGGATTCCGCTCACCACCGCAGCCGATAGCGGCATCGAGTCAACGGCGGAGCAATGGGCGATCACCAGCAATGGTGATGGTTTCTTCCAGATCGCCAACGAAAACATGGTCAGCGGGCAGCCCGCCGATGTTCTCGACACCGGCGGATCGACCACAGCCGGTGCTGCAGTGGTTGCGGCTGCAGCGAGCTCCGGCTCCGCCTCGCAGGAGTGGAACATCCTGACCACCGGCAATGGGACCTGGGCGATCGTCAACAAGTCCAGTAATCTTGTGCTCGCCGCGGCCGGCAGCTCCATCCAGCAGCAGGCGCCCACCAGCATCAGCAACGACTGGATCGTTCCTGCCAGCCAGTTACAACAGTGGCAACTGGTGCCCGTGCATATCTCCACAACTGTGGTCGTCGTGAACCCGCCCAGCTTCAGCCTGGCGGGCAGCGTGTCGAGTCTCACCGTCGCTTCGGGAGGCAGCGGCAACGTGGGACTCACGCTGACTCCCACGGGCA
This sequence comes from Acidobacterium sp., assembly GCA_003166955.1. Taxonomy (GTDB): domain Bacteria; phylum Acidobacteriota; class Terriglobia; order Terriglobales; family Acidobacteriaceae; genus Palsa-343. The sequence continues at coordinate 219,587 of PMUI01000113.1, forward strand.
GCTACGCCGGGACGATCAAGATGAGCTGCAGCACGACGATGGCGAATGTCTCGTGTTCCTTTAGTCCCGCTACTTATACAGCTGATGGATCGGACTCCGCGCTGACCGGCAGCGTGACCATCTCGTCGACAGCCTCTTCGGCGACGGCTGATCCTCCAATAACTGGCGAGCGAACCGCTCTCCTGGCATCGATGACCTTGCTGCTGCCGGGAGGCTCGATTCTGCTGTTTCGGAGGAGGAGGAGTGGCGGGATTGGGGCGGCGGTGCTGCTCGCGGTGCTTTGTATCTGTGGCGCCGGGCTCACCGCGTGCGGCGGAGGCGGGAGCGGTTCCGGCGGCGGTGGTGGTGGCGGATCGCAGCCTGTCACCGGAACGGTGACGATTGTGGCGACCGGCTCTGTCAACAACGTGGCGCAGTCCTTCGCCGTCAAGCTGACCGTTCAGTAAGTCAGGATTCCGGCGGGAAAGCGGCGCGGTTTCGGAGCGGAATCTCCGCGCTAACGTCGCACTTCGATCTCGTACCATGTCGTCACCGTCTGCCCCAGCGGGACGATCCAGCTGTCGCCTTTCTGTGTGGCGGGAATCGCGGGGCCCTGGGGCTGTCCAGCGCCGTCGATCGGCTGCAGCAGCACCGAGCGCGGGGCACTCAGATGCCGGAGGATCAGCGTTCCTTTCACCGCCTCGATCAGCGTCGGAGAAGTGCCCCAGTTCGTCACATCGGTGTCCACGGAGTTCCATTCCTGGCCGGTGTTCTCGACGCGTCCCCCGGCGACGAGGAGAAGCTTCGAAGACTGGGCGATTGGCTTGTCGTCCAGCGAACTGAGCAGCAGCGTGCAGAAGGTGTTATCGACCTGCACAGAGAGGTTGGTGTCCGACTTGCCGTTGGCGCGAACAAAGCCGATGAGGGCCTGGGTCAGTGGCGTATCGACGGTGACCAGACCCGTCTTCTCCGGGGATGTGTACCACGCCAGCTGATGCGTATCGGAGACGATCGGATCCGGCGCAGAGGACTCGGGAAACTTCGGCGTGGGCGCTCCGTTCAGAGACGAGATGCGTACCTCATGCTCCAGCGGCAGCGACAGCGGAAATCCCGGCGTGAAGTAAGGCCGCTCGTTCATGGGAAGCAGCATGCTCTCGAAAACCTGCTGTTCGGAGTAAGAGCGCTGCTCGAGACTGCGTGCTTTCTCGACGTCGCCGCGCAGGAACATCAGCGCACCCTCTGCGAGTTCCGGCATCTTGACCGGGTCGAGAGAAATGTCGAACGGGTCGCCGACATAGGGTTTCCACGCCGGATCGGACTTGGGCTCGAAGGTGTACCACATGATGGAGTCCCAGTCCTGGAGCAGACCATAGGCAGCCAGAATCGGAATGCCTTCGCCATCGTAGTTATTGGGGAATGGGTTATTCACTTCGCTCACGGTGTAAGGCTTGCCGGCGATCGCGGAGCGCGATAACTCAACGACGGTAGAGTTGAACGGGCCGTTCACCATAGGCGACTTGCGCACGTACATCTCCGGATGCAGCCAGTAGTCGTGGCCGTCGATCACATCCATCGACGTCTCCGCAAGCAGCACCGGATAGCCGCTGTTCGAATGGCCGTGATCCGCGGTGGCAATGACGAGCGACTTCGAACCCAGCGTCTCCTTCAGATACGTCTCCATATCGGCGAAGTAGTCACGCTGCAGGTCGTTGTAGAATTCCGCCTCCGCATTGAAGCGCAGCGACGGAGCCGACGCCGCCTGACCGCGAAACTGCATCAGCGGAACCTGCGCATCGGCCGCGACCCTGGTCAGCGAGCGCAGTTGTGCAATCTCGTCCGGCGTCCGATGCCTGGCCAGCCAATCGTTGAACATCCCCGTCAGCTCTTTCAAATAGAACGGCGACGGAGCGCGATAACCGATGTCGATCGCGTTCTCGTTGTTGATCTCCACCAGCGCCACTGCCGGATCGGCGGTGTACTTCAGTTTCGTATAGGGATTCACATGATCCAGCAACTGCTGCGCGTACTCTTTCTGCAACTCGATCATGCGCTTGTCGTAGAGCGAGGTGCCCTTGGCGCCCTGGCGAAGCAGATTCACATCCTCCACGCCGTCTCCCGCTTTGAACGGCCGCCCCACCAGCAGGTTGAAATCGATATAGATTCCTCGCTTCTCCAGCTCGGCGATGAACGAGTCCTCGCGGTCGAACGCCTCCGGATCGAGTGCGCGCGAGTCGCTGCGCTGCCGGTCGAGCAGCCCGCGCGGCGTTTCCAGATCGAGAAACTGGAAGCGCACGCAGTTCACTCCAAAACGCGCCAGCGTGGCAGCGATGTACGGCGCGTCCTCCTTCGATGGAACCTGCTTCGAACCCGGGCTCCAGTCTGTGATGTTCACGCCCCACAAGCGGATGCGCTGACCGTCGCCCGTCGCCAGGTGGCCATCCTTCACCTGAATAAAACCGTGCTTGCCCGCCGGCGCGTCGAGCAGGAAAGATACATCGACCGGAGATGGCGACGAAGCTCCGCGGCGGGGATCCATGGAAAAGGGCGCGAGCCCAGCGGTCGTTTGCGCAGCCAGGTCGACGGGCGCAAGGCCGGCGGACAACAGGATCGCAAGAACGGCGGTGGAGAATCTCATGAGTTCCTTTCTGGAAGAGCACCATGGCGCATGCATGCTCATAAGCGGTTCGCGGGTTGGTTGAACGACGCGGAGGCCCGGCACCCAATGTATGAGACCAGCGTCGCTGGTGAATCCGACGGAAGTCGGATCGGTACCTGGCTTTTGCAGGTTGCCTCGCGGGATTCCGAGTCCGACCAAAGTCGGATTTCAGCATCGTGGGGACTGTGATCTCATGCTCTGTGCAAAAGGAGGCTTTCTCGTGATCGATGGAGAGTGGATTCGATGAAGATCGATCCGCATCGGTTTGACACGCTGCTGACCAGGCGTGACCTGCTGGCTCAGGCGGCACGCGGAGCAGCTATTCTGTCGGCATCTCCGTTTCTTCTTCGGGCTGAGAAAGCGCTGGCAGCGGAAAGCCCAGCGGCGCGAACCAGGGAGAGCTTCGACTTCGGCTGGCGCTTTATTAAGGGCGACGCGCCTGGCGCGCAGCGGCCCGATTTTCCCGATTCCGGCTGGCGTCCCGTCGATCTGCCGCACGACTGGAGCATCGAAGGGCCCTTCCTGCAGGATGCCCCCTCCAGCGGCCCCGGCGGCTATCTGCCCGCCGGCATTGGCTGGTACAGGAAACGCTTTCGCCTTTCCGCCGAGCATCATGACAAGGTCATCACCCTCGAATTCGACGGTGTTTATCAAAACAGCGAGGTATGGATCAACGGGCACTATCTCGGGTTGCGGCCCTACGGCTACATTCCTTTTGCTTACGAACTAACTCCCCACCTCAATTCTGCTGGCGAGAATGTGATCGCCGTCAAGGTCGATAACTCACGCCAGACTAACTGCCGTTGGTATTCCGGTTCCGGTATTTATCGGCACACCTGGTTGCTGGCCACCAATCCTGTGCGCGTCGGTTACTGGGGAACATTTGTCACGTTCCCGCGCATTTCGAAGGATTCCGCAACCGTCGCTGTAAAAACACGCGTGGCCAACGGACGCACGAGTCGCGCGCAGTGTTCCCTCACCGCGGAGCTCCTCGATGCGCAGGGAAAAACTGTGCAGAGCGAAGGTGCATCGCAGGAAATTGCCGCCAACGGCGACTACGAATTCGTTCAGCAACTCACCGTGAAGCCGCCGAACCTCTGGTCGCCGGCGAACCCCAACCTCTATACCGTTCGCAGCACGGTGCAGGAAGCAGGCCGCGTCGTCGATGTCTACGACACCCCCATCGGCATCCGCGAAGCAGTCTTCGATGCGGACCGCGGATTCCTGCTCAATGGCGATCCCATCAAACTCAACGGCGTCTGCATCCATCACGAAGCCGGCAGTGTAGGCGCTGCCGTCCCTGAGAAGGTCTGGGAGCGCCGCCTCGGCATCCTCCGCGAGATGGGCTGCAACGCCATCCGCACCAGCCATAACCCTTACGCGACGGAGTTCCTCGACATGTGCGACCGCATGGGTTTCCTGGTGATGGCTGAGGCTTTCGACGAATGGCGCGTGCCAAAGGGGCAGATTCGCAACGGTTACAGTCTCTACTTCGATGAGTGGTACGAGCGCGACGTGAAGAACATGCTGCACCGCGACCGCAATCATCCCTCGATTGTTCTGTGGAGCGCGGGCAATGAGATTGGCGATCAGTCTGCACCCGAAGGAGCCCAGACCCTCCGCGAACTGCTGGACATCTTCCACGCCGAGGATCCCACGCGACCGGTCACCGCCGCCTGCGATCGCATCGCCTCCGAGCCGCCGTCCAATACCGTGCGGCCGGAGTTCCTCGCGCTCCTCGACATCGTCGGCTATAACTACGCCGACCGATGGCGCGACCGGGCCGACAAGTATTACAGCATTGACCACGCTGCATTCCCGCAGCGGCGCGTTATCGGTACCGAGAGTGGAGCTATTGGCGGTATCCGCGGCGACTACCGCTACCTTTTTCCCGCTGAAGCCACGCCTCAACAGCGCCGCTTCCTGATGCCAACCAATCGGCAACTGGACGTTGAGGAACTTTGGCAGTTTGTCCGCACCTATGACTATGTCGCCGGCGACTTCATGTGGACCGGGATCGACTATCTTGGCGAAGCCTTCTGGCCTTTCAAAGCGTCACCATCGGGTGTGATCGATACGTGCGGATTTAAGAAGGACGGCTTTTATTTCTATCAGAGCCAGTGGACCGATGAGCCGATGATCCATCTTTTTCCGCACTGGAACTGGAAGGGCAAAGAAGGCCAGGTTATCCCAGTTACCTGTTACACCAACTGCGATACCGTCGAGCTCTTTGTCAACGGAAAATCGTTCGGCGTCAAGGGCTACGAATTTCCCCGTCTTGGGATGCAGAACACCTATGGAGACTATCCGGCTCGCGCGCGTACGCAGCGCACCACCTCCGATCTGCATCTGTCCTGGGATGTTCCCTGGGAAGCCGGAACCCTGAAAGCCGTGGGGACCAAAAACGGACAGGAGGTCGTCACCCTCGAAGTATCCACAACCGGGGAGGCGGCCGCGCTGGTTCTCACCGCCGATCGCACCACGCTGGCCGCCGATCGCCGCGATGTGGCACACATTGTCGTCGAGATCCGCGACGAACAGGGGCGCCGAGTGCCTCGGGCCGAGAACGAGATTACGTTTCGGATCGAGGGTGAAGGCGTCCTGATTGGCGTCGACAACGGGGATCCGCAGAGCCATGACGACTACAAGGCTAATCACCGAAAAGCCTTTGACGGTTTGTGTCTCGCCATCGTCCAGTCAACGCAAAAAGCCGGTCAGATCACGATCGGCGCGAGTTCTCCGGGACTCGGATCCAGGAGCGTGACGATTGCGGGCGAAGCGTAGCCAGGGGCACGATCGACCTCCGGCGGTCCTGTCCCTTCCATCAGAGGCAGGTTCCCATGCCGCACGAACCGGTCGTTGTCTCAGACTTTTGTCGGATTGATTCCCGTCGACGGGCGAGTACAGTAGCGGATGGCAAAACGACCCTGGCGAACCATGATGAACGTGACCGTGACGTGCCCCCGAAA
>PMUI01000010.1:0-3415 GCA_003166955.1 Acidobacterium sp.
ACCTTCAGCACCCTCTCTAGTGTCTCTTGATTTTGCCACTTGCCATAAACCCTTGATTATTTTGGGTTTGTATGGCGGGGACGACGGGGCTCGAACCCGCGACCCCTGCCGTGACAGGGCAGCATTCTAACCAACTGAACTACGTCCCCTTGACGCCTCTTTTTTTGAAGCTTCGGCAGAGCGTTGCACTCTGCTTTTTGTTGCGTTCGCTGACCTGCTGAGGAGCGATGCGAACTGCGGAACTGTCACCATTCCGCTCTTCGAATTGTAGCAAGAAAACGGGGTACAGGGTGCAGCGTTCAGCGCTCACACGAGAGCCGGTAGCCCGTAGCCTGTAGCCCTCGCGAATCCTGACGAGCAGGCTCGTCAGGACTGCTGACGCTCGGGAGGTCCCCGTTCGACGCGCGCCTCGCTGCGCTCAGCGCTTGCTCAGGGCAGGCTATTCGACTGCGTCTGGCTTGCGTTGCCAGCCAGACTTCGCTCAGGATGACCTTTGTCGACGGAGTTCAGGCGTTGCACGACGCGATCTTTGCCGAGGAAGGCCATGACGGCGAAGAGGCTGGGGGCGACGGCCTGGCCGGTGAGGGCTACTCGGGAGCCGTTGATGAGGGCACCGGCTTTGATGTTCTTTTCGGTTGCTAAGGCGCGGAGGAGTTCTTCGGCAGAGGCCTCGGTGAAGTCGGGCGCGACGTCGTAACGGGCGGCTAGTTCCTGGAGCAGGGAAGGGAGCGACGGATCGGCGAGGAATTTTGTAACAGCGGCTGGATCATATTCGAAGTCGTCGCTGAAGTGGGCGCGAAAACTGCCGGCGAAATCTTTGAGGCTGCGGGCGCGGGGTTTGACGAAATCGATGGCGGCGAGGATTTCTTCTTCTGTGCGGGTGGGGACGAATTCGGCCGCTTGCCACTCTATTTGTATCAGTGGAAGTAGCTTATTCGAGTCGTAGGCGCGGATGTATTCGGTGTTGAACCAGGCGAGCTTGTCGTTGTCGAAGACGGCGTTCGATTTGGAGATGCCGTCGAGGGTAAAGAGCTGGATGAGGTCTTCTGAGCTAAAAGTCTCACGGTCTTTGTGTTGTGGATTCTGTTTGGAACCAGGCGACCAGCCGAGGAGGGCGAGGAAATTGCGGAAGGCTTCCGGGACGATGCCCATGTCCTTGTAAGCGATGACGGAAGTTGCGCCGTGGCGCTTCGAAAGGCGCGTCTTGTCGGGGCCGAGGATGAGTGGGACGTGGGCGAAGATGGGCAACTCGGCACCGAGGGCGCTGTACTGCAGGACTTGTTTTGGGGTGTTCGAGATGTGGTCGGCGCCGCGAAGGATGTGGGTGAGGCGCATGTCGATGTCGTCGGCGACGACGGAGAGGTGGTAAGTGGGAATGCCGTCGGAGCGGAGGAGAACGAAGTCCTCGAGCTCGGCGTTGGCAAACTCGACGCGGCCGAAGACGGCGTCGTCCCAGGAGGTGGCGCCGTCGGGGACGGCGAAGCGGACGGCTGCAGGGGACTTGCCGTCCAGGCGACGCTTTTCAGACTCTGCCCGATCCAGGTTTCGACAGCGCCGGTCATACATGGCGGCGGTGCCTTCGGCGCGGCGGGACTCGAGTTCTCCTTTCGTGCAGAAGCAGTAGTAAGCGTGGCCCGAGTCGATGAGTTTTTGAGCAGTAGCCTGGTAGAGCGGGAGGCGCTGCGACTGGAAAAAGGGACCCTCGTCCCAGTCGAGGCCGATCCAGCGCATGCCTTCGAGGATGCCCTCGACCATGGCTTCGGAGGAGCGCTCGAAGTCAGTGTCCTCGATGCGGAGGATGAAGGTGCCGCCAAAGTGGCGGGCAAAGAGCCAGTTGAAGAGGGCGGTGCGTGCACCGCCGACGTGGAGGTAGCCGGTAGGCGAGGGGGCGAAGCGGACGCGAGGCGAAGAGGGACTATCGGGCATCAAGCTCCCGCCTTCTTCTCGATCTTCGCCCAGGTGTCCTTCAGCGCCAGCGTCCGGTTGAACACAAGCTTCTCCGCAGTCGAATCCGGATCGAGGCAGAAGTATCCCACGCGCTCGAATTGGTAGGGCGCGCCCACCTTTGCTTCGGCCAGGGAAAGCTCCAACTTCGCATCCGCCACCACTTCCAGCGAGTTGGGATTCAGATTGTCCAGAAAGCTCCCGCCTTTCGGCACGTCCAGCGGATTGGGATTTGAAAACAGCTTGTCGTAAAGCCGCACTTCGGCGGAAATGACATGCGCCGCCGAGACCCAGTGCATGGTCGACTTCACTTTTCTGCCATCCGGCGAATTCCCGCCGCGGCTGGCTGGATCATAGGTGCAATGCACTTCGACCACGTTCCCGGCCGCATCCTTCACGACGCTTTGCGCGGTAACAAAATACGCATTGCGGAGCCGCACTTCCTTGCCTGGCGACAGGCGATAATACTTCGGCGGCGGGACCTCGCGAAAATCCTCGCTCTCAATGTAGAGCTCACGCGAAAACGGCACCTGGCGCGTCCCTGCCGTCGAATCCTCCGGGTTGTTCGCCACCTCCACGTACTCGGTCTGTCCCTCCGGGTAATTGTCGATCACCAGCTTTAGCGGACGCAGCACCGCCATCCCGCGCGTTGCCCGCTTGTTGAGGTCGTCGCGCTGCATGTGCTCGAGCATCTCGAAATCGATGATGCCGTTGGTCCGCGTCGCACCCAGTGAGGTCACAAACGCCCGAATTCCCTCCGGCGTAAACCCGCGTCTGCGAATCCCCGACAGGGTGGGCATGCGCGGATCGTCCCATCCGTTCACGCGGCCTTCCTGCACCAGTTGCAGCAGCTTGCGTTTCGACAGCAGCGTATAGGTCAGATTCAGCCGGTCGAACTCGATCTGCTGCGAAGGGAAGATGCCGAGTTGTTCGATGAACCATCGGTAGAGCGGCTGGTGATCCGCAAACTCCAGCGTGCACATGGAGTGGGTCACGTTCTCAATGGAGTCCGACTGTCCGTGTGCATAGTCGTACATCGGGTAGATGCACCACTTGTCGCCGGTTCGGTGATGCTCCGCATGCACGATGCGGTACATGATGGGGTCGCGCATATTGATGTTCGGCGACGCCATATCGATCTTCGCGCGCAGGACACGGCTTCCGTCGGGAAACTCGCCGGCTTTCATGCGGGTGAACAGGTCGAGGTTCTCCTCCCCGGTGCGGTTGCGATACGGGCTATCCTTGCCTGGTTCGGTCAGTGTGCCGCGATACTGGCGGATCTGGTCCGCCGATAAGTCGTCCACATAAGCTCTGCCTGCCCTGATCAGCTGAAGCGCCCACTCATAAAGCTGGGGGAAGTAATCCGACGCATAGCAGAGCCGTTCCCAGTCGAACCCCAGCCAGCGGACGTCCTTTTGGATCGAATCAACGTACTCCTGTTCTTCCTTTTCGGGATTGGTGTCGTCGAAGC
>PMUI01000010.1:3432-4163 GCA_003166955.1 Acidobacterium sp.
CTGTATTGACTGCCATGCTCCCTATTCTTCCACGGCAAGACGGGGATTTGTCTGCCGCGTGGCGGGCGAGCCGGGAATTGGAAAGTGCTCGTGTGTAACGGTCATGCGGGCAGTGGTCCAACGCGTCTCGAGAGCTTCGGTTACCGCCGATGGACGGTTCGGTCGGCAGTTTTTCTGGTGGTGGGGTGGGNNCACAGTTTTGCTCGGCGGGCAGACTCCGGAGGCTGGACCTAAGGCTACAGGCGTTCGCGATCCCAGGGTGCAGCGGCCGATGACGGAGCTGCGGCCGGTGGCTACGTTTCGGGTGGGCGGCGATCCGGACTGGATGGCGGTGGCGAAGGACGCGGTTTGGGTGACGGTGGACGCTCGCAATGCGGTGGTGCGCCTCGATGCGCGAACGAACGCGGTGGACGGCGAAGTGCCAGTGGCGAAACCGTGTTCGGGGCTGGCGGTGGGGTTTGGGAGTTTGTGGGTTCCGAGTTGCGGCGAACACTCGTTGGTGCGAGTGGATTTGGCGACGCGGAAGGTGGTCGCGAAGGTCCCGGTGGGGCCGGCGGATTCGGAAGGTGGGATTGCGGTGGGCGCGGGCAGTGTTTGGATGGTGTCGGACGGGGAGACCCGGGCGGGGAGCTTGTTGGTGCGGATTGATCCGGCTGGTAATAAGGTTGCGGTTCGGATTCGGGTGCCGGATAAGTCCTATGCGGTGGCGTTTGCGGATGGGTCGGTGTGGG
>PMUI01000080.1 GCA_003166955.1 Acidobacterium sp.
ATTCGGAAATCAAGAATCAGACCTAAGGAAACATCCGACGATCCAGAGCCCTATGCGAACCTTCGCCTTTATCGGGAGCCCGATGTGTCGAACATCGAGCGATTAATGCTGGACACTTCGCCCCTTCCTATGGCTGCATTGGCAGGACCGGATCACATCCTGCGCTACGTCAATGCTGCCTTCTGTCGGCTGGCCTTCAAGACTGGAGACGAATTGACGGGAAAGCCCTTCATAGAGGTCGTGCCCTGGGAGGGTTCCATGGCGATCATCCGAGGTTGGGGAAGGGTCCTGATCCAGGCGTCCAGCTCGCGCCGTGTCGAACCGATCCGACCTTCCTGGTGCACACAACCAGCTGCGTCCTTCACGCAATAGCTGATCGTCTTCTTGTGAACATCCAGTCCGATGTAGTACATGTCGTCTCTGAGGAGCCTCCGAGGTTGTTCTCTGAATCAGCTTGCCCGCTGAGTTCAGCTTTTTGTAACACCTCGCGCTCCTCCTCGACTTAGCATTCAAACAATACGGACGTTTCCTCAGGCGCACCTGCTCACGCAGCAGATGCGCTCTCCACCTTCCAAATTCGTCGAAGCCCTGTGGCCCCACTCTTTTGCGGGTCGCGATGAGGACCGTCCTGCGGTTCAGCTCAAAATCTGTAGCTCTGAAACCCCCGCGGAACCGTCGGGAACAACAGAATTCAACAACCTCGATCAAAATGGCTATTGATTCTAAGGCGGTTACCGAGGCCCACTCACCTGCTCCCAAAACATATCAGGTGACTTGTTGAAGGTTGTTGAAGTCTGGCGATTGTAAGGCATTTGGATTGAGCTATTTAGACAATCCGGCTATTGCTGGTTGTTCCCTGTGGAACTCTGATGCACCGACAGCTACAAAATTGACTACATCGAGGGAACTCAATCAGGCCAATCGCAGGTGGTCTCAGACAGGAATTATCATACTGAAATGGGCAATTTGGACATCGTGGCTTCGATTCAGCTGCCGTCTGTGGCTAGCTCTTCAGCCAATTTCGTCGACCAGCTTACGAAAGCGCTCGGTTTCCCCCGACAGATTCTCGCTAGCGACAGCGATATCGCTAAATCGTGGGCACAGCTTCCCGACTTGCTGAATTCGATTCCGCCGGAGCGGCGCGACCCATTGCTCGCACGGATGTGCATCGCGATTTCGGTCGGTTTACTAGATAGCGCGATCAATTATGCCTGGAACTCGGCGATGATCGAGCTTCGCCGCAAGGTTCGCGAGTTTGGGGTGTCCGTCGTTACGGAAATCGTTGATGCGCCGTTCAGCGAAAAGATCCTGATCGAATTGCAGGACAACGAACTGCTCCGGCTATGCCTGACTCTGAATCTTCTGACCGAGGACGGCTACTTCAAGCTTGACCAATCCCGCGATGTCCGAAACAACTTTTCGGCCGCACATCCGACGATCGGACAAATCAACTCCTACGAATTTGCTGCGTTCCTCAGCCGGTGCATCGAACACGCGCTGAATAATTCAGCAAATCCAAAGGGTGTCGACGCAAAGACGTTCCTTTCCGCAGTTCGTGGCAATCGATTTGACGAAGCCGTCTTGCAGTACTGGATTACAGCGCTATCGGCGACTCACGAGGCTCAAAGGGAGTCGCTCATGCTCACCTTGCACGGTATCTACTGCGACTCCTCGATCGGTGAAGAAGGCCGCCTCAATGCTGTCACTGTAGCCAAGGCATTTGGACCGTCGTTCACGGCCAAGACGAAATCGGAATTGATCGAGCGTCACTTCGGCTACATCTCCAAGAATGATGCCGGCAGGATCGCGGCTTCACGAGGGTTCTTCAAAGTCCTCGGACTGCTTGATCTGCTCGGCGACTCGGAAAAGCACTCGATCATTGTGATTGCAGCGAAAAAGCTGATGAACGTCCACCAGGCGTTCAATAACTTCTACAACGAACCTCCTTTCGCGCAGCGGTTATTTGAGATCACTTCGCAACTAGCGGTTCCCGCCACTGCCCGCGAAGAATACGTCAATTCTGTTGTGACGTGCTTGGTCGGAAACCCCTACGGTACTTCCGATGCGGCTGTTCCTGTTTACATCTCGATGGTGAAGAGCTTCACGCCCGCAGAGGTCGAGTTCATCTTCCAACTTCTGAAGAAGCCTACCACCCTGAGTACACGCGTCACCGCGTATCCCCGTTGTAGAGAATCGTTGAAAAACCTGCTGAAGCAGATTGATCCAGCGAGTGTTCCAACCGTCGTGAAGAGCGAATACGACAAATACCTCAAATGACACTCTGCGGTGAAAAGTGTAGCAAGTCGATCTTATTGATCGACCATGAATCTACTATTCCCGCCAAATCTCATGCGCGAGCGGTGAACCGTTGAGGTCGTCCCGAATGGATCGCCACCGGGGCATGTGCTTGTCCATGATCGCTACAAACGCGTCGTCGTGATGTCGGACGATGAGATGCACAAGTTCGTGGGCAACGACATATTCTAAGCACTCACTGGACTTCTTCGCCAATTCGAGGTTGATCCAGACCCTACGAGCCTCGTGGTTGCAGGTCCCCCACTTCGTCTTCATCCGCTTAATTCCGTAAGCGGTCGCCTGAACTCCCAATCGATTCTGCCATTTCTCCATGAGCGGTCCAAGGAATTCTCGCAGTTGGACCCGATACCAGTTTGCCAGCACGCGTTGCCGCTCCTCCACGTCTGCGTCAGGACGCACATGGAGTTCAATCGTTGCCTTATTCCGGACGATGACGCACTGCTTCTTACACGCATCCGGTATTACGCGGAGCCGGTAGCGGTGCCCGAGGAAATAGTGACTCTCACCGCTGACCATCTCTCTTGACGATTCGCGCGGCTGGCGCTCGAATTTTAGCTGTTGTCGCTTGATCCAACCAAGCTTTCCGATGACCGCCAACCGGACCGCGTCGTTGCTGACCCTTAATGGGGCGGCGACACGAACGCGGCCTCCCGGAGGATAGACTCCCAGATGCAGGTTCTTGATGTTCTTTCGAACGATCTCAACCTGTAGGCCGGAAATCGTGATGGTGTGTTGATCAGTATTCATTCTGGTTTTTTACCAATTCCAGCGTCTTCGACGTAAGATCCTCATCGCCCTTCAAGGCATCCTTGATAGCAAAGCGCACCTTTTTAATTTTGAATGGATTGTTTCGCCAATCATCCTGCCTGCTCTTTCGAACTGCGAGATCGACCGCGAACGCCAATGGAGCCTCCTTACCGAGGTTGTCGAACAGCGCGCGCTTCCCCGGCGTATCAAGTCCGACGGGATACGATTCTCCAAACGCTGGATTCACGACCTTCTTTGCGAGCGCGATGATCTGCTCAAGGTACTTCTTGTAGTCGAGCGCCTCCTTCCGCCGCTGCGCAATAAGGGCATCAAGGAGTTCCGACATCTTGTCATAGTACTTGGGATTCAAAGGCTGTTCGTCGATGATGAGCTTTCGGACGTTGTTTTCAATCGTCTCCGCAGCCGCATCTTTATTGTTCCTGATTCCCGCCGGAAGCGCCGCCAACGCATCTGCACCTCGCTCAACGATCAGCTGTACCAGCGGAATGTTGTCGAATGAAGCAATCTTTTCGCTCTCTTCGGCGCGGATATAGTTGTCGATCAGGTGCCGCATAGCGGGCTCGTACATCTTGAGATCGATATAGTCGCCGCTTGCGAGTTTAACTTCCTCGCGCGCCTTCTCGAACTGTCCGACCTCTGCCTTCATGGATTCAATCTGCGCGGGAGTGAAACCGGCCTCCGGCAGTTCGTTCGCAATGTCTGCAAACGCACGAACGAGTTCCGCAACCTGTTTATAGAGCGTCAGGCGTTTAGGCTCGTTCTCTTTCAGCTGGTCCGCGTTGCCTGATTCCTTTGCGCAGAAATACCGGAGATGCGCGGCGGAATCCTTTGGAGGCTCCACTGGCTCACACAGCGCGCGGACCGTTTCCAAAGCGTCTTCTAAACGCTGACGGCCCTTTCCAAGCCGATCCTCAAGCAGGCCAGCGACGTCTTCCTTATCATAGGCATCGAATGCGCCAGAAGTGTAGTCCTTCACCGCCCCTTCGAGGCTCTTGAAAAGGTCTTTGTAGTCGATGATGTAGCCGTAATCCTTATCATCGCCATCCAATCGATTAACGCGACAGATCGCCTGAAAAAGACCATGGTCGCGCATCTGCTTGTCTATATAAAGATACGTCGCGGGCGGAGCGTCGAATCCAGTGAGGAGCTTGTCCACGACGATGAGGAGTTTTAATTGGCCCGGTTCTTTTATAAACCGCGCTTTCGCTTCCTTCTCAAAGAGTTCGATCTTGTTGACGGCCGTTTCAGGTTTTTCATTGAACCATTCGGCAAGCATCTTTCGGTAAATATCGAATTGACGCAGCCGCTCGGTGAGGCCCTCTCCGCTCTCTTCTCCTTTAATCTGTGCGGCGACTGGTTTGTAAGAAGTGACAATCGCACATTTTCCTCTCAGGTCCGTTTTGTCGAAAAGTTCGTAGAACTTACAGGCCTGATAGATGCTGCCCGAGACAAGGAGTGCGTTTCCGCGCCCACTCTTTAGCCTGTCCCGCGTCGCCATATCCATCAGCACATCGGCGACGATTTTTTCCAGACGATCCTGGCAGCTGAGGACTTTCTTCATCGTCCCCCATCGCTTTTTCAATTCCGCCTTTGCCAGGTCGTTGAGGCCTTTTGTCTTTGCCTCAAACCACTGATCGATCTTCGCCTGAGAGGTGATCCTCTGATCGATGTCCCGCGCCTCGTAGCGCAGGTCCAGCACGACGCCGTCCTTCACGGCTTCATCGAACTTATACGTATGTATGAAACCGCCAAAAACCTCGATGCTTTTCTGCTTGTCAGTCTTCAATAGAGGCGTCCCGGTAAAACCGATGAGCATCGCATTAGGGAGGATGGATTTCATCGCTTTATGGAGTTCGCCAGACTGGGTGCGATGACACTCGTCCACAAACACATAGATATCGCCTTTTGCTTTGAATCCAGGCGGTAGCGATTTTTTCAACTCCTGAACATAGGCACCAACATCGGGGTCCGAATCATCCCCATCCTTTCCGCCAAATTTGTGAACGAGTGAGCACATGAGCCACGGTTCCGCATCATTTAATTTTGCAATGAGGTCTGCCCCACTCGTGGTGCGCTTGATCTCTTCTTTGACCCCTTTGAAAACTCCTTCAATTTGCTCATCGAGTTCGGTCCGGTCCGTAATGATGAGTATCCGAGAGTTCTTCACGTTCTCATGAATCCACTTGGCAAGCCAGACCATCGTCAGGCTCTTGCCGGAACCTTGTGTGTGCCAGATGATGCCGCCTTCCCGTCGGCGGACATGTTCTTGCGATGCCTTCACACCAAAATACTGATTGTGGCGGCAAAGCTTCTTCGTTCCCGAGTCGAAAGCGATGAAATCGTGGATGACTTCCAGAAACCGCTTTTTCTCGCACAGTTGTAACAGCGAACGGTCCAGAAGGTTTTTCTCGTCTCCGGGCTCCTTCCACGTTAGGTAATACTTCTCCGGAGTTTGAATCGTGGCGTAGCGCAACCCCTCGGTATCGTTTCCTGCCATAACCAGCTGTTGCGTCGAAAAGAAGTGTTCGATGAAAATCTTCTTCTGATTGTCGAGATTCTGGCGAATACCTTCTGCGACGGACACGATTGACCGCTTTAATTCCAAGACCCCGAGGGCGATTCCGTTGACATAAAGAACAATGTCGGGACGCTTCGTGTGAGCCGCATCATTCGACCCGGCAATTGTCACCTCTTCGGCGATGGCAAAGTGATTCTTCTCCGGGTGCTTCCAGTCGATCAGCCAAACGTCTTTCGTATTCTCACTAACATCTGGTTTCACCTTGACGGCGTACCGCAGGAGATCATAGACAACACGATTTCGGTCGTAGAGGCTCTTGCTGGTATCGCCAGCCTCTCTTTGGAGCAAGAACAACGCACGGTCAATAATCGTGTCGGCGTACCCGCGATCTTTCAGGTAAGCTCGAAGCAAATCGGGCTCGATGTTGCGATTCCCGAGCCGCTCCTCCCAGTTGCCAAGGTAGTCGTAATGAAGCCTGTTTTGAAACAGGGCCACGATGCGATTCTGGGTTTTCCGCTCGCGCTGTCCAATGTCGTTCTTGATCATAGGAGCCTTGTTTTTCCTGTGAGAAGTTTTTGCATCAATCCTTGTTTAATTGAATTGACCTTGTTACACCTCTTTTCCAACCCGGCGATTTCCGCATCGATGTCTGAGAGTGTGCCAGCAATTGCAATTTGCTCAGGATGCGAAGGTATGCGAAATGGGAGCTTCAGTAGCGCAGTTTTGGAGAGATTGTATCGAATAGCGCCTTGCCCGAGTGACTTTAGCAGCTTCCTACCTTCTTGGCTCCTGAAATAGTATGCGAGATAGAGTCCGTCAGCTTGTGCTCGTTGATGAAGTCGAAAGCCAAAACAAAAGCTGTTTAGAAATACATCATGCACCTCATTGAGTAAAACCGCGCACATCCCCACTTCTTCGGCTGTTTCCGATGAACCGTTGAAGAAGATGTCGCCAACAGCGACTCGGTTCTGACTTTCCGTCGGTGCGATCTCTACCAACTCTAGGGCGTTGCAGTCGATTACCACGTTCCCCATGATATTCATGAAGGTTATGTAACGACCACCACCATGACCAAAGTCCTCCTTGCTCTTCCCCGAGAGACCGCCGAAAGTTGCACCGAAGTCTCCTAGACACCTTACATCCCAGACTCCCCCAAAGCCAGGTAGGCGAATCTTTCCAGAAAGTAATTGATGTGTAACGGCTTGTCTGACGTTGCGTTTCTTTTCGAGGACTTGATTTAGTGATTCGATGAGAGCGTCAGTGTCATTGAGTATTCCTGCAATAGCTTTCTGTTCTGGAAGTGCCGGAAGTGGAATCAAGGTCTCACTGAACTGTGTCTTGTTAATTAGCGGGACAGCTTGCTCTCCAGCGAGTCTTCTGATTGAAGGTGACAAAAGGCAGAGTGCATAATACAAAAAGTCCGTGTTATATGTAGGTGATGGCATAACAGCGTTTATCTGTTGGTTTGATGTGAGATCAACCGTTGCAACCCCACACTTGCCGATCGTCGAGCCAATGCAAGTAAACAAAATACTGGACTTGGGAAATCTCCTTGATATGCCAAAGCCGATAGAAGATAGCTTTTTGGCGGTATTCTTTATCCACTTTGCATCAGACAAGTCCACAGGGCTGACGAATAAGAACTCATCACCATAGAATTCACGATGCGCGGTTGAGGGGGTACTTCCAGTTGAAATCGAAGCAATCTCTCCGAGTTTCGCAACTCGCCAGTCTTTCGGAATGAGTCCGATCTCGGTTTGTTTGAATCCCTGCTTCATTTCCATGAGAACCCCATCTTCGTTAGGTGTGTGTTCACGCGGGTTGAGAGTTCGTTCGCGGCATTCGTGAGGTTTGGGAGTGGCGCATCGTAGCGCTCTGCGAGCTGCTTGATGCGTCCGGCAAGCGCCTGAGAGACACGATTCAACTCAGCATGGACGACAGAGGATAGAGTGGCTATCCACTTGTCGTCAACGACCAAGGCCTTGATCTCGTCTTTGTTCAGCTTCCCATACTGTGCTGCGACGTTTACATCCAAAGCCTTTACGGCAGCTTTCATTTTCTTGTTTGCTGCGGCCTCACTTTCAACTAGTTGAAGATACTTCCTCAAAAGCTTCCTCTCGTCGCCTAAGTCGGGGTCACTTACGATTTCTTCGAGTCGCGCTTTCACGCTAGCTTTGCTAAGGTTACCTTTGTCGTTTTTCGCTTCAGCCAGCAGACCGTCCTCGCCACCATGCTCTTCATCGAGTTCCTCAATCTGGCGCAAAATCGCCTCGCGGTCAACCTCCATCTGGTTGATTGCCGCTTGATCTGCGGCAAAATATCGATTAACAATGAGGGTCGGGGGAATGAGATCGGTGCTTGGATGACCATCAATAACCGCCTTCCAACCCTCTTTGGCCAACAAATAGACGTCGTCCTGCATCGTCTCAGCCCAATAGTCCATTAGGTGCTGATACACGTCGTACGGATCAACAAGTCTCGCTTTTTGGAAGGTGGCCAGTAGGTCTTCGGAGAGTTCTTGAATGAGTAACTTGGGCTTAGCTCCAACCTTCATGTCCTTTAGAACCGGCGTCTGAATTGTTTTCCAGTTGGCGAATAGTCTTGTGACTGATTTGTGAAAAGAAGTGAATTCCGGGTGGTCAAAAATCGTTCCCTTGATTTCGGACTGCGGAACTGTGACGGTCGAGTATTCCTTCCGGTGATAGGGCGTGAATAACATCGTGCGCAAGGTTGGGAAGACTTTCCAATAACTCTCTAAATCTGCAATATCTCTGTTTGGAAGCCCGCCACGAAGATGGGCATCGATGTCTTGAATGTCTTCTGGTTCGCTGCTGTCAACGTAGCGCGGAAGATTCAGGTTGAAATCGTTCACTTCTATCTCGGCAACGGGTACCATGCGCGAATACTTCTGGAGTTCTGTCTGTTTATTGAATACATCGACGATTTTGTGTAGGTCCATTTCTCTAAGGCGGTTCTTGTTACCGTCCTTCAAGAACCCCTTGCTCGCATCAATCATGAAAATCCCTGTGCGAGCCCCCGCGTTTTCTTTGTCTAGAACAACAATGCAAGCCGGTATTCCGGTGCCGTAAAAGAGATTTCCTGGAAGTCCAATGATCCCCTTGATATACCCACGACGAATGATCTCTCTGCGGATATCTGCTTCAACATTGCCACGGAATAGCACTCCGTGAGGCATAATGATGGCACCTTTGCCCTTGCTCTTCATTGAAGCCAGGAGTTGCAACAGGAAAGCGTAATCGCCATTCTTCTTTGGTGGAACCCCGAACGTAAAGCGTTTATATGGATCGTCCCCGGTATTCACGCCGTTCATCCACGCCTTGTCGGAAAACGGCGGATTGGCGACCACAAAATCGAAAGTCTTGAGACCCCCCCTATCTGTGAAATGAGGACTGGAGAGAGTATTACCTTTCCATATATCGGCGGACGGGCAATCGTGGAGGAACATGTTCATCTTTGCGATTGCCCAGGTCGCGAGATCGTTCTCCTGTCCATAAATTGCCAGATCAAGCCCCGCTCTATTTCTTGCCTCATCATGGGCCTTAAGTAAGAGCGATCCGGAGCCGCAGGTCGGGTCATAAATCGTTTGGGTTTCGCTTCTTGCCTCACCGATCCCGATGACCTTCGCCATAATGCGGGAAACCTCTGCGGGGGTATAAAACTGTCCCTTGCTCTTGCCGGACTCCGTAGCAAAGTGGCGCATAAGGTATTCATAGGCATCGCCAAGGAGATCGTCCCCTTCGGCACGATTCCCCTTGAAATTCAATTCTGGTTTGTCGAAGATGCCAACCAGGTTGGAGAGGCGGTCCACCATTTCTTTGCCGCTTCCCAACTTCGCCGGATCGTTGAAATCGGTCTGGTCGATGACGCCCTTGAGGCTGTTGGCCTCGGCGAGCTTGGCGATGATCTTATTGATCTTGTCCCCAATCTCTTTGTTGCCCTTGAGGGCGACCATGTCGGCGAAGCTCCCGCCCTTGGGGACTTCGACCATGGCGTCTTTTTGCCCGGCGTATTTGTCGGAGACATACTTCACGAAGAGCAGGACCAGGACGTAGTCCTTGTACTGAGAGGCGTCCATGCCGCCGCGCAACTCGTCGCAGCTTTTCCAAAGCGAACTGTAAAGTTCAGATTTCTTGATAGCCATAAGGGGGTTCTTCCGGAAATCGACGGCGCTCCCGATCAGGTATTTGAAGATCGAAAAGCGATACTATCAGGTTGATTCTGGATTGACTTAAGTATAGGCAGGAGAATGAGATGCGTAAAGAGCGGCACAAAAGCGGAAGGTCCATGTTCGCCTTTTCCTCTGACGAGTGCCGCCCTTGGACGGGGCTTCTCCCTTTCCTGCGCATACTTTGGCGGAGCCCGCCCCTGCAACGCCAAAGACATCGGAGACTAGTGCGAGTGCCGCCTACTGACGGGTGATTGGAGGTGGGATCGCTTACGGCGCGAAAGTGTTAGAGCAACAGCCAATCCAAGGAGGGCCATCGTTCCGAGCTTCTGCCAAACTGGAAGACCAGACCAAATGTTCACGATGATCGCCGGAAGCATGACGAGAAGTATCGCACTCCCCAAGATAATTCCGATTCGCTTAAGCCCCTCCCCTAGCTCTATGAGCCGGACCATGATCCCTAACGCGGTCAGGATGAGGCCGAGAATCGCACCGCATTCGACAATTGCGTCCCATAACTTCAGCATGTGTCCTCACTTTCCCGCGTCAGTCGCTGCCCGCCCAGAACAGGCCGCAGCCGCTCCAGTGAGCAAGCCCATGCCGTCGATTTGTATGTCGGGCCCATGTTCCTGTGCTGCGAAGTAGGTTTCCCAAAAAGCCTGTACCGCCATCTTTCGTCGCGGGGTGAGGGAAGGGAAGTCGACGCTCTCCAGCCGTCCGAGACACAGGGAGACCCCGTGGACGGGAAGTTCATGTTGGGAGCGCAGGCGAACCGCAAGAGCCCGCGCACGGTCCGGGGTTGCGAGGGAGGGGTGGGAAACAAAACGATACTGATCGTCATCTTCAAGAAAGTCGCTCACGATGACGAGGTGCCGGTTACTGTTAGTCGGGAGAGAGTCAATCTCCTGCCGCGCTGAGTCCAGTGTTCCTAATATGTCGGTCCGATAACGTTCTGCGCCGAGTGACGCAACCCACCCTGTGAACTGCGTCCGGGCGGTATCCCGGTACCGCCGAAGGTCGGCGTCATAGGACTCCCGGGCCGTAGGTGCCCTGAGGCGCAAGATGCGCCCCCCTGCGTCGTTTTCGGCATCCCCGGTGATAGGAATGAGGATGAGCACGTCGCCGCGATTCATGCCCTCGATCTGATCCTGAACGGCATGGAGGGCAGCTTTCTCGGCACGGGGCGTGATGCTGAAACTCGTGTCGATAAGCTCGACCGTGGCGGTCGGGACGCGATTCGAGCATCCCAGGATGAACGCGAAGGGTAACAGTACAGCGAATCTCAGATGGCTCATCGATGGTCCCCTTTCGAGAGGAGCCTGAGTGTGGGTTCAGGCAGTTGATTCGCGTGGGAAGATTCCGGTATCACGGCGAACTTCGTATTCTCGCGAGCAAGGTAGCGTTCGTGAGTCGGGTGAAGCCGGCGATAGTTGAAGAAAAGGAAGAGTCCGAGGCCAGACATTCCGGGGAACAGAAACTGCGCGGGGAACCATGCCTTGGGCATGAAAATGGCGAGTACGGTTCCACCGATAACGCCAAGGACGCTCTTCCATACAACCGACCACAGGGGCTCGCGGCGAGCGCCGTTCTTTAGGCCGCGATCATAGTAATGGTTGAAAATCTCCCTCCACTCCCTGCATTCCGCCTCCTTGCGTCGGTCGAATCGCTCAAGAGATTCAGTCTCGGTTTGGATCTGCTTCGGAAGTTCCAATTCCGCATTGCGCGAGGTGGCGAATCGCTCCCGCACCCGCCGCCACATCGTGGCCGCGGAGAAATCGCGCCACGCGCAGAGGAGACTGTATGCGCCGATCATGGGCGTCGCGAGCGTCGCGATGATGAAGAACACGGCCGCGAGGATCGGATGGGCGGCGAGGAAATCCCCGAGTGGATTTCCAGCGAGACCTGCGGCGAAGCGCAGCTGATGACCTCGCAGAAGTCCCCAGAAGATGAGGCTCAATACTCCCATGCATCCCGCGACGATGGCTGACCGCTTTTGGCCAATTGTCTTCGCGTTCACATAATGGAGACCTGCATGTTCAAACCACGCCGTAAAAAGCGCCGCGAACCCTGCGGCCGCGACATACTGGAGAAAAGGATTCGCGATATTCAGGATGTCCATCGTCGGCGCGAGAAGAATCGTGTCGACGAGGATGGCGAAGCACCCGAAGACCGCCATGACCATGGCATGGAGGTACGGCGGTGGCGTATCCCCTAACTCCTTCTTCAGGCGTTGCCAGACGGCTTCGGCCTCCGGACGCTCCTTCCTTACCTGCTCTAACTTGGCCTCAAGCATACGGAGTTTGCGAACTGGCTCCTCTTTCTCTCGCAGCGTGTCCTGAAGGAAACGGGCCTCGATCTCATCTTTCACCGGCGTGGGATCGATTCCGTGCGCGCCGTGGTAGAAGGCAAGGGCTTCGAGCTGCTGGGGCTTCCCCTCGCCGTGTCTCATGTTGCTCGTACTGGTCGCCATACATTCTCCTTGTATAAAAAGAGGGAGTTGCCCTTAGACAACTCCCTGTTAGTTATTTCGCTTCGAGCACCTTGCGCGCGGCCTGAAGCTTCTCAAGCTCGCGCTCTTCATGGACGAGTTCCTCGCGCATTTCGGCGACGCGAGTTTCCTGCTTGTTGATCTGCTCTAAGACGATTTCTGCGGGTGTTTTCTTGACCCAGCCTTTGCGGCCTGCGGTCGCTTCTGGTGCTGCCTTCTGCGCTGTCATGACGCCTCCTTGTGCGCATGGGTTTGGTTGTGAAAGAGCGGACTCCCGCTATCTGAGCAGGAGAAGAATGCTGCGAAGCGTGGTGAATTCGGCCTCGATGCCCGCGAGGGCTCCGAGCGCGCCGAGATGATTCCCCGTGTGGAGGTCACCCTCGACGGTGCGCAGGCGCGCGATGAACTCGCGGGTGATTTCCTGAGCACGTTCGAGAATTCGCTTCCGGACGGCTTCCTCAACGTCGAGGATGTTGGGTTTGGTGTTTGTCATGCGGTTGATTCCTCCGTGGTTTCGGGTGACGTGGCTGGTTGTGGAGGCAATTTCTCCTCCTCCGCTGCCAGTTGGGTCTGAGCGGCAAGCCACACCTCGAGCTTGCGGATCGCTTCCCGTTTTTCGGGTAGCTCGATCTGCACGTAACGGTCGTTCACGTCGCGGGAGTGCCGTGAGGTGTGGCCGAGAATTTCGCGACGGACTTCCTGCAGGACGCCGGCAAGCATCATGCGGGTATTCGCCGTGTGGCGAAGATCGTGGAACCGGAAGTGGCGAATCCCCGCGCGGCGGAGACTTGCCGCCCACGCCGTTTTCACGATCTTGATGGGAACGCCTTCGAACGTGAAGACGGTTCCTTTTTGCTTCCGAAAAAACAGTAGGAGTTCGTAGAGGCGCATCGTGAGCGGAATGTCCCGCGCCTCCCCTTCCGGTGTTTTCGAGTGGGTGACGTGGAGGATGCGATTGTCGAAGTCGATGTCCTCCCAACGTTCAGCGAGGATCTCGCCCCTCCGCATGCCAGTGTCGAGCGCGCAGCGAATGATCCGCTGGAGGTGGAGCGGCGATTTCGCGACGAGCAGTTCCTCTTCGCGAAAGCTCATGACGGGGCGCTTGGTTCTGCGTTCCCGTTCCATCCGAAGTCTCCCCAAGGGATTCGCCGGGATGAGCCGCTCCTCGACCGCCCAATTGAGCACGCGGCGGAGGACCGAGAGATCGCGATTAACGGTTGCCGCCTTGAGCGTCTTCTTCTCTTCGTAGCGGCGCTGGCGATATTCACGGAGCGCGGCCGGGCCGATGTCCGCCACTCGCATCTCAGAGAAAAACGGCAAAAGGTGCGACAGGCGGTCCAGCGAGTACGGCGTGCTCATCCCGTTCGCGATGAATCGCGCCGAGAGCTCGCCGAAGGTCATGTCAGGGTTCGCGTGCGGTACTCGGCGCCGCACGTCGTTCAACTCCTCATGGAACTGTCGTTCGATCGTTTCCGCCTTGCGCCGATTCGACGTTCCGGTGGACTTGCAGTGGCGCACGCCATCGACATAGATCGATGACCACCACGTCGAATTGCGCTTGTAGAGCGACACGGGCGTTACATTCCTCCTTTCTGTTGGCGTTGGAGAATCCACCGCACGACCTGCGCGCGATAGAAGATCAATTTGCCGAGCCGACCGGACCGCATATGCGGGAGACCCTTCGGCAGGTACGAGTGCCGCACGGTCCACGGCGAGCAGCCGATGAGCCGCGCGACCTCGCGGATCGTGAGCGGGTCGCCGAGGGCGTCTACGGACTGCGGGTATTGCTGCGGGTAACGCTGCCCTCGGTCTTCGTGCGAAAAGCTCAATGAATCTAAGGGCTTCTCGCTCCCTTCGAAACCTGCCTTGCGTACCTCATCTGCATGGCGCTCATTCGTCATCGTTCTGCCTCCGCTTGATCCAGAAATCCCGGAGCGCTTCCTTCGACCAATCGGGCAGTTTGGACCAGAGCATCCAGAGAACGCCCAGGAGGATTCCGCAGGCGACGGCGAGCTCCCGGACCTGTGGCGACCGAGCGAGCGCAATGAGGACCGAAAGCGTGGCATAGAAGAGAAGGAGTCCGAGGACAAGCCGCGCCATGAGGGCAAGGAACCTGAGCGCTATCGGAATTGCCGGTTGCGGTGTCGAGAGTTCGCGGCTGCCGCAGCGTGCGCAGACCTGTGCCCCGCGCGGGCTTACATGCTGGCGGGGGCAGAGCCGGACGTCGTAGGTGCGCCCGCAGTGGGAGCAATAGAGGGGTTCGCCCGCCGTCATCTTGCCGCATTGGTTGCAGTACCTCATCGTGGTTGTTCGAAAAGTGGTTGGTGATCAATCTCCGTGGGGCGCGACCACACGGGGCCAAAGAATCGTTCGGCGCGCGCGTCATCGAGCACGGCGAACCAGAAAATCTTTGGGGTGATTTCTGCGACCGCCTCACGGATGAATCGCAGACGACGGGCGGAATCGGCGAGCACGAGAACTCTGAAACGGGCCTGCTTGAATCTCCGGGCGAATCCCCCCGAGGTGGCGAGCTTCACGTACTGTGTCGCCTTCTCCTTCCAGACCTTGAGCTCCTCCGTGCCGAGATCGACTTCGAGGAATGAGGCGTCGATTCCCTGAGGAGTCGTGAACTCCACGTAGCCGTCGGGGATCAAACGGAGGTCAATCGCAATCGGCTCGGTGAAGGTCATCCAATTGAGGAACCGAACGCCCTGAATGGGAATGGGGCGGAACCGCAGATCGCAATACACGTCGTTGATCGTGAGCTGGTGGAGCGTGGTGAAATCGGCGGCGAGCAATTCGTTCTGCCGGTGGCGTGGTCCGCGGCAGGGAACCCCGATCAGCTGCGCGCCCTTGCGCGAAAGCGCATAGAGGGCCTTCCTTCCCGCTCCGAAGCCGATGAAGAATCTCCTCACGAGCCCAGCGCGGTAGAGCGCAAGCAGGCGCGTGTTGATCCGGGTGATCGAGGTGAATCCTGCGGCGGGCATCAGATGATCGCGAGTCCCTATCCGCATGAGGAAGAGCTGCCAGAGGAGTTCGCGATCCCGCGACTGGACGATGAGCCCTTTGCGC
This sequence comes from Acidobacterium sp., assembly GCA_003166955.1. Taxonomy (GTDB): domain Bacteria; phylum Acidobacteriota; class Terriglobia; order Terriglobales; family Acidobacteriaceae; genus Palsa-343. Next base: position 15,349 of record PMUI01000080.1, read on the forward strand.
GTTTCCCCCGCCCGATTAGTCCCAGTCATGGAGCGCCTCCTTGGCGTGGCCTTTGAGGGATTCGCGGCGCGCGGCGATCTCGCGCTCGATCTCGGCGCGAGGCCGGGCATACACGAGGCGGGAACGGTTGAGAAGATCGCGATAGCGGGCGCGGGGCTCCTCCACGCGGGGCACACATCCCTCGACCCAGTGGTCAGAGCCGCTCTTCACGATGAAGTGCCGCGAAGGAAGGTTCTTGAGCTGTTCGGCGAGCCCTTTGCCGCCGTCCAACATTTGGGAGATCGTCGCGGCGTCGGCACCGGAGAGCTGGAACGACACATGATTGCCGACCGAGAGGAGCGCCGCGCGCATGGACGGCGGATATTGGTCCAGGAACTGGTTCGCGGCCACGATGCCGACGCCGAACTTGCGCGCTTCAGAAAGCAGGGTCTCCACATCCGTCGATTGCGAAATCAGGTTCTGGAACTCGTCGAGATACACCGGGAAGAAGGTGCGCTTCTCCCGCGTGAAGACGGCGTTCTTGAACACCGTGAAGAGCAGACTCGCGAACGTGAGCGCCTGACCGCCAAGCTCGCCTTTCGGGAGGTGGGCGATGACCCAGCACTGCCTGTCCATCGCGTCCTTCATGGAGAACGTGGAATGCGCCTGACCCACCATGTGACGGAATCTCGGGTCGGCGGTGAAGGCCGACGTTTTATTGAGGACCGGCTCGCGCAGCGTGGCCTTCATCGGCTCGCTCGCCTTGCCGTACCGGGACTCGAAGTAGTCGCGGACTTCGGCGTTCGGCGTTCGTTCGAGGCACGCCGCCCGGAAGCGGTCGTCGCTCAAGAGAGGCGCAAGTTCGAGGAGGGTGAGGCCGTTCGCGGAAAGGACAACGATCGAATTGCGGAGAAGTTCTTCGGTGCGTGCGCCGAATTCCAAGTTGTAGCGGCGCTGGAGTATTTCGGCGAATTCGGTGCTACGCACGAAGTCCGTGGCGAGGCCTTCGAGCGGATTGAAGCCAACGGACATTTCGGGGTCCGAGGGCGAGAGCACGATTAGCCGTTCGTGCAACTCTTCGCAGGTAACCCGTTCCCTCTCGGCGATGGTGCTGAGCATGAACGGCGTGAGGTCGTCATGAAAGTCAATCGCGAAGCCTCCGCGATTCGCCGCCGCATCCTGTGCTGCGCAATGCTTGATCCAGAAACTTTTTCCGCTCCCCGTGCGCCCTATCACCGCGGTATGGGTCGCGCGGCGGCTCTGGCTCACCGTGATGCGTGCTTTCGTCACCTCCCCTTCCACCACACGGAAACCGACCGTGAACGCGTCGGCGGAGTCCTTCGCGGGCCGAGGCTTCCGAGCGCGCACCCAGTTCCACAAGGCGGCGATGAATTGTTCGAAGAATCTCGGCATGGCGCGAGTATGGGAGGTAGGCGGTGTGAAATCCGTAACAGATCGCTTGAAGGGGTACTGCAAGATCACGAAGATTCAACAGCTTATGCCGCAGAACCACCCCGCACATTCCTGTTGACCGTTTTTCCCCACGCGTCAGAAGTTCGTGATGAGCACCTCGCGGAACCGGCGGCCGGCGGCCTTTTGGGCCGTGTACGGCATTTCGATCCCGCGTATCCGGAATGCGCTGAAGAGTTCCCGCACCTCGGGCACGTCGTTCAGGGACAGCACGAACGACCCCTTCACCCTACCCAGCCGCTCCGCGAGCACGCGGAAATCGTCCGGAGCAAAGTTGAATTTGTAATGGCGGACGCCGTAATACGGCGGGTCCGCGAAGAAACACGTCTCCGCGCTGTCGTATTTCGCGAACACCCTCTCGTACGACAGGCATTCGAGCACGACACGCGCGAGGCGGCGATGCGTCTCTTCGATGAGTTCGGGGAGACGCTCGGGATTGAGTCCCGGAGGCTGGACGATTCCGGTGCGGAAATTCTGCTTGGTCACCCGGCCCGCGTAGCTCGTTTTCTGGAGGTACAGGAGTCGCGCCGCGCGTTCGACATCCGTGAGCGTCAGGACATCGGTCGCCTTGAGGAGGTCGTAATACCTGCGGCTCACGATGGTGAAGCGCAGGTAGCGGACGAGCTCCTCGTAATGGCGCTGGGCGACGCGGTAGAAGTTCACGATCTCGTAATCGAGGTCGTTCAGCACTTCAACTTTCGACGGGGGCTTCGCGAAAAATACCTGTCCGCCGCCGACGAAGGGTTCGACGTAGGTCGTATGCCGTGGCAGCATCGCAATTATTTGTTTGGCGACGGCGCGCTTTCCGCCGATGTACGCGAGTGGGCCTCGCATCGTGAAGATGGTGAATTCCGGATGATGGTGGCGCTTCGAATCGACCTTTGAGGTTCGAAGCGTCCTCTCATCCTACGCTCGGAGCACGGGATTCATAGGGGTAGAAAATTGCGCGCGATGCTTCATTGCAGCGTGGAGCGAACGACCTGCGCAACTTTCTATCCCTATGAATGCCCCGATGCCGGATGCATACTCATGCGCATGGAACAGGTTGCGGATAAAACGGCGAAGGGAGACGGCGTGGCGTTTGTGAAAGGCTGCCCGGTGTGCGAACACCGCGATCCCGAGCTCGAACGTGATCTGGAGGACTTCGCGCGGATGCTCTTCGACATCATGCTCGCCGATCAGAAGAAAAGGCGCGGGGATCGGCAATCAGGCGACATTGACAATGCGTTCTGATCACTTAGGCTGAAGGAAAGGTCGGTGAAATAAATCAAATTTATGACGAATGAACGCAGTCATCTATTGCAGGGTATCTTCCAAGGAACAAGTCGAGGGCACGAGTCTTGAGTCGCAGGAAATTGCGTGCCGCGAGTACGCAGAGCGCAACCGGCTCGACATCGCGCAGGTGTTTGTCGATAGGGGGGAATCCGCGAAATTCGCTGATCGGCCGCAGCTCCTTGAACTCCTCGCGTTCTGCAAGGATCGGGAGCGGGCGGTAGACCAGTTGCTCGTGTGGAAGGTGGACCGCCTTGCCCGCAACGTGGGTGATCACTTCAACATAAAGGCGGCGCTCATGAAGTACGGCGTCCGCGTCGTGTCGGTCACGGAGCCCATCGACGCGAAACCGGAGGGACGACTCCTCGAGACGATCCTCGCGGGGTTCGCGCAATTCGACAACGATGTGCGCGCGGCCCGCACCGTGCAGGGAATGCGCCGAAAACTTCAGGACGGAATCTATCCGTGGCAGCCGCCGTTGGGATACAAGGGCACCGCCGTGCCCGGAAGCAAAAAGCAGAAACCCGACGTTCCGGATGAACCCGCCTTCGGGATTCTGCAGGAAGCTTGGATGAGTTTCGCATCAGGCTCGTACACCAAGGCGCAAATACTGCGCTTTCTCACGGGACGAAAACTCACCACCCGTTCCGGCAGGGCACTCACGAACCAGTTCGTCGATTATCTTTTCGACGACCCGTTTTACGCTGGCATTTTGCGCGATCCGTGGAGCGACGACGAACTTCCCGGGAAGCACCTGCCAATGGTGAGCCGGGAGACCTTCGATACGGTGCGGAGCATCATCGCGGGAAGGAACCGGTCGATGCCGCATCAGACGACGCGCCCCGAGTTCCCCCTGAGAACCTTTGTGCGCTGCGCAAGCTGCGAGCATACCCTCACGGGCTCGTTCTCCCGAGGAAGGTCCAAAACATACGCGTATTACCACTGCCATAACCGGCAATGCGACAATCCCGGAAACTATCCCCTCGGCGAAGTGCATGCAGAATTCGCTCGGTTTCTCGCGGACGTTAACCCGACACCCCACGCGATTGCGCACCTGAAGCGCTGTCTGCGGAAGATCAATGAGCTCGCCGCGGCACAGGTTGACCATCTCCGCCGCACGCGGGAAGCGGACGTGCAACGCGCGCGGGAACAGATGAAAGAACTCATCCGGATGAAAGTGGATCGCCTGATCTCGGACGAGGAATTCCAGCGGGAGCGGAAGGTGATCGAGGGGCGGTCAACGCCGTCGGAACTCCATGACTCGAGGCTCGACGCGGAGCGCGCGGATTCTGTACTCGGCGACCTCGACGCCGTGACGCGGCACCTTACCAATCTGCCTGAGACATGGACACAGGTGACGCCTCAATTTCAGCGACGGTTCCAACAAGTGATGATTCCGGCCGGATATTCCGTCGGGAGTGTTGGAACCGCTTCCAAGGGGCGCCTTCTCTCATTTCTTGGCTCACCTCTGCCCGTAGATACATATTTGGTGCCCCCGGCATGGGAAAGTTGGAACCAATTGGCAAATGAGGTACAGACCCTCGCGCAAATCTTCCGAGGTTCGGGCATGTGACTCCCTCTTAGTCGATTTCTATAGATTGATGCCCTCTGGTCGGCCCCTCATGTCGTGACGGACGAATCATTCGTCTATACGTCACCGAGGGGCCGACTGGAGGGCTCAATCGGGAATCGAGGATTTACACTCAGCGTTGCCGAGTTCGGTTGTGTAATATGCAACACTGCCTGCAAGAGCATCAAAAATCGCCATCCTTGGGTCTTCCTTTGTCCAGATCTTTCGCTCCGGAGGTAGTTTCCAAGCTAGTTCGGGGAATGCTTTGGCAAGTGCTCCGGCGATTTCCCATTTTGATCTCGCATTGTATGAGGCAAATGCTGCGTGTATGGCGTTCCGGCGTAGACGAATGATCCGAATCGAGCGAGATGCCGCAGCGGATCGAAGCGATCTTGTGATGAATCTTATGGCCGTAATTTTCTCGTTGGCGCTGTGGCTTGGCAAAACAATTACAACGAACGAGGGGTTTATCCGCGCCAAGAGACCGTCCAGTCGCTTCTTCGCGGATTTCAGCTCGTTTGACCGCTTCCGCTGATAGAAGATCGTCCCCCAATCGAGGAGATGGCCCTGCGCATCCAGTGCCGCAAACCCAAGCCAGCGCGCTCGGATAGCGAGTCCGAGCAATCTGACATCACGCATGTTCAGGAAAATCGAACAAAGAGCTCTGGTCCTCGTTAGCCCGCTCCCATGCCCATTCCAATTTGCGTGCGATCATCGCCCCTATCCGCCCTCGTGCGGTGCTCCGATAACATTCATCGAACAGGATGGATAAATGCTCTTCCACCTGTTTCTGCTCCTCTTCGAAGAGTGCAGGGAATAGCTTCCTGATGGGCACCTGGTACAGGGCCTCGTAGCGGAGCGCAGCGCGCAGGGACGGCACGGAGGTCAGCCGCTCGTGGCGTGAGATTTCTCCACTATGCAGATACCCGAGAATGCGAGCGATTTCCTTGAGACTCATGCCGGAGCGCTTGCGATGGGAGCGAAGATAGCTCGATGAATGCGTCATTGTGCCAAAGAACCTGTTTGTTTTTTTTCGACCTTTCCTTAACTCTAACGAATGGCTGAGTGACTCATAGGGGTAGAAAAGTGTGTTGGATGCACACTTTCATCAGCTCATGTGAAGTCATTACGCAGCAAGTCTCGTCCGTTTGTCGGTGAAATCGCATCAACTGGCGAGGCGATTGTGGATTCCATTGGGAAACTGTGGGGACTTGCTGTGGCTAATCCTCATACACGAGCAGGTAACTCAAGAGAGGGGCGGGATTCAGAGCGAGGACTACGACAACCGCAAGGATCGCAATAATCGCGTTGACAACCAAAAGCTCAATCAGGGTGAAGCCTGAGGAATGTGATTCAGCAGCGATACCCGGAGAGCGGCCCGCTTTCATGGTTGGCGATTTACTCTAACTATAACAAAACACCACAATTACCGCTTGAACGTGGCGGGATGAGGCGTAAGATATAAGGGCATAACACTGCATGAAGAAAACAACCATGGCTGGGAATGCCGCCGTTCGTAAACGGCAGCGGTTTGCGAAAAGGGCAGAACGTCTGAGGACGGAGATCGACGACCTCGAGGAGGCGCTGTTTAGCGTCAACGAGAAAGATCCGGAGCTTCGCTGCAGTTATCTGGAAACGTTTCGCACGGAGATCATGCGGAGCTTCGTGTTGAGTCTCCATCTCGCCATAGAGGACCTTCTCCGCGCGATCCTCTTCGACTTTGTCGCGCGGCAAAACCGAAGGCTGACCAAGAAGGAGACTATCCGGATCGTCAATGATTTGCGCTCAGCCGACCTGATCCATTGGTGCGGGCGACTGAATCTTCTGTCGCCGCGTCACTATGACGCTTTGCTGGAGCTCAATCGGATCAGGAATCGCTGCGCCCACCATTGGCTTCTCGATCTCCCCTCTTCGAAGCGCGTCGGCCCGAAAGGCAAGCGAAAACGGATCACGGTTCCCGCCGTGTCGTATCAGAACAAAAGTCTCTTCGCGAAGCGAACATTCGTCGATGACTTCAGCCCCGTCTATTCGGGTCTGTATCTGAAACTGTTGTTCCGGGTTTGGAAGATGCAGGGAAAACTGTAAAAAGCCATGATTGACGACCCATCCGAGCAGTTCAAGAAGCAGCTGGAGGAAGCCCTTGCCAAAGGCAGTGGCCCCAAGGCGGCCCGATTCGCGCTCGCGTGCCTCAGCGGGGCGATCCCGGGTTTCGGCGGCGCCATCGCCGGCGTCACGGCCACATGGTCTGAAAAGGAACAGGCGGAGTACAACCGGATTTTCGGCGCGTGGCTGAAGCTTCAAGAGGACGAGATTCGCGAGATCGGCATCACGATTTTCGAGATCATGGCCCGCCTTGACCAGAACGACGAGGAGATCAGAAAGCGCATCGAGAGTCCCGAATACCTGCAGTTGGTCAAGAAATGCTTCCGGGACTGGTCGGCGGCGGAGAGCGAAGAGAAGCGCCGCCTCATCAGAAACCTTTTGAGCAATGCTGCTGCGACGCGGATATGTTCGGACGACGTGGTGAAGATGTTCATCACGTGGATCGACATGTACTCCGAAACTCACTTCGCCGTGATCCGGGAAGTGTACAAGAATCCCGGCAATACCCGACAGGAAATCTGGGCGGCAATTCACGGCGCGAGCGTGAGGGAAGACTCTGCGGAAGCTGATCTATTCAAACTGCTGATTCACGACCTCAGTACGGGGCACGTCATCAGGCAGCACCGCGATGTTGACTACTATGGCAATTTCGTGAAGACCCCTCAGCGGAAACGCCCCGGCACGGCAAGCAGGCTCATGGCGTCAGCGTTTGATGATGATAAGGAGTATGAGTTGACCGAGCTGGGGAAGCAGTTTGTCCATTACACGATGAACGAGATCGTCCCCAAGATCGGCGGCGGAAAAGAGGCTGATTCATAACAATGAAAGTTGATGAAGACAAATGATTCCTCGCGTTCCCCTCTCCGGTGGAATCTATTGCGATTCATCGTTTTGGCGCGAGAACTTCCTTCCATGGATTGTCGCGCCACGGAACCGGTCGTTCGTACCAGCCGGAGCTCGGTTCCCAGATGCGCAAGCTTAGCGGTTCATTCAACTCCGGGCACTCATCCCAGGGATGGGAGATCGCGCCGCTCTTTTCGAGGTCGTCGTGGATGAATTCATGGTTGCCGCTCGGAAAGACATAGCGGGGTTCTAGATTCTTTGCGAAATGGTATCGAAAGTGGGCGCCTCCTTCTCCCGTTTCCACTTCGATAATGACGCCGTCCCGATGTTCTGTTATATGCAGTGCATGGCCATAGGGTCTCTTGCGGGCGCGGATTAGTTCTGTTGTCGGGAAAAGGATGTACATGCGTGGTTGGCCAGTCGGCGAATTCGCGAAGCGATAAACGAGCCGTTCACCGGAAACTGAGGTAGCGGAAGGATCGTACGCTCCGAGCAATGCCGCGAAAGCCCGATCGAAATCGTTGTTTTCACCGCACACGAGGAGAAAATCCCCTTCAGGCAAGGTGACCGGACACACGCCTTCGACAAAGCCAGCGTTCGCGAGATGTACTGACGCCGTGCCGTTCGCCCGGATGCGCAGTACGCACCCCGCCCAACCTGCATCATTGCCAAGAGCTGCCCATATGGCTTGTTCTTTTCCATTGGTGGCCACCGCGACATGCTTGAAAGTCCACGCGCGTTCGAATGGACGCCCATCTCTCTTGAGAAGGGGCGGTTCGGCCTCAAGCTGCCAGACGATCTTGCCCTCTGCCGAGAAGTAAAAAAGGATATCAGGAGTGCTTGCCGAGAGGAACCGTGCAGCAAACAGGACTCCTCGCTCGCCTGTTTTCTCAAGATCGACGATGCGGAGCCGCCATTCCGTTTCTTCGGGGCGATACTCCCTAAGTGCGTGTGGGAACTCGTGAGACCAAAGGAGGCGCTCCTGTTTGTCAAGGACAGTGAGCGTTGAACTGCTGATCAATACGTGTTCAATACCACCCTTGAGCCAAGCGTCGAGCGCGCGCTTGCTTGCGAGGATGGGTGCTTTTTCGGAGCGACTCACCAGCGTCAAGATCGGCAGGTCCCGCTTCTTCCACCAACGGTATGCGGTCTTCTCGCTACAACCGAGATACACACCGATATCCTTCCAGCCCTTGAGAATGTCGGTATTTCCTGTCTGGCGGGCGCGCTTCACTTCGGCAATTCCTCCCGTGCAACCGATTCTGTTTCGGTCATGTCCGCAAATGTCCGATCTTCGGTCAAGAAAACTGGGGTCCAATAGTAAAAGTATCCCCGGAGCGGTGTAGGAACCGCTCCGGGTACCGCAATGATCCGCGGTAGGCGCTCACCTGTCGGACAGGCGAACACCTCACGCGCCACCATCACTCGGCGGATGGCGCTATCGTGCAGTACCGCCTTAATTCTGCATCAGATAGCGGCTCTGTCAAGGTGCCCGGGCTGTATCCGTGGGTGTGGGGCGCGTAGAGATCGCTGAATCCATCCAGATAGCCCTATCGTGGCGAAGCGCGGTGCTGTTGCGCGCCCCCGAGGGTTCTCTATGGATCGGATTCTCATTATCGACCGCGACCCAGACCACGCAGAAGCGCTCATGGCGTCGCTTTGCCGCGCGGGTCGATCCATCGAGACGTGCTCGGACGAACGCATCGCCTTCGCGATTCCCAACGCAAATCAGATCGATGTCTTGATCGTGGTCCCGCCTGGACGCTCCTCGTGGAAGGAACAGGTACGGGAAATCCGCACGGCCCTCAAAACACGGTTCAATCGACCGGCGGTGTTATGCGTGCTCCGGTGGGCGCCCCAAGGGCCCGCCGACCGCCTATTTGGTGACTCTCTGGGCGTGGAAGTGCAGCATGAATACTGACGCTCGTTATCTTCGCCTCGCAGTTGCGGTCGATTACCTGATTGCGAAGCGTCAGTCGTCGTTCGTACGCCCGCGCCTTGTCGTCGTGCATGGCAACTGCCGGCACGAAACGGGGTGCCTTCCCGGCGAGAGCATTGAAAGCGCCCACCTGCAGTACCCCTCGCCAGAAGTAACCGTTCCCGTTCGGCTCTCTCACGCGGGCCTAATTGTCTGCGACTGCATGGTGCGATTTCATCACACGCCTCTCAGTATCGGGCGCATCGAACGCCTCCTTACATCCGACCCCTTCTACCGGTGCCTCGGCGCGAATTCATTCGGACAGATTGAGGATGCGCCAAAGTTCACACGTCCGTCGCTCAGGGTCTATGTCGCACGGCTGCGGGAACAGATCGCCAAGGCCATGAGGGAAGGCGGATCACTGGTTTCTGCGGAAGACGCGCTCGTGTCTGAAGCGACAGACTCGAACGTGATGGTGCATCGTATCAATCTGCCGGTTGAGATCATCCACCGAGCGGTGAAGCTAATGAGATCTTAGTTGAACGCTGGCTGCCTACAAGTTGGAGAAATAGCCGTCATGTATCGGATCGTCACGGAAGAGAAGAACGTGGAAGGGATCAAGGCGGCGCTCGCTGCCTTTGATCTCGATTTCACGCTGTTCCGTGGCATTGGGTCATGGAGAGGCAAAGAAGAGCGGAGTGTGGCGGTCGAGCTTGATCGCGTTTCGCGGGAAACAGTGGAGGATGTCGCCCGCAGGATCAAAGCCATGAACGATCAGGAAGCAATTCTCTTGCAGGAATTCCCAACAAAGACAGATATAGTCTGAATCGTCTGGATCATCCGTTCACAGCTTCTTTGCAATAATCCACCCAGCTGGGACCCCGTGAAGGCGGCGACTATCGAAGCCCCTTGAGAACGATGACCGCTACAAAATCGACGACACCTGTGTAGCGGCAAAAAGCAGATGCATGGCCGGGATCGGCTGCATCTCTCGAATGATCAATGGCTTGGAATGGTCGGGGCGGAGGGATTCGAACCCCCGACCCTCTGCTCTGGACCCCTCCCGATTCGGAAAGGTTATTACGAACTAAGGCCGAGCCGAAGCTGCGGAAAGTCGGGTGTCAATGGTAACTTACGAAAGTGTCGCTATTCCAGTTACCACGCATAGATACATCTGAGCGGCACCTTATCAAGATTCTTTTGACATTCACCGAGGCTGGCGGTACCCTGCGGCTCACAATCAACTGTGAGGTTGTCTCTCTCGTCTCATCAGGTCTGCTTTAGGGTAAGGGCAGTGATGGTAGGTCTCACCGCTTCTTGCACCACCGCAAGGAGGCAAGCGATGGCTCGACGCATCCTCTCGTGCTTTGCAATCGTCTTTCTGTTCGCCACCATTTCCGCCCATTCACAAGATTACTATTGGACAAACAGTTGGGGCGGCACCGGTACGGATATCGGCAATGGCGTCGCGACCGATTCCTCGGGAAATGTGTACGTAGCGGGATCAACGACGAGCTTTGGCGCGGGCGGGCAGGACGTACTGCTGCTCAAGTATGGCCCGTCGGGAAGCCTATTATGGGCGAGAACGTGGGGTGGAGGGAGCAACGACTTCGCCAACGCGGTTCTGGTTGGTTCTGACGGCAGCATCTACGTCGCTGGCGCGACAGAAAGCTGGGATGCGGGCTGGTATGACATTCTTGTGCTCAAATTCGACACCAATGGCAATATCGTGTGGGCACGGACATGGGGAGGGTCGAGTTTCGATGTCGGATACGACCTTTCGTTTGACCAGAGCGGTAATTTGGTGATTGCAGCGGAATCATACAGCTTCGGCAATGCCGTCGTGCTCCTGAAGATATCCCAAAGCGGGACGGTGCTCTCCGCCACTACATGGAAGGGACCCGCCACGTACGACTCCGGCTATTCGATCACCGTCGACACGAACGGAAACATAATCATCACTGGTACGAGTTGGGATTACAGCGTCTATCCCAATCACAATACGATCCTGGTGCTGAAATTCGATAGTTCCGGAAGATTCCTTTGGAATAGAAATTGGGCGGGGCCGAGCGAAGATGAGGCATTCGGCAGAAAGGCTGTACGTACCGACGCTTCGGGAAACATTTATATCGCGGGGCACACATCGCCGTCATGCAGTACAAGCGACTTCACGCAATGCAAATTCAATACCCTTCTTCTGAAGATCGATCCCAACGGCAATTTCCTCTGGGCGCGTCAATGGGAAGGAAGCGGTTCGGAAACTCCGGGCGGCCTTTGGCTTGATTCGAACGGGCATCTCTACGTCGCGGCGACTACGACAAGCTTCAACGGCGGATTGCAGTCTGCATTCGTTCAGGAGTATGACGGAAACGGCAATGTTCTATTGAGTGAGTGGAATTTGGGGAACGGCGCATCGGGGTACAACAGCTTCACTAAAGCCAGCTCAGATATGTTGGTTGCGACCGGTTTTGGCCCGAATGTCTTTGTCGATTGGCAAATTGCCGCGGATAGCGAAGCGTCCGTTTCCGGTAGCCTCACTACACCGGCCAGTGCGGTGAACACCGTTACGGGCACGGTCGGAACAATCTTACTTTCGTCAACGAACCAAACGGGCGTGTCGGCAACGGGTGGCGGGGGGGCTGACGTGTTGACCGGGAAATACCTCTTCGAAGGCGCCACGGTGATTCCGCAACCAGCTCCTCCCGTTGCCGGAAGTGGGGCTCCTTCGAATAACTCCACGTCGGGATATTCTCAGGAACCGATCAATACCGGAAACGGAAACTATTTTTATCAACACGCTGATTTTGCCATTCCCGGCCGGGGAATCCCGCTCACTTTTGAGCGGTCTTACAACTCTATCGACAACTTCGCAGGGCCGTTGGGAGCAAACTGGAATCATGCATACGACGTCTTGCTGGGCCAGACGGCGGCGGGAGTGGCGACCATCCGCTGGGGCGACGGGCATGGCGAAGCATATACCTTGACGAGCGGGGTCTACGTTCCGCAAGCCGGCGTGTACAACACGCTGGTTGCCAACGCAGACCAGACGTTCACCTTGACGCTGAAGAACCAAACCCAATACCTCTTCTCGCCTGTTGGCAAACTCACTGCCATTCAAGACAAGAATGGAAACGTGGCAGAGCTCGCCTACGATGGCAACGGAAATCTCGTCACCGTTACCGCTTCGGGAGGGCGCAGTCTGGCTCTGGCCTACGACGGTCAGGGAAGGATCGTAAGCGTCACCGATCCGATCGGCCGCACAGAGAAATATGTGTATGACGCAGCGAACGATCTACTGAGCACAACCGACCCGATTGGCGGGGTCACGACCTACGGCTATGACGCCAACCACCACGTGACGCAGATCACGCTGCCCAACGGGAACACGCTGCTCAAGAATGCGTACGACATCCAAGGGCGAGTGATATCTCAAACGAATGGCCGGGGATACACGTGGAAATTCGCGTACAACACGCCGAATTCCGGGCAAACAACCATCACCGACGCGCGCGGTGGGGTAACCGTCCATACGTACGACAGTTCTCTGCGCATCGTGGGCATCCTTGACGCACTCGGCAACACGACGACGTACACGTACGACGCGGACAACAATCGCGCGAGCGTCACGAACCAGAACGGGAAGACGACCGCATTCGCCTACGATGCGAATGGCAACGTCACAAGTGCGACCGATCCGGTGTCGAACAAGACGGCCTTCACCTATGACGCGAACAACGATCTCCTGACGGTGACGAACCCGAAGGGCAAGACGACCAGCTTCTCTTACGATTCGCACGGCAACCTTACCAGCATTCAGGATGCCCTCAACGATAAGACCGCGTTGGCCTACGATTCTCTTGGCGAACTGACCGGCAGAACCAATGCACTGGGAAACACAGCAACCTTCAGCTACAGCGCAACCGGCGACCTAACCGGCATCAAGGACGCGCTGGGCAATTCGACAATACTGGCCTACGATGGCGATGGGCGGCTCACCTCAGTCACCGATCCGAACCTGCATACGGCGACTTCCGCATATGACGCGCTCGGACGCCTGACCACGGTCTCCGACCCTCTAGGCAACCAAACCAAGTTTGCTTATGACGGCGTCGGCAATCTGTTATCGGTCACTGACGCGAACGGGCATAAAACAGCGTACACGTATGATGCGGTGAACAATTTGGTCACCGTGACCGACGCTCTTGGACACGTGACGAAATACTCGTACGACGCGGACAATAATCGTGTCGGATTCACAAATGCAAAAAGCAACGCATCCACGTACCAGTTCGACGCGCTCAATCGGCTCATCAAGACCATCGATCCACTCTCCTTTGCGACGGCATATAACTACGACCCCGTGGGGAATGTGATCGCCTTTACCGATGCCAAGGGACAAACGAACCGCTTCGCGTATGACGCGCTGAATCGGCTTCTTTCCATCGCCTACGCCGACGACCAGAGTGTGGCGTACAGCTACGATGCCGACGGCAACCGCACCAGCATGGCTGATTGGACGGGAACCACGGCATACACGTACGACGATCTGGACCGGCTGGTTTCCGTGGCCTTTCCGGGGAACAAGAGCGTGTCGTATACCTACGACCCGAACGGTCGTAGAGCTTCGCTCACGTATCCCGACGGCAGAGCGGTGGGGTACGGTTATGACGCCGACGAACGGCTTTCAACGGTGTCCGACTGGCTTTCGCACGCCACGCACTACACGTACGATCCGGCAGGCAATCTCACGTCGGCCCGGTACCCCAACAAAGCCGGAATCACTTTCGCCTATGACGCCGCGAACCGGCTGATCAGCGTTGCGAACGCCGTCGTTGGCCCAGGCCTCACCTTCAACTACACCCTCGACCCGGTCGGGAACCGCACGAAGGTAACGGAGGCCGGGATCCCCACGCTGTACGGATACGATGCCCTCAACGAACTGACGAGCGCCCAGACCGGAATACTGAGAATGTCTTGGACCTACGATGCTGTGGGCAACCGCCTCACCGAAACGCTGCCCCTCGGCGCCATCAAGTACAGCTACGATGCCTCGGATCGGATGCTCACGGCGGGCACGCAGACGTACACCTACGATGCCGACGGCAATGAGACCTCAGTGGCGGACTCTTGGACGCGTTTGAAACGGACCTACACGTTCAATGCCGCGAACCGTCTCGTCTCCGTGGCTGGTGCTGGGCTAACCAGTTCATTTGTATATGACGGAGACGGTAACCGGGTGAGCCAGTCTGCTGGAGGCGTGACGCAGACCTACATCAACGACATTGGCGTCGCCCTGCCAGTAGTGCTCCAAGACGCCTACAATGTCGGTGCTCCCAGCAGCTATGTCTACGGCCAGAATCTGATCGAATCCCTGCAAGGCCGCGACGACGATTTCTACCAATACGACGGCCTCGGCAGCGTGATTCAGTTGACGGACGCAGCCGGGAGACCGGAATGGTCGTACCTCTACGATCCCTGGGGAAACTCGATCCTTCCCGCACCGCCTATGAATCCGTTCATGTTTGCTGGACAGGCGCTCGATCCAGGAACGGGCCTCTATTACCTGCGCGCCCGTTATTACGACCCGATGGTCGGCCGGTTCTTGGCGCGAGACCGAGCTCCCGCGATTCTGACGTTGCCAACAAGCGCGAATCGCTATGCCTACTCATTGAACAGCCCCACGCGTTTCACCGATCCGACGGGTCTCCTCACGTTCGCGGTCGGCGTGTCTGGTACGGCAGCGGTCCTGAGCGGACTTGAGGCAAATATGTTGCTTGTGTTTGATGACAAAGGGAATCGTGCTTTGGAACTCGACGTTGGGCCGCCGGTTGGAATTGAGGCCAGTATCGGAGCCGCTGTCATTCTGACCAATGACAGCACCATTTTTCAAACCGAAGGCCGGAGTTTTTCAGTGGGCGGCAGTGTCGAGGCCGGGGCATTGGGGGCGGGGTATAGCCTGCTTTTCTCGGGTGGCAACTACAACGGGGTCTCCGCGAACATCGGGGTCGGCGCGGGTGCATCGGTCGCATCGTTCACGACGGGCTCGCTCTTGCTTGTGAATTCTCCCCTGCTCGACCTCTTTCCGAGCCAGCCATTCTTGTCGTGGTCGGAGGTGCAGAACTTGATAGATGCCGCGAACCCGAGCATCTCTAGTGCAAAATGAGACCGACCGCCGCCGTCGTAACGGCAATGCAGGTTGCGATTAGAATCAGTTTGAGGATTGTTCTCACTACTCGTTTGTTCTGCGCGCGCAGGTTGTTCAATGACGGGTCGTTCTCACTAGGAGCTGCACTGGCCATTGTCCAATATTGCCAGATCGACGGAGCAGCGATCATGTAAAGAGGAGACGGCAGTACGATTAAAGTGAGGAATAGAAAAAATGATAGCTTAGGCGCGAAGACTAGGCTCAAGATTAAAGCTGTGATCGCACACACTGGAAAGAGCCGCAAGAAGATTATCAAGCGTAAATTAATTCCGATCGCCAAGTACTCTTTCGGTTGTGTTTTTGCCAAATAGATCATAACCTTGAGATCGTTTAAGTAACTAAACGCGCCCCACGCCATTAGGCAAAGGAAGACAAAGCAAAACTCTAACTCTGAAAGCAGTAACAACCAAATTGCGATGGCGGGAATCACGGCGAATGTTATTTGAGTTATACCTTCAGGCGGGAGACGCTCATTGCGCTGTCCAAATTCATTCAAGCATGCATGCTGACAATGTCAAGGGCCTGTTTTGGCAAAATTGCCACTGATTTCCATGTTGGCGATTCGAAGAAAATCCCAGACGACGCGTTGACGGAAATTCCGATAAGAAATGCAATTTGAAAACCGACGAGGGCGTGACAGCTACAAAGTCATCGACACCGATGTAGCGGGAAAAAGCAGATGCGCGACCGGAATGGTCGGCATCGATTGAAATATCAATGAGTTGGAATGGTCGGGGCGGAGGGATTCGAACCCCCGACCCTCTGCTCCCAAAGCAGATGCGCTACCAGGCTGCGCTACGCCCCGACTGATGAAATTGTAGCGTAGGGTGATGGCGGGTTGGGCGGCTTCCAGAGTTGCACAAGACGGTTGATCCACACGAAGAAAATGTGCTCAGGGGCTAAAGCCCACTTCATTTGGCGACGCTTACGGCACGAACTCGTGCCCTGACACGGAGCGTGCTTCAAGGGGCACTGGGATTTTCGGTGGGGGGACTGTAAAAGTAGGTCCCTCCGCTCCTCCTTCGACGAGCTGTGGTCGCCAGGGCTCGGTCGGGATGACAAAGAGGTTCAGAGGCGGTGGGCTATCCATATAAGGATGACGAGCAGGACGATGACGGGGGCGATGAGGATGGCCAGCACGCCGGCGAGGAGGGTTGCGAGGTAGGCGTAGTCGCGCCAGGTGTGGCGGTGCGGCTGGCGGAGGTGACGCGTCATGAGCTGATAATTGCGGCGGTTCGCTTTCCAGGCGATGTCGAAGATGTCGCCGAAGACGGGGATGGATCCGATGACAACTTCGAGGCCTATGTTGACCATCATGCGGACGAGGGTGATGTATGGGACGCCGCGGATCCAGGCGGCGAGAACGATGACGAAAGAGGCGAGGCCGGCGAGGATGTCGCCGAGGCCGGGGATGAGGCCGATGAGGCCGTCGAGACCGACGCGGATGGGGGTGAAGGGGATGCGGAACCAGTCATCGAGAAGGTGCGCGAAGAAGTCGATGTTCTCGTCGGAAAACCATCGCTCGGCGCGCTTGCGGAGGGTGAGGGGAGCGGGCGCGGAGGAGGTTTCGGGCGGGAGGACTTCGGGTTTTATGGGCTCCGGCATTGAGGTTTGCGATGCGCGCGCGGCGCGAGAAGGCTGTGGGGCCAATGCTACAATCAGAGTTGGCATGGCGGCTATAGTTCAGCGGCAGAACGCCTGACTGTGGCTCAGGATGTCGTGGGTTCGATCCCCACTAGCCGCCCCAATTATTGGCCTGCGGGCGCTTCGCGCGGCGTACACCCATGACAAATCAGCTAGAGCAAGGTGCAAACAGCCGGGTGTTTGTGGGCTGCTCGGGGTGGGCTTATCCGACGTGGAAGCCGGCGTTTTATCCGGAGAAGCTGGCGTCGAAGAAATTCCTGGAATATTACGCGACGCGGCTGAATTCCGTTGAGGTGAATTACACCTTCCGGAGTTTTCCGCGGCGGACTGCGATTGACTCGTGGCTGGCGCAGACGGGCGCGGATTTTCGATTTTCATTTAAGGCTCCGCAGCGGATTACGCATTTTCAGCGGCTACAGGATTGTGGGCCGACGCTGGAGGCGTTTGCGGGGGCTCTGCAGCCGGTGGTCGATGCGGGAAGGCTGGGGCTGGTGCTGTTTCAGCTGCCGCCGAATTTCAAGGCGGATGAGGGACGGCTGGCGCAGTTTCTGGCCGATGCGAAGGCTTGCCGGTTCCGGATGGCGTTTGAGTTTCGGCATGTGTCGTGGTTCGACGCTGCGATTTACAAGCTGCTGGAGCGGCATGAGGCGGCGCTGTGCGTGGCGGAGAGCGATGAGCTGGAGACGCCGGATGTGCCGACGGCTCCGTTTCGTTGTTATCGGCGGCGGAAGACGGAGTACAGCGAGGCGCAACTTGCCGAGATTACGGCGGGGCTGCGAGAGCGCGCGGCGAAGGGCGATGTGTTCGCGTACTTCAAGCATGAAGAGGAGCCTACTGGGGCTCTGTGGGCGGCTTCGGTGCTGGCGGCGGTGCGGGGCGCTTTGTGATTGCGGCTGTGACTCCGGGGCTGAATGAGGAAGGGGATTGGCTGACGCAGTTTGTTCCGCGGCGGTGGATGCGGAATGGACATTTGCAGACGCTGGCGGGGAATTTTCTGCCGCGGCGGCTGACGCTGCCTGAACCGGAACAATTGCTGGTGGAAGTGGAGGGACCGGTTGGCGGATACGGGCCGAGCCGGGTGCTGTGCCATTGTCACTGGCAGGCGCGCGAGGTGCGGCGGCAGCGGCTGACATTGGTGCTGGTGCACGGGCTCGAGGGATCGTCTGAATCGAAATACATCGTGGGGAACACGGCGCGGGCGCTGGCCGCGGGGCTGAATGTGGTGCGGATGAATATGCGCACCTGCGGCGGGACGGATGAGTTATCGCCGACGATTTATCACTCGGGGCGATCAGGCGATGTGGGGCGAGTGGTCGAGGCGATTGTCCGCGAGCAGGGGATTGAGGCCGTCGCGCTGATCGGGTATTCGATGGGCGGGAATTTGGTGCTGCGGTGGGCGGGGGAGGTGAGTGAACCACCCCACCACGCCAGCGGCGGGCGCGTCGGGGGCCCCGGTGGGAATCCGCCGGCGGTTTTGAAGGCTGTCGTCGGAGTTTCGCCGCTGATGGATCTGGCGGCGTCGTCGGCGGCGCTGCATCGGATACAGAACCGGATGTATGAGCGGCACTTTTTGAGGTCGATGCTGGCGCGGGTGCGGCGGCGGATGGTGTTGTTTCCGGCGATTTATGCGGATGCACCGGTCGACCGAATTCACACCATGCGCGGATTCGATCATGAGATTGTGGCGCGGTACGGCGGGTTTAGGGATGCGGATGACTACTACTATTCGGTGGCGAGCTCGAAGTATGCAGGGGCGCTGCGGCTGCCGACGCTGATTGTGCATGCGCTGGATGATCCGTTTATTCGGATGCTGCCGGAGACGCGGGGGGCGCTGATTGAGAATCCGCAGGTGACGTTTGTGGAGACGCAGCATGGCGGGCACTGTGCGTTTCTGGCCGCGGCCAAGGCGGATGACGGGCGGTGGGCGGAGCGAATGCTGCTGGAGTTTTTGATGCGGGGCTTTTCTGGCGAGGCTGGGCTTGGAGGCTGACTGGGCGGCGGAGGTGGGCGCGGGGCTGCCGGGGGTTGAGGCGGACTGGGCGGGGTTTGTCGATCTGCGGATCAATCCTTTTCGGCTGAGCGAAATTGCGGAAGCGAGCGAGTATCCCGCTTTGTGGGAGATGCTGGTCGATCTGAACGATACGTTCTCGCGGGTGTTTTCTGTGAAGTGTGATGTGTGGGCGTTGGGGGCGGAGGAGATTGATCCGCTGGAGTTTGATTGCGTGGCGAGCGGGAAGATCGCCGGAATGGCTTCTTATATCGATATTGTTTTGCGGGACGATTTCCTGTTGACGGCGTTCGCCTGGCACGAGCGGTGGGCTCGGGCGGCAGTGGACAGGTTGCGGGCGTCGCCGCTGCGCGCGGGCCGTGTGGATCTGGTCATTCGCGCGGCGCGGGCAGGAGGCCGGGAGGGGTTTGGGATCACATTGTACGCGGCGGGTTGCGGAGCGGATACACAGGCGGCGCGGGGGGCGTGGGAGGGGATTTTGCGGGCTGGGGTGGCGGCTACAATGGAGACGGTACCACCGGGGGCGAGTAGCTCAATCGGATAGAGCACCGGCCTTCTAAGCCGGGGGTTGTGGGTTCGATTCCCGCCTCGCCTACCATTCCTCAGGATAAGAGATGATGCGGTGCCCACTCGAGCCAAAACAGGGCCTGAATGGGCTAGTCGGCCGTCACTGGCACTTCAGGGGCTGAATTGACATTGCACGCTTCACTAATTCTTCAGTGGCTGTATTCATGCCAGGATCAAATGAGGTCTTTGCTCTGCGATGTGGAGGCGGTGATGGTGACGGAGTTTTCGGAGCGGAGAGCGTTTTGGACTAATCCGGCGGGGAAGGATTTTTCGAGGGCGCGGAGCTGGGAGGCGGTGAGGGCGGGGGCTACGATTTCGACGTGAAAATCGCCGAAGTGAAGCTGGCGGCCGGAGGGCTGGGTTTCGATGCGAATTTCGAGTCCTTTGGCGGAGAGGCCGCGGGCGGCGAGGTACTGGGCAACCTGCTGACCGACGCATCCGCCGAGAGAGGCGAGGAGGAGCTCGGCGGGGGACATGCCTTGGTCGGTGGCTCCGTCTTCGGTGGGCTGGTCGAGCAGGACGCGATGGTGGCGCGCCTCCACGGTGAAGCGAGCGCCACAGTTGTGCTGTAAAGCGATCTTCAAAACGGGGTCCCCTGGCTGACACTGATGGGAAAGCAAGTTGCGGGCCATCCCCGGAATATTTGGAAAAACACTGAAAAGGCGCGGAGTGCGGGTTTACCCAAGGGCGGGAGCTGCGCGAACAGGCGCGAAGGGGACGGTAGCTGCGTGAAATGACCCAGGTGATGCGAGGCGCGGGCGGGCGCGGGTACACTATCAGCCTGTCGCGATGAAGAAACCGGATTCCAGCAAGGAGTCGAGCGCAGGAGCGCGCGTGGCCAGGGGCGGCGCGGGCGGGTCCACGAGCGTACCGAAGAACGGACCGAAGAGCGGGTCGACGAGCGGGTCGACGAGTGGGTCGACGAGCGGGTTTGCCGAGCCGCGGGTGGAGGTGCTGCGCGCGCTGGTCGATAACCTGGACGAAGCGGTGGTGGTGCTGGGTCGCGATGGCGGCGTGCAGTTTGCGAACGCGGCGGCGGAGCGGCTGTACGGGATCCGTTCTGACGGTCCGGGGATTGCAGGGTGGAGCGAGGCGTACAGGATCTTTTTGCCGGATCGGCAGACGCTTTGGCCGGCGGAGGATTTGCCGGGGGCAGTGGCGCTGCGCGGACAGACTGTGGAGGGGGAGCAGTATGTTCGGCCGCCGGGGGCGGCGCAGGGGTACTGGATCCTGATGCGGGCGCGGCCGCTGTTTGGAGCGAAAGGCGAGGTGGAGGGCGCGCTGCTGGCGTGGCGCGATATTTCCGAGGAGAAGCGGACGGCGGAGAACCAACGGCGGCTGCTGGCGATTGTGGAGAACACGCCGGACCTGGTGACCCTGACGGATCCAACGCTGAAGACGAGCTTCATCAATCGCGCAGGGCGGGAGTTGTTGGGGCTGAGCGAAGCGGGCGAGGTGCGGACGTATCCGGTGTTCGACACAGAGTACGAGAACCAGCGGGAGGTGTTCGACGGGGAGATTCTGCCGGTGCTGCTGCGCGGGGAGCCGTGGACCGGGGAGTTCCGGCTGCGGCATGCGCGGACGGGGCGGCCGATCGCGGTGGACATGCGGGCGTTTGGAATTTTTGGGCCGTATGGGCAGCTGCTGGGGTTCGCGGGGATCAGCCGTGACATTACGGCGCGGCAGCAGGCGGAGGAGGCGCGGCAGCGGCTGGCGTCGATTGTGGAGTTTTCCAACGATGCGATTATCAGCGAGTCGCTGGAGGGGTTGATTACAACCTGGAACCGGGGCGCGGAGCAGATGTTCGGATACACTGCGGCGGAGGCGGTGGGGCAGCCGATCACGCTGCTGGCGTGGCCTGGATATGAAGACGATATGCGGGAGCTGCTGCAGCGCATCGGCAGGGAAGACGCGGTTGAGCACTACGAGACGCTGCGGCGGCACAAGGACGGGCGAAGCCTGGTGGTGTCGCTGACGCTGTCGCCGGTGCGGGATGATGCGGGGAAGCTGGTTGGGATTTCGAAAATAGCGCGGGACATTACGGAGCAGAAGAAGCAGGAGGAGCTGGGGCAACGGCAGGCTCAACTGCTGGATCAGGCGTACGAGCCGATGCTGGTCCGGGATCATCAGGATCGGATTACGTACTGGAACAAGGGGGCGGAGCGGCTGTACGGATGGACGGCGGCGGAGGCGGTGGGGCGGGTGAGTCACGAGCTGCTGCAGACGACCTTCGGTGAGCCGCAGGAGGAGATTGCGAAGACGCTGGAAAGCGATGGGCACTGGGAGGGGGAGGTGCTGCACCGCACGCGCAAAGGGCAGCGAGTGATGTTGCTGAGCCGGTGGATCCGCGAGCTGGGAGTGGCGGAGCCGCACGTGATGGAGACGAATGTCGACATGTCGGAGCGGGAGCAGCGGCTGGCGGCGGAGGAACAGACGCGGCTGGAGCGGCGCTTCCGGCAATTGCTGGAGGCGGCGCCGGACGCGATTGCGGAGGTATCGGCGGATGGCAGGATCGTGATGGTGAACCGGGTGGCGGAGGAGATGTTCGGGTACGTGCGCGATGAGCTGCTGGGGCAGTCGGTGGACGTGCTGGTTCCGGACGCGATCCGGCACACGCATTACCGGCATCGGGACAGCTATCTGGAGCATCCGCGGACGCGGCCGATGGGGACGGGGCTGGAGCTGCACGCGAAGCGGCGGGATGGGTCGCTGTTTCCGGTGGAGATCAGCCTGAGCCCGATCCAGACAGAAGGCGGAATCCACGTGACGGCGGTGATTCGCGACGTAACGGAGCGGAAGCGCGCGGAGACCGAGGTGCGGCGGCTGCAGCAGCAGTACACGGCGGAACTGGAGGCGCGGAACCGGGAGATTGAGCGGGCGAACCGGCTGAAGAGCGAGTTTCTGGCGAGCATGAGCCACGAGCTGCGGACGCCGCTGCACACGATCATCGGGTTTGCGGAGTTGCTGCAGGAGGACGCGCTGAGCGAGACGCAGCAGCGGTTCGTGGGGCACATTCATCGCGACAGCGAGCATTTGCTGGAACTGATCAACGATGTGCTGGATCTGAGCAAGATTGAGGCGGGGCAGCTGGTGCTGAGGCGGGAGGTTTATCCGCTGGCGCAGAGCGTAGGCGAGGCGCTGGATGCGATCCGGCCGGGCGCGACGGCGAAGGGGATCCAGATTGAGGAGTGGGGGGAGCGGGACTCGCTGGTGGATGCCGATCCGCTGCGGGTGAAGGAGATGCTGTACAACCTGCTGAGTAACGCGGTGAAGTTCACGCCGGAGGGGGGCAAGGTGTGGATCGAGATGACGGGAGAAGCGGGATTTGTGCGGGTGACGGTAGGGGATACGGGGGTGGGGATTCCGACGGAGGAGCAGGAGAACATCTTCGACAAGTTTTATCAGGTGGGGAACACGACGCGCGGCGTGAGGGAGGGAACGGGGTTGGGGCTCTCGATTACGAAGGAGCTGGTGCAGATGCATGGCGGGTGGATGGAAGTGGACAGCGCGCCGGGGCAGGGAAGCCGGTTTACGTTTACGCTTCCCACGGCTGTTGCGGGGTTGTAGGATGGCTGCATCGCTCCCCAGAGCCAGATCATCTGAAAAGCCGGTGTGCTCGCGTCGTTGCGAATTGCTGAAGCTGAGTGCGCATAATGTCTGCTTCTGTAGAAAAACCTCTGATTCTGATTGCGGACGACCGGCCGAGCAGCCGTGAGTTGCTGCGTTTGGTGCTGGAGCGCGCGGGATATGCGGTTATCGAAGCGGAGGATGGGGAGCAGGCGCTGGATCGGGCGCGGGGCGGGAATCCGGATTTGATTCTTCTGGATCTGCAGATGCCGGGGCTGGATGGTTATGGGGTGCTGGCAGCGCTGCGGAGCGAGGCGCGATTCGCGCATTTGCCGGTGCTGGCGCTGACGGCGAGTGCGATGCGCGGGGACCGGGAGCGGATTTTGGAGGCGGGGTTCACGGATTATCTGGCGAAGCCCGCGGGGCCGGAGGTTTTGCGGGAGACTGTGGCTCGGATGCTGAAGGATGCTGCGGATCGGGCGCTGGAGCGGGAAGAGAGCGCTTGAGGGCTGCGGTCGAGGTCTCAGAGCGTCGCGTCTCTTGGTGACGATAGAACCTACTGCATATCGGGTACCCACCATGGCATGGGTCGTGCCCAAAACACAATCTCCCCTGGGCGCGCCGTGGCTGTGTGGTGTCCACATGTATCTCCGGGGACGTATCCGTTTGCCTGCACATCTGCAACTTTGATTCGTCGCATCGGGGGATCATTGGATCGATGTAGGCGATCCGGTACGGCTCGCTGTCAGATTTTGGCCCCCCGAGCAGCAGAAATTCCTGAGTGCCGGGTGTGAGGGGTAGGACTCCAACGCCACGGTCATCGACCACAATTACTGAAGACTCCAGGTCCGTCACCGACTTGACGGTGATTCTCCTGTTGCCCATCGGCTTGCTGCTTTTGCCGTTGATCAATCTGATCTTTAGCGTCTGAGCTGCTACGGGCCGGCAGAAGGGTGCCGCGATGGTGAACAGCAGGCCGACTGCTGCTGCCGTCGCTATGGAATGGGCCATCCTAACGCGGATCATTGCAGGAGGCCGTACTTTTTCATTTTGTAGCGTAGGGCGTCGCGGCCTATGCCTAAAGCTCGGGCGGCCTGGGATTGATTGCCCTGCGCTTTTTCCAGTGCACTGGCGACGAGCTGGCGTTCGTGTTCGGCGAGGGGCGCGTCTTCGGCGATCGCGACGGAGTGCGCTGTCGGTTGCGCCGGCTCAGGCGCGTGTCCGGCTGCGGCGGCATGCGGTGCGGGGTCGGCGGGCGGAGTGAGAGCGGGTTCGGCGAGGACGACGGGGAGATCGGCGACGTCGATTTCTGCGGACTCGGCCATCATGGCGGCGTGGCCGATGGCGTTTTCTAGTTCGCGAACATTGCCGGGCCAGGGGTGGCGCTCGAGGACGAGGCTGGCGCGGGGGGTGACGCCGCGGATGTGTTTGCCGAATTGCTGGGAGAATTTCGCGACGAAGTGCTGAATGAGGAGGGGCAAATCTTCTTTGTGCTCGGCGAGGGAGGGCACGTCGATTTCGACCATGGCGAGGCGGTAGTAGAGGTCTTCGCGGAAGAGGCGGTCGGCAACGGCCTGGCGAAGATTGCGGTGGGTGGCGGCGATGACGCGGACGTTGACGCGGCGCGACTGGAGCGAGCCGACGCGCTGAATCTCCTGGTTCTGGAGGGCGCGGAGGAGCTTGGCCTGGGTGGCGATGGGCATGTCGCCAATTTCGTCGAGGAAGAGGGTGCCGTCGTTGGCGGCTTCGAAGAGGCCAGGCTTATCGCGATCAGCTCCGGTGAATGCGCCGCGGACGTGGCCGAAGAGCTCGCTCTCGAAGAGGGTTTCGACGACGGCAGAGCAGTTGAGGACGACGTACTGGCCTTTGACTGCGCTGCGCGCGTGGAGGGCGCGGGCGACGAGATCTTTGCCGGTGCCGGTGGCGCCCTGGATGAGTGCGGAACGGTAGTGGGGCGCGATGCGGCGCATGCGGGCGAACATCTGGGCCATGCGCGGGCTGGAGCCGATGATGCCTTCGAATTCGGAGTCGGAGCCGAGCTGCTGACGGCGGCGGGCGTCTTCAATGAGGCGGCCGACGCGCTCGCGCAGGATGGGGAGGCGGATGGGCTTCTCGAGGTAGTCGGCGGCGCCGTTGCGGATGGCCTGGACCGCGGTTTCGGTGGTGTAGTGCGCGGTCATGAGGACGACGTCGGTGGCGGGGGCAATTTCCATGATGCGGTTGAGGACGTCGAGGCCGGACATCTCGGGCATGACGAGGTCGGTGAGGACGAGCTGCGGGTGGTGCTGGCGGATAAGGTCGAGCGCTTCGGTGGGACGCGATGCGGTGTGGATGATGACACCTTCGCGGGCCAGGGCCGTGGAAAGGAGATCGAGGCTGCCTGGGTTGTCATCGAGGATGACGATGGAGATGTCCACAGGACAGGGTACAGGGAACAGCGCTTCGGTAGACTGGCGGGTGGCTCGGAATTTGTACATTCTGGCGGGTGTGCTGCTGCTGTTTGCGGTGGTGTGCTTCGCGATGTCGCTGACGCCTGGGCGCATGCAGCCTGCATTGCCGGCGAATGGGACGCTTTGGAAGACGACCGCTTTGTTTCTGACAGTGGGCGGGCTGATGGTAGCGCTGCTGGGGGTGATGACGGCGATGTTCGAGCAGGTGGATCGGCGGAACGAGGAGCTGCGGGAGAGGCGGCGCGGGCGGCGTGGGACTGATGCTGGCGACAGATAGAATGAAAGGAATGCGCAGGCGGGTTCCAGGAAGAAGCTAACAATTATGTATGAAGTAACGGTGGAGCGCGGGTTTTCGTCGGGGCACTATCTGAGGAACTACAAGGGGAAGTGCGAGAATCCGCACGGGCATAACTACAAGGTGCGGATTACGCTGTGCGGCGAGACGCTGGATGGCGCGGGGCTGCTGCTGGATTTTCGCGATCTGAAGCAGGTAATGAAGCCGGTGATCGAGAGGATCGATCACCAGATGCTGAACGAGCTGGAGCCTTTCACGGAGATCAACCCGTCGGCGGAGAACCTGGCACGGTATTTCTACGACGAGACGAACCGGCAGCTGAGCGCGATGACGAGCGGGCGGGTGCGGGTTAAGGACTGCACGATCTACGAGACGGACACGACGACGGCGACGTATTACGAGTAGCGGCGAGCGGGGAACCGGAGTTCGGCAAAGATGGAGAATCATTATTGGCTGGGGCTTGCGTGCGGAACGGGCCTGATTATTCTGGTAGCGGTGTTTTCGTTTTTTGTGTCGCGCGCGGCTTCGCGGAACAAACAGAAATGAAGTGATGGTCCGTGTATCTGATCGAAATTTACAAATCTATCCAGGGTGAGTCGAGTTTTGCCGGGGTCCCGTGCATTTTTGTGCGGCTGGCGGGGTGCAATTTGCGCTGCGCGTGGTGCGATTCGGAATATACGTTCACTGGCGGTTACAAATTATCAGAGGATGAGGTAGTGGCGGAGATTGAGAAGCTGACGCCGGTGCGGCTGGTGGAGTTCACCGGGGGCGAGCCGTTGCTGCAGGAGAAGGAACTGGTGCCGCTGATGTCACGTCTGCTGGGATTGGGTTACGAGCTGATGGTCGAGACGAGCGGGGAGCGGCCGCTGGAGCGAGTTCCGAGCGCGGTACACAAGATTGTGGATGTGAAGTGTCCGGGCTCGGGCGAGGCGGGAAGCTTCCGCTTGTCGAATTTGGAATGTCTGACAGAGCGCGACGAGGTGAAATTTGTAATTGTGAACCGTGACGATTATGAATTCGTGCGGGATTTCATTCGAGAGCATGGAGTGGAGCGGCGGGCCGGACAGGTGCTGTTGTCTCCTGCGTTCTCGAAGACGCCGTCCGGGGAGCGGAGCACAGCGAATTGTCTGCTTGATCCGAGGGAACTGGTGGAGTGGATGCTGGAGGATGGGGTTCCGGGCCGGTTGAGTTTGCAGATTCACAAATATGTTTGGGAGCCGTTGAAAAAGGGCGTTTGAGGGTACCTTCTTTAGCGTTCAGCGCTCAGAACTGCGGATCGCGTACAGCGTTCAGAAGTGTGCCGCGATTGCTCCGGGACTGAAGGCGGACGTGCTTAGTTCACCTTGACGGTTACGGCGGTGGTTTGGGTTAGGTTGCCGGATGTGCCAGTGACGGTGGCGGTATAGGCGCCGGGTGTTGTCCCGCCCGAAGGTGGAGGCGAGTTGGAGCTACCGCCGCCGCCGCAGCCGACCGCTGCCACTGCGAAGAGAATTACAAGTCCGGCTAGGAATCCGCGCCAGCTACGCCGACGTGCAAGAACGCCGAGGAAGTAGAGGATGGCGAGAGCGACTCCGCCGCTGGGTGCGAGGAAGCGGAAGGGGGACTCGAGTGCGCTGCTGGTCGCCGCTGTGCTGTTCACCGTGAGGGTTGCGGTGGCTGCCGTGGCGCCTGCGATGGTGACGGGCGAGGGCAAGCTGCAGGTGACCGGGTGGACTGCATTGGCCGGGCTCGCGGTGATGGCGCAGGCGAGGGTGATGGCGCCGATGAATCCGTTGGATGGGGTCGCGGTGGTGGTTGTGGTGTTACCGGTGGAGTCGCCAGCGGTGACCGTGATGTTGCTGGTATTCGTCAGGGAGAATGTCGGAGTGGGTGCCTGCGTGACGGTGACGGTTGCTGAACCGGCGGCACTGTTGTAAGTGGAGGAACTGGAGGAGTCCGGCGTGTAGGTTGCGGTTAGCGTGTCGGAGCCGGTGGCGAGCAATCCGGCCAGGATGTTGATAGTCGCCGAGCCTGCGGTCAAGGTCGTAGCTGGCGAAGTGTAACCGCCGCCGGTCAGCGTGAAGGAGCCGGTGGGGGTTGGATTGCCGGAACCGCCGCTGAGGGCCACGGTCACGGAGAGGTTTTGCGCGGTGGTGATGTTGGTTGCGGAGGGAGTCACCCTGACGGTTGGCATTTCGGTCGGTGTGACCGTTACCACGGCTGTGCCTGAGGCGCTGATATAAATTGAGGAACTGGTAGTGTCGGGCGTGTAGGTTGCGGTCAGGAGATAAGTTCCGATCGCCAGCGACCCGGGCGTGACCTTGATCGTGCCGATCCGCCGCTGAGCATTGTAGCCGCCGAAGTGTACCCCCCACCGCTCAGCGTTACCGAGCCGGTGGGGGTGGGTGTCCCGGCCACCGTCACTGTTAGCGTCAAACTCTGAGCAGTTGTGATGCTGGTTGTAGGGGGTGCGACAGTTAGCGTCGGCGCGCTTCTCCCCGCAGTCGTCACCGTGATCTCGGCTGCCCCGGCTGCTATCTCGTAGTCACTGTCACCTGAGTATGCGACCTTGAGCGTGTCTGTCCCGCTCGGCAGCGATCCACTGGGCACGATAATCGTGCCGTTGCCGCCGGTCAGAGGGGCAGCGGCAGAAACGTAGCTACCGCTGGTCAGCGTGACTGAGCCAGTGGGAATCGGATCGCCATTGCTGCCGTTTACCGCTGCGGTTACTGCGAGCGATTGCGTCGACGCGATGCTGGAAGGGGACGGAGTTACGAGCACAGCTGGAGCGGTTTGGGCAGTCTGACCTGGGCCACCATAACGAACTGCGCCAAAGTTCGAGTGGTTGATCATGTCGTAGTAGCTTACCTGAGTAATCGAACTCGTGAGTTGCTGTTCCCGGTAGTAATAGGTCCACTGGCTGACGTTGACATCACACAAAGTCGACAAGGTCGCCGCTGTTGAGTTTTCAGCGAATTGCCCGTTTCCCATTTGGGTGAGAGGTGGAATACCTTCGCTTGATGCAACCTCGCCGTACCATTGGATAACTTCAGATTGTGTGAAGGTATCGCTCCAGACCGAATCGTTGATGTAACCCAGCCACTGATCATTGAACCAAGCCCACCAGGCACCCTGAAAGTGCACCCAGCCAGCGTAAACTTGTTGACCGAGTAACTGGGAGAGGTCCATCCCTGGATACCAGGTATTGCTGTATTGATTCCAATCGCAGGTGTCATAACAGGTTTGGGCGGCATCAACCCAGTGATAGACAAAAAGGTGGGGATTGTTGTCTCCCCATTGTTGGGGTGAGAGGCTGAAGCCCATCTCAACGTCGTCGAGGCTGCTACTGGCTCCCTCGACAGCAATCTCGGCAATCGAATGATCGCCCCCGCCTCCGCTGACCACTGCCGGAGATTCGATTTCGATGGTCATGCCGCCGCCATCAGCCAGAAGCGATTCGGCCGCAGCGGCGTAATAGAAGCACGAGCCATACCATGCCACCCCATTGCAAGGGGGGCTGGTGGAACTCACGACAGGAATCTGTGTTTGCGCCGAGTGGTCGCTCGGTTGGTAAACTTGTGCGAACGAGAGCAATAGATTGTTATTAACAAAGTTGTTTGGAAGCGCATGGGCAGGGCCTGGGGCTCTATAGGAACCGATAAGTGGATTACCTTTGATGAAGTACTGGGTGCTGTGAGAGAGCGGGATGGGGACGAAACCCTCGGGGCAAAGCGGCTTTAGGTCCTGAAGCGGAGGATGAAATTGTGAGTTTTCGCCCAGAGACTGCAACGAGGGTGGAAGCAATGCAGGGGGCGTCACCGCGGAGGTGCGCGACTCGCATGTGAACCCGGTGGAGTTATAGGGGAGCTGTAAAGAAGCGGGAACAGACGGGCCGTTTGCTTCCTGACTTGGGACGGAGGATTCGGGCGAAGTCTGCGCCTGAATCGTTGCGGCGGCGATCCAGACTAAGACGAAGGACCGGAAGGCGATCTTCGGGAAACGAAAGGAGAAATACATCTTGCGCACGTGATTCGATCGTCCTGAGTCTCCGTGAAATTTCCGGAGCAAAGATCGCCGCCGATTTCGCCGGGACACACGACACCAACGGCTCCCGTAAAAAAGCGACACACAAAAGCGCAAGGCACGAATAGTCATCTTTTGACAGCTTTGATCGTTTGCCGCAGTATAGGTGTCCGTGCGCTACCTGGGCAACGACAAACGCCTGCTACAGAGAGGCTGGATTTCTGGAAAGAGATTGCCGCCCAGGTGGGGCGCGAGGTGCGAACCGTCACTACGCCAGCCGGCCGAGCGGCGAGCGGCCCGAGGTGATCCGATTCTCGCTCAACGACAAGGGTTTTGCCAGCCGTCATCTGTCGGAGTTCAGCAAGTTTTCGGGGCGCATCGGTACGTGGGTTGGCGTGACCCCGGATGATTCGATCCTGTGTCTCTACGTAGTGAGCGGGCATGAGATTTATCGACTCCGTACTGCAGCCGCTGAGTTGCGCGCCCGGGGTGGTCAGAAGGGCTTGCATGACACGAGACGAAGTGCCTGGCGTTGTCCAGGAACACCGGTTGATCGCCATCCTCCGCGGAGACTTCCGCGGTCGCGAAGTTTCGCTGGCTCGTGCTTTGCTCGAAAGCGGCGTGCGCGCCCTTGAGGTCTCAACCGTCTCGCCCGAGTACGCGCTGGTGATCCGCCGCATGGCGGATGCGCTCGGACCTCAGGTCGCTGTTGGCGTAGGCACGGTTCTGAACACGGAGCATGTCGCCGCGGCCGCAGACGCGGGCGCGTGCTTCATGGTCGCGCCGAACACGAATGCCGCGGTGATCGCGAACGCGCGCGACGCAGGTCTGGCGGTTTTTCCCGGAGCTTATAGTCCGACCGAAATTCTCGAGGCAATGGAGTGCGGCGCAGACGCGGTGAAGCTGTTTCCGGCCGTCACCCTGGGCCCGGATTATGTGCGCGCTCTTCGCGGTCCGCTTCCCGGCGTGCGTCTCATTCCAACCGGCGGCATCAACTTCGAGAACATCTCCCGCTATTTCGAGGCCGGCGCATGGGCGGTCGCTGTGGGCTCCGAATTGGTGCGAAGCGACGAGTCCGATCTGGACGGCTGGGCCAATCTGCGCCAGCGCGCCCGGCGCTTTGTCGAGCTGGTTCCCAAGAGAAACGCATGAGCACGATCGAACCTTTGTACCTGGTGGACATGGGCAGTACGCGCTGTCGCGTGTGGTTGACGGAGAACGGGCGCTGCTGGGCGCGGGCATCAGCAGATTTTGGGGTTCGCGATGTAGCCAAGAGTTTGCCTGTCCCAGTTTTGCGGGAGCGGCTGGATCGTCTCATGGCAGAGGTGGGACAAATTGGGCTGCAAGCTGGAATTCCGACTTTGCCCAGATACGGCATTGGCGCCGGCATGATTACCTCTGCTCAGGGTCTGCTCGAAATTCCTCACGTCGCGGCGCCTGCGGCTATCATCGACCTCGCGCGACCTATGCAGGCGATTCGTGTCGGCGCATCCTGCGATGTGACGCTGTTTCTTGTGCCGGGCGTGAAAACGGCGGCACGGGGTTCCGATGTGGAGTCGGCTCTGCTCTCCGATATGATGCGCGGCGAGGAAGCTCTTTGTATCGGTCTGCTGGCTGCAGGACATGCCAGGGCGCCGGGCGCCGTTCTGAACCTTGGCTCTCACTGGAAATGGATCTTCGTCGATCGCGAAGGCCGCATCGCCGGAAGCCGGTCGAGCCTAACCGGCGAGATCATCCACGCGGTTCAGTCGCAGACGCTGCTTGCCTCAGGGTTGCCGCAGATGCGCCCCACATCGCTCGACCCCGAGTGGTTCGCCCTCGGTCGTCGCGAATATCGCCGCTCCGGTGTGACCCGCGCCTTGTTTTGCATCCGGTTGCTCGAGCAGGCGGAGCAGGGCGACGAATCTCAGCGGCTTGCTTTTCTCTACGGCGTGTTCCTTCAGGCCGATCTGGAAGCCTTCCAGAGCAACGACGCTGGCCGCGAACTGAGGGAAGTCAGCCTCGTCGGTCCGGCCTCGCTGGCCTCTGCCTGGCAACGCATGCTATCGGAATCTGACCTCCGCGTCACCGTGGTCTCCGAAGAGCAGCGCGATGACGCATTCCTCCAGGGTCTGACGACTATCTACGAGGTGGCCAGGCGGGAGGGACTTCTTCCATCAGCCCCCTGATTCCGCCGTCCGCGGCTCCGTAAGTCCGCTCGGGGGCTCCTTCAGGGTCCACCGCCAGCCATAGCATTCCACCCGCAACGCACAGAGCCGCGCTTACAACAAAGGAAGTAGTCCACCCAAATCGATTGGCAATGGCCGGAGTGAGAGAAGCGGTAATGGCGCCGCCCAGCTGGCAGCCCATATTCATGACGCCGGAAAGCGAGCCGGCACTCTCTTTACCGAGATCCGCACTGACCGACCAGAAAGAACTCTGCGAGACATAGAGCGCTCCGACGCCGCCGGCAAGAACAACGGTGGCCAGCGCAAGGCTTGTCACCTGGGTTCCCAGGGCGATGAACAACCCACACAGGGTCATGGCCACGCACGCCAAGCCGCATCGCCCCACGCGCTTGCCAAACCTTCGCGTCAGCCAATCGCTGATCCAGCCGCCCAGGGGCGCACCTATCCCCATAGCCAGGAAGGGAAGCGAAGTGTAATAAGAGCTTTGTCTCAGGCTCAAGCCTCTGACGGCGCTCAGGTAGATAAAGAACCAACTGAAGAAGATATAAGTTACGTATCCATAGGTGAAGTAACTCAGGGTCATCGCCTGAACGTTACGGTTGCCCACAATGCTGGACCACGACAGCCTTTGAATCCCCGGTCCGCACTCGTGGGTAGAGGGATCGGCGCGGATGAACGCCTTCTCCTCCGCGGATGCCCACGGATGCTTGGCGGGAGAATCGCGGGCGATGGCAAACCATACCAGGCCTGCGGCAACACCGGCCAGGGCGCTAAGCCAGAACGATGCGCGCCAGCCATAGTGCAAAAGGACAAGTGTGATAACAGGCGGTGTAACGGCGGCGCCGAAACCAACGCCTGCAAAGATGATGCCGTTCGCGATTCCTCGCTCCGACGACGGTATCCATCGGGAGACCACGCAATTCGTCGCTGGATAGACGACGGCTTCACCAGCACCAAGTAAGAATCGAATCGCAATGAGGCAGGGAATCAGCAAAGCCAGATGAGCTGAGACAAGGGTGACCGCCGCCGAGAAGACGCCCCACCACAGGACACCAAAGGCAAGAGCGAGACGCGGGCCCACACGATCGGCGAGACGGCCGGCCGGACCCTGAAAAAACGCATATCCAAGAACAAAGGCACTGAACACCCAGCCGAGTTGAATGTTGTTTAGATGAAACTCCTTCGCAATCGCTTGGCCGGCAATCGAAATGTTGACGCGATCCACGTAGGCAATGGCGCTCAGGACGAACATCCAGAAGACAAGAATGCCGCGCAAACCGAAGAGCG
This sequence comes from Acidobacterium sp., assembly GCA_003166955.1. Taxonomy (GTDB): domain Bacteria; phylum Acidobacteriota; class Terriglobia; order Terriglobales; family Acidobacteriaceae; genus Palsa-343. Next base: position 48,697 of record PMUI01000080.1, read on the forward strand.
GCAGACCGGCGTGCTTGCTGGCAGACTCGTTCATGCTGCTATCGCCTCCGTTCCGCGCCTCTGCGCGATGTAACTTGCGAGCTACTTGTTTTCTCGAGCAATCAGCTTTTGGACGATTGCCTGGATGCATTTCTGTTGCTCTGCGGAAAGCGGTGATACAAACGGCGGAATAGCACCCGTCTTCGCGATGCCTGCTAGTTCTACCGCGTGATGGAGCACTCGCGCTGGACCCCACTGATCGCGCCTGTCTTCGAGAGGGAGAAAGTGCTCGCGCAGTTGCTCAGCATGGTTGAAATCCCTGCGCTCGCACGCGGCGAAAACTGCCGACGACTGGGAAGGGGCGATGCATCCCGAGCCGGTGGTAAATCCTGGGAGTCGCCAGTCGCGCAAATGAATGACGGCTGGCCTTTCACCAATGCCGCTGATGACTTTGCTGCGATCTACTCTTTGGAGAAGCGCTTCCAGATAAGGATCGATCCTGGGATCCTGACGAACGACTGCGTATTTGATGCCGATGCAGAGCCCATCATCGACTAACTCACCCAACATATCCAGGTCACGCTCCGGATCGCTGCCGAGATTGGATTCTTCTTTGATGTAGGCAATAATGCGGGCTCCTGAGGCTTCGACGAATTCTCGCAGGCCCTGACGGATCCCGGTCGGATCACGCGGATCTCCGCAGGGAAGCACCATCACGCATGAGACGCCAAACCTTCGCAGCAGAAGAGCCTGATCCATCAGCCGGCCGAACGAAGGACCGGCACTTACGATGAACCATATCCCGTCGCGCTGGATGTGGTTCAGCCATTCGAGAACCTGCTCATATTCGCGCAATGTTACATGGTAGAAAAATGCATTGCCGCCGTAGATCAATCGGCTGATGCCGGCTTCTGTAATGCGATGTACGATTCTGGCGTTTTCGTCAAAGTCGATGCTTCGGCGGGGGTCCGCCGCGCGCGCCAACGGAGGAACCGCGAATACTCCATTCAGTGTGATGTTCTCCTGCATCATTCGTGTTCCCCTGAACAGCTCATTGAAAGCAGAGCGTGATTCAGTTGTGTGGCTGCGTGTCTCACAGGATTATCCCGTCAAACTCCAGCAGGAGTGCGCTGGCTCGCGGTACTACGAGCTCTGTGCGAAGGCTGGGCGACGACCATGCGGGGCGCCACTCGACCTGGGAGACCGTCTGGCCGCCCAGCGTTACATCGGTTGTGCTACCGACACCGGGAGCTACCATCGTGATCTCGCGCGAAGGCCGGTGTAACACGTCATCCCCCAGTTTCAGGTGAAGGTCGTGACCCACATCTTTGTTCAGAATCGCGAGCGCCAGTCGTCCTTCAGGGTTGATGCATGCATAGGCCGTCGCATTTATTCCCCCGGCGTCGAGTTTGCATGGAACGAGCGAACCAGAAGCGAATGCGCGAAAGACAAGCATGCCGTAATAGAGGGGGCGCACCTGGAAAGGAGCGCTGCCGCCCCCTGCGATCGGGGTGTAAAAACCTCGGCCGCCTCCGTGAAGATTGACGCCGGAGACGCCGAGCTGAGCCAGGAGCAGCATGAAGTCGGCGCCCCAGAGCGCGGAGGCAAACGCATCGCTCACCCCCGGCTTGCCGCCGTTGTAGCACGAATTTCCCTCGGCCATCCGGTAGGGAAGATGGATAGAGCGGCCGACCGCAACAAGATGCTGCATGCTCTTTTTAAGCTCAGGACCGGGGTGCAAGAGGTGAGCTATGTCGGAGTCCGGGCTTTCCGGCGGGCCCTCCGCATAGTAATGGCTGGTGAGAAGGCAGATCCCGGTGGCTTGCCTGGCAAATTGATCGACCCAGCTAATTTGATCTGTAATATCCGGCCCCGCGAGGGGTGCGTCCGGCGTGCGCCGGTGAATCGCAGCGGCGAATCTCTGCCATTCCGCAAAATAGTCAGCGTAATTGTAAGTGGATTTCCGAATGTCTCTCGAAAACAGGTCCGGCTCATTGCCCATCTGCAGAGCTTTTAGCCTCGGACCGAGTCTCTTCACGACATAGGCAGCCTCGTCAGCCGCAGTTTCTGGGGAGCCATGGCCGAGATCGAGGCCATAGATCGCCGTCCAGCCGGTCGCATCGAGAAATCCCCTGAGTTCGTCGATGGCCGTCTCCGTAACAACCGCACGCACGGTCGAGCCCTGTCCGTTATCAGGGTTGGCCGGCTCGCTCCAGGATGGAGCTCGTGAGATCTGCTCTTGCTTCCAGGTGTCGTAATCGCTCGTGCTTCCGCCAATCCGCAGCACGCCGCTGGATCCGAGTTGTCGTACCAGAGCGACCAGCGACTTGTTCTCCCGGGAAAAGTATCCTGGATGGGCAAGTTGCGCCGACTCATAACTCAGTCCGGCAAAGTCGGCAGGCAGCGGAATGCGCGGCGCGGAAGTATCCAGCGAGAGGGTCGCGGCTTCAACGTGAGTATTCTGCGCTGCCAGTGTGCGTGGCGTGTTTTGGAGAAGGTATGTCGCAGCACAACCGGTTATGAAACTGCGGCGATCGATGATGTTTCTTTCTGTCATTTGGGCTGGTCACCTACCCGCGAAATGCGCAAAACATTTGCCCCCGCGACAACCGGACTGTCTTGGGGCTGGGCCTCACGACGTCAGAACCGCTTCCAATTCAACGTGGATCTCCTCGCCCGGACGCATCGGAACGATGACGGGCAGGCACTCGAACCCGGGAATCAGGTTGAAGGTTCTTTCCTTCGGCAATGTTTCGAAGCCGCCGGGGGCGCTCGTGCGAACGATAAGGCTGCCTTTCGGCTTCGAAACGCGAATCGAAGCGCGGTCACCCTGTTCTACGTGCTCATCGCTTCGCGAAATAACGGGAAGAACGAACTGCAGCTTTCCGGCCAAGGCGGGGGGCGCGGTCGCAGAAGCATGGATCTGCACCAGCGATTCCGTCACGCGGTAGATCATGTGATACCGCACGCCGCCCGTGGGTACCGGTACGTGACTCGCACTCAACAGACGGCCCTGTGCGTCAAACAGGACCTCGTTGCGCAGGTGGGTCACTTTGAGCACCGCTTGAAAATCGCTGAAGCTCGTGTATGTTTCCGCTTTGGTGACGTACTCGACACGTGGTGTTAGCGGCATGTGGGGGGCGTCGATAAATCCCTGCTGGTTCGGCGCCTCGATTAATTCGTACTCGGTCATGCTGGCGGTGAGAATTGGTCCGAGTTTCTGATGGAACAGCAGAGACAGCGAGCCACCGGTGACGTGGCCATCCTCTTCTCCAGGCTCTTTCCAGTCGTATTCTGTCACCGTGGCACGCCATGGCCCCACCGCAGCCAGATGAGTACCCACCTCCGGAAATGATTTCAGGCCGTAAGGCTCATCACGAGGAAGGGAAACCCGCGCCTCCGGTTCAGGATGTTCGTCATGGTCGAGCACCGTTGTTAGCGCTTTGGCATGGGTGAACGCGTGGTGGAGGCACGGCAGATCTCCGTGAATGAAATAGTCCGGTCCTCCGTAGAGCAGGCCGTTCTGGGTGCACGCCGCCATCATCTCCACATTGCGCTGCGCAATCTCCCGGAAGCGTGGATCGTACTTCGCCAACAATATGTATGCGGGATGGCACCCATCGCTTGTCCGGCTTCCCCACCAGGTCCACTTATAGTTCCGGCACCCCCAGCTGTTATCCCATCCACCGTCCGGGAGCATAAACTCCATGTGGGATCGCATAGCAGTAATGGTGTGTTCCAGTACTTCCTGATCGGCGGTCAGGGTGGCATACAAAGCCAGGCCGGGCAGGGATTCTTCGACGTTATAGCCAAGGTCGACCGGCCGAAAGCCCTTTGGGCTAAGTTCGCGGATGGGGTGCCCTTCTCCGTAGATCAGATGATTTGGTCGACTTATATAGTCGAGGCAGGTGTGAGCCAGATTTCTTGCTCGATCGAGATATCGCGGCTCGCCCAGTACCTGGCTGCAGAGAGCAAAACAATAAGTAGAGGAGGCCGGATAGTTGATATTTCCCGTCTCAATGGTGATAAACCCATCGAGAAACTTCACCGCTCGCGCCAGACGGTCGGTCCAGCGCTGCCGAGTGCCGGGGTCGAGCAGCGATCCGTAATGATGCAGCGCCTCGGCAATGGCGACGGCGCGGAAAACGGTGATTCCCTGCCAGTCCTGGAGGCTGACGTCGTTAACCCAGCTACCGTCGGATCGGCTCACCTGCCGTTCTGACCAGTCATAGACCAGTTGCGCGCCTTGCAGGTACTTCGCGTCTCCCGTCGCGTGCGCCATATGCAGGAGGGGATAGACGGCATCGGAGCAGCGGCCGTGGATGAGCGCGCAGGCTGGGCAGAGAAAGCCGCCGACCAGGGCTGGGTCATTGGGTTCTGCTATCTGGTGCTCCAGCAATCCATCGCACCAGGCCTTTACCAGGCGGGCGTAGAGGCTGACACCGGCGGGCGCTTCCTGGGCGGAGACGCTGGCGTCCTCGTTTGCAAGGAGCGAAGAGGGGAAGAGGCTGCGCGCGGCCAGTGCGGTTGCTCCGGCCGCCGACAATCGCAGGATCTCGCGCCGCGAAATCTCCCTGCAAAATCGATTGTTCGCCATGGGGGGCCATACTATGCCAGTTCGAGCTTGGAAGCAACATTCGGCGGGAGCAATTATTTCATAAATAAAGCAATATATCCGAAAATACCGGAAAAACAAGGATTCTGATTGACACCCGATAAGAATAGGTGCCATAGTGGCGAGAATTCCGCCTTGAATGTGCACGACCGGCAAAGCAATCGTCAGCGAAATTCAGAAATTCCTTCCGGTAACCCAGGCGGTCATCCCGGGAGCTAAGCGGTATGCGCTGCAAACAGCTGCTTAATTCCGTGAAGGATTTGCAGCGTGGTTGCCCAACGAGAGCAAGACCCGCGTTCCGCGGTCTCGAAGGAAAGGACAAGCGACATGAAAAATGAACAGAGTGGACCGGGGCCCCGATCGGAATATCGACTTTCTGCGATCTCAGCCATTCCGAGATTTCTTGTCCGTGGGCTCAAGTGCGCGGTGCTCGTTTTCTTTCTCGCTGTTGCCGCGACTTCGGTTTTTGCAAAGGTCACTGGAAGTATCTCCGGAACGGCGCGCGATCCGCAGGAGGCTGTCGTTCCTGGAGTGAGCGTCCAGCTTCGCAATCTTCAGACCGGTGTCATCCAGACCACCACTACCGACTCGGCCGGTTTCTATAGCCTCCCCGCCGTGGACGTCGGTACCTACGAGATCACGTTCCAGAAAGCCGGCTTCGCGCAATTCAGCGAGACCAACCTCGTTATCAATGTGGACACCAGCCTCACCGTCGACGCCGATCTGAAGGTCGGCAGCGCCCAGGAACACGTCACCGTCACCTCATCCGCGGTCCGTGTGGATACGGAAACGAGCCAGATCGGCGAAGTGATCGGCCAGAAGGAAATGACCGACCTGCCGCTGAATGGCCGCGCCTTCACCGACCTTCTCCAACTCCAGCCGGGCGTCGTACCGATCTCGACGTCGCAGTATGGCGACCTGCAGCCCTCCAGCTACCAGGACAACGGCCTGCTCTCCATGGGTGGCGCCCGCGACATTAACAGCGGCTTCATGGTCAACGGCGCTAACGTCGTCGAAGGCGATGGCGGGGGAACGACCATGGTTCCCAATCTCGATTCCATCGGCGAGTTCCGCATCATCACCAGCAACGCGGGCGCGGAGTATGGCAACTATGCCGGCGGACAGGTCAATGTCGTCACCAAGTCCGGAACCAACGAGTTTCATGGCGACGTTTTTGAGTTCCTGCGGAATACGGACCTGGATGCGGCGAACTTCTTTGGGGGTCCCCGCCCAGTTTGGCATCAGAATCAGTTTGGCGGCACGTTCGGTGGCCCCGTTCTCCGCGATAAGACTTTCTTCTTCGTCGACTACCAGGGCACGCGGCTGAACATTGGCGACCCGACCGGCAACGTCCTTGTGCCGACGGCTGCGGAAAGAACGGGAGACTTCTCCTCGTCCGACGATGAGAGCACCCTCGAAGGCGCGGCTGTCAACGGCACCTACTGGGCCAGTCTTCTGAGCAACCGCCTGGGTTACACCGTCACAGATGGGGAGCCGTATTACACGGCCGGATGTACGAGTTCATCGGTTTGCGTCTTCCCCAATGCCGTCATTCCAAAGGCAGCGTGGGACCCGGTTAGTCCTAACATCCTTTCTCTCATCCCACAGGCCAACTCGGGTATCTACTTCAACACATCCGTAAATCCGCAAACTATCCAGGACGATAAAGGCGGACTCCGCTTCGACGTCAATACCCGCAGGGGCCAGATATCTGCCTACTATTTCGACGACCCCTGGAACAACGTATCGCCCTACGACAACAGTGACGGCTCCAATGTCCCCGGCTTCCCCGACACCTCAGTGGGCAGCGCCAAACTGGCCACTCTCGGTCTTGCCACTACTCTCAATGCGACCACTGTGAATCAGTTCACCGCCAGCTTCTTCCGCAACAAAAACATCGCCGGCTCCACTAAGAGCGGTCCCTCCCTCGCCTCTCTCGGATTCGCCTCGCCGCAGAACGGCGGCATCGCCCAGCTCACCACCCAGTTCGAGAACTATCCCACCGTCCTGTTCAACAACTACACCGTCGGCCCTCCCGAATCGCGCCTCGCGCAGCTCAATGACACCTACCAGGTCCAGGACGACTTCACCAAGGTGATCGGGAACCATTCGCTCAAGTTCGGCGCTGACTACCACTGGGATCTGATCGGTTTCTCCCGCGCGAACATGAAGCTCTACTTTCAGTTCTACGGTGGCGAAACCGGCATCGACTTAGCCGACATGTTGCTCGGCGCCCCCGACTCCTATTTCCAGGCCACACCCGCCTCTGTCGACCTTAGAAACTTCTATACCGGCGCTTACGGAGAAGACAGTTGGCATGTGTCGCGCAATTTCACCTTGAATTACGGGCTGCGCTGGGATGTGGATCCCTACTGGGCTGCCGCAAAAGATAACGAACCCGTGCTGATCGCCGGAAAACAATCGGCAAAGTTTCCCACCGCTCCTCTGGGCTACGACTTTCCCGGAGATCCCGGCATTCCGCAACACATGGCCAACATCCGCTGGAACGACTTCGGTCCCCGGCTCGGTCTGGCGTATTCGCCCGATTTCTCCTCCGGCTTCCTGCACTCGGTCTTTGGCGACCACGGCAAGAGCAGCATCCGCGCCGGCTACGGCCTCTACTACACCAACATCGAGGGCTCCTCCGTCTACAGCTTCTCTGCCGCGCCCTACGGCTTTCACTACACCCCTCCGGAGCCGCCGCTGTTCTCCATGCCTTTCATCAGCCGGTCCGACGGCACCAACAATGGCCAGCGCTTTCCTCTGCCTCCGCCCACCTCGAACGCGAACATTAACTGGGCCGAATTCGAGCCCATCTCCGGCATCCGCAGCCCGTTGGTGGACTCGCCCAGTCCCTACTCCGAGCACGTCGATCTATCCGTACAGCGCCAGGTTGCCACTAACACCGTGTGGACCGTCGACTACGTCGGCACCTTCGCCCACCATTTGATCCTCAACGCCGACAATAACCCCGGCAATCCGGCGCTGTGCCTTAGCCTGAGCCAGGCCAGCGAGGTCATGCCCGGCACCTCGAGGTGCAAGCAAAATGGCGAAAACAAGATCTACTCTCCTGCTGCTGGTGGCACCGTCAATGGCACCCGCGCGCCCTTCGGTAATCTGTTCAAGGGCAACGGCGTACAGCTCGACATCGGCAACTCCGGTTATAATGCCCTCGAAACCACCCTTCGCCAGGTCAGCGGACGCCTCTCTATTCTGCTGAGCTACACCTACAGCAAGGCTATGGACAACGGCTCGGGATTCGGCGAACAGGTCATTCTCTATCCCAACGGCAAAGTCCTTGCCCCTCGCGCCCTGTCCCTTTACGACATGACGCATAACTTCTCCGGCAGCTATACCTACGAGCTTCCCTTCGACGAGCTGGTCAAAAAGAGCAATCAGCTAACCCGGGGCTGGAAGCTCTCCGGAATCTCGGAGTTCACCACTGGCCTGCCCGTGACTCTGTACGAGATGGACGACAACTCTCTGCTGGGCAGCACCAACAACAGCGGCTACTTCGGCTCACCGGATCTCCCGGTCTTCACGCCGGGCAAGATCTTCCAGGACAGAAATCCGCGGGACAATCAATTGAAGGGCGGGTCTAATGGCTTACCCCAGTATGCCTGGTTCAATGTCAATCTCTTCAGCCCCGAGCCACTCGGCCAAATCGGCAACTCTTCGCGCCGTTTCTTCCATGGCCCGGGCATCGACGACTGGGATATGTCTCTGCTCAAGGACGTGAAGATTGCGGAGAGCAAATCCTTCGAGTTCCGCGCGGAGTTCTTCAACGTGTTCAACCACGCGCAGTTCCCGAGCGCCTTCGGGACTGACGGCAATCTTAGCGACGGCCCTGGTGCCTTTGGCTTCGTCACCAGCGTCGCCGATCCGCGCATCGGGCAAGTTGCGCTGAAATTCCTCTTCTAACCAGGCATGCCGCGGGTCCGTCCAACACGGACCCTCGGCCGACTCAGGACACTTGTCTCCTGACTTAGAAACTGGACCCCTGCGCGACGAGCAGCAGGACCCAGTCGCCATCGCCGTTACTTTCGTTGACCTTGCCGGGAGGTGTGAAGCGCCGCTGGCCCGAGTTCGCGAAGGGTCCGCCGGGGATGGCGATGTAGGCGCCATTCACGGGATCGAACCAGCGGGCGTTTGCCGGTGCCTTCAAACTCGCCATGTTCACGCTGATTTCCCGGGGGGTGGGCATGTATGCCACCACGACCGACCCGTCCTCCGTGCGCGAGGCAGTGCAGAAATCCATCTTGCTGGCGCGGTCCTTTTCATGTCCCGGGGTACCGAACCCGGCTGTGACCACGGTGTGATCCTGATCCGGAACCAAATCCTGCCAGGGCAGGGCAGAGAAGAAGCTGTGCCAGAGCATGAGCTGGGTTACCCCGACGGTATCGACAAAGTCCTTCCATCCCGACATAAAGTCGTCGGTATAGTTATTGCCATACATTTGACCTTTCCCACCGCTCAGCATTGCCCAGTATCCCTGGCGTCGCAGTACAGACGGAGTTCCGTACTCATCGGGCCAGTTATCCGCCATGTCATAGTGGCCCTCGAGCAAAAATGTAGGTGCGACGGGAGACTGATTGTAGCTGTGCCACATCTGCAGGTAGGTTGGGTAATAAGTATAGGTTGCGTTAAGTGACAGGAGCGGTACCCATGCCGGGTCATCGAAGGAAGAACTGGCATTTGTATTGAGCTCGATCGTCTGCATCTGGTCCGGGGCTGCGGATTTGATGCCTTTGGCAACGGCCAAAACTACCTCATCCCTCCCGGGGTTATCCCAGTGGTCAAAATCGTTTCCGTTGAGCCAGACGATGTTGTTGAAGTGCCCGTAACGTCTGCCCAGGTACTGCCCATACGCAAAGCAAGCCGCGGCACCGTTGTTGAGCAGGGTAGGGACCCACTGCCCGGTTTCGACAGGATCGAGAAAGACTGTCATGCCATAAGCGGCTGCCAGATTCAGCATCTGATCGACACGGGCGAAATAGGCCTCGTTCGGTGTAGAAAGATCGTAGTGAGGCGTATCGTTGCCGGCGGCAAGGTGGCCCGTAAATGGTGAGATGCCATCGTAGGTAGCTCCGTCTTCCCGGGTCCAGCCGTGATAGGGGCCGGCATTCAGGACATCGATCCAGAGCGAGTTGAAGCCGTGCGCTGCGCGATCCTCCATAAATCGTGCCGCATCGGCGGTGGATATCTGGGTGACCATGGTTTGCGGATCGTCACCCACGATCAGAAAAGGAATGTTGTTCCGATCCACCAGATAGCGCCGGTTGGCGCTGATCTTCAGCGGATAAGCATGGGACGCGGCGGTGACGGAAACCGTGACCGGGACCGCGGTCTGGGCGAATGCCAGGGATGCCGCGGGCAGCATCAGGACGCCGGCAGCGCTGGCTAGTATTCGGCTAAGAGATGCACGGGCCATGGATGTGTGCTGAGTCAACTCTGTTTGCATCTTCTGACCTCTGTGCTGTCGTGGCTGGCGAGCGGGTTAGTGTTCCTGCAGCTTCGCAACTTCGGACCCGGCGAGCAAAAATCCACCCACTCCGAAGTTATAACTGGACTGAGGAAGATAGTGTTCTGGGGACTCATCGGTCTGTTGAATATTCCCCAGTCTCCCGTCTGCATAAATCTCGTTGAGCATGCCGCGCCAGGCATTGGCAATTACCGGCAGGTAAGTCGCGCGATCGAGGACCCCATGATTCACGCCCCACGCCAGACCAAACGTGATCAGCGATGAACCGGAAATCTCCGGCTGCGGATAATCCGCAGGCTCGAGCAGGTCGGAGTGCCACAACCCATTCTTCGGATCCTGCAGGGAGGCGAGCGCCACGGCCATTTCCTTCATCTGCGTCTCATAACGGGCGCGATCCGGAAAATCCTTCGGCATGTAGTCCAGGGTCCGCGCCAGGCCGCCCATCACCCACCCATTTCCGCGCGACCAGAAGATAGGCTTCCCGGCCGGGTCCATGACGCCGATATAGATTTTGTCGCGGTAAAACAGGTGGTAGTGCTCGTCGTACATCTTGTCGTAAACCTCCCACCAATGCTGATCCGCATACGCCAGATACTTTGGGTCGTGCGTTGCCGCGGTCATCCGCGCCCACATCGGCGGTCCCATGAACAGGCTGTCGCACCACCACCACAGCTGCTGGAACTGATCGCTCGGCGGCATCGGCTGCGGCGTGTTGAACAACCCCTCCAGTGCCTTGCGCGTCGGCTCGATCTTCTCCGGCTTCGGATCGAGGAAGTAAAGCTCCAGGTATGTCTGTGCGATCGCCTGATCGTCGTTGTCCGGCCATCCTCGGTTCACACGGTCCTCGACGCCCATCTCCCAGTGATATTTCTCCGCCATCTTCTCCATCGCATCGCGATAGCGCGGGTCGTTCATTTCGCGCGACGCGGCCATGAATCCCATGTCCAGTACGGCCCACGTCCAGACAGGATTCATGTACGGCTCGGCTCGCTTGAGCTCCCAGTTCGCCACTTTCCGCATCGCCGCGTCCACCGCCGCACGGTCGAGGGCAGGGGAGAGGTTCGCTTTAGGACCGGGGTCTTTCGGGATATCGCCGAAGTGATGCATGAGGATGTCTTCGTCGATTCCGGCCTGCTCCTCGGAGCTGATATGCGATGACGTCGGGATTCCGTTCCCCGAATTCGTTTGCGGGTGCAGAGTTCCTCCGGCCAGCGTGAGCGCAACCAGCGGTAGCCAGATGCGCCGGCACCTTGCGAAAGAATCCATTCGAGATGAGCGGTCGTCGAACTCCCGAATCATCGTTCCTCCCAGTCTTTTACTTCTCTTTGACGCACGGGGCAGAGGTCTTCTCGCGGCTTGGAAGAGCATTCCGGAACGGCACACGCGTGGTACGTCGTGGCGGTATCGGCGAGATTGCCCGAGCGGACATGGTATGCCAGTCCGATTCGGGAAAGCAACTCGAAAATTGGGCGATTGTTTCAACAGTGAAACAACTGCAGGGTATGAGGAAGACTTCGCAGCTCCTTGATTGATGATGGCGGCAATCGATGGAGTTGTTGCGAAGCTTACCGCCCCATTCTTTTTATTGGCCTTTCAAGCAGTTTGTAGTATGACAATAGACAGGCGTCAGCCAACAATCGGTGGTCTCGGGTAGCTCCTCGCAGGCCGGCAGAGTTCTTGATGATCCTGCGGATCGCCGGTTTGAAGGTGGGGAGAGTCATGTGAGCTGCGCCCGGCACGATCCCTGAATGATTACCCCGGAAAGCTGCAACATGCCGGCAAAAGTATCTCGATTGGGCAACGACCATGGTTCGGAAAAGCCGGACCAGCGCGACCTCGCCATCCTTCGACTCATCCACTCCGGGTCTAATTATTCGCGCCTCGACCTGGCGCGTAAGACCGGACTCAGTCCGGCCCTCATCACCAGTATCGTGCGCAATCTGATTGGGCTGAAGCTGGTGAATGAAGCGCCCGCCGTCTCGTCTTTGGTGGGCAGAAAGCCGATCCCCCTCGAAGTGCGGGCGGACGCCGGCTATCTGATCGGTGTGGACATCGGCTCGTTCTATTCGCACGTTGTGATTGCCGACATGAAGGGCCAGGTTATTCGCAGGGAGCAGATCGAAACCGGCATTCCCGATGGACGGGTGCGGGTGCTGCAGCGGGTTTTCGACTGCGTGCACCAGACCATCGCGGCTTCGAAGGTGAACCGGGAGGCGATTCTGGGCATGGGGGTCGCCCATTCCGGCGTCATCGATACGGAAAAGGGACTGGTCCTGTCTTTTCCGCGACCAGGCCAGATGGCGCAGTGGAAGAATGTGCCTCTGCAGGCGATCTTCGAAGATGAATTCCACCTCCCGTGTCTGCTCGAAGACAGCGTGCGTACCATGGCAACAGCGGAGCGCCACTTCGGACTGGGGCGCGAGGTGGATGACTTCCTCTTCATCGAGGTGGGCATGGGCATCGGCGCCGCCATTTTCGTGGAGGGAAAACTCTATCGTGGGGGTGGCGGCAAAGCCGGCGAGTTTGGCCACATTACCGTGGATGAGAACGGGCCGCTCTGTTCGTGCGGCAACAACGGTTGTCTGGAAAGTGTGGCCTCCTGTGCTGCGATTATCCAGGCGGGACGGCTCGCCATAGAACGAGGCGTGGATTCGAGGATTCGCGAACTGGCCCGCGGGGATCTGAGCCGGATCAGCATCGAAGTGATCGCGCAGGCGGCCGCGGAAAATGACAGCCTCGCGTATCGCGTTCTTCAGGAAGCCGCGACGTACATCGCGCGCGGGCTGGCGGACCTGGTGAATCTGCTGAATCCGCGCCAGATTATTTTTGGTGGCGCGCTATTTCGGACCGCTCCGCAACTGCTCTCCGATCCCCTCAGGCGCATCATCCGCCAGCGATCCCTAGAGAAGTCGGCGAACGACGTGCAGCTGCGCATCTCCCCGCTGGGTGCGGAGGCGGGAGCGCTGGGAGCGGCACGCATGATCGCGGTTCGTGCGCTTGCCGATCTCCACAGGCGCGCGGTCAGCCATCCAGAACAGATTGCGGCGCCCGACCTCACCGATGCGCCCTCTCGCGGGGACACGCCGGCTGAGTCCGCGCGCGGTCGCCTGATCTGAGGAGGGCGTGCCGCCGGATGCCAGAGCTTAGGTTTTCGATTTCGACGTGTTCTGGCGGACACGGAACCGCTGATTTGGAAAGCCTGGCTCGGATCCTCGCGGCGCACGAGATTCCTTTCACCTGGGACGGTTATTGCCGCCTCGGGCGTGGTGTGACGGACGTACAAATGCTGCGCTCGCTACCGCCCCTGCAGTCCAACCCTGTGCTGCTGGCCAGCCTGCAGAACGAAATCGCCGCTCAGCAGCAACTTGTGCTCCACTGGTCGTCGCAGCGCTCCCCCATCCCAGCCGAAACTGCATCGATGCTCCGTGGCTTCAGTGGGTTCCGGATTGGCCTCGTCACCAGTTCTCCTCGCTCGCACGCGGAGCCTTTGCTCCGCGCGGCGGGAATCCTTCCCTGTTTCCGTGCGCTGGTCTGCGGCGGCGACTGCGCTCGTCACAAACCCCATCCCGAACCCAACCTGCTGGTAAGGGAGCGGCTGGGTGTTGACTGGGGCCTCGCCTTCGAGGACTCTGACGCGGGCCTGGCGAGTGCTAAGGCAGCCGGTTTTACCGCTGTTCGGGTGGGAGATCCGAACTACCTTCCTGGGATCGTTGCGGCGAGCTTGGGTAACGTGACCTAATGGGGTTCGAGCCTCCGCAAAGGGCAATTTTGATGGGTATACTTCATAATTAAAGTAATTAACGGTGAAAACGCCGCAGATTCGCAAGAATAAGCATTGACTGGAAAACAATTCTCTGCCAGATTGGACTCTGCGTTACGCCTTGGCTGAGAACTGATCCAGATCCGCACCGTTTTGGGAAGCGCGCGCGCTATGTTGTTGGAGGGACGAAATGGCAGTCCACCGAATGCCGGGTTCCGTCCGGCAGAGGAGTTTTCAATGAAGGTTGCAACGGAACCAAAGCATCAGGAATCCCGACACGCCACCCTGGCCCTCCACGGAGGAACGCCGGTGCGGTCGACCCCGTTGCCGCTGGAATTTCCCGGTGTCCACCACATGGGCGAAGAGGAAATCGAAGCGGCGGTGCGCGTTCTGCGCAGCCGGTCGCCGTTCCGCTTTTACGGCGTCGATCTGCAGGGCGAGGTGGAGGGGTTCGAGTCGGAATTCACAGCGTTCGAAAACGTCTCCCACTGCCTGGCGCTGACCAGCGGAACAGGCGCGCTGCACACGGCTTTGGCTGCGCTCGGGGTCGGTCCTGGCCAGGAAGTCATCGTGCCCGCCTACATGTGGGTTTCCGTGGTCGCCGCGGTGGTCAATCTCGGTGCGATTCCAGTGCTCGCCGACATCGACGACACGTTCTGCCTCGATCCGGCCTCGGTTGAAGCGAGGATCACGCCGCGGACCTCGGGAATCATTGCTGTGCATATGAGCGGCGCTCCGGCCGACGTTGAGGCCATCGCGGCAGTGGCTCGCCGCCACAGTCTCTTTCTGCTCGAAGACTGCGCGCAGTGCGCCGGCGGCAGCATTGACGGCAGACGGGTGGGCAGCTTCGGCGACATCGGAATCTTCAGCTTCCAGATGAACAAGAATATGACCAGCGGCGAAGGCGGTTGCCTCGTGACGCAGAGCGAATACCTCTATCAGCGCGCATTTGCCGTTCACGATACGGGGTATGCCCGCGACGCTGCCGGCCGGGCCATGTACGACAAGCTTGAATACTGTTTGTGGGGGCGCGGATATCGCCTCGATGAAATGCGCGCGGCCGTCCTGCGGGTGCAGCTGCGCAAGCTGCCGCAGATCATCAGCAAAATGCGCGCCAGCAAATATCGCTTTCGCGAAGCCCTCCGGCGCTTCCCTCAGGTTCAGCTGCGCAGGATCGTCGATGAGCGCGGGGACACAGGCTGTTTCTTCCTGACGACCTTTGCTGCTCCCGAGCTGGCGCGCGCAGTGAACCGTGCGCTGCGGGCCGAAGGCATTGTCACCTTCAGCCAGGGGATTAATGACGTTCTCATGACCGAGTGGGGTCTTCACCTCTACTACAACATTCCCAGCCTCGTGCAGAAAACCGGCATCGACAAGCGCAATTCTCCGTGGTCGCTTGCGGAGAACCAGGGTTCGCGCACCGAGTACGGCAAGGGCACATGCCCGCACGCAGACAGTCTGTTTGAGCGGACTAACCTGCTGGCCGTGCCCTCCAACCTGACCGAACAGGACGAGGACGACATCATCACGGCGTTCGATAAGGTCCTGACCGCACTGGCGGGCTAAGAGGGCGCATGCAAGGCTTCGAAAGTTGAGTATCGCCAGGATCGGGTACAGCCGGAAAGGCTGTGCCCGATCCAATGCCTTTCGTCAGGCCCGGGCCGCTTTGGAATTGGTTCCTGGAAAGTAGTTCCTGTTACAACTTAGTCTCCGATACGCGGTTCGCTTTGCCGTTCTGGGTCCCGGATCAGACAAGATGCCAGCAGCCAGCCAACCCGTTCCCGAAATGCGCCTCAGAAAAGTGCTGGGTCTGTGGGACCTGATCTTCTATGGGATGGTTCTGATCCAGCCTACCGCTCCCATTCCGCTGTTCGGTGTCGCGCAAAAACTCTCAGATGGGCACACGGTCACCACCATCCTGATTGCCATGTTCGCCATGATCGTGACCGCGGTGAGTTATGGCCGCATGGCTGCCGTCTATCCCTCGGCTGGGTCCGCTTACACCTACGTGGGCAGAACTCTCAATCTGCACCTGGGGTTTCTGATCGGCTGGGCCATGCTGCTGGACTACATGCTGCAGCCTCTGCTCAACGTCATCTGGATCTCCGCAGCCCTTAACAGCCGCTACATTGGTCGCGTTCCGTTCCCGGTGATGGCGTTCATCATCACTGTTCTGATTACGGGACTGAATCTTATCGGCATCCAGTCGTCGGCGCGGGCCAACAAACTGCTTCTGCTGGCCATGTGCGCGGTGCTCGCCGTCTTCTTTGTTCTGGCAGTCCACTACCTCTTTTATCGCGATCGCTGGTCGGGCCTCTTCGCCATTGAGCCGTTCTATGCTCCCGGAAGCTTCAACCTGCGGCGCATCTGGGGAGCGACTTCGTTCGCCGCCCTTACCTACATCGGCTTCGACGGCATCACTACGCTCTCTGAAGACGTAAAGAATCCTCGCCGGAATGTTCTGCTGGCCACGGTTCTGGTTTGCGTTTTCACCGGCGTTCTGAGTGGCGCGGAGGTATACCTGGGCCAGCGCATCTGGCCCAACTGGCACGCATTCTCCAACCTTGAGACGGCGTTCATGGACGTGTGTCAGCGGGTCGGAGGACCCTTGCTCTTCCAGGCAATGGGGCTCATCCTGATGCTGGCGGCGCTCGGAAGCGCTCTCACCGGCGGCCTGGGGGCGGCGCGCCTGCTGTTTGGCATGGGACGCGACGGCGTTCTTCCTGGGAAGTTTTTTGCGCATCTCCACACCGAAACGAACACGCCGACCTACAACATTCTTCTGATCGGAGCCGTTGCCTGGTGCGGCGCTGTCGCCCTCAATTACGTTGGCAACGCCTATGAGCACGCTGGCGAGCTGCTGAATTTCGGGGCGTTTCTCGCGTTTATGGGCGTCAATCTGTCGGCGTTCTGGCATTTTGGTCTGCTCAACCGAGGCCAAAGCCGCAGAGTGCTGGCGGATATCGTGCTGCCGCTGATCGGCTTTGCGTTTTGCGCGTCCATCTGGTGGAACCTTAATCCTCTGGCGAAAATTGTGGGCGGCATCTGGTTTTTGGCGGGCCTTGTGTATCTGGCCGTCGCAACCCGAGGTTTTCGTCAGAGACCGAAGACAATCGACTTCAGTGAATCGGCGTAGCTATCGCCGGGTTATTTCGAGTCCCGTGATGCGTCCCCGGGACGGAAATTTCCTCCGGGAGGGAAGGGAATGATCGTGAATCGGAAAGCCGCGACCCTGATGGTCCTTGCCGCGCTCTTAGCCCCAGTCGGGGGCGCTGCGCAAAATCAGAACCAGGCGGGCGAAGGGAGGCCCGCCTATCTGGATGCGTCGCAGCCGATCAAAGTCCGAGTCAACGATCTGATGCAGCGCATGACACTGAAGGAGAAAATCGGCCAGCTCAACCTTCCGTGCGCGTATGTCGACGAACTGGGCAAGACGGCCGATGAGAAAGCGGAAGCGGTGCGCAAATTTGCCGCCGGTACTTACACGAACGAAATTGGCCCCGGCTCCGGGTTCTTCACGCTCGCCAACACGCTCCGCAACGGCGATCTCGCATGGGAAGTGAACTACCTTAACGAGCTCCAGAAGATCGCGCTCACGCAAACCCGGCTCAGGATTCCGCTGCTCGAAGACGAAGAGGGAACGCACGGGGCCATGTTTCCGGGCGCCACAGTATTTCCGGAGGGTCTGGCCATCGGCAGCACCTTCGACATGCCGCTGGTTCAGCGCATCTACGCCGCGGCCGCTGAGGAAGCGCGCGCCGTCGGTATTCACATCCTGTCGACTCTCGTGCTCGAGCTGGATCGCGACCCGCGTATGGGCCGCAACATGGAGGCCTATACCGAGGACCCTTATCTGTACGCCCAGGTTGCCAGGAACATAGTCGAAGGCGCGCAGGGCAGCGATGTCGCCGGGCCCAATAAGGTCGTGGCTCTGATGACCGACTTTCCCACCCAGAGCGAGCCTTCCAGCGGGATGGAACGCGGAGCCATTGAGATCTCCGAGCGCAGCCTGCGTGAGAATTACCTGGTGCCATGGGTAGCCTCGTTCAATGCGGGAGCGCTCGGCGTGATGGCCGGATATCCGGAAATCGATGACGTGCCGGAACACTCCTCTGAGAAATGGAACACGGACATCCTACGGCGCGAGCTTGGCTTCGGCGGCATCGTGGTTAGCGAAGGCGGCGGCTTCGAGTCGCTTGTCTATGAGAATGTTGCTGCCGGCCAGAAGCAGGCGGGCGCCATGGCTCTCCGCGCCGGCGTCGATATGGATATCACCTATGAGGCGGCCTATATGGAGCCTCTCATGCAGGGGGTGGAAAGAGGAGAAATCCCCGAAGCCCTGGTCGACCGGGCGGTGCGCCGGGTTCTTGAGCTCAAGTTCCGCCTCGGACTTTTCGATCATCCATACGTCGACTTATCGCACGCGCAGCAGGTGGTGCATTCAGCCGAGCATCGCGAGCTGGCGCTCCAGGCCGCGCGCGAGGGCATCGTTCTGCTGAAGAACGATAACAATCTGCTTCCGCTGAAGAAGGATTTGAAGTCCGTTGCGGTTATCGGGCCTGATGCCGACGACGGATGGAGCCAGCTCGGCGACTATGCCCCCTCCGTGGTGCCTCAGAAGATCACGACCATCCTGGATGGAATCAGAGCGAAGGTCTCGCCCGGCACAAAGGTTCTTTACGCGCATGGTTGCGACGTCATTGGCGGCAAGGAGGACTTTGCCGAAGCTGTTCAGGCCGCTCGCCAGGCCGACATTGCGATCGTCGTTGTGGGCGAGCGCCCTGACAACACCGGCAGAGGCGATGCTACGGCCACGGACGGCGAGGGCTTCGATGTGGCCAGCCTCGATCTGACTGGCTCGCAGGAGAACCTGGTGAAAGCGATCCAGGATACAGGCACTTCCGTCGTTCTGGTGCTGGTCAACGGACGGCCGCTCTCCATTCCCTGGGAAGCCGCGCACCTTTCCGCCATTATTGAGGCCTGGGAGCCCGGCGAGGCGGGCGGAGAGGCCGTCGCCGACGTGCTCTTTGGCGACTACAATCCGAGCGGCCGCTTGGCCATCAGCGTTCCCCGCAGCTCCGGTCAGTTACCGGACTACTACAACTACAAGCCGTCGAAGGAATACTGGATCAATCGCGGATGGTCCCACGACGGCGGATATGTCGACATGCCCGGCACGCCGCTTTGGTCCTTTGGCTATGGGCTCAGCTACACCGAGTTTCAGTACAGCAATCTTCGCGTCGCCCCGGCGCAAATTTCTGCGGGAGAGGCGGCAAAGGTTACCGTCGACGTCCGCAACATTGGCCAGCGCGCCGGAATCGATGTCGTCCAGATGTACGTGCATCAGAGAGTGGCGCCGGTCTCACTACCGGTGCGGCAGCTTCGCGGATTCGAGCGCGTAAGTCTAGAGCCCGGCGCAACCCGGACCGTAACTTTCACCATCCGTCCCGAAGACCTCATGTATCTCGATCGCGACATGCTATGGCGCGTGGCGCCCGGAGGGGTCGACGTAATGATCGGCAGCGCCGCCGACCACATCGTGCTGCGCGATTCCGTGGAAGTGAATGCCGGCAATCGGGCGGTCACTGGCGTGAGCAAGCAGCCCGATCTCTCGCGGTGACTCCCAAGCTGCCTGGTCTGACGCAGTTTCTCCCGTCGATCCACTCCATAATCGATGCCCTGATTGACGGCATGGCGGAGAACTTACTTCTGGGCCGCCTGGAGTTGGTCGAGTTTGTGCTTCAGATCCTCAAGTTTTTGTCCTGCCTCTGCGAGCTTGCCCGCCGCAGTCAGCCGCTGGTAATCGGCAAGATCCTGAGCCGCGCCGGCGATCAGGGGGTTCCGGCCCGCCGCATTGCCGCTCATCGGCGTTGTAGTGGCGGCCGGCGCCGCTTCTGACGTTGCCGGCGACCCGGTGAGCGAAGAAGTCTCACCGCCGAAAAGCGCACCCATTGCGGCCTCGAACGTCGGTCCGTAAGCAAGCCGATCCTGTAAGGCAAGCACCACCAAACGCAGTTCCGGCATCGGGCTCTGTTGTGCCTGCAGATAGATCGCCTCCGCATACAGCAGCGCTCGGCCACACGGAATGACCAGCAGCGTGCCCCGCCGCACGTGAGAGCCCTGCTGGTTCCACAGCGTCAGCTGTCCCGAAAGCTGCGCGTTCTGGTCAATGCGGGCCTCGATTTGCATGGGACCATCGATCAGCTTTGTTTTCGGAAAGTCATAGACGATCGACGTCCCGTAATTCGCGCCGTCGCTGCGCCCCGCGATCCACCCGATCAAGTTATTCCGGTTGGAGGGCGTAAACGGAAGGATCTCCACAAACTCCTCAGCAGGTTCACCCGGCAGCTTCATCAATACATAATTCGGCTCCATCGTTTGCGTCTGCTGCTCGCCCGAGTCGCCCATGCCAAGTTCCGATGCCACGGTCCACAAATCCTCGCGGTTGTAGAAGACCTCCGGATCGCTCATGTGATACAGCCCATACACAGCCGCCTGCTCCTCGAGCAGCAGCTGCGGATAGCGCACATGCCGGCGCAGGTCCGCGGGCATGGCCGCGGCATCGCGGAAAAGAGAAGGAAAGATACGGCGCCAGGTGGCGAGAATCGGATCCTGCGTATCGAAAACGTAAAACGTGGTGGTCCCGTTGTACGCGTCGATCACCACTTTCACGCTGTTCCGCATGTAATTGACGGTGTCGTCGCCGAGCGGATAATGACTTGAATACGGATAACTGTCCGACGTGGTGAATGCGTCCAGCATCCAGTACAACCGCCCATCGTCCCCAATAACGATATAAGGATCGGCATCCCATGTAAGGAACGGCGCGAGGGTCTTTACGCGATCGAGAATGTTCCGCCGCATCAGCAGCCTGCTCTCTGCTGAGATGTCGTCGCTGAAAGGCAGCTTCCACAGATCGCCACGGTCGGCGGCAATCATAACTCGCCGCAACAGGGCGCCCAGAACGATGCCGCCTGTGCCCTCGTAGGACGTAAGATTGTTGGTCTGGCCCTGAGGATAGTTAAATTCCTGCTGCCGGGTTTTGACATACACGTCGGTGTTCGTCATCTGCCCGAAGTAGATTGCCGGACGAGTAATGGCAAGATCGGGAACTGTGCTCTGTACCGGCATGTTGCTCAGGATGAGTGTCGGCAGCCCTTCCGGCGTGAAGCCATTCACCGGGTTCATGGTGATGCCGTAACCGTGCGTGTAAATCAATTTCTCGTTGATCCAGTTGCGGCTGCTGTCCGGAAGCTTATCCACGCTTAGCTCACGAGCCGCCAGCATCACCTCGCGCATCTCGCCGTTCATCCTGTAGCGATCGATGTCGATGTCTGGAAAATCGTAGTAAGTCCGAATCTCCTGAATCTGACGCAATGTGTCCTGCAGCGCGCGCCAGTCCCACAACCTGATGTTCTGAAGCGTAGCCTGATTGCCGGCAGGATCGGCGGCTTCAGGCGTGGTGTCCGCCGGAAACTCGTGCTGGGACACATGATCCAGACCCCATGCCTGCCGCGTCCAGAGGATATTCCACGCAATGTACGGGCGTTCGCGTTCCAGTTGATTCGGCTTTACGATAAAGCTGCTGACATACCAGCCCACGAGGTGGACGAGCAGAAAGCAAGCGAAGGCAGGAAGCACTGCAGCCACCAGCCAGCGCACGCGCGGACCCCTCACAGCGTTGACGGCCGCAATCAGAGCACCGAGGATCAGCGCCGCCGCCACCAGCAACATACCGGTAATCATGACGTGCGCATCGGTATAGTTCACGCCACCGAAGATCGTATGCGGCTCAAACATTGTGTCGAATCGGCCGAGATACACCTGAGTGGCGAGGATGAGCAGGAAAGCCGCAAACGCAATCGAGAACCCGCGCCACGGCAATGGCAGCCTGAGGCTCTCGCGGTCTCGTGTAAGCGCCCTGCCGCCGCCAGCAAGGACAAGGAACCCGACGGCGGCCACGCAGGCAATCACGGCCAGCACGGTCAGCCAGCCACAAATAAGCTGCCAGGCTGGAAGGGTGAACAAGTAGAAGCTCAGCGGCTTTCCGAAGACGGGATCGAGGCCGGTGGGAGCAAGGCGCTGTGCGTTCCAGTAAAGAGCCAACGTAGGCCACTCTGCCATCATCGCCGCGCCGGCTATAGCGGCGATGGCGAGGGGCGCGACAACGCCGATGTAACGCAGGCCGCGACGCAGCGGGAGGCTCACTTGCTGGCGTCCGATGAAGAACTCCCGGTCATGCGGCAGATCCGGTTGATGCATTTGCCACAAAGCGAAGAACCAGCCGTAAAGGATCAGAAACGTCGCCACGAAAAACGCCGCGAATACAGCCCATCCAAGCCCCCAACTCTTCCAGAAGACGTCGAGATAGCCGAGAGAGCCGAACCAGAGGGAATCAACGTAGTACGACAAGGCGGTGCGGCTGCCAACCAGCGCTGCCAGAATGACGGCAATAAGGAAGAGAAACAGGCGGTTTGGGCGCCTTGTTCGCCGCGGAAGTTCGATCATCGGATGCACAAGTCTGTCCCTCTCTCACCCGCGATCCAACATGGAGTGAGGCGGCCCTATTCTACGCCGACAGCGTTGCACAGGCGGCCTGGCCCGATCGACAAGAATTTGGCCGGCACTATTTCGAGGCAGTCTGCATCAGGCGTTTCGCTGAGGTTAAGTCTTTG
Source organism: Acidobacterium sp. (assembly GCA_003166955.1). GTDB lineage: Bacteria > Acidobacteriota > Terriglobia > Terriglobales > Acidobacteriaceae > Palsa-343. The sequence continues at coordinate 71,208 of PMUI01000080.1, forward strand.
CTGAGGTCTTCTTCGCCAGGCGCGAGCAAAAGCGCAGCCCCGAGTTTTTCCCAGGCTGCGTGAGCGTCTCCGTTCTTCAGCAGCGTTTCGCCCTGGGAGTGGAGGGTTTTCCCGAGACCAGGATGCGCACGCGCCAGGTCGCGGGCGATCAACTCGCCCTGGGAGCGGTGACCGCTGGCGATCAGAGATTCTGCCTGCAGGACTCGGGCCTCGAGCAGATCGTCCGTACCCAGGCTGCTCACCTTCAGTTCACTGTCAAATTCGCGAACAGCGCCGGCGGCATCTCCGCGCTCCAGGGCAATTTCGCCCAGCAAGTGCAAGGCGTCGGGCGTTTGCGAATTCGCGGACAGGGCGGCCTGGGCGAAATCGGTGGCGCGTCCGACATCGCCGAGATCGAGCCATGCGACGGCCTCGCGAGCCTGCACCTGTGGGTCAGGTGCAGCTTTGTCGAGGTCCGCCAACGTGTTCTGAGCCTGAGCCCTCTGGCCCGAACGCGCGAATGCTGCGGCTGCGGTTGCTTCGACCAGGGGTTTCGACGACAGAGCGGGACCAAAGAGCTGAAAGGTCGCCGATGCCTCGGAGTATTCTCCGGTTGCAAACAACGACATGCCGAGATAAGCGCGAGCGGTCGCGTCGTTGGGATGCGTCGCGACTTCCTGGCGCAGGGCTTTTTCGCTCTCTTCATACGAGCCACTGAGGAATGCCGCAAATCCGAGATTGCGCATCACGGGATCGAGGGTTGGATCGTCTTCAGCGGCGTAGTGGAGGGGCAGGACGGCGGCGGCGTAATCGTGTTTGCGAGCCAGCGCCGTGCCCATATCGTTGAGGCTGTTTGCGGCCACTTCACGCAGTTGCCGGGGTGTGGCTTTGACGCCGGTTTTTGCAACCGCCGCTGCTGGAAGCTGGGAGGGATTGCCGGCGGCGCCGGGGTCCACAACACCGGCGCCGGCATCAGGACTGCGCTCCGCAAAGTCGGCTTGCGGACCAATCTGCTGCCTGAGCGCGTCCTCAGCTGCGAAGTGGGTCGGATCGGAGGCGGTACCTTCCTCGTCAGCGATCCGATCCAGGATAAGCAGTGCGAGCCGCACCTGACCGGGTTTTCCGCGCTTGCTGCTTTTTGCCGACGAGAGGTAGCTCTGCAGCGCCTGGGCTGCATCCGCCGGACGATCCTGGTCCCAGGCGTTCATCCCAAGCTGGTACCACGGCTCGGGAGCAGAGGAATCGGCGGCGAGGGCGGCATGCAGGTGGATGGCGGCAGGCTCGAACTGATGGTATTGAGACTCGATTAAGCCGAGGGACAAATTGCTGGCGTATCCGTCCGGATCGAGGCGCTGCGCGGCCGTAAAAGCCCGGAGCGTCTGCTCGTTGTACTGGAAGCCATTGATTTCCCACGAAGCCATGCCCAGGGCAATCTGCGCCTCACGCGAATTGGGGTCGAGCTCGACGGCACGGGCTGCTTCGCGCAGGGCATCGTCGCGATCGGAGCCCTGTTCCATGGTTTTGGAAAGCGCAATGCGGAGATCGGCCGAATCCGGATTGGTGCTCAGGATGTGTTTCTCGAGTTCCGCGGCGTCGGTGGTCTCGCCGGACATGAGCTCTGATCGCAACAGCAGAAGCTCCGTGGGCAGGTCGGAGACAAGGCGGTCCGCGGACGGAAGGGCCTGAAGAGCTTTGCTGCTCTCTTGGTCCTTCGGGTCCACGACGGCCAGCAAACGCAGAGAAGCCACGGCAAGGTCGCGGCTGTATTCAAGGATTGCATCCGGATCGCCGGAACTGACGGCGGACTGCTCGGCGAGGATGAGGGGTTTCAGCTCCGGGCCGAGGAGATCGGGATCGGGCATGGTGTTGTCCGATGCCGCCTGAGCCGCGGCCTGCCCCGCCGCGCAGAACACGCAGAGGAGAACGAGCGATGGGGGGCAGCCACCGTGAAGCCTGGGCGAAGAGGTTGCTGGCTCGGTCATCGTCTCAATCCGGGAAAGGAGCGCCGGCTTTGACAATACGGATATCGTGATCCGTAAAGTCGTAATGAATGCCGGTCATTTTGATTTTTTCCATGTGGCAGGAGGTGCAGCGAGACTTCGCCACAGGACAGGCAGCCTGAAGAGCGGATCCATGGGCGCTGCCGGCCGGGCTGTTCGCATGACAATGGAGGCACGCCGCATCGTACGCGGCGGGATCGCGTTGCAGCGGCTGATGGGGATTGTGGCAGGCGAAGCAGGTGAGGCGGGCATCGCCGGTTTGACCCCAGCAGCGACTCTTCTCGAGCCGGTAGGCGGGAAAACGGGCGGTGAGCGGGCCGACAACTCCCATCAGCTCGGCATCTTTTGGAGTGGAGTGGCATGCCCCGCAGAAGTCGACGGCGACTGCCGGCGGAAGAGTCGCAGGGTTCACGATGTTCAGTTCGTCGAAATCCGCTGCGTCCATGGCCGCGATGTGAGCGCGACCGGGACCGTGACAGGCCTCGCAGGTAACCCCTGGCTGGTAATGCGCGGCGCTCAGCGGCTCGGTGGTGGTGAGCGCGGTGGCATGACAGGAGTAGCACTCGCGGGCTTCGAACTCGGCGAGCCTACGACCCTCGGCCATCTCCAGCGAGACGGGCGGGGCCGCCAGGCGTCCGGGGGTCCGGTCGAAGCCGTGGAGATCGGCAAAGTAGTTGAAACGGCTCTCGTAGAGTTGCCCCTTTTCGTACCAGAGATAGCTTTGGGCGATTGCGCCGGAGCCGAACGCCCACTGCAAGGGTTCCGCATGCTCGTGGGTCCCGTCGCTTACGGAGAGAATGAATGAATCCTGGGCGCGGCGAATCCGGTAGCGCCAGGAACCGAATGTGAAGATCGGGCCGGTGTGGGTGGCGAGAACCTGCGAACTGGCTGCAGGCATCATGGTGCGCGCCATCTGGGTTGTCACCTGGGTGCGGGCAATGCCGGCATGGCACGAGGCGCAGGCCTGCTCTCCCGCGAACTGGGATTGATCTGCGATTTGCCGGGTGGGCCACCACGGCGCCTGCTTCAAATGCTCACGGGTGGTCGAGGGAGCCGGGAGTGCGCCGGTCTCCGGCCCATGCGCGAGCGCGGCTGCCATCACAGCCCCGCACAAGAGAAGAAGCAGCGGCAGTTTCCATCCGGAAGCAAGCATGCCAGGGGAAGCACTACCACTCTACCAGCGGCAAAGTTGGAAGCGCTACGGGGAATCGATCCTTCGCTCCGGGCATCCTGGTCAGGCGCTCGGTACTAGTTTGCCGGCGGGGGCACGACTTTCTCCAGCTGAGCGATCTGCAGCTTTACCACGTCCACACTCGGTCCGGGCGGCATATAGGTCAGGCAGTGTCGCAGATGTTCCAGGGCCCCCGCGTACTCGCCTCTTCCGGCCAGAATCACAGCCAGCAGTTGTTCGGTGTTCGGGGCACGGTGGCTGGGATCCATAGACAGCGAGGTTTCGGCGCTGGTCTCGGCCTGCTTGCGATTGCCGAGATTCAAATTGCCCACGGCATTAAAGTACCAAATCTGCGGCGAACCGGCTGGATTGAGCTTCAATGCCTGATTGGTAGCATCCGCCACGGCCTGCCAGCTCTTTTGCAGAGCGGAAAGCTCAGCAATGGGCTCGTAGGGCGGGATGTAGTTGGGATCGGCCGCCACCGCCTTCCGATAGGCGTTGAGAGCCTCCTGAGGGCTGTTTTCCTGCTGGTCGACCTGACCAAGATGGTACCAGGCCTCGGCAAACTTCGGATCGATGCTCAGTGCCTTCTGCAGGTGGTGGCGCGCGCTGTCGAAGTGCTTCTCGAGGTCATCGATGTGGGCCTTCTCGAACTCCTTCAGAGCGTCGGCCGGCGCGGATGCGGTTGTCGAGCTGACGCTTGAGCCAGCTGCCCGCTCATCCCGGCTCAGCATAATTGTGCCAATCGAAGGGTCGTCTTCAATGGTGCGGTTGGCAATCGTCAGTCGTGTGGATGTGAAACCGTCGACGACGGCGGTGACGCTGCATCCCACCAGCTGCGACGGCGCCACATGGGTCGGATCTTTCTTTTGCGAGATGACCTCGCTGTTCCTGGCGGAAGGCACGATGTAAAAGCTTCCCTTTGCATCCGCCACCGTGTTGTAGCGCGCCGTGCCGCCGCAGGTCACGACCACCGGAATGGGATCCCACGGCAACGTGCCGGCCGCCATCGCCACCTTGCCGAAGAACTGCAGGCTGCCCGTCTGCTTGTTCATCAGCATCTCCATATTGGCGTCTTTGCCCACGTCGCTCACGGCTTCAGCGCCGCCGCTGTTCGCTATCGAGGGAGTTTGTGCCCGCATGCCAGCCCATGGAACACACAGAATGCCCAGAATTGCGGCAATCGGCAGCTTGCTCTTCATGGGGTCCTCCGGATTCGCGAGTATTATACGCGCGAGAAATTCGACCACGCGCTCCAGAAGTTCGGAGAGTTCCTGCCCAGCCAGCGAAGGCGTGGGTGAACGTTCTGGATCAAGCGATCAGGCACGGATCTGAAGCTTCTGCCGCGAGAATTCAGGCGCTATTTTGCCGGCGGGGGGACTACTTTCTCCAGCTGAGCAATCTGCTGCTTCACCACGTCCACATTGGGTCCAGGCGGCAAATAGGTCAGGCAGTGCCGCAGATGTTCCAGAGCCCCCGCGTACTCGCCTCTTCCGGCCATAATCACAGCCAGCAGCTGTTCGGTGTTCGGCGCACGGTGGCTGGGATCCATGGACAGGGAGGTTTGGGCACTGGTCTCGGCCTGAGCGCGATTGCCGAGATTTAAATTGCCCACGGCATTAAAGTACCAAATCTGCGGCGAACCGGCTGGATTGAGTTTCAATGCCTGATTGGTAGCGTCCGCCACGGCCTGCCAGTTCTTTTGCAGAGCGGAAAGCTCAGCAATGGGCTCGTAGGGCGGGATGTAGTTGGGATCGGCCGCCACCGCCTTCCGATAGGCGTTGAGAGCCTCCTGAGGGTTTCCCTGCTGGTCGACCTGGCCAAGATGGTACCAGGCCTCGGCAAACTTCGCATCGATACTGACCGCCTTCTCCAGGTGGTGGCGGGCGCTGTCGAAGTGTTTCTCAAGGTCATCGTTGTGTGCCTTCTCGAACTCCTTCAGAGCGTCAGGGGGCGCCGAGTCGGTTGTCGAGCTGACGCTTGAGCCGCCTGCCCGCTCATCCCGGCTCAGCATAATTGTGCCAATCGAAGGGTCGTCCTCAATGGTGCGGTTGGCAATCGTCAGTCGCGTGGATGCGAAACCGTCGACCACGGCGGTGACGCTGCATCCCACCAGCTCGGACGGCGCCGCATGGCTGAGATCTTTCTTTTCCGGGGATAGCTCGCTGCTCCTGGGGGGAGGCACGATGTAAAAGGCCCCCTTGGCATCCGCCACGGTGTTGTAGCGCGCCTTGTCGCCGCAGGTCACGACCACCGGAATGGGATCCCACGGCAATCTGCCGGCTGCCATTGCCACCTTGCCGAAGAACTGGAGGCTCCCGGTCTGCTGATTCATGAGCTGGCCAAAACGGGCGTCTTTACCCACGGTACTCGATGATTCCGGGCCACCGGTATTCGACCCCGTGGAGGGGCTTACCTGCGCTTGCATGCCAGCCCATGAAACGCACAAAATGGTCAGAATTCCGAAGATCTGCAGCTTGATTCTCATAAGGCACTCCAGGGTCCGCGAACATTATACGACTCACACCAGGGCTCGGAACGTGACGAATCTCCGCCATCCTGAGGGTTCATAGCCACCGAACTAGCTCCACTTACCGGTGCCTTCGACGATGGTGATGTACCGGTTCAACGGGAGGTCGGAGAATCGCTCAACCGCGCCACTTGGCAAGGGCCATGTGACCTCGAGGCTGTCGATTTTGGGTCTCTGGCCAATTCCGAGGACCACCCGGGGATCATGAGACGACAGGAAGCTGCCGCCCCCAATCCTGACCCGGGAGCGCTTCAGATCCCCGGCTTGGTAACTGACGCGCGCTCCGACCGCATCCGGATTGCACTTGCGCCCGACCAGACGGACGCCGAGCCAGTTGTTGCGCCGGCCTGCCTGATTGTGCAGCAGGAGGGGCGCCTCATCGTTGGGGACGATCAGCACATCGACCGCGCCATCATTGTCGAAATCGCCGATGGCCAGGCCGCGCGCGGGGAACGTTCGCGAAAACACCGGCCCGCTCTCCGCGCTGACATCCCGAAACAATTTCCCCTCGTGATGAAAGAGGAGCAACCGCTGCCTCCACTGAATCATTCCCGAGGCCTCCTGGAGCAGCTCATCGGGGAACCCGTTGGCCGCGATCAGGTCGAGGTCGCCGTCGTTATCGTAGTCAAGGAACTTCAGGCCCCAGCCGCTCATCCAGCGGGTCGGCATCCCGATGCCCGCTTGCGTCGCAACATCGTCGAAACTGCCGTCGCCGTTATTTTGATAGAGCGAAAAAACCTCCTCATCGATATTCGCGACGAAGAGGTCCATCCAGCCATCCTGGTTGAAGTCAGCCGCGTCCACTCCCATCCCCGAGCGGGCCCTTCCATCTCTGCTGTACGCGACATCGGCCTCCAGACCCTTGTCTTCAAACTTGCCGCGGCGATTCATGTACAGGAAGTTCGGCACCGTGTCGTTGGCAACAAACAGGTCCATCCAGCCGTCGTTGTTCACGTCCGCAGCTACAACGCCCCAGGCCTTTCCCAGGTGCTCGGCGATTCCCGCGGACTTGCTAACATCCGTAAAGGTGCCATCGCCGTTGTTATGGAAAAGCCAGCTCGGCTCGGGGTTGAAGGTTGTGGGAATACAGTAGTGATGCACTCCGGCAGCATCGGTGGCGCATCCGCGCGAAAGCTCGAACTGGGCGAATTGACACACGAACAGGTCCAGCCTGCCATCATTGTCGTAATCGAACCAGACGGCACTCGTGCTCCACCCGCCGGCGCCGACTCTCGCCGCGTCCGTAACATCGGTGAACGTACCATCGCCATTGTTGCGGTACAGAATGTTTCGTCCGCATTGCGTTACATACAAATCGGGAAGCCCATCGCCGTTGTAGTCACCCACGGCGACTCCCTGTCCGTAGCCCCCGCCCGCCACCCGAGCCTTCTCCGTGACATCGGTAAATGTGCCGTCCCGATTATTGCGATACAACGCATTGCGCAGCGGGCGAACCGGAGTGTAGAAGTTCGACTTACCGCTGTTAACGAAATAAATATCCATCCAGCCATCGTTGTCGTAGTCCAGGAAGGCGCAGCCCGCTCCGCTACTTTCCGGAAGATATTTCTGAGCAGATCGGCCTGCATTGTGCACCCATCGAATGCCGCTTCTTTCAGGAAGCACCTCTTCGAACGGATAGAGTGCCGGCGGAACAGCAGCCCCGCTGAGCGGAGTCCGATGCAGAGCCGAGCCCGCTGCGGCAAGCGCCAGATTACGAAGCAGCCTGCGGCGAGAGAATTCCCCGAACGGCCTGACGGCTCTGGGCTTTATGCAGAAGGACATCGATCCTGTCAGTATAATTGGCGATGGACACACCCCATGCCATTGCAGGCACTCAGGTCCATTTCCCTCGGACTTGCTCTTTCACCGTGCGTAGGCTTGGCCTGGGCGCAATCCACTCCAGCCATCGAATCCCCACCGGCCGCGACGGCGGATTCGGCCGAATTGGCCCGCTTGAAAGACCTGGCCGCGAGCGACAGCGAAGCCGGCAAAACCACCGACGCAATCCGCGATTACCGGCAGGCGCTAACGCTGCAGCCCGACTGGAAAGAGGGATGGTGGAACCTCGGAATGCTGCAATACAGCAGCGGCCAGTTCGGGGACGCGAAGTCGACCTTCGAAAAAGTAACAGTGTTTGCGCCGAATCTGGGGATCGGCTGGGGTGTTCTCGGATTGTCGGAGTATGAGACGGGCGATTACGACGCTGCCCTGACACATTTGGAGCAAGGGCAAAGGCTCGGAATGCAGAATGACGATGAGATTGCCCGCGTCTCCGAATATCATCTGTGCCTCCTGTGGATTCGAGCAGGAGAGTTCGACCGCGCATCTGCTCTATTGATCGCGAAGTTCGGAGCCGGTACGGTGTCTGAACAGGTGAAGATTGCGCTGGGCCTGGCCACGCTGCGTGTTCCGTTGCTGCCGCAGCGCATCGATCCGTCGCAGGAGGCGCTGGTTTTGGCAGCCGGCGAGGCGGCGTTGAGCGATGATCCAAGGGCTTTTTCCACGCTGCTCCGCGCGCACCCGACGCTTCCTTGGCTGCACCTGGCATACTGCCGCTCCCTGGCCAGGGCCGGAAGTGCCCGCGAGGCACTGGAGCAGTGTCAGGCTGAAATGCGAATCTCGCCGAAGAGCCCGCTTCCCTGGATCGAGGTCAGCCGTATCGAGGTTCAACAGCGCGCTTTGGGCGAAGCCCTCCAATCGGCTCGGGCGACTGTCCGCCAGTTACCCAGCGATGTTGAGGCTCACCGGATGTTGGCCCAGGCCGCAGAGGCTTCCAGGAAGATGGACGAGGCGGACGAGGAGCGGAAACTAGCCGCTGCGCTGCCGCCCGCTGAGGCTCATCTCGAGGAGCGCATTGTCCAGCTTTATGCGAGCCCAGGCGTGCAGGCGGATGAGGCTCAGGCGCGATGGAAGCAGGCACTGGGGGAGTACGTAGCGGCAGACTACCCTGCGGCCAGCGCCGATCTGAAGGCGTGGCTGGCCTCGAATCCCTCCAGCGGTACAGGCTGGGCGCTGCTCGGATTGTGCGAGTTTGCGCTGAAGGACTACGACAACGCGCTGATTCACCTGGATCGAAGCGCGAAGCTCGGCCTGAGCGCCAGCTCGGAGTCCATCGATCAGGCGCGATACACCTATGGAATCCTGCTCGTGCACGCCGGGCGCTTCGACGAGGCGGAGACCATCCTGGCCACCGCATGGCATCCGGCCAGTCCGCTGCGGCCGAAAGTCGAATTTGTCCTGGGCCTGGCGCTGCTTCGCCGACCGGAGTTTCCCGACCAGACCGCAGCAACAGAAACAGAGTTGGTGAGCGACGCGGGACACATTGCGGTGCTTCTCGAGCAGAGCAAATACGACCAGGCCTTCCCGCAATTCAAACTCCTGCTCGACCGATACCCCAACGCGCCGTTTCTCCATTACGCGTACGGAACCGCGCTGATCGCCCTCTCCGAGTTCGACCAGGCAACGGCGCAGATGCAGGCGGAGCGGACCATCTCGCCCGGAAGCGAGCTGCCCTGCGTCAGTCTTGCTTCCATCGCGCTCCGTCAGAGCAATGCGGCGCCCGCGGTCAAGTGGGCGCAATGCGCTCTGGATCTGAATCACGACTCGGTCGACGCCCATTACCTGCTGGGGCGGGCCAACCTGCAAATGGGCGACCTGGCCATAGCCATCCGCGAGCTGGAGATCGCCAGCACTATGAGTCCGGAGAGCCCCGAGATTCACTTCAATCTCGCCAGAGCCTATGCCAGAGCAAAGATGACGGACAAGGCACAGCGCGAGCGGGAGACATTTTCGCGATTGAACGAGGCGCAGAAAACCAGCCAGCCTGCGCATCCCTGAAAGGGAACCGATCGAAGGCTCGGCGATGTCATGGCAGGTTTTCGCGACCCGCGGATGGAACAGGCAAGAATGCACGGAACTATTTTCGCGATGGTACGTCTTCTTTCGCAGCGCGATGTGAACTGGCTGGCTTTTCAGCGGTTTGGTGCACACCTGGGCTTGTATAATCAGCAGCAAAATGCGTGCGCACAGCGCGCTCACCTCGAGCGTCCTGTGTAGCCTGGAACGCGGGGCGAGGCGCGAAGGGTAGGTTAAGGGTTGTTCGCTCGCTGGAGGGCAGGTAGCCCATGTTCCGATCCATTTCGCTGACCGTGGTTTCATTGTTTTCCCTTGTTGCTCTGGCCCAGCAAACCGACACCGGCGCCGCGCCTCCACCGACTCTTCAGGTCACCACTCGCCTGGTATACGTGGATGTCCTGGCGCGGGATAAATCCGGAAAGGTGGTTCGCGGCCTGACGCAGCAGGATTTCAAGATCACGGAAGACGGCAAACCGCAGATGGTCCGGTTTTTTGAGGCACACGATGCGCAGCCCGCCAGTCCGCCAACGCCCGCCCCGCTGGAAGAGGCAAAGACCGAATTTTCCAACGTGAACGCCGGCAGCGCGTCGCTGCCCATGACGATGGTGTTGTTCGACCTGCTCAATACGCCCTATGACGACCAGCTTTCTGGGCGCCAGCAGATGCTGAAGTTCCTCAACGCCCTGCCCGCGGGAGAGCGCATGGTGGTGTTCACGCTGGGCAACCGTCTGCAAATGACCCAGGGGTTGAGCGGCAGCCCCACGCTGGTCGAGGCGGTTGCGAAGATGCTTGTCCCAACGAATCGCGGCCTCGACACCTCGAAAACCGAGGCTATGCAGGACGATCAGGTCGCGGCCAACTTCAAAAGGCAGAGCTCCCCGTCACTCGGCAGCCTGCCCGGCGCCAGCGCGAGCGACAATATGGGGTCCAAACCGGATGCTCAATCCTACGAGGTCCGCGCGCGCAGCACGATTTCGGCTCTCGGCGAACTGGCGAAAGCGATGGCGGACTACCCAGGGCGCAAGAGCCTCTACTGGGTGGCGGAAAGCTATCCGCTCTCGATCGAGATTGTCGGACCTCCAGTCGATACGGATCCCTCATTTGGATCAGCGACTCAGTTCGATACCAGCCTAATCAACCTGCAGGGGCACTTCAGCCAGACTTCGAAGGACGAGATGCGGGAGACGCTGAACCAACTAGCCACCGCCAGGATTGCGGTTTACCCTACCAGTATTTTTGGACTCGCCTCCCAGGCCTCGAGCGCGGCGGTTACCGCGCCGGTGGAGTTGGGCGGGCAAAATCCCGGCGACCCGCGCGGCGGCTTCTTCACGCTGAATAACCTCAAAGTCGAGATGAACGATCTGGCGCGCGTCACCGGCGGCGAGGCGATTTTCGGAACCAACGACATCGCCGGAGCCATGCGGCGCACCATGGACGACAGCGCCAGCTACTACACGCTTGCCTTCACGCCAACCAACGAGAAGTGGAATGGCCAGTTCCGCGCCATCCGCGTCGATGCGGCCGGCGGCCTGAACCTCATCTACCGGCGCGGTTACTTTGCCACGCCGGATGCCTCGGCCGCGGATTCCGGCGAGGACTTTCAGCGCGCTATGCAGCCCGGAGTTCCCGAGGAAACCGGGGTGCGGCTGCAGTCGAAGATCCTGCCGCCCGATCCCCAGCATCCAGGGCTGCACTTCATATCCACAATCAACACGGCGGATGTGGCTTTCAGCACCACGCCCGACGGCCATCGTCGCGCGAAGCTGTTCGTCCAGCTGGTCGCTTTCAGCGACGCCGAAAATCAGCCGAAAACACTGCCGCAGACCTCGGGCACGCTCAACATCGATCTCGATCAGCAGAAGTATGAATTCATTCTGACTGCCGGAATCGCGTTCCCTCAGCAACTGGACCTGAAGCCAGGGAAATACCGCGTCCTGCTGGGCGTGAACGACGTGAACAGCCACAGGCTCGGCACATTGGAAATTCCGATTACAGTTCCCGCCGATTAAGTTGCCGGCGGGATCGAGAGAAACCTGCGCTTCTTAACACGATCTCTGGAAGGCTACGGAGAGAAGCCATGTTACGACTCCTTCGAATTGCTGCTTTCATTCTGCTTCCCGCAAGCGCTCTGGCCCAGCAGACCGCGAACGGGCCGGCCCAGGCGAATCCCACTTTTCACATGAATGCCCGTCTGGTTTACGTAGACGTGGTGGTGCGCGATGCGCATGGCAATGTGGTTCGCGGACTCACGCAGCAGGACTTCAGGCTTTTCGAGGACGGCCAGCCGGAGAAGATCGCGTTCTTCCGCGCAAACACACCGAAGCCCGTCGCCCTGCCGCCGAATTCGCCCCCGGCGGACTCCGGTCAGAGGAGAGACGTGTTCACGAATGAGACCGCCGTTGGTGAGTCGAATCCGATGACGATTCTTCTGTTCGATCTCCTGAACACGCCGAATGACGATCAGACTTTCGCCGTGCAGCAGATGCTCAAGTTTCTGCGGAGCATGCCAACCGGCGAGCATGTAGCGCTGTTCACATTGACGAATGGGCTGCAGATGGCGCAGGGGATTACCGGCAGTTCGGAGCTGTCCGCAGCGGCCGCGAAAATGCTGATTCCGAAAGATCAGGGCCACGACCCATCGCGGACGGAAGCGACGGAGGACAATCTGATCGCGGCTGAATTCGCACGGCAGGGTGCGGGCGGCGGAGGAGCCATGGTCAACGGTATGAAAGCTTCAGCGAAATACGACTACAGCACGCGCTCTGCCAGCACCGTCTCGGCAATGGCGGAGCTGGCGCGGACGGTGAAGCCTTATCCGGGGCGAAAGAGCCTCTACTGGGTTTCGGAGAGCTTTCCCTTGACCGTCACGCCCAGGGGAGGCTTGCAAAGTCAGTCTCCGGAAGGGAACATGGGGGGAAAGCTGCAGAAGGGTGCGGAGGAGACCGCCGATTTACTTGCCGATGCCCGGATCGCGCTGTATCCCACCAGCATCCTGGGGATCGTAGCGAACCCGTCGAAAGCGACTACGGCTGGTCCGGGAGATATGTTCTTCAGCCTGGGCGGTCTCAAAGACGAGATGAATCTTCTGGCGGATCGCACCGGCGGGGCAGCGATCTTCGGAACGAACGACGTGGCCGGGGCCATGCAGCGCACCTTGGACGAGAGCGCCAGCTATTACACGCTGGCCTACACGCCGGCCAACCAGAACTGGAACGGCCAGTTCCGCGCGATTCGCGTCGAGGCTGCGCACGGCGATTCGCTGAGCTACAGGAGGGGCTATCTTGCCACGCCCGATGCAGGAGGGAAGGAGTCGGGCGACGATTTCCAGCGCGCCATGGTTCCGGGCATTCCCGAGCAGACGGCGCTCACGCTCCGTTCCAGGATTTTGCCGCCTGATCCGCAGCATCCTGGGTTGCTGGTTGAGTCCAACATCAATGCCGCGGACGTCGGTTTCACCATGACTTCCCGCGGCCGTCGCCAGGCGAAGCTCTTCGTCCAGATGATCGCTTACAGCAACGCTGCGCATCAGCCGAAGAAGGTGCCGCAGACTTCGGGCACACTGAACATCGATCTCGATCCGCAGCGGTATGAATCGATTCTCTCCGCGGGTATCGCCTACCGCCAGCAGCTCACCCTCAAGCCCGGAACGTATTGGGTGGTGCTGGGCGTGAATGACCAGAACAACCATAAGCTCAGCACGCTCGAGATGCCGATTACGGTGCCAGCGAGTTAGTCAACGGGAGTTTGACGATCTGCAAGGAGTGCCGTCCATGAGCAGGCTGATTCTGGTTGCGATCTTCGCCGCGACAATTTGTCCGGCATTGTCGGCACAGCATATGACCCCGGATCAGTTGCGCGGGATGCTCGCGGCGCAGAAGGCCGCGCACAAATCCGATGGCGAGATGGCCGGGAAAGTGGCAACCGTTGAACTGACTGAACAACTGACTCCGCCGGCTCTCGACAGGCTGGAGGCCGACCTCCAGCCCGGTCCAAAAACTGTTAAGGCTCTCGATCTGCAGGCGGATGTCTCAGGTTTTCTCGACCCTCCCCCCGGTGAGCTGCCCACAAAAGATCCGCCGGACGCCGCGACCCGCGAGCAGATGCTCCGTCGCGCCATCGAATTTGCTGCTATCACCATGCACCGTATGCCGAATTTCCTCGCCACCCGTGCCACGCGCGGCTTCGACGATCGGCCTTTGCAGATTTCGCTCAGCGGCTGGTATCCGGCCCAGAGGGATCTGCATCTGGCCGGCACCTTCACTGAGCAGATAACCTATCGCGACGGACGAGAGGTATTCGACGAGGCGCCTTCTGAGCAAAACTCAAAAGCTCCTGTTCAGCCGTCGCCCAGCGGGCTGACCACCAGTGGGGAATTTGGCCCGGTGCTGGCCACCGTGATCACCGATGCCCTGAAGGGTCAGATGACCTGGAGCCACTGGGAACAAACCTCCGCCGGAGTCGCGGCAGTCTTTCATTTCCAAATCCCCCAGGACGCTTCCCACTACTCGGTGAGCTTCTGCTGGGTCGTCGCGCCAAGCCTGCGGTCGTATCGCCACATCAACGATATGGCGGACGCTCAGTTCAACTGCTATAAGGGCACACCTGCCTATCATGGTTCCATTTCCGTCGATCCCGCCACCGGAACCGTCCTGCGCATCGCCATCGAATCGGATTTGCCGCCGAAGGAGCGCCTCGCCCGCGCCGATCTCTTCGTGCAGTACGGGTCCGTCGAGATTGGCGGCCGCACCTACACCTGCCCGGTTCGCAGCGTCGCCATTTCGCTGATCCGTTTTCCGGATAGCACTCCCGCCAGAACCATGCTGTCCCTCAACGAGGCGACCTTCTCGAGCTACCACCGCTTCGGCGCGACCGTTCGCGTCTTGCCGTCGCACTAAGGGCGCGCCCCGCGATGTGACGGAGGACACCGAACCCGGCCAGCGTGCCCCTGTAATCTGCGTGAATCCGCGCAGTCTCGGCATCGGGGAGGCGAATGAAAACACGTCACAGCCGTGTTGTTCTTGCCTGCGCGCTCTTTATTGGTACAGCTTTCCTCGCTAGCGCAGCGTTTTGGCCCTTCCCGGCGAGGGGCGCGTCGCAGCCGGCAAGCCACGTCGCAAAGCTCACCATCGACTATCCGCTCCCCCGCTCCATCTTCCCGCCCGAAATCACTTCGCCCACATTCCTGTGGCACGACCCTAGTACCGCGAGTCACTGGATGATCGAAGTTTCCTTTGCCGGCCACAGCCCGGCCATTCGCGTGAACAGCGTGGGCGAGTATCTGCAACCCGGCGAGCTCGACACCCGGGCCGGCACCAGCCTTGAATGGACACCGGATCAGCAATCGACCCGCACGTGGAAGCCGGATGAAAAAACCTGGGAGCAAATCAAACAGCTCTCCGTCAAAGCACCAGCAACGGTCAGGATCACCGGCTATGCGGGCGCCGATGCGGGGCAGCCACTATCAGCGGGGAGCGTAATCATCTCCACTTCGCTGGATCCTGTGGGCGCCCCCATCTTCTATCGCGACGTACCCCTGATGATTGCGCCGCTCGTCGGACCCGGCGCCATTCAGCCGCTGCCGCCCAGCGCCCTGCCCCTCATCAAGTGGGAGCTGCGCGACATCGCTCAGCCGCGCAGCCACACCGTCATGGAGAATCTGCCCACCTGCGCCAACTGCCACTCCTTCTCACGCGATGGCAGAACCATGGGCCTGGACATGGATGGACCCCGCAATGACAAGGGTCTCTATGCCCTCATATCGATCTCCAAAGACATGACCATCACCAACCGGGACGTGCTGCGTTGGGCCTCGTTCAAAGAAGATGCAGGGCCCCTGACCTCCGACCCTACGGTAAAGAGGTTCGGGTTCATGTCGCAGGTCTCCCCTGACGGGAAATATGTTGTAACGTCGATCGCGCCGCCGGGGACCAAAGATATTCACGGCGCCGAGGCCCCTGGATTTGCCGCTGGCGTGGTCAACCGCCTCTTCAGCATGAATTATCAGAACCTCACCTTCACCCAGGTCTTCTTTCCGACGCGCGGCATCCTGGCCTGGTACGACAGAGCGGAAAAGAAGCTGCGCCCGCTGCCTGGAGCGGATGATCCGGCGTATGTGCAGACCAGCGCCTTTTGGTCGCCGGACGGCAAGTACCTGATCTACAGCCGCGCCAGGGCCGTCGATCCTTATCCTTCGGGCGCTCCGAAGCCGACCTACGCGAACGATCCAAAAGAGCCGCTGGTCCAGTACGACCTCTACAGGATTCCGTTCAACGACGGCAAGGGCGGGAAGGCAGTGCCAGTGCTCGGCGCCTCAAACAACGGCATGAGCAATAACTTCCCCAAAGTCTCTCCCGACGGCAAGTGGATTGTCTGGGTGCAGAACCACACCGGCTTGTTGATGCGCCCCGACAGTCGGCTGTTCATCGTCCCGTTCGCGGGCGGCAAACCGCGGCTCATGACCTGCAATACGCCGCGGATGAACTCCTGGCACACCTTTTCGCCGAATGGGCGATGGCTCGCGTTTTCATCCAAAGGCCGCTCGCCCTACACGCAGCTGATGCTGACGCACATCGATGCTCAGGGGAATGATTCTCCCGCCATTATGGTCGACAACACCACCGCGGCCAACCGCGCCGTCAACATTCCCGAGTTCCTGAATATCCCGCAGGGCGGCTTGGAGAAGATCGACCCGCAGGCCACGGAGTTCTACCGGCTCTTCAACGACGCCTACGCCTCCATCGAGAACGGCCAGTACCCGCAGGCCATTGAGGCGATGCGCGGAGCCATCCAGCGCGATCCCGACGATCCGCTGGCGCACTATGGCCTGGCCTCCGCTCTCTCAGCCAATGGCCAGGAGCGCGAAGCTCTGGATGAATACCGCAGGGCCTGCGCGCTCAATCCCAAAAACGCAGCCTGGCTCGACCACCTCGCGGTCTCGCTCGCCAACAACGGCGTGACGGGCGAGGCCGTTGCCACCTGGCGGCGGTCACTCTCGCTGAAACCGGATTCTGCCGCAACGGAGACGGATCTGGGAACGGTACTTTTTGACAGCGGAAACAAGCAGGAGGGGGTGGAACACCTGCAGCGAGCGGTCACGCTGGATCCCAATCTTCCCGATGCCCATAATCATCTCGGCCAGGTCCTGGCACAGTCCGGAAAAGTGGACGCCGCAGTCGAGCAATTACAAAAAGCGGTCGAACTCCTCCCCGATTCCGTGGAATATCGCTTCAATTTGGGCTACATTCTCGAATCGCGGGGAGAGTATGCCGCTGCCGTAGCACCGCTCGAAAAGTCCGTGGAGCTGAGCCAAAGCAAGAACTGGCACTGCCTCGCCGAATTGGCCCAGGCTTATGACAAAACCGGTCGATCCGCGCAGGCTGTCGAAGCGGCGCGCAAAGCGCTCGATCTCGCCGCGCAAGAACACAACGACGAGTTAGTGACAAACCTGCGGAAACTCCTCGAACGCTACCAAGAGGACAGCGCCAAAGCCCAGAATGCCGACCCTGCGGGAAGCAGGCAGTAGCGGTTCGGCCTTCATGGATGCTTCACCGGAGCGGGCCTCGCCACGCTGGGATCAACAATCCCCTTGCCCTCGAGGACGTTGTAGAAGCGATCGGCGGCAAGATCGGTCAGGTTCTCGACCAACCCTGAGGGCCAGTGAATCTCCACCTTGTCGACCTTCGTAGCCGCACCCAGGCCAAAGTGAACCCGAAGGTCGCTCTGAGAAAGATAGCTCCCACCGCTGTGGATTTCGCCCGTCTGCGTCATCCCTCCGGCCACAATTTTGATGCGCGCGTTGAGCGCTGCCCGATTGCTCTTCGTGCCGTCCAATTCGAAGCTCACCCAGTGCCGTCCCGGTACGCCGTGGTTCCGGAGGATCATCGGCTTCCCATCCAGATCTTCAATCACCACGTCCATGTTGCCGTCGTTAAACAAATCGCCGACAGCCAGCCCCCGCGAGACGCGCCGCTCGGTCAACGCCGGTCCAGCCTGATCGCTTGCGTCGCAGAAGGTCCCATCCTTCTGGTTCATCTGCAGTAGCTTCGGCTGGCGATACCCGCCGCCCGAAGGCAGTTGATCAACCTGCGGATACACGTGGCCGGTCACGGTGATCAGGTCAAGCCAGCCGCTGTTGTCCAGATCGACGAACGCCGTTCCCCACTTCACCCATGGCAGCGACGGAAGCGCAACCCCGGACGGATAGGAAACTTCGTCGAAGTCCCAGTTGCCCTGGTTGCGGTACAGTAGGTCGTTCTCGTCCGTAAAATTCGTAACGTGAATCGAGGGCCGGCCGGTGTGATTGTAGTCCCCGAGCGCTATGCCCATGGAAGCCTGTTCCGAGCCGTCTTCACTGACCGCCGTGCCTGATTGAAGACCAATATCTTCGAACTTACCGTTACCCAGATTCTTATACAAATACTTAGGAGTTGAATCATTAGTAATATAGATATCCGGCCGCCCGGTGTTATTGAAATCCGCCCACACCACACCGAGCCCGTAGTATCCATCGGGATCGCTCACCCCCGCCGTTTTCGATACGTCGGTGAATGTTCCGTCTCCGTTGTTATGAAAGAGCGAGTCGCCGGCGCCACGCAGCCCTCGCGGTCCACACTGCACCTCCAGCCCTCTGTATTTGCAGAACGACGCGCTTCCGAATTTGGGCATGTCGTCCAGGTGGAAATCGACGTAGTTGACCACCATCAGATCGACAAACCCATCGTTATCGTAGTCGCCGAAAGCTGCCCCTGTGGAATAGCGCCCATCGCGAACGTGGGCTTGTTCCGTCACGTCGGTAAAAGTGCCGTCGCCGTTGTTGCGGTAGAGAACGTTGCCTCCGAGGCAGGTGAGGTAGAGGTCGGGCCAGCCATCGTTGTTGTAATCCCCAACCGCCCCGCCGTTAGCAAGACACGACGTAGTCAAACCGGACTTCGAGGTGACATCGGTAAAGGTGCCGTCGTGATTGTTGTGATACAGGGCGCCAGGAGCACTGATTCCTTTAAGGGCCTGGTCGACGGTGGGTTGATTGGTGAAATAGATATCCGGCCAGCCGTCGCGGTCATAGTCGATCAGAATCACTCCGCCGCTCATCGATTCCATGATGTATCTCTTCGAGGGATCGGATGCGTGGGTGAAGGTGATATGCGTGGAAGCGGTGATGTCTTCCAGTTGCGGAATGGGGCGGCCGCTGCACTTCGTCGCCCTGGCGCCTGGGGGCGGGGGTGGCGGTGTCGGATGACCCCCCATCTGCGCGGCAACGCTCATCGCGCAGAACGTAACGGCAACAGGCCGCAGAGACCTCAGCAATCGAATGAACAAATCTACGGGATCCTTTCCTGGTGGCTCTGCTGCTTGATAGCATCCGCAACGCGCGCGCGCGCCTGAGCTTTGAGCCCCTTGTAAATCTCCAGTTCGCGGTCCGCATCCGCGTCCCGGCCCAGCTTTCGATATGCCGACTGTAACTGATAGTGAATGTAATCTTTGTCCGGGCTGAGGCTGGCCGCGACCTGCAGATGTGCAGACGCGTTCGCGAAGTCGCCGCGATCGAGCAGAATCTTTCCCGCTTCGTACTGCGCATTCACGTAGTCCGGGTTCGCGGCAATCACCTTAAGATACAGCGCGAGCGCCTCGTCGATCTTCGATTGCTGCTGATCGACAAACCCCAGGTGATAGAGGGCGTCAGGTTCATCAGGCACGATGCTCAGCTCAGCCTGAAACTCCTTTGCGGCTTCCGGCCAATGCTCCCAGCGAATGTAGGCTAGTCCCTCATAGAAATGCGCCCTGGGCAGGGTCGCATCCGAATCGAGGGCGCGCTGGAGCGTTGCGACCGCGCGCGCATAATCGCCAATCTCCGTCCAGAGTTGGCCCACCAGGAGCAGCGTCTCGGGCGCACGCGGTTGGGACTCGTAGGCGGCCAGCACCTCGGTAGCCTTCTTCATGTCGCCGGTATGGGCCAGCGAGGCTGCCCAGGCGTAGCCCGTCTCGCTGTCAGTCATACCGACCGATCCAAGCGGCTCAAACGTGCGTGCGGCATCAGCATATTTGTCCGCGGCGAACCACGACAGACCCAGCATCCCACGCACCGCGGACGAATTGTCGCCCTGCCGCACAGCCGCTGAAAGCGCGCGGGTGGCCTCCGTGTAGTCCTTCGTGCGAAAGGCGCACAGGCCAAGGTTCTTCTCGAGGCCACGCAGTCCAGTGTCCCAGTGCTCGGCCTGCTGGTAGAAACCGAGAGCCGCAGAATAGTCCTTCTGAATGGCGTTGGCAGTCGCCAGGTCGTTGTAGGCGAGAGCCAGAACCGACTTCAGCGCCTGCTCCCGCTGCTTCGCCGCCGCCTGTTGCGCGACCGTCAACTTGCTGCCCCCGGATGGATCGTCGCTGTTGTGCACCGCGGGTGCCGACTCGTCTTCCTGTTGGCGAGTCAGCGGCACTACCGCCGCGCCCATGCCGTTGCCGCTCTCGGCCTGCGTTTTGCTCACCTCCTGCTGCGTCTGCACCATAATCTTGTTCTGCAGTTCGCGCGCCTTCGCGGCAAAGGCGCTACTCTCCTCCATGCGTCCGCTCTGAGCCGTAATGCGGGCCAGGTCGACGTAGGCCCGGCGAATCTGATAATTGGTGCGCTCGTCGTCGCTTCCGGTCAGCTTGATCGCCCTGCGCATCATCGCCTCTGCTCGATCCATTCTCTCCTCGGCATACGCGTTCATGCCGAGATAAAGAACCGGGTCGGGCGATGTGGGATCGATGCGCGCAGCCGCAGTCAGGTACTTGTCGGATTCCTCGTACTTGCGTTCTCCCGACGTGGTGAGACCCAGCATGTAACTGGCGAGGTAATCGTTGGGATAGTAGTCGGTTTCCTTCTGCAATTCCGCTTCGATCACTGGAGTGGGCTTCCAGTCGTTCAGAAAGAGCTGAGCGAGCCCGAGAAAATAGTGAGCATGCGGCGTGCGCGGATCAATCGCAATGGCGCGCTGAAACTCGCGAATGGCGGCCTGCATATCGCCACCGTCGCGGAACGCGCGTCCCATCAGCACATGGAGAGACCCGCTGTCGCCCGCAATTCTCTTCATCTGCGCGAAAACTTCAACCGCCTGCTGTTTGTCATCCGGCCTCTTCGTTTGCAAGAGACACTCGGCCAGCGGATACAGATTATCGACCGTGGGCTCAGCCGTCGCAATCCGCGTGAAGGGCTCGACCGCTTTGACGTACTCCCCCTTCTGGTCCAGGGCACTGGCCAGAAGCCTGTCCGCGCCGAGATTGCGGGGATCGTCGGCGTGCGCTTTTTCTCCAAGCTGAATGGCCTCGTCCAGATGACCGGCCTGCAGTTCGGCGTATCCCAGGGGCTCATCGATAGCAGGACGGTCTTCGAATTCCATCGAACCGCGGTAGAGCCCAATCGACGTGGTGTAGTCGGATTCCACCAGTTTGAGGCTGGCCAGCTCGCGCAGGGCCGACGCGATCACCAGGCGATTCGCTGCCACCACCGTCGATACGTCGCCGGAGCTGCGGGCCTGTTCAGCTGCAGCGACACGGCTCTCCAGCTCATGCGGCGCGAATTGCCCCTTTTGTTCCGCGGAAGGCCGGTGAGATGGTTGCTGAGCCGCTCCGAAAGGCACGGTACCTAGTGCCACGAAGAGCACAAACCAGTCGCCCCAGCAAAAACACTTCTGAGAATGTCTCAATCGAGGTGCAGAGGGCGAGGGGTTCGACCGCATGGAGGAATTTGAGTCGATTCTACTCCACAAAAAGCTGCGGAGCCTGTACAAGCGCTCCGCAGTTTTCGTTTTGGTTCTTACGTCAGGCCCTGAAGTTTTCGTTCTTAGAACGAGAAGTTCAGGGAGTATTGCAGCTCGCGGTTGCCTTTGGCAGACTGCAGGCTGGTTGGCTGTCCCAGGGTCGGCGTTCCGGCGACTTGACCGGGGGCCGGCGACGAGGTTCCAGCGGCGGTGATCACGTTGTTGGTCGGGGAGCAGGCAGCGCCCCCGCACGCAATCACGCTGGGCGCGAATCCCTCGCCTTCCATACCGCCGCTGTTGAAGTTCGGATGATTGAGGAAGTCGAAGAAGTCCATGGCGAACTTAATCCTGTACTTCTCCTTAACCATCCAGTTCTTGGCTAACTGCGAGTCCCAGTCCTCGGTTGGAGCGCCGTAGCCAAAGCCGCGGTGTTCAATCCCGGCCGGAATGGTTCCCAGGGGATAGCCCACCAGGGTGAAGGCGCCGACGTTCCCAACGTGGTTCGTTTTTTCACCCGCGTTGAACTTTTGCCCGGTTACCAGAGGACGGTTGTTGCCGTTGTAGCCGGTGCCGATGAGCTGCGATACCGGCGCCGAGTTAAAGGCGTCGGTATAGCTTCCGTTGGAGAAGATCGTCAAAGAGCTCGCGTGGACCGCATCAATGATCCCGTTGAACTCCCAGCCCCCCACGGTTTGCTTAACGAAGTTATTGGAACCGGCAAACTTCGGCAGGTAGTAAACCTCGTTTGCCACGAAGATATCCGGCCGGTTGATGTTGGTGTTCCCTTTGTCAAGAGAGCCGTTGCCATTGTAGGTCTGCATCTCCTGGTTGGCGCTGCCGGAGGAATTGTCCTCTTCCACATTGCCGACCGAGTGTCCCCAGGTGTAGGCAGCCTGGAACGTTGACGGGCCGACCTGCGAGCGGAATAAGGCCTGCAGCGAGTGGTAGCTCGCGTGTCCTTCGCGCCCAAACCCATTGATCGGCCCGAAGTTGAAGGCCGGCCGATACGGGTTCGTTCCGGTGCCGCTGCCGCTGAACACGGCCGCCGACCAGTCCGACTGCGGGATCGCGTTGAATTGCAGCATCGAAGTCAGGTGTTCACCGGTGTTACCCACGTAACCGATTTGCATCGAGGTATTCCGGCGAAGTTCCTGTTCGATAGTGACGTTCCACTGCCAGCTGTTGGGGGTCACCGCTTTCGGGATTCTGGCGAAGTTCGGCGAAACCGATCCGCCTGCAAAGCCGGGCGCCGTGGTGCAGGCCGCGGTTGTGCAGACCCAGCTCGTTGCCGAATCCACAGGACGGTTGGAGCTTGCCGCCAGGGAGAAGGGCGCTCCCTTTTCCATCCCTTCATCCTGGCCTACCAGCTCTCTCTGGAAGAACTGACCGGCGCCTGCGCGGAGTGCAGTTTTCCCGTTCCCGAAGATGTCCCACGCAATGCCCAACCGGGGAGCAATATCGTGGTTCGTTTGCGGGATCAGGGCATTGTTCGATCCCTGGGTTCCGTTGGAGAGGGTGAAGGGTACACCCAGACTGGCCATCAGCTTGTTGGCCGCCTGGCAGGGTTGGGTCCCCGGCTGCACGATCAATCCGTTGCATGCGTCGGTCGGATTGGACGTTGCCTCTGAAGCGCTCCAGTTGGCCAGGCTCCAGTTGGCCCACTGATTATCCGCTGAGAAAGGCTCACGATAGAAGGACCAGCGCACGCCGAGTTCGGCAGTCAGTTTCCTGCTGAGCTTCCAGCTGTCCGAGACATACCACTCATAGTCGTACCACTTCACCTGAGCGGTGATGTCCGTGCTGCCCTCGCTGATGTTGGTGAAGACCTGCGGAGAGGTGCCCGTACCCGGTACCAGAACGTTGGCAAGAGTGTTGTTGGTGTTCACGCATGCCGGTACACCCGCCGTCGGAACGGCTGTCGGTGTCGTCTGGCCCTTCAGGCAGTATGGGGCGCCGCTCGGGAAGCTCGGCCGGTCAGCTCCGTCGCCGGAGTCCTCGACCTTGATGTTGTTGCCGTAGAAGAAACCTGCCTTCAGCGTGTGGTTGCCGCGCACATTGGACAGGTTGTCCTGAACGGTATAGAGGTCTTCGTGGTTCTTGTAGGGAGCGATGTTCCAGAACGACGCTTCGCCCTCATAGGAGCCATAAGGATTGAATCCGCCCCAGTTACCGAAGAAGGCATCCTTCTCCTTCAGTGAGGCTGGGAAAGTTGCCGGATACGCTGTTTGCAGTGCCGGAACGATGCTGGCCTTGGTGCCACCCAGCGTGGTGATGATCGCGTTGTTGCCATAGCCAAACTCGACGTCGTTGATCATGCTGGACGTGATAGTCGAGCTTAACTTCGCCATGACGCTCTTGGAGGGTTGGCTCCATGCCGATTGCACTGTCGGGAAATCAGACTCGCCCCAGAACGAGTCGCCTACATTCGGCGTGGTATTCGTCCAGGAGTCCTGGGTCCACCGGAAGGTAACGCGATTGGATTTATTGATATCCCAGTCCGGCCTGATGTTCCACTCGCTCCAGTTGAGCGGGTTGTTGATGGGTGCGGCCCAGTTATAGCCCGATGAGTTCTTTGTGGTCGGACTGCTGCCGACATTCGGCAAGGGATAGAACTGCGCCAGCAGGGCCCCTGCCGGATCGACAGCAGTGAGCTTGCTGGGACTGCCAAGCCAGGCAGGAAAGCCCGGGTTGGAGCCGGCACCTGGGATAGCGGCTCCGCACTGATCGGAGCTTGCGGTTCCATACCCGCTGAAGTCGCCACCGGATTCCGCAGCGGTTGGAACGCAGGCGCCAAAAGCGCTCCCGCGAATTTCCTTGTTCCACTCCTGGTTCCACCACACAAAGACGTGGTCTTTCCAGACTGGACCGGCGCCATAGTAACCGTAGTCGTTGCGGCGCAGCTTGGCTTTGCCCACGCCCAGGTTGTTATTGAAGAAGTTGTTCGCATCGAGCGCGCTGTTCCGGCCCGCATAGAAGAAGCCGCCGTGGATCGTGTTTGACCCCGACTTCGTGGTGATGCTGATGATCGCGCCCGACGCCTGTCCATATTCGGCCCCGAACGAGTTGCGGATCATCTTGAACTCGGCGATCGCTTCCGTCGAGGGATAGACCAGGATGGTGCGGTTCGAGCCGACGTCGTTGTTGTTGACGCCGTCCACCAGAAACAGGTTATTCGTGTAGGGGTTGCCGTTCACCGAGAAGTTGACGCCACCCTCCAGGCCTTTGTCCTCGCCGTCAAACGACGCCGCGGGACTCACACCGGGAGAAAGCTGAGTCAACCCAATGAAGTTTTCACCGTTCAGCGGAAGTTCCCGAGTCTGCTCGCCGGTCACAACTTCACCGACCGACGCGGAGGTGGTTTCCACCTGCACCTGGTTTGCCTCAACCGTCACCGTCTGGGTGGTTGCGCCCGGCGAGAGGGAGCCGTTGACTGGGGTGTCCGTCGAAACGTGAACTTCCACGCCGTCGACTTTGAATACCTTGAAATTTGGCGCGGTCATCGTAACTGTATAGGTTCCCACCGGCAACTGCGCCAGCGAGTACGCCCCGATGGACGATGTAACGGTGTTGAACGACACGTCGGTCGCGGTGCTTGTCACCACGACTTTCGCCCCGACGATCACGGCGCCTGTAGCGTCAGTGACGTTGCCGACGATCGACCCGTAATATGCTTGCGCGTGAATGGCGACAGGAATTGTCGCCAGCATCAGGATCGTGCAAATCGCCCAGATCCTGCTTCTTGTCCGAGATCCGATCCTTCTATCATTCCACGATGGTGTCATGGAGCCTCCTGTAAAGGCGGTTGGAACTTCTTGTTGTTTTTTCTCTGCTCGCTTTCCTGCTGGGATCGCGACCAGGATCTTCAAATAAGCCACGAGAGAGCCGCGAACATTAGCCTTGCAGGCCCGACAACCCGCTACGCTCGCGACACAATGACGCAGTCACTTGAAATCGAGACAGTATTCTCCCTCGAACCAGCGACTGTCAATCAAATTCGTCGCCTACTCAAACGTTTTGGCCCGACAGAGATAGTATGCAAATGCGCTCATTTGGCTAGCTGCTGGACAGCCCCTCGATCCCGGCCGATCAGCTCCCGGAGGCGCCTCCAAAGGGCTGAAATGATGGGCGATGGGTCCGTATGGGATCGATATCACGGCTCACCCGCCGGAGTCTCGTTACCGCACTTCTTTCCACCGCAGCCGGCAAGAGCGCCCTCCCACGTAAACCACACTGAGCTCCGGAAGCCGGGATCGCGTGCGGGGCAGCGGAGAATTCACCTATCCGATGGGGCTGGGTCGTTGGGCTGGCCGGGGGGCGTGGCAGGCGCAGGGCGTTCCTCTTTCGCAGCCCTGGGTACACGCGGCTGGCATCCGCAGGAACAGCGCACCACCAGCTCCACGGGAAGGAACAGGCGATGGCCCGCTTTGGACGCCTCGCTGCCCGAGATGCGCTGGAAGAGCAGGTTCGCCGCCACCTCGCCGAGTTGGTAGATGGGCTGGCGAATGACAGTGAGCGACGGCTGCAGCACATCCGCCATTTCGAAATCGTCAAAACCTGCGACTGCGATCTGTCGCGGTATTTGAATCCCGGCTGCGCTCAGCGCGCGGAGGGCGTAGCGCATGCACAGGTTGTTGGCTGCGAAAAGGGCAGTGGGCGGCTTGCGGCCGTTCATCATGGAACGAATAAGAGCGACTGTTCTCTCGGGTGAGCCGCAATCGATGTAAGGGTCGGGCGAATGACCCGCGTCGGACATCGCTTCGCGATATCCGGCGTAGCGGGCCGTCATGGTGTAGAGCGTCCTGCTGAGACCCAGAAACGCAATCGAGCGGTGGCCGTGGCCGAGGAGATGCTCGACCGCAGTCCTGGCGCCTGCGCGATTCGGGACCAGGACTGAGTCGAAACGTGAGCCGGGGGCGGGGCGATCCACGGTGACGACGTGCACACGGGAGAACGCCTCGCCGCTATAGTAACGGCCGTTGTCCGACACCGGAATGACGACCAGACCATCGACCTGGCGGCGGAGCATGAGGCTGGTTTGCTTCTGCTCAATCTCCGGATTCTCATCGGAAGTCGTGAGAATGACAGAGTAGCCATGCTGCTTGGCCACTGTAGAAATCGCGTGGGCGCACGTCGCGAAGAACGGGTCGTACAGATAAGGAACAATCACGCCGATGGTTTTGGAACTCACCGCGCGCAGGCTTCGAGCAACTTCGTTGGGCTGGTAGTGGAGGATCTTGATGGCGCGGTAGACCCGCTTCGCGGTTTCGGCGGAGACCCTGGCGCTTCCCGTCAGGACCCGAGACACCGTCATCTTCCCGACCCCTGCCAGAAGGGCCACGTCTGCCATCGTCGTGTTGCGCTGGATCATCTCCGCCTTGTTGTTCCTGTTCTTCATGTATCGTTGGCGGCGCCGCCGAAGTCGTCTATGTTACCAAAGCAGCGATTGTGCCCTTTCAGTAATCACGGTTCGACACCGAACGAGAGAGTTTCAGTGGTTCCAGAGGTAGCCCGCAATCGGCAAGCCGTCCTCTCCCACCAGCAATTGGGACGCGCGCCCTGGTTCGATGTTGCCTGCAAAACCTCTCTCGCTCCGCTTATCGCGGAAGGACGCCGGCTTCGTCGGTCTCCTAAGTGAGGATATATAACGTAGCATGGGGAGCAGCGCCGGACAGATCAAAATGCCTTGTGCCAACGCCCGCCTTGTACATGCTGAAGCTGCATGAAGGCCAGGGCGAGTCGCGCAATCCCTGGTCATCTTTCAGAAGACATTTGAGCAGGGCTTCGCCAGAGTTCGAAGCGCGCACGAACACTTATTAACCCGTCTGATAATGCGCCGCAAAGTTTGTATTTCTACATTGTACCGCTCTGCCTCTGCACCTTTCTCCTGGCGCCGTGGACCTATGGCTCATCTGAGAGTGGCTCGTGCCAACGCCTTGCAGTCCAGAACCGCGCAGGACCCGCCGCCGCCGCCGCCCGCGTCCGGGCTATCGCCGCGTGTAAAGATTTTCTTACGCTCTTGAAAATGCGGACCCCGATATCCCTGTCTTGAAAGAAGCCAAAGCCGAGTACGCGAAGTTGCATTAGCTGCTGGTTCACCGGAAGCTGTCATCCCATGTTGCTCGCATTCATTCCAGGCGCAAACTGGCAGTTCCATCAATGCCAGCCAACGATTCTGGGTGTCGACCGATGAGATCCTTCGGCCTCTTTCTCCCGGTTCGGGCCGGTCGGCTTTTGTCCAGCGGTCGAGCCCGCGAGTACCAGCCCGGACGGAGCGGAACGTCACGCCATTAAAGAACTAGCCCAAATAAGAACGACGACTTTTTTCAATTCTTAACCGGCTCTTCCTTCTTCGCATGGTCTTGTAGAAACCAACAGCCACCAAAACAGCCAGCAGGCGATGTTGGCCTCTCCGCTCTGGTGAGGCCAAACCGACATAAGCTCTTCGTTTTGTTGGTGCCGGGAGGGGGGGTCGAACCCCCATGACCGCAAGGGCCGGCGGATTTTGAGTCCGCTGCGTCTGCCAGTTCCGCCATCCCGGCGATGAGAAGGGCAGTCGTTAGTATAGCGCCCGCAATGTGAGGGTGGGACCAGTCCGAACTGCCCAGTAGTCCGCACCGTCAGTCCGAACCGTGGCGCGTGGTTGCCGATGTTTCGCTGACGGACGACGGTGATGTGCCGGGGCTGGATTGTGCGTCCACTTCTTCCGCGGAGACGGCATCGGGCTTCAGCATCTCGTCGAGGCGATAGCCGGCTTTTTTTGCGGCAGCGATTGCGGTTTCGGCTTCCAGCTCAAAGGTCTGCACGGTCTTCCGTGTGGCAGGCGATTTGGCGCTGGGATCTTTTTCGGCGGTGACGATGAGATCGGGCAGCGCTGACCACCAGAGCAGCTGCTCATGCGCCTCTTTGTTGAAGTAGCGATGGCCCTGGGCCTCGTGGAGGCCGGTGAACCAGACGATGTCGGGATCGTCCCAGGCGCGGGACGGCTGGATGGGCGCCGATGCTGATTGCTGGGTTCGGGTGATGAGGATACGAACCCGCGCGGCGGCACGGTAGGCAGCGTCGCCTTCAAGGCCGAGGGGATGGAAGACGTCGGCGAGAGCGGAACGAAGGTGGAGGCGATCGAAGATCTCGCCGAGGTTTTGTTCCGGCGGGAGCTTGTCAGCGAAGGCGCGGAGGAGGCACCACGCCACGACGGGGGCCCAGACGATGACGGCTGAGGTTTGCGGGCTGTAGCTGGGAAGGACGTGGCGCGCCTCGGAAGGCCAGCCGTGAGCGAAGGCGCGTTCAAGCGCGGGGAGTCTGCCGGCGGCTATCAGGAGGGCGTGATAGTTCTGGGCGGCGGTCTTCGCGATTTGCGCCGGCGTTGGGGCCGCGCTGCTGATAGTGGTGGCAGCCGGTGATTTGGTTTCGTCCGGCGATTTGGATTCGTCGGGCGAGAGGTGGCCGTTGTGGACTGGCTCGGCGGATTCTGCTGATTTTTCGGGCGGACTCGGAAGGTTGAGCGACGTGAGCGCTGCGCGGAAGAAGCGCTCGGCGTTTTTCTGCAATGTTGTCAGGGTTTCTTCGTGGCTGCAGGGAGCCTGGCTGGCTCGGGCGAGGGGAGCGACGGCATCCGGGCCTTCGGCTTCGATGAGATCGGAGTAGCAGCGCAGCACATCGTCCCGCAGAGCGGCGCGCAGAGCTTCGTGGATGGGGCGGAGTTTGAATTTCGCGAGTGCATCGTCGAGGCTCCAGACGCCGGTGCCGTTGAGGTCACTGCAGAGCGCGTCCCAGGGATAGTCGGCGGTCGGATGCATCTCACGCCAGTTCTGGAAGACGTGATATTGATACGCGCCGAGGTTGAGGTGAAGGCCGCGCTCGCGAATCTCGCTGATGCGGTGGAGATGGTTGAGGCCGGTGGCGTTGTCCTGGTAAGCGAGGATGGCGTGGTGATCGCCGGGCAGGGCGAGGGCTTCGTGAATCTGGACGCTGGAGAGGGCACCGGTGTTTTTGTCGGTGCGGGATGAGGAGTGGTGCAGGGTGCCGGAGGTGCTGGCGTATTTGTTGTGGTAGACGGCGAGGGCGCGCTGATCGCCGGAGCGATTGGACCAGGCGAAAACGTTTTCGTCGACGCTGCCGTTGTCGACCCAGAAATCGAACAGAGCGAAGTTGGCGCTGTCAGCGAAGACGTGGCGGTTTTTGAGGAGAGGCGCGATCTCGCGCTGGTGACGCTCGACGAGGTGGTGGTTGGGAATTTCGTCGTAGCGTGGGCGCTTGTACTCCATGCCGTACTTTTCGGTGAAGGCTTCGATCTGGCCGTGGCCGAACATGGGGAGGCCGGGGAGAGTGGCCATCATGGTGCAGACACCGAAGTATTTGTCGCCGGTGCCGAACTGATCGATCGCGGTGCGTTCATCGGGATTGGACATGAAGTTGACGTAGCGCTTGAGGATGTCGGGATCGAACTCGACGGTGTTCTTGATGACGGAGCGGTACTTGGCGTTCTCCTCGTCGCGGAGCATGTTCATGAAGGCGCTGTTGTAGACGCGGTGCATGCCGAGGGTGCGCACGAAGTAGCCTTCGAGGAGCCAGAAGGCTTCGGCGAGGAGGAGAGTGCCGGGGACTTCGGCGGCGACGCGGTCGACGACCTCGCGCCAGAACTCGTTGGGCATGGCGTAGTCGAATTGCTCTTGGCTGAGAGCGAACTCG
This sequence comes from Acidobacterium sp., assembly GCA_003166955.1. Lineage (GTDB taxonomy): Bacteria > Acidobacteriota > Terriglobia > Terriglobales > Acidobacteriaceae > Palsa-343. The sequence continues at coordinate 101,160 of PMUI01000080.1, forward strand.
GCGCGGGAGGGGATGGAGCCGCCGCTGCCAGGAAGCGGGAACCAGAGGCGCTGGACGTGACGGCGGGCCAGGGTCATGGCTGCGTCGAAACGGATGATGGGGAAGAGACGGGCGACGTGGATGATGGTCTGGATGACCTGCTCGCGGACATCGGCGCGGAGGTAGTTGAGCTGGGCGGTATCGTTCCAGGGGAAGCTGGTGCCGTCGTTGCCGTGGTAGATGTACTCGGTGTGACCGGAGGCGTTGTCGCGGCGCTGAAAGACGACGGCGGCGTCGGACTGGTCGTAGTAGTGGTCTTCGATTTTGATTTCGACGCGGTCGTCGGAGGAGAGATCGGGGCCGTTGAAGTTGTAGGAAGGCCAGGGGCGGTCGGAGCGGGAGAGGAACCACTCGGGGTGCTCGACGACCCAGGGGGAGTCGATGCCCATGTGGTTGGGGACCATGTCGGAGGCGAGGCGGATTCCATAGCGGGCGGCGCGGTCGCGGAGATTGTTGTAGGCGTAGTCTCCGCCGAGGTCGCCGGCGATGCTGTATTCGAAGAGGGAGTAGGCGGAGGCGACGGCGTCCTGCTGGCCGCGCATGTGCTTGATGCGTGCCGAGGCGCGGCTGCGCTCCCAGATGCCGATGAGCCAGAGGGCATTGAGGCCGCGGCGGGCGAGGGATTCGAGTTCTTCGTCGGGAATCTGGTCGAGGCGCTCGATGGCGCGGCCGTGCTGGCGCGAGAGCTGCGCGAGCCAGACGTAGGTGCTTTTGGCGATCATGACGACGTTCGGCATCCACTCCTGATCGGGGCTGAAGCGCTCGTATTCGATGTCGCCGGGATGACGGCGGAAGTCGGGGACTTCGGAGTGGGGCGTGTCGCTGAGGGGGTCGTGCCAGCGATGGCGGGAGGTGGGGTGGAACCGCATCCAGATGGCGACTTCTTCTTCTTTCAGGACGTCGGTTGCGAGGAGAACCTTGCGGAGGTTTTCGCCGAGGAATTCGGCGAGGTTTTCGCGAATCCAGGCGAGTTGGCCGCTGAGCGAGTCGGGCGAGGCCTGCATGGGGGCAGCGAGGAGGTCGATGAGATTGCCGCGGCCCATGCCGGTGGCGGGGCGCGTGGCGAAGTAGCTGCCGAGTTGGGTGGTGACTTGTTTGTAGGCGGTGCTTTGGGCGAGCCTGGTGTCGTCGAATAGCTCGCGGAAGGGGCGGAAGGCGGGATTTTGGTTCGCGAGCCAGAGAAGCATGAGCTCTTCGAGGACGGCTTCGCGATGAGCGAGGCCTTCGGTGGAGTTGTCGAGCCACTGGTCGAGGTTGACTTCGTTGCGGTAGATTGCGACGTTGGGGAATTCCTCGACGAAGGTGCGGAGGAGCTTCTCGACGTTGTCTTCGCCAACGCGGGCGGAGAACCAGTCCAGCGCGGCATGCGTGACCTGGGGGTCGCGGGTGCTGCGATAACGGGCGACGAGGAAATGGCTGATCTCGTCGATGAGGCCCATGGCGAAGAGGGCGCCGGGATTGACGGGATCGAGGCCGGAGGCGGTGCGGACCTCGGTCATGCGGAAGGCGAGCTCGCGGCAAGTGGCGAGGTCGCCGAAGATGACATTGCCGACGAAATTGAAGAGGGTATCGCTGACCTGGTAGCGGTCGCGAACCTCACGCGAGATGTGAAATTCCATCATTTGGTTCTCTTAGACGCGAACCAGAGGCGGCGCTTTGCCAGTGGAGTTGGGGTGGGGTGCGAAAGGCGGATGGATGCGAGATACCATACGAGGCGATGCCTGAATTGCCCGACATCACAGCGTACCTGACGGCGCTGGAAAAGCGCATCCTCGGCCAGAGGCTGGAGCGGGTCCGGCTGGCCAGCTTTACGCTTTTGCGGACCGCGCAGCCGCCCCTGGAGAGCGTGGAGGGACGCACGGTGCGGGAACTGCGACGCATTGGGAAACGGATTGCGATTGGAGTGGAGGGCGATCTGTGGTTGGTGCTGCATTTGATGATTGCGGGGCGGCTGGACTGGAAACGGGCTGGAGCAAAGCTGGGGGGACGGAATGCGCTGGCGGCGTTCGATTTTTCGTTGGGAACGCTGGTGCTGACCGAGGCTGGGTCGAAACGGCGCGCATCCTTATATTTGTTGGCGGGGGAGGAGGCGCTGCGAGGGATTGATCCGGGCGGGATCGACGTTCTGGGATGCGATGCGGCTGGATTTCGCGCGGCGCTGACCGCGGAGAATCGGACGCTGAAGCGGGCGCTGACTGATCCGCGGCTGGTGAGCGGGATTGGGAACGCGTATTCGGATGAGATTCTGCACGCGGCGCACTTGTCGCCGGTGACGTTGACGCATCGGTTGAGCGATGAGGAGTGGGAGCGGTTGTTTGAGGCGACGCAGAAGACTCTGTGTTTGTGGTTGGATCGGCTTCGCGGGGAGATGGGGGACGGGTTTCCGGAGAAGGTGACGGCGTTTCGGCCGGAGATGGCGGTGCATGGGAAATTTGGACAGCCGTGTCCGCGGTGCGGAGAGAAGATCCAACGAATCCGGTACGCGGACAACGAGACGGATTATTGTGCAAGGTGCCAGACAGGCGGAAAGCTGCTGGCGGATCGGGGATTGTCGCGGCTGCTGAAGCAGGACTGGCCCAGGACGCTGGAGGAACTGGAGGCGCTGAAGCGGCGATGAGCGCGGGACGGGAGTTGGGATGGATTTTCAACGGAGATTTTTGCGGCGATTTTTGCAACCGGGAGAGGAGGTCGGCTAATGTGGAACCATTCCCCCGCAGGCGCGACCAGAGCAAGTATGGGCGCGCATCCGCTTTCGACAAACTGAAGAAAGGCGGCCACGTGAAGAAAATCGGCGTTCTGTTTGGCATGGAGAATACGTTCCCCGGCGCGCTCGTAGAGAGGATCAACGGGAAGAATATTGATGGGATCAGGGCGGAGTTTGTGGAGATCGGGGCGATCCGGCTCGATAAGCCGCCGGCGTGGCCGGTGATCGTGGATCGCATCTCGCACGATATTCCGTTTTATCGGGCGTTCCTGAAGCACGCGGTGCTGCACGGGACGACGGTGATCAACAATCCGTTCTGGTGGTCGGCTGATGATAAGTTCTTTAACTATTCGCTGGCGGCGAAGCTGGGCGTGGCTGCGCCGCCGACGGTGATCCTGCCACATAAGCACTATCCACCCGGGACGACGGAGCGGTCGATGCGGAATCTTCAGTTTCCGTTGGACTGGGAGGCGGTATTTTCCTACGTCGGATTTCCTTCGTTCCTGAAGCCGGTGAATGGAGGCGGGTGGAGGGACGTGTATCACGTGCACTCGAAGGAGGAGTTCTTTCAGGCCTACGACCAGAGTCGCGACCTGTGCATGATGCTGCAGAAGGCGGTGAACTTTACGGAGTATTTCCGGTGCTATGTGGTGGGACAGGAGAAGGTGCGGATCATGTATTACGATCCACGGCGGCCACATGCTGAGCGGTACGTGCAGAATCCGGCGCCGGCGAGCAAGAAGCTGCTCGAAAGAGTGGAGCGGGACGCGCTGACGCTGTGCCGCGCTCTGGGGTACGACCTGAACACAGTGGAGTTTGCGGTGGAGAATGGGGTTCCGTACGCGATTGACTTCATGAATCCGGCGCCGGATGCGGATTTGCATTCGGTGGGGAAAGAAAACTTTGAGTGGATCGTCGAGGCGGTGGCCGACTTGGCGGTGAAGAAAGTGAAGGCGGCAAAGCCGAAGGTGCCGGAGTTCCACTGGAGTGCGTATTTGGGCGCGGCGTCGCAGGCTGCTGCGAAGGCCGAGCCGTTGCCGGCGGCGCCGAAGCCCGCTGCGACAAAGACCGCACTGATTAAGCCTGGGGTGACGGTGACTGCGAAGAAGGGGGCCGGGCCGGCACAGAAGAATGCTGTGGCGAAGAAGGCTGGCAAGGGCGCGAAGGCTGGGGCGGGTCAGCCGGAGGCGACGGTCTCGGCGATCGAGTAGAGAACAGGATTCGAATTCTCGGGAGAGATGACGAAAACTTGTTGCCTCGACCCCTGGTCCCGTCATACAACGGTAAGCACCATGCGGCCTTCATTCACTCTGGGCATTGAAGAGGAGTACCAGACCGTCGATCCGGTGACGCGCGATTTGCGTTCGCACATTGCGACGGAGATGCTGGCGCAGGGCAAGGTGCGGCTGGAAGAGCGGGTGAAGGCCGAGATGCACACTTCGGTGGTCGAGGTGGGTACGCGCGTTTGCCGGACGATTGACGAGGCTCGGGAGGACTTGTTCGAGCTGCGCCGCGAGATGATCAAGCTGGCCAAGGAGCACGACCTGGTGCTGGTGGCGGGGGCGACGCATCCGTTTGCGGACTGGCGGACGCAGGAGATCTATCCCGACCCTCGGTATCACCAGGTGGTGAAGGACCTGCAGCTGGTGGCGCGGTCGAATCTGATTTTCGGACTGCATGTACATGTGGGGGTGGAGGACCGCGAAGCAGCGATTCGCATCATGAATTCGATGCGGTATTTTCTGCCGCACATCATGGCACTGGCGACGAATTCTCCATTCTGGCTGGGGCTGAACACGGGGTACAAGGGATATCGGGCGAAGGTGTTCGAGAATTTTCCGCGGACGGGAATTCCGGATGCCTTTTCGAGTTATTCGGAGTTTGAGAACTACGTTGCGCTGTTAGTGAAGACCAACTGCATCGATAACGCGAAGAAGATCTGGTGGGATATTCGGCCGCATCCGTTTTTCAACACGATTGAGGTGCGAGCCTGCGATATTCCGCTGCGCGCCGAGGAAACGGTGGCGATTGCGGCGCTGATTCAGGCGACGGCGGCGTGCCTGTATCGTCTGCATGCGGCCAATCAGGATTTTCGTCAGTATGCGCGGCCGCTGCTGATGGAAAACAAATTTCGCGCGGTGCGTTACGGGATCGATGGCAAGCTGATCGACTTCGGCAAGCAGGAGGAGGTGCCGCTGCGGGATCTGATGGAGGAGTATCTGGCGCTGATCGATCCGGAAGTGGAGGAGCTGGGCAGCCGGGATGCGATCGAATATATCCGGACGATTCTGAAAACGGGCACGGGCGCAGACCGGCAACTGCGGATATTCGAAGAGACCGGGGATCTGAAGGCCGTGGTGGATTACATGGCCGAGGAGACCAAGGCGGGGTTGTTCGAGCCTGTGGTCGCGGCCTCGCAGAACGTGGCCTGAGCCGGAAGTGCGGGTCACGCACATTTCTGGACATGAATATTTCAGGTAGCCTGACAGGATGAGTAGTTCGTCTCCCTTGCTTTCTTCCGATTCGTCTTCGCGTTCCATGCTGCTGGAGCTGACGTTTCCGGCGGAGTTCGCGCCGGGAGCGCGGGCGGCGATCGGGACTTGCCTGCGGGTTGAGGCTGCGGAGAAGGTGACGCTGATTTGCGATCGCGAAACTGCGCCGATAGCGGCATCGCTGGCGCAGGAGCTGGCGGTGGTTGGTTGCCGGTGGAACGTGTTTGTGCTGGAGGACTTAGCGCCGAGGCCGCTGGTCGACATGCCGGCCGAGATTCTGGTGGACATGGAGACGTCGGACGTGAGCATCTTTGCGGTTCAGGTTCAGCGGAACGAGCTGAAGTCGCGGATGCAGATGACCGAGGTGGTGAACCGCAGGCGGATGCGGCATGCGCACATGGTGAACATCACGCCGCAGATTATGTGCGAGGGGATGCGCGCCGATTACGACCGCGTGGATCGGCTGTCGCAGAAGATGATCGAGAAGGCGCGACAGGCGCGATTCATTCGGGCGACGACGGCGGCGGGGACGGATATTCGAGCGGAGATGAATCCCGAATACAAGTGGCTGAAAACGTCGGGAATTATTTCGCGAGATAAGTGGGGCAATTTGCCGGGTGGAGAAATTTTCACGACGCCGGGCGAAGTGAACGGAGTGTTTGTGGTCGATGGCGTGGTCGGCGACTATTTGTGCGCGCAGTTTGGGCTACTGGAATCGACTCCCTTGACGATTGAGATCCGGGGGAATCGGATGGTTGGGTGCAGTTCGGAAAACCAGAAGCTGCGCGATGAATTTTGGGCGTACACGCATACCGACGAGAATTCGGATCGGGTGGGCGAGTTCGCGATAGGGACGAATATCGGGGTGGAGCGCGTGATCGGCAATATTCTGCAGGACGAAAAGTTTCCGGGCATTCATATTGCGTTCGGAAATCCGTACGGCGAGCACACCGGCGCGGCGTGGCGGTCGTCGACGCATATCGATGTGGTTGGACTGCGGTTCAACATCTGGATCGAAGATGAACAAATCATGAGGGAAGGGAAGTTTTTGATTGAGGCTTGAACGGGCGCGGGATTTCTGAAGCGTGTTCGAGTTTAAAGGCATCGATATACCATGGCGACAATCACTTCTGCGACAGGCACATCTGAAAAATTTGAGACGCGAACTTTGGGCAACTCCGATCTGGAACTGACGCCGATAGGCTACGGGGCATGGGCAATTGGCGGCGGCAACTGGGAGTTCGGCTGGGGCGCGCAGGACGAGAGCGAGTCGATTGCGGCGATCGGGCGCGCGCTGGACAGCGGGATCAACTGGATCGACACGGCGGCGGTTTACGGGCTCGGCCACTCAGAAGAGGTGGTGGGCAAGGCGCTGCAGGGGCGCGGGCGAAAGCCGCTGGTGTTTACTAAATGCTCAATGCGGTGGGATAAGAATCGGCAGATCTATCGCAGTCTGAAGGCCGCATCGTTGCAGGAGGAAGTCGAGGCTTCGCTGCAGCGGCTGGGCGTCGACGCGATCGATCTTTATCAGATTCATTGGCCAAATCCTGAAGACGAAATCGAGGAAGGTTGGGAGACGCTGGCGAAGCTCCAGGAGCAGGGCAAGGTCCGGTTCATCGGCGTTTCGAATTTCAGCGTGGCGCAGATGAAGCGCATCCAGAAGATTGCGCCGATTACTTCGCTGCAGCCTCCGTACTCGCTGCTGCGGCGCGATATTGAGAAAGAGGTCCTTCCTTTCTGCCGGGAGAACAACATCGGCGTGATCAATTACTCGCCGATGGTTTCCGGGCTGCTGACGGGCAAAATGACGGCGGAACGGGTTCGGAACCTGCCGGAAGACGATTGGCGGAAACGGAGCCCGAATTTTCAGTCGCCGAAGCTGGAGCGGAATCTGGCGCTGGTTGAGGTGCTGCGAGAGATCGGCAGGGAGCACGGGGTTGAGCCGGGCGTGGTGGCGATTGCGTGGACGCTGCGCAATCCGGCGATCACGGCGGCAATTGTGGGAGCGCGGCGACCGGACCAGGTCGATGGGGTGATTCCGGCGGCAACGTTCCGTTTGAGCGATGCGGAGGCGCGGCGGATCGAACTCTGGATGGTGGAGCACCCGTAATTCGAATCGCTGTTTGTTCGCATTACCCGAAAAAACGCCCCCTCCGAAAAAATGGGCGGTGACTTGTTTTGTGTGAGTTAGCTCGGTTACCGAGCTTGAGTACCCTGGAGAAGTGACGCGGTACCTGTCAGTTAGGATCTCGGTCGAGGTTGAACCATATTCGGCTGGGTCTGCGTCAAACTCGGCCGAGTCGAGGGTAGATGATTGAGGCGGGATCAGATGGGGTTCGGCCGAGGTTGATGTCAACATGGCCGAGTTTGATGGGTACTCGGCCGAGTTAGCAGCAAACGCGGCTGAGTTAATGGCAGACGCGGCTGAGTTTGAGGCACACGCGGCCGTGAGGGCGCATCGTGCGTGGCCCCCTGGGTGGCCCTGGCTGCGACAGGGGGCGGGATACGGGGCGCAGGGCGAGTGGCGGCTCATGGCGACGCCTGCTTTTGCGGTCCTCATTGATTTCCCCCGGTTCCGGCAATAGAAAAGGCCGCCTGATGGCGGCCTTTCTTTTTTCTTACCCTCTATTATTAGAACGGAAGTATCTACTTTACGCAACCTCCGAGTGGGGTGGCGAGGTGAGTAACGTTGTCACCACCCGCCCGCAGGTGGGAGGATTGCGGGCATGGCTGATACTACTGTCCCTGAGAGCAGTAACCACATCACCACGAGATGGAAAGAGTTGGCGGACAGCGCATGGCTTTGGGGAGCCATCGGCTTGGTAGCGGGCGCATCAGCCTCAGTGGCCCCAGCCCAGAGTCTTCCTTGGATATTCTTTGTGTCTTGGCTGGCCCTGCTTGTTGCTGGCATAAGGAATTTACCGCCCAAAGAGCACCTTTGGCGAAGGGTGAGCGTAAACTTGGTGGCGAGCGCCGTCATTGCAGTCGGACTTTATCAACTTGACAAGAGAATCATGCACCTTCTTCCGCCGCCGCCACCTACAGCGGAGGAGAATGCAGAGGCTCTAATAGCGCTTGAGAAAAAGGAAGGCCTGCTTCCATCTCCGAAAGCGTCCGCAGTCGTTGCTGTACCGCCATCAGCTTCTAAGGCCCACAAAAAGTCCTATCCGAAGAAGCCTATTGAGGAAGTCCAGCCTCCTAGTCCTGAGACAGCGGAACTTACAGTTACCCAATCGCCAGATATATCAACTGATTCAAATGCGCCCTACAAAACGAATGTTATCGTGCAAACAAACCATGATTTCCCAACGCTCAAACTTGCGCTGGAATGCGACGGCCCAATAGTTCACGGGGACGCCGTTCCGGCAGCCGGAAGCGGAATGATGATGATGACTAGTCAGGGCGTGGTTTCGGGCCACCCCAACATCTACGTCTTCACTTACGGCCAAGCTGCTCCGCCGTTCGGGCCTAGCAATCCATTGCGATTAACATTGTGGTCAACCCAACCACTCCACTGTCAGAAGGCCTCTACGTTCTAAGGCTTGGGCCATCCTCCGGGCGGCTTCTTCTTCGCCAAAGACTTCTTCACAGCGTCCTGCCATCGGCCTTTGAGTTTCAGCCGATCCGCTTCTGGTCCGCGCTGCTTCGCCGGTTTCTTCTTAGTAGTTTTAGGCATGGTTTGGTGACGCCTTGTACGTCAGCCGCTTTCCCTCTGCCGATTGTATCGCTGCCACGGTGCGCTCACCGTCATTCATCTTGCGCGTGTTCCAAACGAAATCGAACTGCCACAGGTAACGGTGCAGGTACTCTTTGCTGACGTTGTGATATACGCCAATGATGCCCCGCTTTACCAGCGCGAAGGAACTCTCCGCTGTGTTCGTGTTCACTTCTCCACGCGCGTATTCTCTCCGCCCGTGCGCCACATGCTCGTGGCTGGCGAACTCTTTGTCTAGTCCTCGGTAGGCGCTGTGCTCATCGCTCATGATCCGGGCACGCGGGTCAACCACTTTGCGAATCTCATCCTTCAGCGTCTTGCCGGTCACATCGGCAACGACGCGGCGACGAATCCGACCGCCGCGCTCCACTGCTGCGAATACCGGCGTCTTTGGCGTTCCGCGTCCACGCTTGCTGCTATTGCGAATCCGGGGCTTGCCTCCGACGTAGGTCTCATCGACTTCGACCACTCCGCTGAATGGCGGCGTGGGAATGTCTGGAGCCATTGCAAAGCGGATGCGATTCATCAGGAACAATGCGGATTTGTAGCTGATTTGGCAGTGCCGCTTAATCTCCAGAGCCGAGACGCCTTTCTTCGACGTGCACGCGCGCCAGAACGCATACGCCCAGTGGCGCATCGGCAACCTGGATTCTTCGTAAACCGTGCCGATCCGCAGCGTGTACTGCTCCTTGCAATCTTTACAGCGCCAGAGGAATCGCTTGCTGCGCTGGCCCGTCTTCGCGTCCTTCATCTGGTAGACTTCGACGCTGCCGCACTTCACACAGCACGGCGTGTTGCCCCAGCGCTGCCGCTCGAAAAACTCGACGGCGGCCAGTTCGTCGGAACAGGCCAGAGGAATCTCTTCGACTGTGGGGGATTTCGAAAGGTTGTGACGGTCTTTCTTCATAAGACAACTTTATACCTAGCGCAAGTATTGCGTCAAGTACAAAAATACTTCTTTTTACACGTTTCACCAAACGTGCTAAACTTCAGGCAGTTTGGTGCGGTGAGCGGGATTCGAACCCGCACGGAGGATGAGCTCCACCAGCTCCCAAGGCTGGCGCGGCTGCCAATTTCGCCACCACCGCATTGATCGGCGGCCAGCGTTTCTTTCCCTCCTAAGGACAGACGCTGGTCGCCTTCCTTTTAGTGGACCGTCGTTCCCTCCTCTGCCCTGACTTCCTGGGGCACAATCCTGAAGACGTATTTCCCACGGCGCACGGAAAGCTCCTCACGGTCAGTCAGGCGCTTCAGCACGTTGTAGAGGTAGGCGCGATGTTTGAACCGGTCGCGGACCTGACTCCAGATTTCCGTCGGCGTCATGCCCTGCGGGTGCTGGCGGAGCAGGTCACGGATAATTTCAGTCTTGCCGACCGGCTCTGCAGTCTCGACTGCGTTGGTGGGCTGTGGACTTGGCGTCGTGGATGCGGCGGCGGGCAACGCGGAGTGAAGCTCCAGTTGGCCTGCATTTGCGGCTTGGCGGCGCTCTGCTTCCTCAGCCTCAACGGTTGCGACGGCCACATTCCAGCCGTGTATTTGCTGCTGCGCCACGGCAAGGGTCTGCTGGGCTTTCTGGAAGGCCGCTTGCCATGTCGCGAGCGCCTGTTGAGTCTGCTGGAAAGTTTGGGTTGCTTCCTGCAGACGCACCGCTGCGGCCTGCTGGCGGGCGCGCAATTCCTCCAGTAACGATGACTGGTCTTTTACCATTTTGGTGTCCCCCCTAAGGACACCTCATAGTAGCACACTCACCTCCCTACCATGCAACCCGGCAAATGGTGCACATGCTACTATGCAGGTAGTGTGGGTTGCGTAAAGTTCATACTTCCGTATTAGAATACCAAGTCCAGCCTAAAAACCTGCCAAATATCTTTGGGTAGTTTGGCGTGGAAGTGGTGTGGAATGAGGGGTCATTACTTTGGTGCGGAGGCGCGGGACTTGACACGTCGGATGACGCGGGCTGATCGAACGCGCGGCGCGGCGGGGCCGGCCAAGATCGCGGCTCGAGTGCTTCGGCCAGTCAGTGACAATTGAGAACTACTTCCGGTTTACCGGTGATACGTCCGGAACACTCATTCGCAGAACTCATCGAGAAATTCGCGTCCCGCAGGCGCCATTCGTTATCCACTCCATAACCATCTCCTATACCCATAAATTCCTTAGATAGCGTTTATGAAAAACCTATGTCTTCCGGGTTTTTATTGCTCTTAACCGGGTGTTCCGGCAGAGACAGGATCGGATTGGTTACATCTGCGAAAATGTTTGACGCCGTACCTTCCATGGCAGCCCGCACCGTGATGTGTGTGCAGCTCGAAGGTCGGTTTTCAGAGGATTAATCGCAGAAGCAGCAGCCGTAAGAACCAGACGCTCTGCTCTCCGCCACATCGCGCTGCTTGCGCCGTTCTGCTTGCGGCTCTCTGGAGCACCCGCGCACGGTTGTTCCCCGGCAGCCTTGGCGACATCGTCGTCCCGCGTGCTTCCGACTGTTAACTCGCAGTCCTGAGCTTCGCCCGCGGCCCCAGTTTTTCCGATTACCAAATTGCACGAACGTGAGGGACTTCCTCTCGGCTCAAAATCCGAGAGCTGCGCCCCACCTCACTCTAAGGAGGCAGGACCATGCTTACAGCGGCAAACCTATCGCGCTCATTCCTGAAGACGCAAAACCCGCCCGGTTCTAAACCCGCTCTGCCCTTCCGGACGCGCACATTCCGGATCGCCATCGCAGCCATGATCACCCTGCTCGTCGTTACCACCTGGACCGCGCGCGCCCAGTCCACCTTCGGCAGCATCCGCGGCACCGTCACCGACGCATCCGGAGCCGTTATCGACGGTGCCACCATCAAGCTGCACTCTCTCGACGAAAGCGCCGACCGCCAGACCACCACCAACGCCTCCGGTGACTTCCTCTTCGAGAATCTGAAGGCCGGCCATTACAAAGTCACCGTCTCGCACGCCGGCTTTACCGATGCCGTGGTTTCTTCGGCCACGCTGGAAGCCCGCCAGGAACTCCGCCTTCCGGTTACGCTCACCGTCACGGCAGGAACCACGACGGTTGAAGTAAGCGCCGATGCGGCGCTGATGAATACCGAAAATGGAACGATCAACAATACGATTTCGAACGTAGACATTACTCAATTGCCCATCAACTCCCGGTCAGTGTCGAGCAGTCCTCTGGCGGCTCTCGCCGTGTCTCCCGAGGTAACCAGGGACGCGCAGGGGAATATCGCGGTCGGGGGCGCGACCTCGTCGCAGACTGGCTTCTCGGTGGATGGAATTTCCACGGCCAACATTCGTTACAACGGCGCGCTGCAGGACACCTATCCATCGATGGAAAGCATCGACGAGATGAAAGTCACGGCATTCAACAACAATGCGGAGTTCGCTCAGATCGGCGATGTGACCTTCACCACAAAGAGCGGAACCAATCAATTGCACGGCAGTGCGTTCGAATATTTTCAGAACAGCGCTCTGGATGCCACCGTTCTAAATTTCCCCGTCAAGGCTCCCCGCACCTTTAACACCTTTGGCGGCAGTTTGGGAGGCCCCGTGACCATCCCCAGGCTGTACAACGGGCGCGACAAGACTTTCTTCTTCGCCGATTACGAGGGAAATCGCAAGACGCAGTCTTATCCCGAGGAGCTTCTTGTGCCGTCGGCGGCGGACAGGGTCGGCAACCTGAACGACCTGGTGCAGGGCCTGGGAGCCGGACCTCTGCTCAACCCATTCACTGGCGCCGCCTTCCCCAACAACACCATCCCGACGGGATCGTGCGCGGGCTGCATCAATCCGGTGGCTCAGGCTCTGTTGAACTACTACCCGTTGCCCAACGCCAACCTGGGTGTCTTAAACCCGTCCTACAACTATGAGACCCTAGTGCCGAACCCCTCGAACTCCAACGGCTTCGATGTCCGCGTCGATCACAATTTCAATACGAAGCAGCAGGTCTACGTGCGCTACAGCTTCAAGAACGCGCTCTATAACGAGTTCAACAGCGCCGGCGTCGTTGCCCCCGCCAGCAATTTTCTGCCGAATGACAGGGCCAACGATCAAAATCGCAGCATGGTGGCTTCATACAACTATGCGATCACTCCCACGCTGGTCAACGAATTTCGTTTCGGGTTCACTGATTACAACGAGAATGACACTTTCCCGATCCAGGGGGCCGCGGCCATCTCTAAACTCGGGCTGGTCTTCGATCATCCAGTAGGCACCGCCTCGCATCCCACCGCCGATACCTTCCCGAACTTCAACTTCGCCGACGGCTCCGTAACCACCATTGGGCAGGACCGGGTTGGAACAACCATTTCGGGGAACGTCCAATTTACCGATAATCTCACCAAAACCATTGGCGAGCACACGCTTCGATTTGGAATGGATGCGCGCAGAGTGCATTTCAATTCCCTGATGTACTTCGCGCCCTCTGATGACTATGGCGACTTCACCTTCAGCGGCAGCCTGACCAACTACTCTTTCGGCGATTTTCTGCTCGGGTTGCCAGACCCGTCTTACTTCGCGGTCATTGGCCCACAAATGGATGCACGCGCTGTCCACTGGGGCGTTTACGGTCAGGACACATGGCAGCTAAACAGGCATCTCACGGTCAATTTCGGATTGCGGTGGGAGCTGCTTCCGCCGTTTCAGGAAAGCAATGGAGATATAGCGACTTATCTTACTTCGGGGAATAAGCTGACCGTCGTCGTTCCCGACAAGTTCTATCCGTTTATCAAAAACAATTCGCTCCTCCAGCAGATATACACGGGCTTCCTTCAGGGATTCAACGCATGTGGGCTTGCCACTGGGAGCTCATTACCGTGTTCAAACATCGAAACTGCCAGCCAGGCTGGGCTTCCTCAAGGTCTTCGGAATTGGAATTGGCGCGATTTCGACCCGCGCATCAGCTTCGCCTGGCGTCCGTTCAACAACGACAAGACGGTCATTCGCGCCGGCGTTGGCATCTATACCATGACCACTCTTGGCCCCATGTCTTTCAACAGTGGCATCATCGCCCTCTCCGACCTGCTCACTTACAACAATTCCGTCTCCAACGGTATTGCAGCGTTCCAGTTTCCGAACACCTCCCCTCCGAACGCGGCGGCTACGATAGGCGGCGGCGATTTCGAGGAGGCAAACGATCCCCACTGGAAGGATCCTTCGTCGGCACAATGGAACCTGACCGTGGAACGGGAGCTGACACCCAGCACCGTGGTCCGGTTGAGCTACACCGGCCAGGAAGCCTGGCATCTTCCCATCACCGTCGACAACAACCAAATTCCGGCCAGCTCGACGCCCTACACTGTTCCGAACAACGGATACTCAGTCGTCGATCCTCGGGCGCCCTTCCAGAACTGGCTCCTGTTGGAGGAGTCGGAAAGCATCGGCACTCAAAACTATGAGTCAGGTATAGCGGAAGTCACCCATAAAGAGGGGCATGGGATCACGTTCCAGGCAAACTACACTTTCGCGAAGAATATCAGCGATGCGCAAGGCACCGACGCGCCATCTGCATACGCGGGCGAGGAGCCCTATGCCGTGGAAATTGCCGACCGTTTTCACATCAAGTACGACCGCGGCAACGTGGTGGGGATGCCGCGCCAGCGCTTCATGCTGACAGGCACTTACAAGCTGCCGTTCGGAGAGGGACAAACTCTTGCTGGACCGCGGTTCCTGAAGCCACTCATTGGAGGCTGGAACCTGAGCTCGGTGACGACACTGCAGACGGGCCAGTGGCTCACGCCCACCATGCCTGCGGCCGACGATCAATCGAATACCGATATGATCGAGCGAACCACCGGCGGCGCCATTGCGCGTCCGGACTGCGTCGGCAATCCCATCCCCCAGCATCGCTCCGCACAGAACTACTACAGTCTTAGCGCCTTCGCTCTGCCGCCGACGGATGCCGGACGCTTTGGGACCTGCGGCGTCGGTATCCTGCAGGGCCCGGGTATGATCGACGTGGACGCGGGCCTGGCCAAGCGCTTCAATATTGGCGAGCGGATGCATCTTCGCTTCGAAGCCACCTTTACCAACGTCATCAACCATACGAACTATGCGCCACCGTCGCTGAACTTCGGGGAACCTTCCAGCTTTGGCGTTTTGAATACCGCTCTGCCCCAGGGCGAGGGAGGCAACCGGACGGGCCAGCTGGCCCTGCGTCTCGATTTCTAACCCTGATTACCAACCTGGCTCGGGCGGCGCTTCCCCGCCGCCCCACCCAGATGAGGAGCAGACCTGGGATTGGCTGGAGGTTTCCGTGGCGCAGCACTCGGCTTCGTGCGTGCTGCTGCTGGTGGATCCAGCGTTTCGGAATCTGCATGGGGAGCCGAGGTTTCAGGGTTATCTGCGGCGAAGGGGCATGGGGATTGGCGCGGGGGCGAGCTCGCGGCCGGGGCCCGGGGGCGAGATGCCGTTGCACCAGGTAATGACGTAATGACAAGAGCGGCCGCAAGAATGACAAATCCGTGACAACTACGGGTTAGCGGTTTCCTATTCTGCAGCAGGAACGCCCTCCCCTGGGTGTGCGCGGTGTGACGCGCAACTGGGATTTTGACTGCGAGCTTCACGTGATTTCAGGCCTGAAAGCGCTGGGTCTGCCGGATGCCTGCGTGAAACGTGCCACGCCAGGCATCCGGTTTTCTTGTGTGGGGTGAATTGCCGGGCGTGAGGGCGGCTTGTTTCTTCGGGTTCACCGCTCTGGGGGTTTGGAGAACAGCCCGCGCCAGCCGCTCCCGGTGGCGCATGTGCGTCAACCGTTTTGTTGCCGTTACCAGGGTCTGGAGCCTGCCTTTCTCAACAGCAGGGCAGTTGCCCGCTCAAGCCCAAAACGGGGCTGGACGGTACTTTCGGACTGAAGCGCAGGGTCAAGTGGTATTGAAAATCGGACGGCAGAGGAATCTTCTTCTTGCTGTGGGGTGAACCTGGCCCTCGGAAGCTTTGGGTTTTCGGAATATTCCGTCTGCCTCCGGGCTTTCGATGTGTTGCCTAAAACGGCTAGGGCGCTGGCCGCACGACTTGCAGTTGGTTCCAGGTTCCGGCCCCCTGACCGTTCGGGCGGAAGCTCGGATCATCGCTCATGATGTACTCATTGGAGCCGTTCCACCAGGCGTGATCGTATTGGTTGCTCAGCTCCATCGTGTTTCCAGTCGCGGGATCGCGGAAGGTCTGCACACCTCGTATGAGTTGGTCCGCTCCGAAATTGCTGTTGTTGGCACCCCGTTGTTGATTGGCGACTACGCCCATGATGGTCTGGGCAACCTGGTTTTGGAAATTGGCAACCGCCTGGTCGATGGCGGCTTCCTTTTGTGCCTCCGCCTGGTAAAGTTTGGCGATGAATCCGCTGGAATAAGCCTGCCATTTTGGCTCCATCCGAATGGAGCTGATCATCACGTTGAAAAGCTTCTCGTTGCCATCGAGTTGGCCCTTCGGCGCGCGGAATGCGAGTATGTCAATCGCGTGGCAATCGTAAAGTGAACCCCGGCCCTGCGGAAAAACTCGGGTGACGACCGCCACGGCCAGCCAGGCCTCGAGGTCCTTGCCGTCTTTTTGGAATTGGACGCGTGCGCGAATGGCATCGATTTGCGTGCCACCGGCATTGCCGGCAGCAGCCGGTGGCAGCCCCAATTGCTGGCGTGCAATCTCGTTCAGTGCGGGGAACGGCTCAACGGAAACCACGGTACCCGGATTGGGGAGCAAGGTGAGCACGCTTTGGCGGAAGTAATCTTCAGCGCTCATCGGTTTCTTGAGCGGGCACGGCTTGCCTCCCGCGCCGAGCTGGCGCCGCAGGGGATCCGCCATTTTGCGTAACTCTGCCGGATCGCTCGCGTATTGCCAGCTGTCGTTGGGGGCGCGTTGAAAAGCGAGGGAGCTATCCGGACTCTCGGCGTCCCACGACAGCGTAAGAATGTCTGAAAAACATCCCTCTTTGGTATTCGTGCCCACGCCTCCCTTCAAGTCCCACGTGGAAGGAATCAACAGATCCACCGCGGGCAGGGTAGTTGTGCCCGGGCCCAGGGACGGATCGTTTACATAGTCCATGACCTGGACCTGCTTCATGAGCAGGTAGGAGCCGGAAGGAGCGCCCTTGACCGTCGAACTACTCGGCGCAGCAGCGGAGGAGCGGGAGGGCTGAGCCGGCGAACTAGCCGTCCTGCCGGGAGCAGCAGCAGGGGGATTAGCCGGGGGAATGGCAGGGCTGGGCGCAGCGCTATTGCCCGGGTTCGCGCCTGGACTGGTGCCTGGGTTCGTGCCCGGACCCACCGGCAGCCCGGCAGCCCTTTTGCACCCATCGGACAGAGCGTCCTTATGCTGCGCCAGGCAGGCCAGGATTCGGCCTCCTCCCGGTTGCACTCCCGCGCACAGCTTCTGTGCATCCCCTGCGCAGGCGGCGACAAGCGTCTGCGCCGACGCAGACTGCGCCGCAGTGGCGGCGCAGATAACAAGCAATAGCGTCAAACTTCTCATAACAAATCCTCGCTTCACGATGCCGATCAAAAATCGGGTTCAGCATAAGCTGGGAGCCCGGTTGGTTTCGGTTGTTGTGTCAGGGCACGATTCAAGAGGCTATGCAAAATACTGTAACTTGCTGATTTTTCAATTCACTAGATCCACAGACTTCACACGAATCACACGTCGCAAAGACAAAAAAGACAATTTTCCCCGGTTTCATCGCCCTCAGGGCTTAACCACGCTCAGGTGTCCCCGGCAGAAGTCAAGTCGCTCTTTGTCTGCGGCCCGGGGGGAGCAACAGCTTTGGGATTCGGCTTCAAAAAGAGCGCGTGTGGGATAGCGACGATCCAGATTAGAAATCCGTAGCACCACCACCCGAAGAACGACCAGCCCTTTTTCTTCGCAATGGCCGCGGGAATCAGACCGAGGAAGGCCCCAAGCACTAGTCCAATTATTGATGTCTTCGTGTCCATCGCGTCACACCTGCTTGCCCAGCCTAGCTACATCTTTCAGGGTTCCCACAGGCAACCGTGGACCGCACCCATGTTAAGACGATTTTGACAGAAGAACCCATTGCTCTCGTAACTAGTTCATTTCCATGCAGACTGAGTCCGTCCTTTGCATCAGGGCACGACTTCAGTCGTGCCGCAAGAGTGTCCCAGGGGATTGGGCTTTAGCCCCCCGCGGACTTACAAGTGATTCAGCGAGCATGGCCACCGCGCTTACGGGGCTTGACCCGTTTTGTTGTCGGCGTCGGCGGTGGCTATGGGTAATGCCGGAGTGGCTACGCCGAGGAATCGCGTGATGCTGCTGCCGGTTTTGTTGGTGACCCACACGGTGCCTGCCAGATCGACGGCGATGCCTGCGGGGTTGGAGAGCGAGGCGGTGAATCCGGTAGAGGGGGTTTTCGCGGTGCCCGCGTTGGAGAATTCGCTGATGGAGTTGTTGCCGGAGTTGGCGACCCAAACCTGGCTGGCGCCGTCGATGGCGAGGGCTTGCGGAGTGCTGAGGCCGCCGGTTCCGATGCCGGCCTGGAACTTCGACGTCCCGACCTGGTTGTCGTACTCAAGCGGGTTGGAGCCCGATCCGGCGCTCCAGACGTTGCCGCTTGCGTCAATGGCGACGGCGGCGTTGACGCCGGTATACGTGGGCGAACTGATGGCTGCGCCGTTGCCTGCGAGCTCGGAGAGTGCGCTGCCGCCATCAACGATCCAGACGCTCTCGCCGCTGACGGCGAGCGGTTTGGAGGACGTGCCGGGGGCGTAGCCGTTACCACCGGTGGGCGTGAAGTCCGCGGCGATGGTGTAGCCGCCGGAGGGAAGGATGGTGGTGTTGATGACGGCGGCGGGCGAGCCTGCGCCGAGAGCCGCGGTGTAGGCGAAGGTGCCGGTGGCGTTGGCTCCGGCCGTCATCTCGCCGGCGAAGGTGGTGCCGTTGATGATGGTTGCGA
Source organism: Acidobacterium sp. (assembly GCA_003166955.1). Classification (GTDB taxonomy): domain Bacteria; phylum Acidobacteriota; class Terriglobia; order Terriglobales; family Acidobacteriaceae; genus Palsa-343. The sequence continues at coordinate 119,999 of PMUI01000080.1, forward strand.
TGGGGGTCCAGGTGATGGTGGGGTTGGTGGCGGC
>PMUI01000091.1:0-215 GCA_003166955.1 Acidobacterium sp.
CGACGCCGGGGACGTTAGCCTGGCCACCCAGCTTGCCTTCGGTGCCGACCTCTCGAGCGACGCGGGTGACTTCGCCAGCGAAGCGGTTGAGCTGGTCGACCATGGTGTTGAGGGTTTCTTTGAGCTGGAGGATCTCGCCGCGGACGTCTACGGTGATTTTGCGGGAGAGGTCGCCATTCGCGATGGCGGTTGCGACTTCGGCGATGTTGCGGACC
>PMUI01000091.1:280-145031 GCA_003166955.1 Acidobacterium sp.
GGACCTGAGCGGTGAGGTTGCCGGCCATGGCATTGACCGAGTCGGTGAGGTCCTTCCAGGTCCCCGCTACGCCGGGGACGACGGCCTGGCCGCCGAGCTTGCCGTCGGTGCCGACTTCGCGGGCGACACGCGTGACCTCCGAGGCGAAGGAGCGCAGCTGGTCGACCATGGTGTTGATGGCTTCTTTGAGCTGCAAAATTTCGCCACGGACATCGACGGTAATCTTGCGGGAAAGGTCGCCGGATGCTACCGCTGTGGCGACCTCGGCAATGTTGCGGACCTGGCCGGTGAGGTTCGAGGCCATGGAGTTGACGGAATCGGTGAGGTCCTTCCAGGTTCCAGCGACGCCGGGGACCATGGCCTGGCCGCCGAGTTTGCCGTCGGTGCCGACTTCGCGGGCGACGCGCGTGACCTCGGCGGTGAAGACGCCGAGCTGCTGAATCATGGTGTTGACAATGGTGGCGGAGCGGAGGAATTCGCCTTCGAGGGGGCGGCCATCGACGTCGAGGCGAACGGTCTGCGTGAGGTTGCCCTGGGCCACGGCGGCGATAGCGCGGGTGACTTCCGTGGTGGGGCGGAGAAGGTCTTCGATGAGGGTGTTGACGGAGGTCTCCATGTCGTCCCATGCGCCCTGGTGGCGGGGAACGCGGATACGCTCGCGGGTTTTGCCCTCTTTGCCGACGGCCTGGCCGACGCGCTTGAGCTCGCGGGCCATTTGCTCGTTGGCGGAGACGATCTCATTGAAGTGGTCGGCGATCTTGCCGGCGAGACCGGTCCAGGAACCGGGCAGGCGGACGCTGAAGTCACCATCCTTCATGGTCTGGAGGCCCATCAGAATGATGGGAAGGTAGTCGGGCACGGAAGGATCCGTGCCATTGACGGGCAGACTTTTCTGGGGGTTCTTCGATTTGGGCGTGGGCTCAGCCGCTGTCGCCATAAAAAGACTCCTGCCTGAGATGAACCTGAATTCTTCCCCGGGACAGACGCCGAATTATGGCGCACCCGAACCGTGTGTCTGAAGGAGCGTTGGGTGGATGCGGCGAAATCGAAAAAAGGTTGCCTGCGGAAATTCTGTGGAAATTTTCTGCGGTCTGTTGGGGCGGGGGTGGCTCGGTGGGGAGTCGATGAGCGATGATGGACCGCGATGAGAGAGCTAAACAGACGGGAGTTTTTGCGGCTGGCGGCGATTGCGCCGGGAGCAGCGCAGTCACTGTGGTCACGATCAGGACAAGAGGCGAAGCGACGACTGCTGTTTGTGGGAACGCAAACGGGGCCGGGGGGCAGCCAGGGGATCTATGCGTACCACTGGGATCCGGCGAGCGGGGACCTGCAGGCTGCAGGGCTGGCGGCGGAGAGCGATAACCCTACGTTTCTGGCGGTCGATCCGGATGCGAAGTATTTGTTCGCGGCGAATGAGATTGCCGGTTTCGAGGCGAAGGCCAGCGGGGCGGTGAGCGCGTTCGCGATCGATCACGGGGCGGCCAGGTTGAGGGCGATTAACAAGGTGTTGGCGCTGGGCACCGGGACGTGCCATGTGGCCGCAGATCACCTGGGGCGGACGGCCTTCTGCGCGAACTACAGCGGCGGCAGCGCAAGTTCATTCGTGATCGATTACGACGGGCAGATCAGCGATGCGGTTTCGCATTTTCAGTACCGGTTCGAGAACCAGGGGCATGGACCGAACACGGAGCGGCAGGAGGCGGCGCATGCGCACCGGGTGACGGTCTCGCCCGATGATCGTTATTTATTGGTGAACGATCTGGGGCTGGATTGCATTCACATCTACCACCTCGACGACAGGAACGCGAAGCTGACGGCGAATGCGCCCGCGCAGTGGAGTGCGACACCGGGATCGGGGCCGCGGGCGTTGCGGTTTCATCCCAACGGGCGGTTCGCGTACTGCGTGCACGAGCTGGTTTCGCAGGTGGAGGTGCTCGAGTGGGATCGGGAGAAGGGGACGCTCGAGTCGGTGCAGAAGGTGAGCCTGATCCCCGACGATTATCGCGGGACGACGCGGGGCGCCGATATTGTGGTCACGCGCGATGGGCACTTCGCGTATGCGGCGAATCGGGATTATGACTGTTTGGTGAGTTTCGTGGTCGATGCCAAGGACGGCAAGCTGACGTTGCTGGGGCGCGGGTCGTGCGGCGGGAAGATTCCGCGGCATCTGGCGCTCGATCCGACGGAGAGGTGGGTGCTGGTGGCGAACGAGCAGTCGGATTGGATTTCGGTTTTTGCGCGGGACGGGAAGACGGGCAAGGTGGCGGAGATGGGGAAGAGCTTTCCGATTTTGAAGCCGCAGTGTTTGGTGTTCGCGTAAAAGCTTGGAGCTTGGAGCTGGGAGCAGCAGGTCGGAGACTAGACTAATCAGGACTCTCTTGAAGCGATCTCGGCGTCCAGTTCGGCGATCTCCGCGCGGAGGGTGGCGAGGTCTTCTGCGGTTAGAGGCTCGTCGGATTTGAGCAGGAATTCGATGGATGAGGCGAGCTGGGTGCCCTGGGGCAATCCGAAGACGCCGAGAACGCCGGAGAGTTTGTGCGCGGCTTCGCGGCCCTGAGAACGGGCTTCAAGGTCGGCGGGACTGAGGGCCAGGGTTTCGCAGGCGGAGTGGAGCAGGGCCATGCGTTCGAGGACAGTGGGGCGCGATCTGCGCCAAATCTCCTCGAGCCGTGAGGCGATTTTGGCGGCAGGGTCCTCGGTCATATTTCCTGCCAACCCAGGGTCGCTGCGATTTCCTGGGCCAGCACGAGCGGGTCGAAGGGCTTGAACATGACTTTGACGACGCCAAGGTCGGAGAAGCGTTTCTGGTCGGCGGCCTGGACTTTGGCGGTGAGCAGGATGACGGGGATGTTGGCGGTCTCGGGCAGGGAGCGGAGCTCGCGGAAGGTGGTGGGGCCGTCCATGCCTGGCATCATGACGTCGAGCAGGATGGCGTCGGGGTGGCTTTCGCGGGCCTTGATAATGCCGGCGGCGCCGGAACCGGCGACGAGGACATCCCAGCCGGCTACGGTTTCGAGGCTCAGCGCAGCAACCTCGCGAATATCCTCCTCGTCATCGATAATCAGAACCCGTCGCGACATCAGTTCGCTCAATCTGCTTGAAATCTGTTACTCAGTTCTCTGCTTAAAATCTCTTGCTCAGTTCCTGACCTAACTATTACTCAATTCGCGAATTCCCACCATCCCCCGGTGGTTCTAGTACTTCATTCGAGTTTTTGCGCGATTGGCTTATCCCAGTTTCTGTTCAAACTGGCTCTGCGTGGCTTCCTCGGCGAGCGGGGAGATGGAGGCGCGCTCGGGCAGGTAGAAGCGGAAGATGGCGCCGCGGGATCCGTTCTGCTCGGCCCAGATGCGGCCGCCGTGCTGATGGACGATGGTGCGGCAGATGGCGAGGCCGAGGCCGGTACCGCCTTTCTGGCGCGAATCGGAAGCGTCGACCTGCTGGAAGCGGTCGAAGATGCTCTCCAGCTTGTCGGCGGGAACGCCGCGGCCCTCGTCGATCACGCTGACGGTGACGCCGTCGGAAGCGCGGACGGTGACGACGCGGACGGTGGAGCGTGGCGGCGAAAACTTAATGGCGTTGCTGAGCAGATTGGTGAGCACCTGCAGCATGCGGTCGGAATCCGCCTCGACGAAGACGGAGTTTGAGTCGCTGGCGAGATAGACTTCTTCGGAATCGGCCATGGGCTGCATGGCTTCAATCGCCTGGCGCACAAGCTCGTCGAGGGAAATGCGGCGGAAGGCGAGAGGCGCGCGGCCTGAGGTCATGCGTTCGAGGTCGAGGATGTCGTTGATGAGGCGGACGAGGCGGTCGGAGTTAGCGACCGCGATGCGCAACAAGCTGGTTGCCTTTTCGCTGACCTCGCCGAGCAGGCCGGCGGAGAGAAGGCCGAGAGCGCCGCGGATGGAAGTAAGCGGGGTGCGCAGCTCATGGCTGACGGTGGAGATGAACTCATCCTTCATGTGGTCGAGCGCGTAGCGCTGGCTGATGTCGCGGAAGCTGAGCACGCTGCCGACGGGCTCGCCTTCTTCGACCATGGGCATGAGCGAAAACTCGACGGGGAAGCTCTTGCCGTTGCCGCGGAAGTAGACATCCTGGCCGGAGGCGCCTTCGGTGGTCTGGAAGGCTCTGCGGGTGAGGCAGGTGGAGTCGCAGCCGGCGAGGGGTGGATGGAGCAGTTCGTGGACGCGGCAGCCGATGAGCTCGGACTCGTTGCATTCCATCATGCGGGCGGCGGCGGGATTGGCGAAAGCGATGCGGTTGGTGGAGTCGACGCCGATGATGCCGTCGGCGACGGAATTGAGGATGACGGCCTTCTGGCGGTCGAGCTGGCGGACCCGGGCTTCCTGACCGGCGCGCGCCATGAACTGGCCGACGGAGCCGCAGACGGTTTCGACGGTGGCCATCAGGTCGGGATCTTCGCGCATGAACTGGCGGGAGAAGCATTCGACCGCGGCGATGACCTGATTGCCGACGCGGACGGGAACGGCCCATCCGGAGACGAAGCCGTTGAGACGCGCCGCGGTACGGCGCAGGAAGGTGGGATGCTGGCGGAGATCGGCGACCCAGCATGGCTTGCCGAGAGACCAGACGAGGCCGGGGAGGCCCTGGCCTCGGGAGAGCACGAGCGACTCGGTCTCCTGATGGAAGTCCTCGCTGGAGCGGCCCCGGGAGAACCAGCAGGTGCGGGGACGGATGGAGTGCTGGCTCTCGTCGACGGTCCAAAGAGCGGCAAATTCGCAGGAGAAGGTTCCGCAGAGCGCTTCGAGGACGCGGGTGAGCCCTTCGTCCATGGAGGTGGTCTCGCCGATGATCTGGCTGACGATGAGCTGAATGCGGAGGCGGCGCTCGCGGCGGTTCTGCTGGGTGACGTCACGGAAGATGCAGCGGACGGAGACGGGCTCGGACTCCTCGCGGCGGCAGCTGAGGCTGGCTTCGACTTCGACATTCTCGCCGGCGGAATTCTGCAGGCGCAGCGGGTGATGCTCGACGCGGACGCCGTGCAGGGCCTTGTGGAAGAGGGCAGCGGCTTCGGCCTGAACTTCGGGAGGGAAGGGCGATTCGAATCCAATGAGTGACTCGAACTGTGACGAATCCATGCCGAAGAGGGCCTGCCAGGAGGGATTGACGTAGAGGTAGCGGCCACGCGGGCTGAGCGTGGCGATCATCTCGGCGGAGTTGTCGAACAGGTCGCGGTAGCGCTCTTCGCTTTCGCGCAGGGCGTGTTCGGCGCGGCGGGTGGCGCTGAGATCGACGGCGATGGAGACGAGGCCCTCGACGGTTCCGGCGGAGGAACGGACAGCGGAAAGGTAGACCATGGCCGGAAAGGTGCTGCCGTCTCTGCGGCGATAGCGCATTTCGAAACCGCGGACACGGCTGGCGGGAAAAGTGGCTACGTAGCGGACGTAAGGAAGGAGGGTGGGCGAGGTGTCGGGCGGGACCTCGGGGTGAGTGCGAAAAGCGGGCATGGAGGCGGCGAGTTGCTCGCCGACGCGGGCCATCTCGCTTTCGGGGAAGAGCTCGGCGGCGTTGAGCTTGCCCAGCGCTTCATGAGTGCGGTAGCCGAGCATGCGTTCGGCGGCGGGATTGAAGAGATTGATGCGACCGGTGAGGTCGCAGGCGATCATCATGGGCCCCGCGGAATCGAGGATGCTGCGATGCAGGCGGGCCACTTGCTGAAGCTGGCGCTCGCCCCGGCGTTCGCGCAGGACGGAGCGGAAGTTGGAAATGGCGATGGACACGAGGAGGGCGAGGGCCACGGTCCAGAAACCGGCAAACCAGAAGATCCACGGATGGCTCTGCGCGGGCGGACTGCCGTAGCGCGCGAGGATGAGCGCGCCCACGAGAGAAAAGGCGAGCGCGATCATGAAAGCTGGCGTGACAGTACGCGAGTGGTTGAATCGAGTCACGACTCAATTCCGTGAAAAACGGGAATGGGCTTCCCTCGTGTCTAAACAGGGATTCGAGGCTCAGTATAGGGGAAGGCCGGAGAGTTCCGACAGGAAAATCCACAGCGAATCCGCGGAACAATCCCACTTTGGTGTTAGTGCTGCGGAAATGATGCAAAAGCGTTGCGCCACTTGTAATAGTGACTGTTAAACGGCGACCGGATCGAGGATGCGGCCCCAGCGACGCTCACGACGCTCTGCATACGCTTTTTTGTGCCATGCGTAGCCGGCGACGAGGGGCAGCGCGAGGGTGGCTTCGCTGTAAACCATCTGCTCGAAGGTCGTGTCGACCTTGCCCCAGGAACTGGCTTCCTTGAGGGTGCTCGAGGAAAGGGCGCCATCACGAACGTCGGCGACGGTGATCTGGATGGCGTATTTGTGCATGGGGGCTTCGTTACCGAGGATTTCCGCGGCGACGACGATGTCCTGCGCGAAGTTTTTGGGGACGCCGCCGCCGATCATGAGCAGGCCGGTGGTGGGGTTGGCGATTTTGAGCTGGGTGAGCTCGTAGAAATCTTTGGCGGAGTCGATGGAGACTTTGGGCTTGTCCTGGCGCTTGTGCTGGTGAGCGACGAGGCCGAAGCCGGCGGAGCAATCGCTGAAGGCGGGACAGAAGATGGGGACATCTTTCTGATACGCGGAGAGGACGATGGAGTCGACGCCGCCTTTTTCCGGCGTCTTGCCGTAGGCTTCGAGCCAGGCGCCCATAGCGCGGATAAATTCGCGGGAGCTGTGGGGGCGGGGCGGGAGCGAGTCGGCGACTTTCTCGGTGGTCTCGTCGCAGAGGCGGAGTTCTTCTTCGTCGATCAGGGTGTCGTAGATGCGGTCGATCATCAGCTCGCGGAGAACGCCGTCCTGGGTGCCGGATTTGTAGAGGTCGTCGGCGATGTAGTGCTGAAAGCCGAGAGCTTCGAAGAAATCCTGATCGACGATATTGGCGCCGGTGGAGACCAGGGCGTCGACCATGTTGTTGCGGATGAGGTCGACGAAGATCTGCTTGAGGCCGGCGGAGACGAGGGAGCCAGCGAGGCAGAGGATGACGCCGCAGTCCTGATCGCGCAGCATGCGCTCGTAGATAGAGGCGGCCCGGGCGAGGTCACGGGAGCTGTAGGCCATGGACTGCATGGCGTCGACGAGGGCGACGACGTTGTGCTGGCGGATATCGATGTGGCGGATAGGGTTCTTGAGGAGATCGTGTTTCGAAGGCATAACGGATTCAGGATAGCAAAGCGAAATGAGGGTGAAGGTTGATGGGCGGTGAATTGAGTGCGGTGGATTCCCGGCTACAGGACTGAGAACGAGTCGCTTAGGAAGGGGGCGGCGACGGCCTGGGGGGTGAAGGGGAGAGGACGCGGAACGATTCCCGAAACGGGATTTGATTCCCATAATGGTCGGGCCAGGAACGAAAGGAGAGGGAAAGCACCAACGGTACATTCCGCAGCCCGCCCGCCTCCGGTAAGCGTAGAGGTGGCACGGCAATCCGATGTAATTAGGAACTGTCGGCCGCAAATCGGAGGAGGGCGCTCTTGTTACTCCCAACGCCGAGGAAAACGGAAGGAGCCGGTGGGAAATCAGCGGGGACGGTGTCCTCGCAGGACCTGTCTACCGGCGATCCGGCAAAGGAGGGGAACGGATGAAGAACATGCTTTGCAAAGGTATTGCGGCAGCCGGGTTTCTGGCCCTGGCATCAACGATTGGCCTGCATGCCCAGGAGTTTCGGGTCTTCAGTCGGACCGTGCAGGTGCACGGTTTCGGAACCCAGGGATTCGTCCACACCGGCGAAAACAACTGGCTGACGATGAATACTTCCAATGTAGGCAGCGGGGAGTTTACCGATTTTGGGGCCAACGCAACGGTTCCGCTCTTCGACAAAGTTCGCGTCGGGGCGCAGATCTACGAACACAACGTGGGGCAGCTGGGAAAGTGGCATCCGCAACTGGACTGGGCCTCCGCCGATTACAACTTCAAAACCTGGCTGAGTTTCCGGGGCGGCAAGGTGAAGACGGCGATGGGACTGTACAACGACACCCAGGACATGGATTCTCTGCACGTCTTCGGGCTGCTGCCGCAATCGGTTTATCCGATCGACATGCGGGACGCCACGCTCGCGCACCTGGGCGGAGACCTCTACGGCACGATCAAGCCGGAAAAGAAGCTGGGGTCCTTTGGGTACACGTTGTACGGGGGCGACAGGCGCGACAGCATCTACGGAGGATACCCGTACCTGCTGCAGATCCACGGGATTTCCATGCAGCAATACGGGGGCCCGGTAATGGGGGGCGATCTGCGCTGGAACACTCCGGTGAAGGGGTTCACGGCAGGGACATCCTATGTCTACGAAATCATCACGGGGACAGGCCAGCTGAACCCGTCCATCGCACTGGGTGGTCCTAACATCGTTGTGCCGTATAAGGAGTGGTCCAATAACGACTTCATGAACCAGTACTACGGAACCTGGAGTTCTCGTTCAGGCAAGCTGCGGCTGGACAGCGAATACCGCCGCTACTGGCGGGATCAGGACATCTTCAGCGGCCAGTTCTGGGTTACGACCGACGTACGGAGCTGGTATGTTGCGGGCTCCTACGGCATCAACAAATGGCTCGAGGTCGGCAGCTACTACTCTTATTTCACCAATAACTGGAATTGCGATGTACCCGGACAGATTCCCGCCCCCAGCGCGAGTTCTCCGGATCGCCATGTCTACGACAAAGCCGTGACCGCGCGTATCAACCTGAAGAACTACTGGTATGCCAAGGTCGAAGGCCACTTTATGGATGGCTACGCGGGCTTCATGTACCCGGACGGCTTCTATCCGCAGGTCAACCCGCAGGGTCTGAAGCCCAACACCAACGGCGTCGTCGTTCGTACCGGAATGTACTTCTGAGAGGAAAGGATGCGTAAGGAGACGAGTATGAAATATACACAATGGCTTCTACTGGCCGGCGCCGTCATGCTGATCGTTCCGCTCAGTCTGCGGGCGGCCGATATGAAGGTGATCGCCAACCCGAGTGTGTCGGCCAGTGCGGTATCGGCCGACGATCTGAAGGATGTCTTTCTCGAAAACAAGGATTCTCTGGGCGGATCGCACGTGGATCCGGTGCTCGAGAAGGGCGGCCCTGCGCACGAAGCTTTCCTGAAGGTGCTGGGCAAGAGCGATGCGGCGCTGCAGACGTATTACCGGAGCCTGGTGTTTTCGGGCAAAGGCTCGATGCCGAAGGCTTTGGCCTCGGACGCGGAAGTCGCGGCCTGGGTGGCAAAGACCAAGGGCGCGGTCGGCTACGTGAGCGGCGACGCCAGCGCGCCGGGCACGAAGGTACTGGAAGTGAAGTAAATCTGACCACCGGTCGCGATACTGATCCGGGGAGGAAGGACCCGCCAGGAGCGGGTCCCTCGTTTAGGCGGTGCGTTTTCGAGAGCGGGCAGGCTTCGAGGAGCCGGTTTGCGTTCGCCAGGAGATGTCAGGAAGTGGAAAAAAACCGTCGCGCCTGCTAAAGAGCGCCCCTGAATTGCCGAAGGAGCAAGTGTGGGCGCAAAGGTGTCGGGAACCACGGTCTGGCAACTCCGGTCCGCGGTGCGTCCTGACCATCCGCACACAGAAATCATCGAGGAGTTTTTCATGAAAGGGTTCAGGACGCATCTGATTCTCGCAGCTCTGGTATGCACCGCTTCGCTTACGGCGCGCGCGCAGGAGTTCAGGGTATTCAACCGCAGCGTGCAGGTACACGGCTCTCTGTCACAGGGATTCGCATATTCGAACGACAACAATTTTCTGACCATGAAGACCAGCGACGGCAGTCCTGCGTTTACGGACGGCGCGCTGAATCTGTCCACATCGATCACGGACAAGTTTCACGTCGCCGCGCAGGCCTATGACCGGAAGGTCGGGCAGCTGGACGATTTTCGTCCGCAGCTGGACTTCGCCTATGGCGACTACCGGTTCGTGAGCTGGTTCGGCGTGCGCGCCGGGCAGGTGAAGACGCCGCTTGGGCTCTACAACGACACCCAGGACGCGGACTTCCTCCACACCTGGGCGCTGCTGCCGCAGGGCGTCTATCCGCTCGATTTGCGCAGCACCATGCTGTCGCATACAGGAGTGGACATCTACGGGCGGATTCCGCTGAAGAAGGCCGGGAAGCTGGCGTATGCGGCCTATGCGGGCGAGCGCAGCTTCGACAACCGGGGCGGGTATTACATTTTTTCGAGCGACCTGGGCATGCCGATCACGTCGGCGTCCGGCCGTGTGACCGGCTGGGATCTGCGCTGGACGACACCGCTGAAGGGGTTGACGCTTGGTTCGTCGTGGATCGACATGACGCAGAACCGGGACGGGAGTTACTCCCAGGCGATGTTCCCGCCCCACACAGCGTACAAGGCAACCTCCGCGCCGGAGCGCACCACGGTCGGTTATGGCGACTTCCAGCGGGGCAAGTGGGATTTCGCCGGAGAGTACCGCGCCGAGGATTACTGGCTGAGCATCCTGACTCCGTCCTTCGGCAATTCGGTCTTCCTGTGGAACGGGAGCAACGAGAGCTGGTTCCTGGCGGGGAGCGTCCACGCGATGAAGCGGCTTTCCCTCGGCGTGTATCACTCGAACTTCCACGTGGATGTACCGGCCGATCCGGCGAACAAGGCGACCAACCACATCTACGACGAAGTGGCGACGGCGCGCTTGGACCTGAACCGATTCTGGACCGTGAAGGCCGAAGAGCATTTCATGGACGGCTACGGGGATCTGTATTCCGCGCACGGCTTCTATGAACGGTCGAATCCGAACGGGTTCAAACCGCGGACAGACATGCTGATGCTGCGCACCAGCTTCTTCTTCTAGGCGGCCCGAAAGGACAATGGAGACAAAGATGAAGCACACACACTTTTTGCTGATGGCAGCCGTGGGGATGCTGGTGGTTCCGCTCAGTCTGCGGGCGGCCGATATGAAGGTGATTGCCAACCCGAGTGTGTCGGCCAGCGCGGTATCGGCCGACGATCTGAAGGATGTCTTTCTGGAGAACAAAGACTCGCTGGCCGGATCGCACGTAGATCCGGTGCTGGAGAAGGGCGGGCCGGCGCACGAGGCCTTCCTGAAGGTGCTGGGCAAGAGCGACGCGGCGCTGCAGACGTATTACCGGAGTCTGGTGTTCTCGGGCAAAGGCTCGATGCCGAAGGCTCTGGCCTCGGACGCGGAAGTCGCGGCCTGGGTAGCGAAGACCAAGGGCGCGGTCGGCTACGTGAGCGCGGACGCCAGCGCACCGGGAACGAAGGTGCTCGAAGTGAAGTAAAACCAACGGCGCGCGCCGGAACTCCAGGTTGAGTCTCCGGCGCGCCTCGGGCAGAGACCGCAAGGCGAGCTGAGGGATATGAAAACGACACATGTGAAGACCAGAATTCGGATGGCGATCGGCATCATCGGGGCCGGTTATCTTGCACTGCTGCTGCTGGTGTACTGGACAGGGACGCGGACGCAGAAGTCCATGAATCTGGCGTCGGGCTCGCTGTTTCCGGCGACGCTGTCCAGCCAGGAGGCGGGCGCGGGTTTTCAGAAGCTGACCAAGAGCTACTCCGACGCGGTACTGACGCAGGATGTCAGCGCGCTGGGGAAGGCTGACGAGGCGGCGCAGGCAGTAACCGGCTCCCTCCAGTCGATCGAGCAGGATGTGGCTGGCGACCCGGTGCGGAAGCAGCAGGTGGCTGAACTGCTCGGGAAATTCACGGATCTGGCGTCGCGGTCGCGGACGGTGTACGCGGCGATGGCGTCGGGTGGGGCGAACATCTCGGCCGATACGCAGAGCCAGATTGGGGGCCTGGCGCGGGAGAACCGCGCGATGGAAGACTCGCTCGGTCAGCTGCGGACCGTGCTTTCGGCCGACTTCAAGGCGCAGCTCGACGATGTGACGGCATGGACGAATCGCCAGCGGTTGTTCGGGCTGATTCTGTTCCTGGTGATGGCGACGTGCGCGGGCGTGCTGACGGTGATGGTGGAACGGCGGGTGTCGGGGCCGCTGCATCAAGTGACGGAGAGCCTCAGAGATATCGCCGAAGGGGAAGGCGATCTGACGCAGCGGATTCCCATCACGGCGCAGGACGAAATCGGAGAGCTGAGCCACTGGTTCAACACGTTTCTGGAGAAGCTGCAGGGGATCATCTCGCAGGTGCAGGAGAACACGCGGCGGCTGGCGGAGTCGTGCGATGGCATTACCGCCGCTTCGGTGGAGATGGCGAAGGGCGCCGAAGCGCAGCAGATGCAGACCGCGCAGGTAGCGACGGCGATGCAGGAAATGTCGGTGACGGTGCAGGAAGTCTCGCAGAACTCGAATTCCGCGGCGGAAAGGGCGCATGAGGGAGCGGAGAACGCGCGCGAGGGCGGCAAGGTGATGGAGCGGACCATCGCCATGATGCAGAAGGTGACCGCGTCGGTGGATCAGGCCGCGAAACAGGTGGCGGATCTGGGCAGCCGGTCGGATCAGATCGGGCGCATTGTGGGGGTGATCAACGAAATTGCCGAACAGACCAACCTGCTGGCGCTGAATGCGGCCATCGAAGCAGCACGTGCCGGCGAACACGGGCGAGGATTCGCGGTGGTAGCGGGTGAGGTGCGGAATCTCGCGGAGCGGACCACGAAGGCAACGCAGGAAATCGGCGGCATGATCGGCAGTATCCAAAAGGAGACGAAGGCCGCGGTCGAAGCGATGGTGCGGGGGACCGGCGAGGTCGAGTTGGGCGTGAAGGCGGCCGAGGAGTCGGGTGCGAAGCTGCGGGGAATCATTGACGGGACCGAGCATGCGGCGCAGATGGTGGCGCAGATTGCCACGGCGGCGACCGAGCAGGCGAGCACCACCGACGAGGTGAATGCCAACATCACAGAGATTGCCCGGATCTCGAACGACTTTGCCGCGGGCGCGCAAAAGTCGGCGAAGGCGAGCGAATCGCTGAGCCAGCTGGCGGTGGAGCTGGATTCGCTGGTATCGCGGTTCAAAGTGGAAGAGGAGGCAGGGCGCCGCGAAACTGGGGTGCGGCCGAGCCGCGCACGTGGGGGCGAGGCGCCGATGGCGCGTCGGGCAGGTGCGGTGGCCTGAGCTGCATTGGAAGCGCTGGGCCGGCTGAATCTCAGCCGGCTCTTTCTTTTTAGTCCGGAAGCAGCACCGTTCTGCCCGCCAGATCGCTCACTCGCGCGTGTAGCTGTATTCGCCGGAGGGATCGCGTTCCTTCAGCGCTTTGACCTGGCCGTTTTCGAGGACAAATTCAAAGATGTCGTCAGCAAACTGCGGGGTCCGGAACTGGAAGCCCTTGATGAGGATGAGCGGGTGCGGCGGTCCTCCGGGAAAATCCAGAGAGAGCCCGCTTCCCGGCTGATAGAGAACCCGGAATCGCGTCTTGTCCGGCGTGATATAGGTTCCGGCCAGCTTCTGGAGGGTGGCTTCATCGAGCGTGGGGGGCTTGCGGGTGAAGGTGACCCCGGCTTCATCGAGAGAGGTGGTGATGCTGTCGATGTCGCCCTCCGGATTGGTGAGGAAGTTCAGGGAGAAGCGGCCGTACTGCTCGTCGTCAGGCGTGTCGAAACGGTCGTAATGAAAGTGGCTGAGGGGGAAAGAGAACTCGTGGAAGCCAAAGTGGAGCTGATCCCCCTCGAGTGAGATTTTCACGATCCCGTAGGCGGGGTTCTCGTACTCGCCCACATAGGCGGTGAGCGGGTGGGACTGGGTGGTGTCAGGGACGCGGTCGCCGCCGGCCTTGGCGCGACTTTCAGTGCCGGCTTTTTTGTCGGCGAGGCGCTCGGCAAGGCGGCGCTGGCTCCACGGTGTGAGGTCCATGCCGAGCAGCCGCTCGTAGACGTTGTAGCTCACGACGTTATAGAGCGGGGCGCTGTGGTCGCTGATGACGAGAACGATGACCCCGATGTGGTCATTGGGCATGAAGGAGACCTGGGAGTGGAATCCAGGCAGGTCACCGCCGTGGAAAGTGATGAGGTGGCCGCGGTAGGAGGCGGTTTCGCGCGCCATGCCGTAAGCGGGATTGAGAATCTCCCAGAATCCCTGGGCTTCTCCAAGCGTGTTGGGAAGACCGACGGCCGGCTGGAGGGTCTGGCGGAGGACGTCGGACGGGAGGACCTGGCGGCCGTTGTATTTGCCGTCGTTCATGAGCGCGATGAGCCAGTGCGAGAGGTCGTGGATGTTGGAGATGATGGCGCCGGCGGGAGCGACGCCCTGGGTGTCTTCGTAATAAGGGATCTTGTACAGGTCGAAGCTGTCGCGTTTCTCGCGATAGGGGACGCCGTGATCGGGGTGCTGGAGCATGTCGGCGATGGTGAAGGAGGTGGAGGACATGTCGAGCGGGGCGAAGATGCGGTCATGGACGAACTGCTCCCAGCTTTGCCCGGACTCAAGCTCGACAACGTGGCCGGCGGCGGAGAACATGAGGTTGTTGTAAAGGAAGGTTTCCCGCATAGGCTGCTCGGGCTCGAGGTAGCGGAGCTTGTCGAATAACTGCGCGCGGGTGAAGTCGGATTTGAACCAGATGAGGTCGTGGCGCGTGACACCGGTGCGATGCGAGAGCATGTCGCGCAGCGTGACGTTGTTGTTGAGCTCGTCGTTGTAGAAGCGGATACCGGGAACGGAGTCGCGGATGGGCTTGTCCCAGGTGAGCCTGCCTTCGTCGACGAGCATGCCTGCGGCAGTAGCGGTAAACAGCTTGGTGTTGGAAGCGATCTGGCAAAGGGTGTCGGGCGTGAAGGGCAGTTTTTTGTCGTAGTCGCGATAGCCGTAGCCTTTGGCGAAGACCAGCTTGTCATTGACAACGATGCCGACGCCGATGCCGGGCGTGTTCCAGTCCTTGAGGGTCTGCTGCATCCAGGCGTCGAAGCCCTGGAGTTTGGCGTCGATGTCCTGGGTCTGCGCGTGCAGGAGCGGGCCGCCGAGCGCGGCGAGAGACAGGGCGAAGGCGAGGAGCGGCAGCGCACGAAGAGAGCGGTGAGATTCGAGTGAGAGAGACACAGGCCGGCGTCCTTTCCCAGTCCCGGAATGGGTGGAAATGTGTCCAGGATTATAGCGCGGGGTTTCGGAAGGCGACGAACGCGGGGGATTCACCCTGCGAGCCTCGGTGGGGAGAGGCTTCAGCCGGAAAGCGCTCTGGTCCGGAAGGGGCGTCAATCGGGCAGGACCATCGTTTTTCCGGCGAGGTCGCAGGCGCGCCAGAGGTACCAGCTGGCGACCGAGCGCCACGGGCGCCACTTTTCTCCGCGTCGCTGGATCTGGTCGGCGGTGGCGAGCATGGAGGCGTCGAAGGGCTTCGATTTGGGGAGGCGCAGAAAGGTGAGGGCGAAGCCTTTGCGGACCCCGTAGTCGGTGACGGGGAGGACGTCGGGGCGGCCAAGGCGGAAGATGAGGAGCATCTGGACGGTCCAGGTGCCGATGCCGCGGACCTCGGTGAGGCGGTCGATGATTTCCTGGTCGGGCATGCGGCGGATGGCGACGAGGGTGGGCACGGTTCCGTCGATGGTCTTTGCGGCGAGGTCGCGCAGGGCTTTGGTTTTGGAGGCGGAAAGGCCGCAGGCGCGGAGCCTGTCGTCGGGTGCCTGGAGCAGGTGTTCGGGCGCGGGGTGGAGCTCGCCGAAGGCGGTGAGCAGACGCTTGAGAATCGCGGCGGCGGCTTTGCCGTGGAGCTGTTGATAGATGATGGACTCCAGCAGCGCCTCGAAGGGGGAGTGCTGGCTCTTGAGTTTCAGTGTGAAGGGACCGGCGCGCTGGATCAGTTGGGCGAGTTTCGGGTCGGCAGCGGCGAGGCTGCTGCAGGCGAGAGCGGCATCGTAGCGAACGGCGCGGCGTCCATCGATCATGGGAGACAGGGTACAGGGTCGAGGGTAGAGGGTACAGGGCGCGGGGCTTGGTGATTGGTCGTTCGTGATCCGTCGTCAGAGAGAGGCGCGACGCAAAGAAGCGCCTGCGCGCGGTTGCCGATTATGGCACCGGCACGGTTACAGATGTGTGAATTGCGGAGCCGGGTGTGGAGTCCTGCAGCCAGGCTGCTCGAACGTTTGAGTTGCGCGGGTGAACGGCGGCTAGTGGCACATGTTGGCGCATGCGGAATCGTGCGGCCTTGATTCGAATCAATAATTTTTTCTTCGTGATCGCGCTCGCGGCTTGCAGAGCGCCGCGATGTGCCGCTATAGTTTTCTTTACACAAATTTGTGATGCAGGTCACAATCGGCTGTGATCCAGAACACAAACCAACCAAACTCCAGAGCACAGGGCCTTGCCGGGATGAGGTACTGCGCGCTGGAAACCACAGCAATCCTGGAAACTGCCCGTTTCATCTGAGGCCGCGACCGCAGTAGCTCGCGTCGGCCTATTTTCGGTAATTCTCTAAGCTCTCACCTTGCGATTCACCAAGAGATTCAGGAAGCATTCATGGCGCAGATTTTTGACCGAAGCTCGAACGCGCTGGCCCGGATGAGCCTGATTTTGACGGGGCTGATCACGATAGCCCTGGGGCTAACGCTCGATGAGTTGCAGCGGTCGCCATGGGTGACGCGCCAGGGGCAGCGCGCGGATCAGCCGGTACCGTTCAGTCACAAGCATCACGTCGAGGGGCTGGGGCTACAGTGCCAGTACTGCCACACGACGGTCGAGAAGTCGAGCTACGCGGGGATCCCTCCGACGAAGACGTGCATGAACTGCCATGCACAGATCTGGACCAATGCGCAGCTGCTGGAGCCGGTGCGGCACAGCTGGGCGACGGGGGAATCGATTGCATGGACGCGGGTGCACGATCTGCCGGATTACGTCTTCTTTAATCATGAAATTCACGTGAACAAGGGGATTGGGTGCTCGTCGTGTCATGGGCGGGTGGACCAGATGCCGATCATGTACATGCAGAATTCGCTGCAGATGGAGTGGTGCTTGAACTGCCACCGGAATCCGGCGAAGAATCTGCGTCCGACCAGCGAGATTTACAACATGGCGTGGCAGGGCGCGTCGGAGTTAAGGCCGGTTTGGTGCGCGGCCGAGGATGTGCCGGCGGGATCGCCGACTGCGGGCGGGGTGACGTGCACGGAGACCGCTCCTGGAGGCGAGGTGCAGATGGCGGCCTTGAGTTCACCGCTGACGGGGCTGCATACGCAGACGGCGGCGACAGCGATTGGGAGCGAGAACACGATGCCGATGACGCTGCCGGCAGGATTGCATTACACGAAGTTCACGAGCCAGGATGCGCTGGGGCAGTTCCTGGTGCAGCACTACAACGTTCGTAATCCGCGTGAGCTGACCAGCTGCGAGGTTTGTCACCGATGAACAATAACGAGCGTTCGGGGTTCAGCGATCAGCGTTCGGAACAGAGCGCAGAGCTCAGAGCGCAGAGTTCAGGAGAAGCGATGACCGGAAGCGCGAACGGCCTCGTTCAGATCGAGGCGAAGAAGCCGACGCTTGCCGATGTGCGGGCGAAGCTGGCGAATCAGAAGGGCAAGAAATTCTGGCGGTCGATCGACGAGCTGGCGGAGACGCCGGAGTTTGCGGAGATGGTGGCCAAGGAGTTTCCTTCGCAGGCTTCGGAGTGGATCGATCCAGTTTCGCGGCGGAGTTTTCTGAAGGTGATGGGCGCGTCGATGGCGCTGGCCGGGCTGGCCGGATGCACGAAGCAGCCGGACGAGCCGATCATGCCGTACATCGCGGCACCGGAGGATTTGATTCTCGGCAAGCCGGTGTATTTTGCGTCGGCGTTTCCGTTTGCGTCGGGCGCGGTGCCGGTAGTGGTGAAGAGCGATTCGTACCGGCCGATTAAGGTCGATGGAAATCCGGAGCATCCGTATGTGCGCGGCGGATCGGATCCCCTGACGCAGGCATCGCTGCTGGATTTGTACGATCCGGACCGGTCGCAGCACATTCTGTACCGCGGCGAGACGCGGACGTGGCCGGCATTTCTGGCGGCGTTTCGGTCGATGCTGGCGGACAAGAAGCCCTCGGGCGGCCAGGGACTGTATTTCCTGAGCACGACGGTGACGTCGCCGACGCTCGCGGCGCAGTGGCAGCAGGCGCAGAAGAACTATCCGCAGGCGAAGTTTGTGCAGTACGAGCCGGTGAATCGCGACAGCCACTACACGGCGGCGAAGCAGGCGTTCGGCAGCTTCGTGGACGCGCAGTACCGGCTGGATCAGGCGGACGTAATTGTTTCGCTCGATGCGGATTTTCTGGGCGGCGCTACGTTCCCGGGATTCCACAAACTGGCGCGCGATTACGCGCAGAAGCGCAAGCTGGACGGGACCGATCAGATGAACCGGCTGTATGTCGTAGAGAGTGTGACCACGACGACAGGGTTCAAGGCGGAGCATCGGCTGGCGGTAAGGCCGAGTGAGGTGGCGGCCTTCGCGGCGGCGCTGGCGAGCGCGGTTGGTGCGGGCGGCGCGAGTGGTGGTAACTGGACCGATCATCAAACGAAATATCTGCAGGGCTTGGCGGCCGATCTGAAAGCGAGTGCGGGCAAGTGCGTCGTGATCCCTGGGGAGTTTGCGGCGCCTTCGGTGCACGCGGCGGCGTTTGCGATCAACCAGGCGCTGGGCAACGTAGGCAAGACGGTGGTCTACACCGACCCGGTGAACCCGATGCCGTCGATTCAGGCCGACGATTTGAAGGCGCTGGTCGCAGACATGAACGCCGGCAAGGTGGACTGGCTGGTGATTCTGAATGCGAACCCGATTTATTCGATGCCAGCGGACCTGGATTTTGAGAGTGCGTTCAATAAGGTTGGGACGGTGGTGCATCTGGGCTCGCACTGGGATGAGACCGGCGAGCAGGCGCACTGGCACATCAACAACGCGCACTATCTGGAGATGTGGTCGGATGCGCGAGCCTACGACGGCACGGTGAGCATCGTGCAGCCGATGATCGATCCGCTGTATGGCGGGCATAACGCTCACGAGATCGTGCAGTCGATGCTGGAGGAGCCGGATGTTTCTGCGTACGACGCGGTGCGCGGGACATGGAAGGATCAGCTGTCGAAGGGCGATTTTGAGTTCAGCTGGCGCAAGGCGCTGCACGATGGGTGGATCGACGGGACTGCTTACACGCCGAAGACGGTGACGGCGAAGGCCGGTGGGATTGCGGCGAGCGCGCCTGCGAGCGGCGATTCTGTTGAAGTCGCGTTCCGGCCGGATGCGAATGTGTACGACGGACGTTACGCGAACGTGGGCTGGATGCAGGAGATTCCGCGGCCGGTGACGAACTTGTCGTGGGATAACGCGGCGCTGATGAGTTTCGCGACGATGGAGAAGTACGGACTCGCGGAGAACGATGCGGTCGAGATCAGCGTGGGCGGGAAGAAGATTGTTGCCGGAGCGCTGGCGGTTCCTGGGCAGGCGGACGGAGTGGTTGTGGTCACGCTGGGACAAGGGCGCAGGCACGGGCGCGTGGCGGGGGGAGTTGGGTACAACGCGTACCTGATCCAGCAGTCGGGCGCGCCGTGGATGCAGTCGGGCGCGTCGCTGCGGAAGACGGGCGACATTTACGACATCTGCGTGACGAAGAGCCACCACATCGATCAGCGGAGTGTGAAGGCTGGCGGCGATGGTAGCTGGACGCACTCGATCGAGGGCAATGAGTCGCTGGACCGCGGAATTATTCGCTACGCGACGCTGACGGAGTTCAAGGCGAATCCGGAATTTGCGCATGAGGGCGAAGGACACGACACGCCGGAGCCGGACGACAGCATGTTCCCGGCGTATCGCTACGACAAGAATGCCTGGGGAATGTCGATCGATCTGAACTCGTGCGTGGGCTGCAACGCCTGCGTAACGGCCTGCTACGCGGAGAACAACATTCCGGTGGTGGGGCGGCACCAAACCAAGGTCGGCCGCATCATGCAGTGGATCCGCATCGATACGTATTTCGAGGGCGATCTGGCGGCGCCGCGCGCGCACTTCCAGCCTATGACGTGCCACCACTGCGAGAACGCGCCGTGCGAACAGGTTTGCCCGGTGGGCGCGACGGTGCATTCGCCCGAAGGGTTGAATCTGATGGTCTACAACCGCTGCGTGGGCACGCGGTATTGCTCGAACAACTGTCCTTATAAGGTGCGGCGGTTCAATTTCCTTCTGTACTCCGATGTGTACGACTGGGATAACCCAACGCTGGCGCTGATGCGCAATCCGGATGTGAGTGTGCGGAGCCGCGGCGTGATGGAGAAATGCAGCTACTGCAACCAGCGGATCCAGGAAGTAAAGATCGCTGCGGACAAGGAGAATCGCGAGATTCGCGATGGCGAGATTCGGACCGCGTGCCAGCAGGCCTGCCCGACAGACGCGATCATCTTTGGGAACATCAACGATAAGGCCAGCCGCGTGGCGAAGGCGAAGACGCAGGAGCGGACTTACGGGGTGCTGGCGGACATCAATACTCGACCGCGCACGACCTATGTTGCCGGTGTGCTGAATATCAATGAAGATCTGGCGAAGCAGTTGGGTGAGTACAGTACCTAGTAGCCGGTAGCTAGTAGCCAGTAGGTAGCAGGGTTCGAGTTAGCGGGCGAAGTTCAGGTTTCGGAGAAGGCACAGAGACGATGGCGACGAAAGACGCACCCGTCAACAATCCGATGGTGGATCCGGTCACCGGAGAGTACCGGGTTATCGCGCCCGGGCACACCTTCAAGTCGGTCACGGAGAAGGTTTCGCGCATCGTGCTGACGAGCCACACGCCACTGGGGTGGTGGTTCGGGCTGCTGCTGGCAGGGTCGATGGCAGGGCTGCTGCTGACCGCGGTGACGTGGCTGTTTCTGAAAGGTGTTGGGATCTGGGCCATCACGATTCCAGTGGCGTGGGGCTTCGCGATCATCAATTTCGTTTGGTGGATTGGTATCGGTCACGCGGGCACGCTGATCTCCGCGATTCTGCTGCTGTTCAAACAGGGGTGGCGCAACTCGATTAATCGGTTTGCCGAGGCGATGACGATCTTTGCGGTGGTCTGCGCCGGCATGTTCCCCCTGATTCACGTTGGGCGC
The DNA here is from genome assembly GCA_003166955.1 of Acidobacterium sp. Classification (GTDB taxonomy): domain Bacteria; phylum Acidobacteriota; class Terriglobia; order Terriglobales; family Acidobacteriaceae; genus Palsa-343. The sequence goes on from PMUI01000091.1 coordinate 21,202, forward strand.
CCATGGCTGGGGTACTGGCTGTTCCCGTATCCGAGCACGATGAATTACTGGCCGCAGTTCCGGTCGCCACTGGTGTGGGACGTGTTCGCGGTTTCGACCTACGCAACGATCTCGGTGGTGTTCTGGTACATCGGGATGATTCCCGACCTGGGCACGCTGCGCGACCGGTCGACTTCGAAGCTGGCGCAGTTCACCTACGGGCTGCTGGCGGTGGGATGGCGCGGCTCGGTGAGGCACTGGGTGCGGTACGAGACGGCTTCGCTGCTGCTGGCTGGTCTGGCGACGCCACTGGTGCTCTCGGTGCACAGCGTGATCAGCCTCGACTTCTCTGTGGCCCTAATGCCGGGCTGGCACACGACGATTTTTCCACCGTATTTCGTCGCGGGCGCGATCTATTCGGGATTCGCCATGGTGCTGACGCTGGCGATTCCGATCAGGAAGTTTTATCACCTTGAGGATCTGATCACGATCCGGCACATCGACAACATGGCCAAGGTCATGCTGGCGACGGGGCTGATTGTGGCGTACGGCTATTCCACCGAGATTTTCATGAGCTGGTACTCGGCGAGCCACTGGGAATACTTCATGATGTGGAATCGCATGTTCGGGCCGATGGGGTGGTCGTACTGGGTGCTGATCACCTGCAATATTGCGCTGCCGCAGCTGATGTGGCTGCGCAAATTCCGCGTGAACGTGGGACTGATGTTCCTGATGTCGCTCATCGTGAATACGGGCATGTGGTTTGAGCGCTTCGTAATTGTGGTGACGAGTTTGACGCGCGACTATCTGCCGTCGTCGTGGGGCACCTATCGCGCGACTAAGTGGGACTACGCGACATTCCTTGGGACGCTGGGGTTGTTTACGTTCCTGTTCCTGTTGTTCGTGCGCTTCCTGCCCATGATTCCGATGTCGGAACTGCGGATGATGCTGCCGCAGGCGAAGGTGAAGGAGTTGCACGGAGAGCCCTTACCGGAGGCAGGTGATTAATGCCACTCCCTGAAGGTGTTTACGGACTGATGGCGGAATTCGAGACACCGACGCAGTTGGTGCGCGCGGCGGAGGCGGCGCATGGCGCGGGCTATCGCCGCATGGACTGCTACACGCCGTATCCGGTGGAGGAAGCGGCGGCGGCGATCGGATTCCATCGCGATGAAGTTTCGCTGGTGTGTTTGATTGGCGGCCTGCTGGGGCTGGCGGCGATGTTTTCGCTGGAGACCTGGATTTCGGTTTGGGCATATCCGGTGAACATCGCGGGACGGCCGTACTATTCGTGGCCGGCGTTCGTTGTTCCGGCATATGAGTGGACGATTTTGTGGGCTGGGCTTTCGGCGGCGTTCGGGATGCTGGCGCTGTGCGGGCTGCCGAAGCCGTATCACCCGGTGTTCAACGCGCCGAATTTCCGCAATGGCGCGACGAGTGACAAGTTCTTTTTGTGCCTGGAGTCGACGGATCCGAAGTTCGATGCAGTGGAGACGCGGAGTTTTCTGGAAGCGCAGGCGCCGTTATCGGTCGTGGAGGTGGAGTATTAGCGCCTCAGGGTACAGGCAACAGGGAGCAGGGAACAGGGGCCGCGGCCTCCGTGTGAGCGCGTTGGGTGCGCTCGGCATTCTGGCGCTGGTGGCGGGTTGCCGGCAGGATATGCAGAATCAGCCGAGGATGTTTCCGCAGCGCGGGTCGTCGATCTTCGCCGATGGGCGCTCAGCGCGGCCGCAGGTGGAGCACACGGTGGCGCGCGGGCAGCTGTACGAAACGGAATACTTCTACACGGGACTGACGAACGGCAAGGAAGCCGACATGATGCCGTTTCCGGTAACCATGCAGGTGCTGGCCCGTGGGCAGGAGCGGTTCAACGTGTATTGCACGCCGTGCCACTCGCGCGTGGGCAACGGGGCCGGGATGATTGTGGGTCGCGGCTACAAGCCAGCGGGGAATTTCCACGATGCGAAGCGGCTGAGTGAACCGCTGAGCCACTACTTCTACGTGATGACGAACGGATTTGGCGCAATGCCGGATTACAAGGCGCAGGTGGCGCCTGAGGATCGGTGGGCGATTGCGGCGTATATTCGCGCGCTGCAGTTGAGCCAGAACGCGAACATGCCGGATGTGCCGGCGGGTGCCCAGGTGGAAAGCCTGAGTTCGATCGCGGAGAGCATGGGGCATTCGGAATACGCGGGACCGTGGCCGTTGCCGTCGACGGCGATCAACGCGAAGCCGCGCACGCAGATTGTTGCGGGGGCTCCGGCGCAAACGCCGAATCCGCAGTCGGCGACGCCGCCGGTTACGACTACAACGCAGGGGCAGACGAACAAGCCGCCAGCCAGGCCATCAGGAGCGCAGCAATAATGGCGAGCGATTCCTTCAGCAAAGGGTTGACGAGCACAACGGGAACACCCCCGTTTGTCGATCTGTGGCGGCGGAGCGCGCTGCGGGCGGGCCTGGTGTTCGCTATTCTCGCGGTGATTCTCGCGCTGCTGGGGCAGAAGTTCGATCAGCCTGCACTGGGCTGGGATCACGTGGTGCGCGGATGGCTGCACGGCTTCATGATCTGCTTCGGATTTTGTTTCGGCGCAATGGCGCTGCTGATGACGCAGTATCTCTCGGGCGGCAAATGGGGACTGATCATCCGGCGACCGCTGGAAGCGATGACGCGGACGTGGCCGCTGGTGGTGCTCTTCTGGTTCCCAATTGCGCTGTTGGGCGCGTCGTTCGGCAAGCTATACATTTGGGCGCGGTACGACAACTGGCGGGACGCGCTGCAGAAGGGGCTGATCACAATCGATCAGGCGCACGCGATCCACTGGAAGCAGCCGATGCTGAACGTGACGAGTTTCTACGTTGTGTCGCTGGTGTGCTTCGCGATCTTCGCGCTGTATGTGACGTTGCTGAATTCCTGGTCGGTGAAGCGCGATGCCGATCCTGAGCCGAACGTGGCGCGGTGGCGGACGAAGTTCGAGAACCTGAGCGGGTTTGGCGTGGTGCTGTACGCGGTGCTGCTGTTCGTGCTGGTGATTTATTTTGTGATGTCGCTGGATCCGACGTGGTACTCAACCGTGTACGGATTTCAGTTTTTAGTGGGGCAAGCGTACGGAGTACTGGCGCTTTCGATCCTGACACTGATTGCGCTGTCGAAGGCGGAGCCGATCAAGAGCACGTTCCGTATTGTCGAGCAGCACGATTTGGGCAAGCTCTGCTTCGCGTTCGTAATGCTGAATATGTACCTGGCATTCGCGTCGTTCCTGATTATCTGGTCGGGTAACTCGCCGGAAGAGATTCCGTGGTATCTCGATCGGATTCGCGGGAACTGGGGCGTGATTGCGACACTGGATGTGATCTTCCACTGGGTGATTCCGTTCAGCCTGCTGCTTTCGCGGGACCTGAAGCGCATCAAGAGCCGGCTGGTGCTGGTGTGCTGCATCATGATCTTCGCGCGCATGTGGGATATGTTCTGGCTGATCGAGCCCAACTTTAGGGATGCGGCGCGCAATCTGCACTTCAGCTGGGGAATTCTGGAGTACATCGCGGTGCCCGGAGCGCTCGTGAGCTTCTGGCTCGTGTACTACTTCACGGAGCTGAAGCGGCGTCCGCTTATCGCGACTAACGATCCGCACCTTACGGAGATTCTGGAGCATGACTATGCCCACGCCTAATCCGCACGATCCGAAGCATGACCCGAAGACGCATTTCGATGAAGCTTCGGTCAAAGAGGGCTACGAGCTAAGCGATGCGAACACCGGCGGGATCATGGTGTTCCTGGTGGGCCTCTTCATCTCGGTCGGCGTGTTCTTCGTGGTCTGTTACGGCTTCGGCATCATCATCAACAGTGGGATGGATCGGGCAGATGGGCCGCCGAATAAGTGGAACGCGCCGAATCAGATTGCCCCAAGGAAGGCGATCCAGTCGAATCCGGCGCTGGAGCAGCAGCAACTGGCAAAACTGACGCAGCAGTTTCCCACGCCGCGACTGGAACTGGACGACGGCAACGAGGATTTGACCGAGCTCCACGGCCGGGAGGATCTGCTGCTGAATTACTACACCTGGGTCGATAAACCGGGCGGGGCGGTGAGGATTCCGATTGGGCGGGCGATGGAGCTGATTGCGCAGCGGGGGCTGCCGGTGGCTCCGCAAACGCAGCATCAGGGGCTGATGATGGGCGACGCGGAACCGCAGGTGCAGATGCCGCTGACCAACGGATTTGCGCGTACTGGCTATGAGCAGGAATTGGCGGGCCCTCCGGGAGCGGCGGGCGAGCAGGCTTCGACGAAGGCAAACAATCAGTAGGGATCAGAGATTAGCGATGCGGGATCGAGCGACAACACGGAGATGGGCGAAGGCGGCGGGGATGGTGCTGGCTGCCGTGCTTGTGTGTTTCGGTTCAGTGTCGATGGCGCATGGGCAGGGGCAATTCTTCGGTTATGAGAAGCCCGGAACTCCGGCGGATCAACAGCCGCTGCTGCTGAAGAAGATCAGCGTTCAGCAGAAGCTGAATACGCAGCTGCCGCTGAATCTGGAATTTCGCGATGAGACGGGCAAAGTAGTTCACCTCGGGGATTACTTCGGCAAGAAGCCGGTGATTTTGTCGCTGGTGTACTACCAATGCAAGATTCTTTGCCCGGAAGAGATCGACGGGCTGGTGGGTGCGCTGGAGATGTTGAAATTCAACCCGGGGCGCGACTTCGACGTGGTGCTGGTGAGTATCGACGCGACGGAAACGCCGGAGATTGCCGCGCGGGAGAAGGCGTTCTACATGAAACGCTACGGGCGGCCGCAGGATGTGGGCGGCTGGCATTTTCTGACCGGGCAGGAGCCGGCGATTCGGGCGCTGGCCGGCACTGTGGGATTTGGCTATGTGCCGATGCAAGGGCCGGACGGCAAGATGACGCAGTTTGCGCACGCGAGCGCGGTGGAACTGGTGACGCCGGAGGGACGGCTGGCCCAGTACTACCTGGGGGTTGAGTTTTCGCCGAAAGATCTGCAGCTGGGATTAGTCGAAGCTTCGCACGGAACGATTGGATCAGTGGTCGATAACTTGCTGACTTACTGCTACCAGTACGATCCGGCGATGAACCGGCACACGCTGATGTACATTCGGATTTTTCAGGCGGGCTGGATTCTGACAGTTTTGGCTTTGGGAACGTTCATGGTGGTGAACTTCCGGCGCGACATACGTGAAGCGCGGCAACAGAAGACACAGTGGGTGAACGGATAGACGATGCAACATTTCATCAGTCCGGTACTTTGGCAATTTTTGATTAAGTGGCTTACGTACTTCGCGATCTTCCCGCCGGAAGCGTCGACGATCGCTCCGTATGCGGACGCGCTTTACTTTTTTCTGGTGGCCATTTCGGCTGTGGGTCTGGGTGCGGTCATCTTCCTGGTGGTTTATTTCTCCATTCGTTACCGGAAAGAGCTAAATCCGGTGGCTACACAAATTGAAGGATCGACGCTGCTGGAAGCGACGTGGACCATCATTCCGCTGATCCTTTTCATGGTTTGCTTTGTGTGGGGCGCGCTGTTGTACTTCAGGATTTACAGCCCGCCGACGAATGCGATGAACATCTACGTGGTGGGGAAGCAGTGGATGTGGAAGGTGGAGCATCCGGGCGGGCAGCATGAGATCAACGCGCTGCACATTCCGATCAACCAGCCGATCCAGATCACGCTGATTTCTCAGGATGTGTTCCATAGTTTTTCGATTCCGGCTTTTCGCGTGAAGCGCGAGGCGATTCCGGGACGGTACAACACGGAGTGGTTTGAGGCAACGACGCCGGGGACGTATCACATCTTCTGCACGCAGTATTGCGGCACGCTGCACTCGCAGATGATCGGCGAGGTGGTGGCGATGACGGAGGAAGATTACGAGGCGTGGGCAGCGCAGTCGACCAGCGGGAACTCGCTGGCGCAGAACGGGGAGAGGCTGTTTGCGAGTCTCGGATGTAATTCCTGTCACAACAGCGGGCCGAACGCGCACGGGCCCAATCTTGCGAATGTCTACGGGTCGCATCTGCAGCTAAAGAACGGATCATTTGTAACTGCGGACGATGCATTTCTGCGCGACACGATTCTGAACCCGACGATGCACGAAGTCGCCGGGTTCGCGCCGATCATGCCGACGTATCAGGGACAGGTGAGTGAAGAAGGCCTGATAGACCTTGTGGAGTATATCCGGCGGCTGGACACGCAGTACAGAATCGACCAGACCATCGATAACAGCGCCGGGCAGCCCATCCAGACGGGCGCGACGCCGCCGGGGACCTCGGCTCCGGCGCTTGCACCAGGGACGGTGAAACAATGAGCACAATCGTTACACTGCCGGACCAGCGGACGGCCACGCTTCCGAAGGTTTCGTACCTGAACAAAGAGTATGGGCTGAAGAGCTGGCTGCTGACGGGCGACCACAAGCGGATCGCGGTGCTGTATCTGATCTCGATCACATTCTTCTTCTTTATTGGCGGTGCGATGGCGGGGCTGATTCGCCTGGAACTGCTGACACCGCCGAGCGATCTGCTGGCCGCGGACACCTATAACAAGGTGTTCACGGCGCACGGCATCATCATGGTGTTCCTGTTTCTGGTGCCGTCGGTGCCGGCGACGATCGGGAATTTCGTGATTCCGATCATGGTAGGTGCCAAGGACCTGGCGTTTCCGAAGATCAATTTGCTGAGCTGGTACCTGTATGTTGCGGCCGGCTGCATGCTGCTTTGGGCGCTGGTTTCGGGCGGCGTCGATACCGGGTGGACGTTCACAACTCCGCTCAGCACGCATTATCTGAACACGCATGTAGTGACAGCGGGGCTGGCGGTGTTTGTCGCCGGGTTCAGTTCGATCTTCACCGGACTGAATTTCATTGTCACGATTCACCGCATGCGTGCGCCAGGAATGACCTGGTTCCGGCTGCCGTTGTTTGTGTGGTCGCACTACGCCGCGTCGATCCTGATGGTGCTGGGAACACCGGTATTGGCAATCACTCTGACGCTGGTGGTTCTGGAGCGGACGATCGGGATCGGGGTGTTCGATCCGACCAAGGGCGGCGATCCGCTGTTGTTCCAGCATTTGTTCTGGTTCTATTCACACCCGGCCGTGTACATCATGATTTTGCCGGGGATGGGCGTGATCTCAGAAGTGATGAGCACCTTCTCGCGCAAGCGGGTGTTCGGATACACGGCGGTTGCATTTTCATCGGTGGCGATCGCCGTGTTTGGGTTCTTCGTCTGGGCGCACCACATGTTCGTGATGGGCATCTCGAGCTACTCGGCGCTGGTGTTTTCGCTGCTGACGATGCTGGTGGCGGTGCCCTCGGCGATCAAGATCTTCAACTGGTCGGCAACCTTATATAAAGGGTCGATCACGTTCGAGACGCCGATGCTGTACGCGTTTGGATTTATCGGGCTGTTCACGATCGGCGGGCTGACGGGTGTGTTCCTCGGATCGATGGGGATGGACATCCACCTGACCGAAACCTATTTCATCGTGGCGCACTTCCACTTTGTGATGGTCGGCGGCATGTTAATGGCGTATTTGTCGGGCGTACATTTCTGGTGGCCGAAGATCACGGGGCGGATGTATCCGGAGGGCGTGTCCAAGCTGGCGGCGGTGATCACGTTTGTCGGGTTTGTGCTGACATTCTTCCCGCAGTTCATCCTTGGTTATCTGGGGATGCCGCGGCGGTATGCGGCGTATCCGGCGGAGTTCCAGGTGCTGAACGTGTTTTCGAGCGCGGGCGCGAGCGTGCTGGGAGTGGGCTATTTGTTACCGTTGCTGTATCTTACTTGGTCGCTGAAGTACGGTAAGATTGCCGGATCGAATCCGTGGCAGGCGACGGGGCTGGAGTGGCAGATTCAGTCGCCGCCGCTGACGGAGAATTTTGTCGAGACGCCGATTGTGACGCACGAAGCGTACGACTACGAGTGGCTGGAAAGCAAGAAAGAGAACGAGGTGCCGACCGTTGGATAGCCACACACTTGCCGCTCAGACGTCGGAGACGGCGCACATCGAGCATGAGCATCCTCCATTTCTGCGCCACCATTTCGCGAGCGTGGAACAGCAGCGGGAGACCGCTACGTTTGGGATGTGGCTGTTCCTACTGACGGAAATCATGTTTTTTGGCGGCCTGTTCTGCTCCTATCTGATCTTCCGCAACTGGTACTATCCGGCGTTTGTGGTGGCGAGCCATTCGCTGCACCTGTGGGCAGGCACGCTGAATACGACCTTGCTGATCATCTCCAGCTTCACGATGGCGATGGCTGTTCACGCGTCGGAGACGCGCGTGCGCAAGGCTCTTATTGGTTGGATGATCGCAACGATCATTTTGGGCTGCGGTTTTTTATGTGTGAAGGCTTATGAGTGGCACGACGAATGGGTAGAGCATCACGTGCCGGGGCTGAACTTCAGTCCTCAGGGATTTCTGCACGGCACGCACGACTATCCAGACGACAAGCTGCAGTTGGACATGGCGGAGAAGACCCAGGTGTATTTCTCGCTGTATTTCGCGATGACCGGCATGCACGCCCTGCACATGGTGATCGGCGTCTCGCTGCTGAGTTTCCTGCTGTTCCAGGCGTACGGGGGAAAGTACGTCAACGGTCATGTGGCGCCGATTGAGAATTTCGGGTTGTACTGGCACTTTGTCGATATTGTTTGGATATTTCTGTTCCCGCTGCTGTATTTGATCAGCCGACATCAATAGAACAGGCAACAGGAACCGGAGCAGATTGCGAGTTTGAGTTTAGGACGGATCAATGGCTGAGCCTCAGCATCATGACGAACCGACGAAACATGAAGAGCACATCGTCAGCCCTAAGATCTATCTGGCGATTGGTACGACGCTGCTGGTTTTCACCGCGATTACGGTTGGGGCGTCGTTGATCGATCTGCCGGGCGATCTGAATGCTGTGGTGGCTCTGGCCATTGCGTGCTTCAAGATGACGCTGGTTGTTTTGTTCTTCATGCACGTGAAGTACAGCTCGAAGCTGACGAAGCTGACGGTGGCAGCGGGTTTCCTGACCTTTGTTGTGCTGATTACGATGACGATGACGGATTACATCAGCCGGGCGTGGGGGCGCTGGTGAAAATGCAGGGAACAGGCGACAAGAAATAGGGAATAGAAAACGTGAAGCGGGGGCGGCTGCGGCTGCTCCCTTTGCTTTTAGAGTCGCCTCGGATTACGGTCCCGATTCTTCGTCACTAATCGTCCCTGGCAATGAGCCGCCAGGGCATAATGTTCCGAAGCAGGCAGCGGCCCCGGTCCGCGGCGCTTATTTCTCCAGATTGCTCCCGCCGTTCATTGACGACATCCGCATGCATTTTGCAAAACAGACCACGAACGAGGTCCTTATGCTGAAGACTCTTATGCTCGCGGGCCGGATTCTCAGGAAGAATCCGGGGTTCACGATCATTGCTGTGGTGACGATTGCGCTGGGCGTCGGCGCGAGCACGGCGATCTTCAGCGTGACGGATGCGGTGCTGTTGCGGCCGCTGCCATATCGGGACCCCGGCAAGCTGGCAGTGGCCGGGATGGAGCTGCGCAAGCGCAACGTGCAGAACCTGCCCTTCTCCAACGCGGATTACATCGATTTGCGCGAGGGCACGAAGTCGGTGTTCTCGGATATGGCGGGTGTGTTTACGGGCCGCAATGTTGTGCCGCGGGAGGATGGAACACCCGAGCAGATCAAGTATGCGGTGGCGACAACGAATATTTTCCAGGTGCTGGGCGGGAAGATTCTGTACGGGAGAGATTTCACTGCGGACGATGGCGTTCCGCAGCCGCCTCCGCCGCCGGGGGCAGCGCCGAATGCTCCGAATGCCGCTCCGCCGCTGCCGAATATCGCCATTCTGAGTTACGAGTACTTCGAGCGGCGCTATGCGGGCAATACGGCGATTCTCGGCCATCGGATGGCGACAACCGGGCCTCCCGGTCCGGTGATTGTGGGCGTGCTGGCGCCGGGCTTCCGGTTGTATTTTCCGCCGGAGTCGAATGAAGAGGAGGCGCCGGATATCTGGGTTGCGAATCGGCTGGCGTACGATGCGGCGAATCGCAACGGATTTTCGATTCGGCCGATTGGGAGGCTGAAGGACGGCGTGACCGTGCAGCAGGCGCGGAGCGCCGCGGACGCTGTGGCCGCGCAGGGAAGAAACACGTTTCCGCTGGACCGGACCGCCGGGTACTACGTCGATCTCGAACCGATGCGACAGCATCTGGTGGCGGAAGTGCGGCCGGCGATCCTGGCGCTGATGGGGTCGGTGATGTTTCTGTTGCTGATCGCATGCGCCAACGTGGCGAACCTGCTGCTGGTAAGGGCTTCGCTGCGGGAGCAGGAATTCGCGGTGCGCGCGGCGCTGGGCGCGAATCGGTGGCGGCTGATTGTTCCCCTGCTCACCGAGGCGTGTTTGCTGGCTGTACTGGGGACTGCGCTGGGGCTGGTACTGGCGTGGGCGGGGATTCGCGAACTGCGCTCGCTGGCTCCGGCGAATTTGCCGCGGCTGGACAGCATTCATATCGACGGCACTGTGCTGGGATTTACGGCGCTGGCGGGGCTGGTGGCGGCGGTGCTGTTTGGGATCGCGCCGGCGTGGCGGGCGACGCTGCCAGCGCTGATGAACGTGCTGCGGGGCTCGAGCCGGACCGCGGGACTGGCGAGCGGGGCGACGGTGCGGAATCTGGTGGTGATGGCGGAGGTGGCACTGTCGTTTGTGTTGCTGGTGGGGTCGGGGCTGATGTTCAGGAGCTTTCTGGATCTGCAGCGCATCGATCCTGGATTCGATTCGCACAATTTGCTGACGTTCCAGGTGCTAGGCGCACCGCGAGGGCAGAAGACACCCGAGGAACGGGCGGCGTTCATCAGGGGAATTGAGGACAGCCTGCGGGGAATTTCCGGGGTACAAAATGTAACAGCGTCGTTTCCATTTCCGCTGACCGGGCAATTCAGCCCGATTCGGTGGGGGACGGCGGAAGCCGCGAGCGATGCGAGCAAGTTTCAGGACACGGATTGGCAGATTGTTCTGCCTGGGTACTTCGAAACGATGCGGACGCCGGTGCTGGCGGGGCGGACGTTTAACGAAGACGACAATTTGCCTGGGCGGAACTATGTGATCGTGGACCAGATGTTGGCGAACAAGGCGTTTCCGGGGCAATCGGCGGTGGGTAAACGCATTCTGACGAGGATCCGCACGCCGGAGGCGGAGTACGTCCAGATTGTCGGGGTCATCGCGCATCAGCGAGAAGAGTCGCTGGCGGTGCCGGGACGCGAGCAGATTTACTTTACAGACGCGTTCATTGGATCGGGCAATGTTGGATCCTGGGCGCTGCGGACGGGGAGCGATCCAGCCGATTACGAAAATCAAGTGCGGGCTGCGATCGCGGGGGTTGATCGGAATCTCCTGGTCACAGAGATGCTGCCGGCGACGGAGGTCGTGCATGCTGCCCAGGCGAGCACGCGATTCTCGCTGCTGCTGATTGCGGCGTTTGCGATCATTGCGGGAACGCTGGCGGGTGTTGGTCTGTACGGCGTGCTGTCGACTGCGGTGCGGCAACGGACGGCGGAGATTGGCGTGCGCATGGCGATGGGTGCAGAGCGCGGCGACATTGTGCAGCTGGTTGTACTCCAGGGGCTGCGGCTGAGCGGGATCGGGATTGTCATCGGATTGATTGCGGCGTTTGTGCTGGGGCGGGTGATGACGGCGATGCTGGTGGGCGTGAAGGCGACGGATCCGGCGACATTTGTAGCAATGACGGTGATCTTTTTGGTGATTTCCGTGTTTGCATCGTGGATTCCGGCACGGCGGGCGGCGGGACTGGATCCGAAGACGGCGTTGCAGGACTAGCCGTCCAGGCGGACGCGCTTCGCGCCACAAGCTCCCGGACTCCGCCGGTCGCGATCTTGCTCAGTCGAACACCGCACGGGTAGGATGGTTCTAAACCGCTTGAAAATCTGAACAGGCAATGGAGGTGTGGATGAGGCCCTTCGCTTTCGCAGGACTGTTTCTGTTGTGGGCGGGCGTGGCCTGCGCGCAGGGAACGCCGATTGTGCTGAATGCCACGCCATCGACGGTGGCGTGGGGGTATTACTGGTCGAAGGCGAAGCCGGTGCTGACGGTGCATTCCGGCGACACGGTGCGGATCGAGACGCTGTCGACATGCGGGCCGAATGAGCGGCTCCAGGACGAGGGCGTGAATGCTGCGGATATTCCTGCGTATAACCAGCCGATTTTCGATCAGGTGAAGGACAAGGGGCCGGGCGGGCACATTTTGACGGGACCGGTGGCGATTGAAGAAGCTGAGCCGGGCGATGTGCTTGAGGTGCAGATCCTGAAGATTGATATTGACGCGCCGTTTGCGTGCAATGGATTTGGGGCGGGGCGGGGATTTCTGCCAAATGACTTTCCGTATGGACGGCGAAAGATTATTCCGCTGGATCGGGAGAAGATGATCGGGCATTTTGGGCCGGGGATTGAGATTCCGTTGCGCCCGTTTTTCGGGAGCATGGGTGTTGCTCCGCCGGAGTCAGCGGGGCGGTACGACAGCGCGCCGCCGTGGATGCACGCGGGGAACATCGACAACAAGGAGATGGTGGCGGGGACGACGCTGTTTATCCCGGTGCACGCGAAGGGCGCGCTGTTTGAGGCGGGCGACGGGCACGCGGGCCAGGGCAATGGCGAGGTGGACATCACGGCGATGGAGACGTTCCTGACGGGGACGTTCCGGTTTGTGGTGCACAAGGATCAGCATCTGCTGTGGCCGCGGGCAGAGACGCCGACGAGCTACATCAGCATGGGGTTCAGCCCGGACCTGAAGACGGCGACAGAGATGGCGGTGCGGAACATGATCGATTTTCTGGTGACGGAGAAGCACCTGTCGCGCGATGAGGCGTACATGCTGACCAGCGGTGGATGTGGACATCACGCAGCTGGTGGACGGGAACGTGGGGGTGCACGCGATTTGCCCGAAGGGGATCTTTAAGTAGGAGAGCTATCAGGTTCGATCTGGGGAAATGCTATATATAGCGTGTGGGCAGGGGCTGAGCAATGGTTGCCGAAATAACGACACGCAAGGCAGAACTGGTTGAGCTCTGTCGTCAGCATCACGTTCGGCGGTTGGAAGTTTTCGGTTCGGCGGTGGGTTCGGGGTTCAATTCTGAGCAAAGCGACTTCGATTTTCTGGTGGAGTTCGAGACACTGCCACCCGGCTCGTACGCAACGAATTTCTTCGCGCTGAAGGAAGCGCTGGAGAGTCTATTGGACCGTCCGGTCGACCTCGTCGTGCTTTCCTCTGTCAGAAATCCGTGGTTCCGCCAGAGTATCGAGCGAAGCAGGGCGCTGCTATATGCAGCTTGAGGCTCGGAAATATCTCTACGACATCCAGGATGCAGCGGGGCTGGCGGCGCAATTCACTGCTGGCAAGACCTTCGCCGATTATCAGACGGACCCTATGCTGCGGCTTGCTGTTGAGCGCGCCTTTTCCATTATCGGCGAAGCCCTGAACCAGCTTGCGCGCGTCGATGCCGCGCTCGCGGCGGCAATCACAGATAGTCGCAACATCATCGCCTTCCGCAACATATTGATCCACGCCTACGCGAACGTCGATGACCGGATTGTCTGGGAGATTGTGGAGTACAAGCTGCCGGTATTGATTCGCGAAGCCGCTGACTTGATGAATCAGCCCGATGAGGCCCCGTAGGTCGTTCAGACTCTCGGGGCATTGGGGGCTGGGAGATCGGGGCGGGGGTCGGAGCCCCGGGATTCGCGCATGGCAACGGGCTGCGGGGCGGGCTGGATGGGCGCGGCTGGCTGGACGATGTGGCGAATTTCGGTGACGGGCGCGAGATGGCGCGTCTGCTGGTAGGTGTAGGCGACGCGGTGAATCACCGTGATGGTGGAGATGACGGCGAGGACCCAGAGGACCGGCGCCATCGCGTCCCAGCGCTCGAACAGGGCGCCGATGATGATGAGGACGACGCGCTCGGGGCGCTCCATGAAGCCGACCTTGCATTTTCCGATCAACGCCTCGGCGCGGGCGCGGGTATAGCTGACCATCAGCGACGTAACCATGACGAAGGCGGCAAGGAAGACGTAGAAGAGGCGATTGCCGCGCGCGTAGAAGACCAGGAGTCCGAAGAAGAGGACGACGTCGGAGTAGCGGTCGATGACGGAGTCAAAGAAGGCGCCGAAGACGGTGACCTGCTTGGTTTGGCGTGCGACACGGCCGTCGACCATGTCGAAGATGCCGGCGCCGATGATGACGAGGCCGGCATAGAGGAACATGCGGACGTAGTTGTGCTGGTTGCCGAAGCCGAAGAGAATCGCCGCGCCAGTGTTGATGACGAGGCCGAGCGCGGTGAGGACGTTCGGGGAGATGCGGGTGAGGGCAAGCCCGTTGACGATCACCTGCAGAATTACGCCGCAACCGGCACCGAAAGCGCGTGTCCAGGTGATTTGAGGAGTTTTCTCCACTGCGTTCCGGCTTCTGCTTCAGTTCGAAGCGATCATGGTCAAACTACGAGCTACGAGGCGGCTTCCGCATCGTCGTGAATCGTGGCCAGCTTGAGAACTTCCAGCTCGCGTTTGCCGTTGGGCGTGACCACGGTCGTCATGTCGCCCACCTGTTTGCCCACCAGCGCCTTGCCGATGGGAGAGGTGGTGGAGATGAGACCCTTGCTCACGTCCGACTCTTCGCTGGTCACCAGCTTGTACTCGATTTTCTCATCTTTCGAGGTGTCGTAGACGAGGACCGTGGAGCCGAAGGCGGCGCGGTCGCGCGGAATGTTGGACAGATTGACGAGGGCGAGCTCCGCCATGCGCTTTTTGAGCTGGCCCAGGCGCGCGTTGACGAAATCCTGGCGCTGCTTGGCCATGTGGTACTCGGCGTTTTCGCTGAGGTCGCCCATGGCCACTGCCTTTTTGATTTCAATGGGCAGTTCATGGGTGAGCTCGTGTTCAAGCCGTTTGATCTCTTCCAGCAGCTTCTTTTTAATGTGTTCGGTCATGCAGTCAATTTCCCCTTTGGGGCCGTTCCCGGTCGCGCCCAGGCAATAGCCTGTGCTGTGCGGAACGGGAAGAATGCCACGCGCCGCAGCGAGATGGGGATCTAGACCCTCAAAAAAGGAGTACGGTTCCGAAGGCTGGGGTACCGCCTATTCCTGATTATACGACTCTTCACGGGGGCGGTGGGCGTCGAGGAAACTCTGCAGAATCAATACGGCAGCCACCTGGTCGACGACTTCCCGATGTTCGGAGAGGGGGCGTCCGGCGGCGTGGAGATGGCGGTGGGCTTCGGCCGAGGTGAGGCGCTCGTCCCACAGGTGGACGGGTAGGGAGAAGGCCTCGCGCAGGGATTCAGCGAAGGCCTGGGTCTTGGCGGCCTGGGGGCTGACGTCGCCGGACATATAGAGGGGATTGCCGAGGACGATGGCGGTGCAGCCGAATTTGCGGAGGAGGCGGCCAAGAGATTTAAGGTCCTGTTTCGCGTTCTTTCGAACCAGCGTGAGGACGGGTTGAGCGGTAAGGCCGAGCTCGTCGGAGACGGCTACGCCGATGCGGCGGCTGCCGAAATCGAGGCCCAGCAGGCGGGGTTGCACAGTAGAGATGGTACCTCGGGACAGAGGAGAAAGCCGCATCTTAGAATGGGTTAGGGAATCAAAGGAACATCAATCAAAGGAAAAGGTTCTCTCCCTGGTGCGACGCTTTTTTCTCCTCCTTGTTTTTGCGGCTTTGGTGGCGGCGGGCGCGGTTGCATTCGCGCTGCTCGTTCCCGCGGGACCGCATGCGGAGACCTTCGTGGACATCTCGCCCGGGATGTCGAGCATGCAGATTGCGACCCTGCTCAGGAACCAGGGGATCATCCGAAGCCGGTATGTGTTTATTGGGCTGCATGAGGTGAAGGGCGGAACGTTAAAGGCTGGCGAGTATCGATTCGATCACCCAGCACCGATGAAGGAAGTTTGGGATCGGATACGCCGCGGCGATGTATACACGGTTGCGCTGACGATTCCTGAGGGGTCGAACATCTTCGACATTGCCGCGAAGGTGGAGGCGGCGGGGCTGGGCTCGAGGGCGACGTTCATCGCGGCCGCGAAGCAGGACGGGGCACTTGTGAGCGATCTGGATCCGACGGCGACGAGCCTCGAGGGGTACCTGTTCCCGGATACGTATCGCTTTGCGCGGCACATAGACGCGCAGGAGATGATGGCGGGGATGGTGAAGCGTTTTCGCCAGGCGACGCAGGGGATCGGGCTCAGCACGGGCTATCACCAGACGGTGACGCTGGCCTCGCTGGTTGAGAAGGAAACCCCGATCGATGCGGAACGGTCGCTCGTGGCGAGCGTGTTCGTGAACCGGATGGAGAAGAACATACCGCTGATGACCGATCCGTCGGTGATTTACGCAGCGCTGCTGGACGGGCGGTATCGGGGGACGATTTATCAGTCGGACCTGCAGGCGGATTCGGCATACAACACGTATCGGCATGCGGGCCTGCCGCCGGGACCGATCTGCAGTCCGGGGTTAAAGTCGCTGCAGGCGGCGATGCATCCGGCACAGACGGATTACTTGTATTTCGTGGCGGCAGGCGCCGATCCATCGGGGCAGTCGCGGTTCTCGGCGACGCTGGAGGAGCACGCGAAGGATGTGGAAGCATACCGGCGCGCGGTGCGCAACGCAGGGCCGCCACAATGAGCGCGAGGGACGGATGCGCGTGCCGGGCGCGAAGGGCAGGCCGAACTGACCGGGCATACTCGCACTTTGCCGCTTTGAGCTGGACGAGTCGAACCCGGAGAAGGATTTCTGTCGTTCTGATGCTGGCGCTGCCGGTGTTGAACGGCTGCCTGTGGCATACGCGCAAGGTGCCGCAGGCGAAGATGCCGGAGAATGTGCTGTCGGCAGCGCCGGAGCAGCTGGTCGAAGCGATCAACCAGCGATACGACGAGATCAACTCGCTCAACGCGACGGTGACATTCACTCCT
The DNA here is from genome assembly GCA_003166955.1 of Acidobacterium sp. GTDB lineage: Bacteria > Acidobacteriota > Terriglobia > Terriglobales > Acidobacteriaceae > Palsa-343. The sequence goes on from PMUI01000091.1 coordinate 38,151, forward strand.
ACGCAGGGCGGGTCGCTCAAAGGGAAAGAGACGACATATACCTCGTTCAGCGGATACATTCTGCTGCGCAAGCCGGAGTTCCTGCGGGTGATTGGATTTCTTCCGGTGGTGCACACGCGGGCCTTCGACATGGGCAGCGATGGACAGACCTTCAAGCTGTGGATTCCGCCGAAGAACAAAGTAGTGGAGGGGACAAATACGGTGACCACGCCGTCACCGAACGCGCTCGAGAATTTGCGGCCGTACGTCTTCTTCGATTCGCTGCTGATCCGAAAGATCGGACCGCAAGACAGGATGATGTTGACTGTGGACAGCGATACCGGGGTCAATCCCAAAACCAGGAAGCTGGAGATCCGTCCGGAGTACATTCTGACGGTGGCGCGGCCGCAGGCCAACAGCAACGTGGAACTGGCGCAGCGAGTGATCCAGTTCAGCCGGGTCGATCTGCGACCGGTTGAAGAAGATATCTACGATCAGAACGGACAGATTCAGACCATTGCCACCTACGGACCGATGCAGACATTCGGGACGGAGCGTTTTCCCGGGACAATCACGATCAAACGGCCGCTGGAGCAGTATCAGATTCTGATCACCTTCCAGAAGCTTGTGGTGAACCAGGCGCTCACGGACGATCAGTTCCAATTGACGATTCCGGAAGGGACGCCGGTGCAGAAGCTGCCCTGAAAGCAGGGAATAGGGAATAGGGAATAGGGAACACACCTAAAGCGGGCGGTCGGTGTAGAGGGATTTGTCGGAGAGATCTTGGACGGGGAAGAGGCGTCCCTGCAGGAGGCTCTGGACGTGGTCGTGGAAGTCGCCGGGGACGAAGAGGAATTTGCGCGGGCCGGCTCCCCAGAGGCGCAACAGGTCCTGATCGCTCAGGAAAATGTGGGGCGCGTCGGGATAGTCGGCGCCCCAGATCATCGAGGAGCCGAAGATCTGGCCATGGGTGGTTCGGTCGGGCGAAAAGTACTGCGTTGCGCCGTGGAAGAGCCGGGCGGGGCGCCGGGTGTAGAAGATGATCGATGATCCGTCGGCCTGATCGCCGTAGAGCATGAGCTGGGCGTCGGCGTTGGCGGGGGCCGCTGTAATCCGATTGATGGTGTGAGCCATGGCGCGCGAGGAGAGCATCGGCTGGAAGCGGACCAGCGCGATATGGGCTGCGATCAGGATGATGGCAGTGGTGAATGCGACACTGACGGTCGCTTCGAAGGCGTGACCACGACGGCGCAGCAGCCAGGCGGCCAGCGGCCCGAGGAAGAAGGCGAGGGCGGCGAGGGCCGCGGGCATACGCAGAGCAGCGAAGGATGGGCCGGTGAGGTCGAAGAAGTGCGACATGGAGAGGGTGTAGCCACCCACTCCGCGATGCGCCATCAAGGTGCCGATGTCGGCGACGAAGGGGAGATGGCGCGACTGCCAGAGTCCCCACGCGAGCAGGGCGGCTGCTGCGATGCCGATGATCATGAAGAAGACGTGTGCACCGGTCAGCCAGCCAGATGAAGCTTTGCGGCCTTCGCTCTGGGATTCTTCGATGACGGAGAGGCCGCCGGCGATGAGCATCAGCACCGCCGGATACATCGGCCAAGTGTAGTACTCCTGATTGGTGGAGATGGCGAAGAAGAGCAGGATGAAGCCTGCGTAGAGCCCGAGGAGAAGGCTGGTGCGCGCGCGGAAACGGAGGCGCGCGGCGAGGGCAGAGGATTCCCAGGCCGTGAGCCGGGGGTCGAGGAACTGAATGGTGTTGGTGGCGTCATAGCGCAGGTCGGAATGGAAGAGATGACGATTGCGCCAGCCGCGGCGCAGGACGACGGGCAGGTAGAGGGTCCAGGGGAAAAGCCAGATGAGCTGGCCAAGCCAGTAGACGTACCAAGGCTGGCGGTTGTAGTCGTGGGGATAGCGTGCGCCGAGGAAGCGGAGAACGTGCTCGTTGATGAAGTAGAAGTAGAAGAATCCGTGGACGTGGCCGGGAGTGGGAACGTTGCCGACCGGGTTGCCGTGGTCGGGGTTGGCGAGGCCGGCGAGGATGTGCCAGGGCGCGCCGATGGCGAGGAAGACGAGGAGTCCGGTGAGGAAATGGAACTGGCGCCAGCGCCGCCACTCGCCGGTGATGATGAGATACGGAACGATGGCGGCGACGAAGAAGACGGGGGCGATGAGGCCCTTGGCCAGGAGAGCCAGCGCGAGCGAGGCGTAGGCGAGATAGAGGCGCGCGGGCTTGCGGTCTTCAACGCCGGTGAGAAAGCTGTAGAGCGCGAAGAGCAGGAAAAAGGTGAGGAGCGATTCAGGAATGAGCGTGCGCGTGAAGAGGAAGACGCCGACCGAGGTCAGCATGGCGAGCGCGGCGTAGAAGGCGGCTCTGTCGCCCCAGGCGCGGCCAGCCCATTTCCACGTGATGAAGGCACAGCCGAGCACAGCCAGCACCATGGGGAAATGGGTGGCGAAGACGTTGAAGCCGAAGAGATGGTAGTCGACGGCGACGATCCAGTAGGGGAGAGGCGGCTTCTCGAGATAGCGGATGCCGTTGACATACATCGTGACCCAGTCATTGCTGGTGGCGATGTGCTGGGCGGCCTGGGCGTGGGTCGCGTCGGCATCGTCGAGGAGCGAGGGCGAGAAGAGGGCAGCAAAATAAACGGCGATGAAGACGAGAAGCAGCGGCGTCCAGGTTCGCGCGAGGGTAGAGTAGAGCGATGGCTGGACAGGCGGGGCCGCCGACTGGTTTTTTGACAGAGGAGGGTAGGTCATCTGGTCGTAGCTCGGCAGAGAGTTCAGAATAACAGTGAGGGCCGATGGGGAGCGGGCGCGCGGGGATGAATGACGATTTTGATAATGCGCGTCGGCTGGCAAACAAGCTGCGCGAAAACCTGTTGAGGTGCGCGGACGAGCCGGATGTCGACCCGGTGCATGACACGCGGACAGGAACCCGGCGTTTGCAGGCGACGCTGGAGGACCTGGTGCGGGAGATTCCCGCTGGCGATGCGGGCGAGCCGGTGCGGGATGCGGCGATGGCCGCGATGAAGCTGCTGAAGCGCATCCGGCACGAAGCCGGGCCGGTGCGGGATCTGGATGTGCACCGGAAGCTGGTGGAGAAGCTGACCAGGCGGACGGTTCAGTATGGCGAGGATGCGAAGGACGAGAAAGAGCCAGCGGCGCTCAGATTGGCGAACGGCGAGCCCGATGTTCTGGAGACACTGGAGGCGGGACTGCGGCGGACCGATGTGGAGCAACAAGCCGACGATCTGGACGCCTGGCTGACGGACCGGTGGAGCGAGTCGGCGGTGGGGTTGAAGGCGCAGGCTCAGGACTTCGCGGAGAAGCTCGACAAGCGGATGGAGGAATTGGAAGCCGCGCTGAGGGCGAGGCACGCGCGGCGAACACGGAAGAAGCCGCCGGGGGTAGTGGCGCTGGACAGCTTTGCGCGGCTGGCCTCGGAGATGCAGGTGCTGGATGCGGGGAATCTGCATGATTTTCGCAAGGGCGCGAAGAAAGCGCGGTACGTTGCCGAGCTGGCGGCACAAGGTGATGCGCAAGCGAAGCAGGTGGGCGAAACGCTGAAGAAGCTGCAGGATGAAATCGGCGACTGGCACGACTGGCTGGTACTCGCCGAAGAAGCCCACGCGGCGCTGGGCGATGAGGCGACGGAGTTGATCGCAATGCTGGAGGCTGAGCGCGGGCGACATTTTGTGGCGGCGATGAAGATGGCTGCGAAGTTGCGCGGGCGATTGATGGGAGAGTGGCTGGCAGTGTCGGGGCGTCAGGTGGCGCGGGCGCGCATTGGCGTGCGAAGGCGGGCGGTTGGGCAGCCGCGCGGAGCGACTCCGTAACGGCGCTCGTGTATCGTGCTGGGTGAATTCTTTCTGAACGGAGATCCGGGCACTTTTCGCCGATCATGCAGACTTTCGCAGCCATTGACATCGGATCGAACTCCTGCCGGCTGAAGATTGGCCGCGTGGTGCAGCACCGGCTGCGCATCGTGCATGAGGATCGCGAGGTGACGCGGCTGGGCGGGAGCGTCTTCGAATCGGGCATCGTTTCGCCGGAGGCGATGGCCGCGACGCTGCGGACGCTGAAACGGTTTTACAAAGCCGTGCAGGGGAACGGCACGGACAAAGTGCGCGCGGTGGCCACGTCGGCGATGCGCGATGCGCGGAATTCACGGGCGTTTCAGGCGTGGGTGCGCGATGAGACGGGCTGGGATGTGGAGATCATCTCAGGCCTCGAAGAGGGGCGGCTGATCCATCGCGGCGTTGTGGAGAACGAGCCGGGAGCGGGCGGCCGATGCGTGTTGGTCGACATTGGCGGCGGCAGCTGCGAGATTACGCTCTCCGAGCACAAGAGGATTCATGAAACGATCAGTCTGCCACTGGGCGCGGTGCGGCTGACACAGGAATTTGTGCGCAGCGAGGTACCCGGCAAAGACGAGATCCGGCGGCTACGGCAGTTTATCGACCGCGAGTTGCGGAAGGCGAAGCGGCGCATTCACCCCGATCGCGTGCGGCTGGTGATTGGGACGTCGGGCACGGCAGCTGCGCTCTACGATGCGGGGCGGGCGCTGGGCAAGCGTCGCGCGACGAAGGAGCTGGTGCCGACGGGAACCGTGCGCCGGCTCACATCAAAGCTGACGAAGATGAAGACTGGGGAGCGGTCGGCGGTTCCGGGGATTGGACCGAAGCGGTCGGAGATTATTGTGGCGGGCGCGCATGTTTTCGCTGAGATTCTCGAAGGATTCGCGTTGCCCGGGTTCCGCTATTCGCCGATGGGGCTTCGCGACGGCATTCTGGCGCAGATGCTGGCGGAGCAGGATTCGCGGACGTCGGTGCATCAGCAGTTCGAGCGCGAACGCTGGCAGGCGGTGGAAGAGGCGTGCCGGCGGTATGGGATCGATCCGCGGCAGGCGGAACCGGTGCGGCAACACGCTGCGCAGATGTTTCGCGATCTGGCCGCGGTGCACAAGCTGCCCCAGGAATATCTGACCTGGCTGGAAGCCGCGGCGAAGCTGCGCGACATCGGGAAGTTTCTCAACCACCAGGGCTATCACCGGCATGCGCAGTACATCATCGCGAATTCGGAGCTGTATGGGTTTACGCCGCAGCAGCGCGTGGTGACGTCAGCGATTGCGCGGTATCAGGGCAAGAGCCGGCCAGCGCCCGAGGGACGCACGATGCGGCAGGTTCCTCCTGAGGAGTACGAGCATGTGCGGCGGGCGGTGGTGCTGCTGCGGCTGGCGGTGGCGCTGAATCAGGACCGCGCCAGCGACGTGCTGAAGGTGCGGGTGCACGTGTATCCGAAGCGCGTGCAGATGGATCTCCTGCAAGGGCGCACGGGGGCCGAGCTGGAGATGTGGTCGCTGCGCAAAGAGGCGGCTTACTTCCGCGAAGTCTTCGGCCGCGATCTCTTCGTCACTTTGGCGTAGCCGCGGAGAATCCTGGGATCGACGAGCCAGTGCAAAGTACCGGGCAGGCGGGTGCAGTCGATGCGCGCGACGGCGCCTTTGCGAAGGCGGGTACTGATGCGGCCGCCGGTTACGAGGAGCGATCCAAAGAAGGCGGTCAGGTTGGGATTGTGGCCGACGACCAGGACGTTCTCGTACTTCATCAGGCTTCGGACCAGGTCCTGGAATTTCTGCACGGTCCCCTGGGGAGAGAGGGCGTCAGAGATTTCGATTTTGCTCTCGTAGCCGGTTTCGGTGCCGACCAGCGACGCCGTTTGCAGCGCGCGCTTGAGCGGGCTGGAGACGACGCGGTCGAACTGGACGTTGAGAGCGCTGATAAAGCTGCCGACGAGGATGCACTGCTGCTTGCCCTCCTTGTCGAGGGGACGTTTTACGTCAACAGCCGGATTGACGCGGCGTGTGCCGGCGCTGGCATGGCGAAGAATGTAGAGGTTCATGGGTGAAAAGCCGGAAGCGAACTCCAGTTCCCCTGTGGAGAGGTCTTTTACCGTGATTGTAACAATGGGATGAGGCGGGGAATATTAATTTCGCGGTTTGGTTTGGGCGGTGTTCGGGATTTTGCGGTGTTTGCGGGCTTCGGGTCCCAGGCTGCGGGGCGGGAATGGGGCCGGAGTAGGGTTCCGGGTCGGGGTCGGGCGCAGGACCGGGAGCGGGATCGGTATTGGCGGTGAATCGGGGAAGGGCTGCGGGCCGGGGTAAATGCCGGGGACAGAGCCCAGACTTAGGTCGGGTTCAGTGGCAAGGGGCACAGTTAGGTGGAAGCGCGCGGCGTTTGGGGCGGTTGCCTCACGGAGCGGTCGGCGGCTGCGGGGAGGGTAGCGGCGAAAGCCACACCTTAATTTTAGAAGTGAAAACGGTAGCGAACCTCCCCGTAGACCTGGCGTGGATCATTTTCATGGAAGCCGCCGAAGGTGAGGCTGTTGTCGAGCAGGACGCGCGTGTTGGCGACGTTGACCGCGTTGACGCCGAGAGACCAGTTCTCCGCGATTTCTTTGCCCGCGGACAGATCGAACGTTGTGTGCGCGGGCAGATAGTTGCCGGTGTTGGGCGACGGCGGAGCGGCGTAGCCATTGGAGAAGCCGGAGCCGTAGTAGACGTTGAATCCTGCCCAAGTGCGATGGGGCAGAGTGGCGTTAAGGCCGACGTTAAGCGTGTTGCGCTGATCGTGGTCGAGTCGTGAGTATCCGGGCGCAACGGCGCACGCGGAAGAGCCGGGAGGGAAACAGATGAGCCCGCCGGTGATGGGGCCGCGCTGCTGGGCGATCTGATTCGAATAGGCGAGATGGGCCTGGCCATAGCGCCAGAGGCGTGGTGAGCGCAGAGTCAGTTCCCAGCCCTGAATGAGCGCGCCCTGGACGGTGACGGGGATGAAGATGCTCGACTCGCCGATGTTGCTATGGTCGAGGAAATTGTTAGCGCGGGTTTGGAAGGTGTCGGCGTCGAGGAGCCAGCCGCGCCATGGAATTTCGAGGCCCAACTGGTGTTCTTCATCGCGTTCGCCGCGGAGTGGAACGAAGCTGGTGTTGCTGGACTCCGCGAAGGCGAGAGCGGGGCCGGAGATGCTGGTGAGCGGCGGCGGTTGGTAGAAGTGGCCGTAGAAGCCGCGCAGGACCCAGCCGAGTTTGGGAATCTGCACGGCCGCGCCGATGCGCGGATAGATGGCGTTCTCGGAGATTCCGGCCTGGAAGTGGGTCTGGCGCTCGCCGCCGATGAGCGTGAGCCAGGAGGTGGGGTGGTAGTTGTCCTCGAGGAAGGCTTCTTCTACGCCACCGTTGACCTTGGAGGTCTCGGAGAAGTTCGTGGCGGTGCCGTCGTTGAAGACCGCTCCGAAAAGGTCGTTCTCGTGCTGGCCGTAGCCGTAGAGGCCTGCCTTGAATGTATTGCGTGCGACGCTGGTGGAGAAGTACGCCTGCGCGCCGGTGTACTGGCCGGTTTGTTTTGCTGTCGTGGCCGTGGGGAAATCCTGGGCGCTGGGTTCGTAGTTGGCGTCGTTGTAGTGGTAGAAGGGAGAGATTTCGAATAGAGACGACGCGCTGAGGGTGTGAATCCAGGAGAAGGTGGCAAGGCCGTCGGTTTCGTGCTGGCCGTCGCGTAGCCCGGAGGAATCGTAGATCTGGTTTTCCCAGTCATCGGAATTGCGGTCGTTCGGGATTTGGTAGTAGTCGGCGCGCAGCTGGCCGACCAGACGCAACTGGTCGTGCGGATTCTTGTTGAAGATGAGGGATGTGAATCCGCCGTAGCCGTTTTCGGCATCGTGGATTGGAGTTTCGATCGGCGCCATGAGGCCGTAGTTGCTGCGGTTGCCGTTGAGGGAGGCGAACCAGGCGAAACGCTCGGTGTGATTGCCGAGGCTGAGCTGGCTGTCGGTTTGATAAAAGCTACCAATGGTTGTTACAAATTCACCTTGGCGGCTGGTTTCAAAGCCGGTGCGGGGGACGACATTGAACATGCCATAGGTGCGGTCGCCGAGATCCGCGCCGTAGCTGCCGCGGTCGATCTCGACGGTGTCGATGTCGCGCGGATCGATTTGCGGGCCGATGTTGCTGGCGATGTTCGTATTGGGAATGGCAACGCCGTCGATCATCCAGTTGAGTTCGTGGCCGCCGCGCATATGGAGCATGTCGTGGCTCATGTAAGCGCCGGGGACGTAGTCGGTGATCATCGCGAGCGAGTTGGTGCGGTCGGCGCCGGGCGTTGCTGCGATCTCGGAGCGGCTGACCATCGTCGTGGGTGTGGCGGTGTCGAGACTGGCGAGATCGTCAGCCTGGACGACCGTGGTTTGATGAATCGACGCGACTTCAAGGGGGAAGTGCAGAATCTCCGCGCCATTCGAGGTCACGGTGATGATCTGCTGCCGCTGTGCAAAGCCGGAACTGGAGACAGTGATGACATAAACCCCGGCGGGAACGGCGGGAATGGAGAAGGAGCCTTCGGCGTTGGTTTCGGCGGTAAAGGAGAGATCGGACGCAGCGGCATTGAGAACGATGAGCGCTCCGGCGATAGGTCGGTGGGTTTGGTCATGCACGATGCCCTGCACCTGACCCAGAAGAGCGGCGTAAGCAAAAGGCGGGATAAGAAGCGGAATAACTGAAAGCAGAAATACGAGCAGCTGTATCTTTCGCAGCATTGGCGGCTCCTGAGGAAAGCTCGCAAATGTAACAGTGATGGTGGCAAACAGCGTCGCCACGACGTGGGCCGTGGTTTTGCCGAGTGCGGGGTTACAGTGCGAGGTTCAGCGGAGGGCCGCGTTTGTGGCGGGCGCGATCGGAGGAGATGCGATAGCCGGCTTCGGCGGCGCGGATGACCGCCGTGAAATCAGCGCCGTAGTTGGTGGCTGTGAGGCTCACTGGCGCGGCGAAGGGGTGAGGCTGCACGAGCGGAGTGTGGGCGAAGGGCGAGTACGGACACTTCTCCGAGACGACGTGGATGCGAGTGGGGATGTTCCCCAACTCCACTTTCAACGCGCATTGATGCCTGCCGCTGCGGCGGCAGCAGGCCGGCAACTGCGATGCATCGGAGCCGGAGGTGAGCGCAGGCGCGATCAGCGGAAGGCTGAAGACGAGCACCAGCAGAGTGGCGAACGCGCGTCGCATGAGTCGAACCTAACGGAACCTAACTGACCTAGTTGGGGGGCCGGGGAATGGCGGCAGCGGAAAAGCCGCCACCGTCCGATAGCCAGCATTTTACTGTGCTGTCGAGTAGTCCTGCTGCACGAGAGTCCAGATATCGCCCTTCTTCGATGTCAGGCTCAGGTGATGGGAGACGGATTCCGACGCATCTTTATCGGGCGTGTAGGTGACCGTGTACTGGTTCTTCAGCAGAGCGGTGAGTTTGTTATAAGCCTCGTCGGCTTTGTCCTTCTTGCCCTCGATCATGTAACCGCCGGTGGCGCTGCACATGTGCTCGAAAATTTCCTTGCCATCGATGTGCGGGCCTTCAGAGGGAGCCTGTCCCCCGCCGCGCCTGCCGCCGCCTCCTCCTCCTGGATAGCCGCCTCCCCCGCCGGGATAGCCTCCGCCGCCGACTCCACCGCGGCGGTTCTGGCCCTGATTGGGATTGTTGGTGCGTTCCTCTTCGCTCTTGAAGTAGATCGCGAAGATGGCAGCGTGCGCCGCCTGTGCGGCCTCGAGGGCATCGTTCTCGGTTTCCTTGCTGCCTTCGTCGACGCCGTCGCCGACGATGACGAGCACGTGCTGGCCAGGTTGCTTTTTCAAAATTTCCATCGAGGCGAGATAGATAGCGTCATAGAGGGTTCCGCCGCTGTGGCCTTCGTGATGATCCGAAGAGGACTGATCGGTGGAGTCGCTGCTGCTTTGACTGCCGGACTGACTGCCGAATTGGGGTGATCCCAGCTGATTGATGGCGTCGTGGAGCTTGTTCACGGTTCCGGTGGGGTCCTCCAGCAGATCGACTTCGCGGGCGAACTGGACCACGAAGAACTTGTCGTCGGTGCCGGGAATGGTGTGGTCGACAAAGTGGACACTGGCCAGGCGAATATCGCCAATCTCGGTGTGAAGGCCGGTGCTGGTTTGACCGAGAATGCCGAAGGTGACGGGCGACGGCTGGGCGGGCGCGAAGGACTGGATGGTCTGGATGTGGCCGTTGTCGGTGAGCGTGAGGTCGCCGGCGGCCAGGCCTTTCACTGGATCACCCTTCTTGTCGACAACGGTGACGGGAAGGGAGATTGGAGGCCCGGAAGCTGGCGCGGCTGCCGGCGCCGCGGCTGGCGTGGCGGGCTGGGATGTCGATTGCGCCGGGACGTGGATGGGGAGCGTCAGGGCCGCGATGGCGACCGCAGGGATCGAGAATCGGATGCGCGTGGATATCTGCATGGTTCGTTTGGGTGCGGCTTAACCACCCATTAGACGTTAGCACCGGGCGGAGGGTTTCGGGTGGAGGTTTCGGGCGGGCTTCTGCGCCGGTTGGGATTCGGGCCTGTTAACAACCCTGGCGGCGCCAGATGAGGTAGTCCACGGAGTAGCGGCCCGCTCCAAAAATCAGCGCCATGAGCGCCGCGAACAGGAAGGTGTACGGGTCGGCACCGTAGAACTGGCCGGGATTACTGATGACCGATGCGAGGGCGGCGCGGTCGGAGGTGAGGTAGGCGACCAACATGTCGCCGGCCAGCAGCAGGCCAATGAAACGTGTGGCGAACCCGCCGATGAGGAGGATTCCGCCGACGAATTCGAGCAGGGAAACGCAGATGACGGTGAAGTGGGGGGCCGGAATGTTGAGGCTCGCAAAGAAGCCGGTGGCGCGGTCGAGGTTGTGGAGTCGGCCAAATCCAGATTGGGCGAACTGCCATCCCCAGTAGACGCGGACGAGCAGGAGGAAGGGCGCGTCGAGTTTGGCGGAGAGGAACTGAAACCGGCGATAGAGCGTTGGGATGAGCCCCGAGTGCTTGGCGGGCGCCGGGGCGGTGGCAGGCGTATTCATTCGTGGTGGCTCACTCTTACAGGGAACATGGAATGCGTCAGGTAGTAAACCACCCCAGCATAGACCAGGTGGCGAAGGCTTCCTGGAGAAACGCGGGACGCTGGTCTTCGGGGAGGGAGCTGTCTGTCAGGGCGAGGTCGATGGCGTCGCCCAGGGCTTTGCCCTCGATGAGCGCGGCCAGGAGACCGTATTCCTCGGTTGAAAGCGGCTTGTACCAGACAATATTTTCGTGGCGATGGACGGCAATGTGGATCACCCTGTGCGCGAGGGCGGCTACGTGGCGGACATGGCGGCGCTTGCGCGAGGTGCTGGCATTGTTTGTTGATGAGGCGCTGCTGCCGTTCTCAGTGCGGACCTGGAGCAGGAGGTCGTCAACGGGATAGGAAAGCGCGAGCACGCGCAGATGCGGCTGGAGGCGCAGCTTTGAGTTCTCGTCAATCGCGGCCAGGGATTCGGCACTGAGGCGCGGGCGCTCCTCGGAGTCGAACGCCTCAATGTGCGCCCATTCAATGCGCACCATGTCGCGCGCGAGCGTGGGGTGCGGGCCAAAATGCTCAGGATGTTTGTCGAGCCAGGCTTCGAGACGCGAACCGAGATTGCGAAGCGTGAAGGACTCGGAGGGGCAGTCGGTGAGGTAGGCTCGCATGAGCGCGTCGAATTTGGCGCGGCCGAGGATGGCCTGGAGGCCGGGGAAATCCTCTTCGAAAGACGTGTAGAGACGGAACCAGTATTGCCGATTGTAAATTTCGAGGCGCTCGAAGGAGGTCAGCCGGTCGTTGGGGCGGATGATGGCATCGGCTTCGCTGATGTTGGAAGCGCCATCGCGACGGCGGCGGGGCATGGTTTCGCCGCGCGTGAGCGGGTGCATGACGGCGGCCGCCATGCGGCGCTGAATTTCGAGAAGATTCGCGGTCTGGGTGGCGGATCCGCTCATCGGGCGGCTCCTGATTCGACCAGAGCAGGATGGAGCGTTTCTGCTGCAACGGCCTGCACGGCGGCGAGGCTGTTCTGCTCAGGCGCGGCTTCGGCGGCGGCCTTCAGGGATTTGTTGGCCTTCAGCGCTTCGGCGTGGACTTCTTCGAAGCTGGGGATGTTGTCGTCCCACTCAAGGAGAGTGGCGGTGGGTCCGCAGCGTTCGATAGCGCGCGCGTAGAGACGCCAGACCGCGGGCAGCACGGGATGATCGTGCGTGTCGAGGATGTACTTTTCGAATTTGCTGTGGCCGGCGATGTGAATCTGCGCGACGCGATGCGCGGGAACCGAATTGACGTAGGTGAAGGGGTCAAAGCTGTGGTTCTTCGATGAGACGTAGATGTTGTTGACGTCGAGCAGAATGCCGCAGTCGGCGCGCTCCACCACTTCGTTGAGAAACTCCCACTCCGTCATTTCGGAGGCGTGGAACTCGGCGTAGCTTGAGACGTTTTCAACGACGACGGGAACCTCGGTGAAGTCCTGGACCTGGCGGATTTTTTGCGCTGTGACCTCGACGGCTTCCCAGGTGTAGGGCATGGGCAGCAGGTCGTGCGTGTAGCGGCCGTCGACGGATCCCCAGCAGAGGTGGTCGCTGAGCCAGGGCGTGTTGGTGCGGCGGACGAGGCGCTTGAGCTTCTTCAGGTGCTCGCGGCTGAGCGGATCGGCGGAGCCGAAGTACATGGAGACGCCATGCTGGACAACTTTGTACTGCTCGAGAATCTGGTCGAGGACCTCCAGCGGGCGGCCGCCATCGACCATGTAGTTTTCCGAGATGATCTCGAACCAGTCGACAACGGGGTGGCGGCTGAGGATGTGCTGGTAGTGCGGAATGCGCAGACCAATGCCGACGCCGTAATCGGTGAAGCCGTTGAAGCGATTTGCGGGCAAGGGGAACCTCGATGGAAAAGCAGAAGGGCCGCTGGGTAGGCGGCCCTTTGCCCTGGGGTGAAACTAGTCAGGCATTTTGGAGCCGTCGGTAGCGCAGCCGCCCTTCCCTTTGCAGCTGTTCTTACCGCTGCAGCCGTTGTCGCTGCTCTTGCAGCCGCCCTGGCCCTTACAGTCGTTTTTCCCTTTACAGGAATGCTTGGCGGGTTTGTCGAGATTGACACCGGCGAACGACAGCTTGCCCGCCTTCAGAATGGGCGTTGCGGACGAGTTGACTGCTGCCGACGCGTGCATCATTGTCGCGCCGCTCAGCAGACCGGAAACGGCCGCTGCGACCATCATGGTCTTCATGGATTGCTTCATTTTGTCATTCCTCCATCGGATTGCGAGGACCAGACCAGGCGCCTTCTGGGAACGGGGAGCGCCGGGCGGGGGACCTCGCGGTGCGGATTAGACTACATAAACTACTACGCGTTGTGCTACTCCGCCGGATTGATTTTTCCTGGTGTTTACCGGATGTTTAAGAGCGGAGGAGCCAGGTCAGGGGTTGGGCCATCCCGCGCGGGCGGCGCGCATCTCCAATAGAAGGAAGGACTCAGGGACGAATGGCCGTTTTCGAAGGACCAAAACGCTCGCAGGCGGGCAAGGTCGCCCTCCGCTTTGTACTGATGATCGGGGTGGTGAGTTTTTTTGCGGATTTTGTGTACGAGGGCGGTCGAAGCATCACCGGGCCCTTCCTTGAAACGCTGGGGGCGAGCGGGGCGGTGGTGGGGGTGGTCGCGGGGCTGGGTGAGCTGCTCGGCTACGGGCTGCGATTTTTTTCCGGACGGATCAGCGAGCGGACCCGGCAGTTCTGGCCGATGACGCTGTTTGGCTATTTTTTGCAAATGGCGGTGGTGCCGTCGCTGGCGCTGGCCGGGAACTGGCAGGTGGCCTCGGTGCTGATCGTGTTAGAGCGGGTGGGGAAGGCAATTCGGAATCCACCACGCGACGTGATGCTGTCGCATGCCGGCAAGGAGATGGGGATCGGCTGGGCATTCGGACTGCATGAGGGGCTGGATCAAGCGGGGGCGATGGTGGGACCGCTGGTGATGGCTTTGATTCTGGCCCATCGTGGTGAGTATCGGATTGCCTTTGCGACGTTGCTGATTCCCGCCATCATCACTGCGGTGCTGATCGTGGTGACGAAGTTTCTGTATCCGCGGCCCGAGGATCTGGAGCCGCACTCGCCGGCAATCCGCGCGGTTGGCCTGGGGCGGTCGTTCTGGATTTATATGGTGGGCGCGGCGCTGGTGGCTGCGGGCTTCGCGGATTACACGCTCATCGCGTTTCATCTGCAGAAGCACGGCGTGGCTTCGGCGATCTGGATTCCGATCTTTTATTCGGTGGCGATGGCGACCAGCGGCGCGGGTTCGCTGTTGTTTGGGAAGCTGTTCGACCGATTTGGCGTGGGGGTTCTGATCCCGTTGACCTTCATTTCAATCGCGTCGGCGCCGCTGGTGTTTCTGGGCGGGTTCAATCTTGCGCTGGTGGGAGCGGCGGTGTGGGGCCTAGGGATGGGAGTGCACGAATCGATCATCCCGGCGGCGGTGGCGGCGATGGTTCCCGTGGAGCGGCGGCCCTCGGCATATGGGATGTTCACTGCGGCCTATGGAATTTTCTGGTTCCTGGGCAGCGCTGCGATTGGTTTCCTGTATGACGTGTCGGTGCAGGCGGCGGTGGTGTTCTGCGTTGCGACGGGCGTGGCTTCGCTGCCGTTCTTCTTTGCAGTGAGGAACAGAGCTCGGAGCGCAGAGCTCAGAGCACAGTAAAACTAGGCCACGGAGGCCGCATCCAGAGGCACCTCACGGCGTTATGACGGGCTGGTCGTGGCGGCGGTGGGCGTGGTATTCGAGGTAGCCGAGGCCGACGCGCATGTGGTGGTTGATGTGGTTGGGCACGGTGACGGCGAGGCACATGCCGAGGATTCCATGCGCGAGCGCCAGCGTGTAGAGGTTCCGATAGCGAAGGAAGAGCATGCAGGAGACCGCTCCCCAGACGAGGGTGAGCGCAATGAGCACGGGGTTCGGGATGTGGGCTGCGGCGAAGAGGACCGCGGCGAGCGCGACGGCTGGCTTGCGGTTCATCCCGAGGCGGAGGAGCCGGAGCAGAACGTAAACCTGCAGGATGAACTGCTGCATCAGGGCCCAGAGCACGTATCCCCAGACGTGGGTGATGACGGGCAGAGGACCGTAGAGCGGATGCAGCGTGTGCAGATGCTGGGCGAGCGCGACGCTGGCGAACAAGATGATGATCGCGGCGGCGACGATCCAAAGGGACGAAAGCAGACCGCGGAATCCGAGGCCGTTGGGTGCGGTTTCTTTGCGGCGCAGGATCGCGGTGATGGCGATCCATGCGAAGGCGGTCCAGTAGAGGATGCGCTGGGCGGGATTCGGCGTCCAGATGGTGGCGAGAATCAGGCCGTAGCCGATGCATAGCTCGGCGATGTCTCGGACGCGTGGAGAGATCCGCACAAATTTAGGTTAAGGGAAACCGGCTATTCGCTGAGTCGGTCCCATGCTTCGGGGTCGATGTGCGCCTGACGCAGAATACTGCGGAGGGTGCCGACCGCGACCTCGCTTTTGCGCGGCACAATTGCTGTGTCGACGATTTCTCCTGCGCGCCGCACGAATTTCACATGGCTGCCTCGCTGGCCAGCCTCCCGAAACCCAGCGGCTTCCAGCCGGCGTTTGACCTCCCGAAAGGGGAGAGGATTAAGCCGCCCCAACCTCAACCTCGATGGTGCGGATTTCCGCAGGTCGAGTGGGCGTCGGCGGCTCAAAATGAAGCTCCAGCGCTTCTTTCAGATTGGCGAGAGCTTCCTCCTCCGTGTCACCTTGACTGGCGACGTCGACATCGAGACATTGGGCAATGTACCACTGGCCCTCTCTCCATACCGTTGCCGAAAATGGGCGTTTCATAGCGGTATTCTTTCACACCTCTTACTGCAGCAGCGTTCCCGTTTCTGGTTCGAGCTTGGCTTCTTCCGGTGGAATGACGACGGCGGCGGCCACCCGGTCGCCTTCTTCGAGGTTGAGCAGCTTGACGCCCTGGGTGGAGCGGCCGGCGGCGCGGACCGTGTTGGTGTCGATGCGGATGATCTTGCCGTACTGGCTGATGACGATGATCTCCGACGTCTCATCGACGAGCTGAATGCCGACCACTTTGCCGTTGCGGGCCGTGGTCTTGACGTTGATCACGCCCTTGCCGCCGCGGGTCTGCAGGCGGTACTCCTCAACGTCGGTGCGTTTGCCGAAGCCGGCTTCGGTGACGCTGAGAATACGGTGGGTCACGCCGTTCTTTTTCGGAGTAACGGCGAGGCCGACGACGTAGTCATTCTTACCGAGGTCGATGCCGCGGACGCCATAGGCGGGACGGCCCATGGAGCGGACGTCTTCTTCGCCGAAGCGAATCGCCATGCCGTTATGCGTGGCGATGAAGACGATCTGCTGGCCGTCTGTGACGCGGACGCCGACGAGCTCGTCGTCCTCGTCGATGCCGATGGCGATGATGCCACGCGACATCACATTCGAGAAGTCCTTCAGCTCGGTCTTCTTCACTGTGCCTTTGCGGGTGGCGAAGAAGATGTGCTTGCCTTCTTCTTCGAGATTGCGCACAGGGAGGATGTTGCGAACCGTCTCGCCGGGCTGCAGGCTGAGAAGGCTGGCGATGGATTTGCCTTTGCCGGCTGCGCCTACGTCGGGGATCTCGTAGACCTTGAGCCAGTAGACGCGCCCCTTATTCGTGAAGCAGAGCAGGTAAGCGTGAGTCGAGTCGACGATGAGTTGGGTGACGAAGTCTTCCTCGCGCGTGCGCATGCCGAGACGGCCGGTACCGCCGCGTCGCTGCTGGCGGTAGGTGGAGATGGGCGTTCGCTTGAGGTAGCCGGAGTGCGAGACGGTGACCGCGACCTGCTCGTCGGCGATGAGGTCTTCGAGCTGCAGCTCGGCGGTTTCGTCGACGATCTGGGTGCGGCGCTCGTCGCCGTATTCCTTCTTCACGGCTTCGAGTTCCTTCACGATGACCCCGCGCAGCTTTTTCTCCGAGGCCAGAATCGATTCGTACTCGGCGATGTTGTCGCGGACTCCGCGCAGCTCGTTCACCAACTCGTCGATGGAGAGCTGTGTGAGGCGATAGAGTTGCAGGTCGAGGATGGCGTCGATCTGGCGGTAGCTGAGGGTCAGCGTGGCCTCGATCAATACAGTTGGATCGACGGCGTACTTTGCTGGATCGAGCTTGACGCCGGCGAGCGCCTGATCGCGCACCTTGATGGTACGGCCGGAGAAAAACTGGAACAGGTTTTCACGCGCATCGGCGCGGGATGACGATCCGCGGATGATCTTAATGACGTTGTCGAGGTGGTCCAGCGCGATCTGGTAGCCGAGCAGAATGTGCTCGCGCTCGCGCGCTTTGCGCAGCAGGAAGGCGGTGCGGCGGCGCACAACGTCCTGGCGGTGCTCGATGAAGATGCGGATGGCTTCGGGCAGCGGAAGCTCGCGCGGCTGGCCGTTGATGACGGCCAGGAAGATCATCGAGAAGCTCTCCTGCATCTGCGTGTGCTTGTAGAGCTGGTTCAGGACGATCTGCGCTTCGGCTCCGCGCTTGAGTTCGATGACGATGCGCATGCCGTCGCGGTCGCTCTCGTCGCGCACGTCGCTGATCTCGTCGATGATCTTCTCGTTGACCAATTCTGCAATGCGCTTGATGAGGACGTTTTTGTTGACCTGATAGGGAATCTCATTGACGATGATCGACTGACGCCCCTGCGGCATGGTTTCGGTGGCGCATTTGGCGCGCACCAGAAAGCGGCCGCGGCCCGTTCTGTAGGCCTGCTCGATGCCGCCCTTGCCATAGATGAATCCGCCGGTGGGGAAGTCGGGCCCCTGCACGCTGCGCAACACCATAGCGAGCGCGGTCTCAGAATTGGCCGCCTCATGCGGATTGTTGACCATCTCAATCGCCGCGTTGATGACTTCGGTCAAATTGTGCGGCGGAATGTTCGTCGCCATACCGACGGCGATGCCGTTGGAGCCGTTGACGATGAGATTGGGAATGCGCGTGGGCAGGACAAAAGGCTCGTAGGTGGACTCGTCGTAGTTGGGGACGAAGTCCACGGTTTCCATCTCGATGTCGGCGAGAAGTTCGCCGCTGATCTTCTCGAGACGGCACTCGGTGTATCGCATTGCCGCGGGCGGGTCGCCGTCGACGGAGCCGAAATTTCCCTGACCATCGACCAGGGGATAACGCATGCTGAAGGGCTGTGCCATGCGGACCAGCGCGTCGTAGATGGCCGAGTCGCCGTGGGGATGGTAAACGCCCATGGCCTGGCCGACGACCTTCGCGCACTTGGTGTACTTCTTGTTCGACTGCAGGCCCATCTCGTGCATGGTGTAAAGAATGCGGCGATGCACGGGCTTGAGGCCGTCGCGGGCATCGGGGAGCGCGCGCCCGATGATGACCGACATGGAGTAGTCGAGATACGACCGCCGCATCTCGTCTTCAATGTTGATGGGGATGAGATTCGCGGCGCCGGGGCCGGTGGGACCGTTGGGTCCGTCGCTCGAGTTGCCGCCGAGGGGAAGGAGAGGGTTCTGATCGTCTGCCATAGAATTTAGTGGGCCGGGGGTCACGCCAGGAGGGTCAACTTGGAAGGAGCGACCGAGGACTTATCTTCATGATACGGGAAGAGTTAGCTCTGCACAACCCAGCTTAAGCCAATGGATTCAGGCGCTTGCGGGAGAGGAGTGCTTGAGGTGGAGTTTTGAGGAAAAAGAGGACTGAATTCGAGGCCTCAAACGGACAAATTTCGGCTCGCCGGTGGGGTCGAATGGCGAGCGGTATAGTGGGACGAAGGCTCCAGGAATATGGCGAACGCTTCCACCAGCGGACCTCCGGCGACGCTACTTTACAACGAATGGTACCCGGCGATGCGCAGCGCTGGGCTGCAGGGCAAGAGCATGCAAACCGCGATGCTGCTGGGAATTCCGATGGTGCTCGGGCGGCGCGAGGATGGACGGCTGTTTGCGATGCGCGACCTGTGCCCGCATCGCGGTATTCCGCTATCGTGCGGATGGTTCGACGGGAAAACGCTGACGTGCAAATACCATGGCTGGGCGTTTGAGCCGGTGTCGGGGCAGTGCATGGAGATTCCATCGCTGACGAAGGACGATCCGTTTCCGCGGAATCTGCACGGCATGGCGTATCCGTGCGAGGAGCGCGACGGCTACGCGTGGGTGTATGTGCCGGAGGCGGGGCGCGGGCGCGTGAAGGCAGAAGATGCGGCGGTGAGTCCGGTGCCGGAGCTGCCGAAGTTCAGCGAACGCTATCGCAGCGAGCATCTGACCGCCGACCTGCCGTGCAATGTGGATCACGGAATCATTGGGCTGATGGATCCGGCGCACGGGCCATTCGTGCATCAGTCGTGGTGGTGGCGGAAAGAGGCGAGCATCCACGAAAAGAAGAAGCGCTTCGAGCCGATCCCTCAGGGGTTTCGCATGGCCACGCATGCGCCGTCGAAGAACAGCGCGCCCTACAAGCTGCTGGGCGTGTATGGCGAGCCGATCACGACGACGATCGATTTTGTTCTACCGAACCGGCGTTACGAGACGATCCGGTGCGGAGAGAAGTGGTTTTCGAGCCTGACGACGGTGACGCCGACGACCG
Organism: Acidobacterium sp.; assembly: GCA_003166955.1. Classification (GTDB taxonomy): domain Bacteria; phylum Acidobacteriota; class Terriglobia; order Terriglobales; family Acidobacteriaceae; genus Palsa-343. The sequence continues at coordinate 57,598 of PMUI01000091.1, forward strand.
CAAGCGCGTGCCGCATCGATGTATATGGGGCGTGGAACGTGCTGTATCACCTGCCGTTCATGACGTCGATCCTGCGCTTCTTCGGCAACATGTTTGTGCGCCAGGATCAGGTGACGATGATCCAGCAGGCAGAGGGGTTGAAGTACGATCCGGCGCTGATGCTGATCGACGATGCGGACAAGCCGGCGAAGTGGTACTTCGCGCTCAAAGAGGCGCGGCTCGACGCGGAGCGGACGGGCCGGCCGATGAAGCATCCGATGGACGGGCCGGTGACGTTGCACTGGCGCAGCTGAACGGCGGCTAAGGGACGCTGACAGAAATCTTCGTGAGAGGTTGCGGCTCGGGCGTTGTCCTGGCGGCTTCTTCGGCGATCTGGGCGGCATCGTGGGCTCCGTTGCCGTTTCCATTGGCCTCATCGATAGCGATCGCATCGACGGCGATGTGCATCTGCCGGCCGAGTTCCTTCATTTTCTCCAGCCATTCGGGCGAGGGCGGCTTATCGCGGTGATGGCGGTAAGTGTCGTACCAGAGGTTCTGTGCCTGCCACAGATTCACATCGAACGGTAGCTCACGCATGGTGCGCGCCACTAACAAAGCATCCTCGACCGTGGCCAGGTTTTCGGGGCGCTCGTACAGAGCCAGCATCACGTCCTTCATCTTCCGGTCGACGATGAATCCGAGGAGCTGTTTGTCGAGTGTGACCTGATCGGACTTCGCTAATCCCAGCCAGGAACGCGCCTGAATGGCATCGATGGGCTCGGCTTCGAGCGCGCGGCGCAGGCCCGCATTGATGGCGAAGGTGGCGGCGACGGTGAGGGCTTCGGGCCGCGGCAGTTTGCTCTGAGTGAGGAAGTGCAGCAGCGAGGCCTGATTCTCGTAGATGGCCGAGAGGCTCGATTCCACTTCTTCGAGGGTGCCGGTGAGCAGAATTTCGAGAATGCGCTTCTGTTCGTCGCGGAAGAGCGAGCGCAGCGAGTAGGTCTGGCTGCCGAAATGGCGGTCGAAGCAGCGAACGACCTCCGGGAAATCGGCCATGTTGACGGCGGCTTTAGCTTCCTCGACGAATTTGTCGTAGTCAGCGGAATCCGACGGATCGAACCGCTTCACTACGGCGGTGATGTTCTGGTCGCCGAAGTGAAGGACGGCGAAGCAGACGGTCTCGGCGGCTTCAGTGATCTTCGAACAGATCAGGGCCTGTCCGACCGCGAGGCGCACGCGGCCGGACATGACCGAATCCCACGCGAGGCGGCGCACGGAATAGCAGAAGATGTCGGCCTCGTCGGGGTAGCTGGTGAAGATCGAGCTGATGGCGTAGTGCGCGGCGACCTGTTCGAGGCCGACTTGCATGCTGCGGATATAGCGGTTGTAGACGGTGGCGCCATCCTGCTGCTCTGGCAGGTTGCTCTTCGCGGTGGCAAGGCGGTCGACGAATTTCTTTTCGAGCATCGCCGCGCGCTTGCCGAAGAGGTAAGAGGCAAGCTGCAGGACGCGACCGGCGTAGGCGATGACCTGTACGGTCTCGATGCCGGAGATGTCGTCAAAGAACCAGCCGCAGCTGGTGTACATGAGCATGGCGTGGCGCTCGAGCTCCATCAGCATCAGGGCGCGCGTGCGTTCTTCTTCGTTGAGCTCGTAGTTGGCGTGCGCCTGGAAGAAGGCGTCGCGAGATTCTTTGGACCGGTCGAGCACCACGCTGACGTAGTCGTTGCGCGCTTCGTCGGGATCCTTGAAGAGACGAATGGCGGCTTCGTGAAAGAGCGGGGCGACCGCGTCGCGCAGGTCGTCGAGCCCCTGTCGCAGCGGAGCGCGCCATTTCTGGTTCCAGCCAGGACGACCGCTCGAGCAGCCGCAGTCGGAGCGCCAGCGTTCGATGCCGTGCACACAACTCCAGGACGTGTCCTCGACGATCTGCGCCTCGTAACGCGGTGGGTGCCTCTCAAGAAACTCGCCGTAGTTGGTGAGGTGCACGGCGGCGGAATCCTGTTTCAGGGCGTGATCCTGCAGCGAGTGCAGCACCCAGGCGAGCGCCATCTCTCCGTATCTGTGGTGATGGCCGTAGCTCTCGCCGTCGGTGGCGACGTGAACGATCTGCGCGTCGTTGCTGTCCGGCTTGAAGCCGCTCATCAGGCGCTGCGCAAAGCTCTCGCCGCTGTTGAGGAGTCCTTCAAAGGCGATGGCGCGAGAGCGGGGGCCATCGTAAAAGAAGGCGTTGATACTGCGGCCTTCCTTCAGGCGGACGAGATAGGCCTGCGTTGTGTCGACAGAGGCGTTGGGAGTATCGATCCAGACCGGCTCTGCGGGCTCCTTCGCTTCCTTTCCTGAGGCGGTCGTCTTTGGAGTTGGTGGGGAAGCGGGCGGAGTCAGCGAACGGATGCCCGCGCACTGATGCGGCGCGAGGAGCACGAAGCGGATGCCGTTCTGCGCGAGAAGATCGAGCGATTCCGAGTCGACTGCGGTTTCCGGGAGCCACATGCCTTCCGGCATCCGGCCGAAGCGATGCTGGAAGTCGGCGATGCCCCAGCGGATCTGCGTGATGCGATCGCGGGTGCTGGCCAGGGGCATGATGAGGTGGTTGTAGATTTGCGCCATCGCGGAGCCGTGGCCGGAAAAGCTCTGCTGGCTGCGGCGGTCGGCGTGGACGATCGTGTCGTGGACGCGCGGAGCGTTCTGCTGCAGCCAGGAGAGCAGCGTCGGCCCGAAGTTGAAGCTCATGCGCGCATAGTTATTAAAGATGCGGATGATCTCGTTCTCTTGATTGACGATGCGGGCGGCGCCGTTGGGCGCGTAGCACTCCGCCGTGATGCGGTCGTTCCAGTCGTGCCAGGGCGCGGCGGACTCCTGCGCCTCGACGGTTTCCAGCCAGGGGTTCTCGCGGGGTGGCTGGTAAAAGTGGCCGTGGATGCAGATGGTTTTTTCGGCGCTGCTCGTGGCGCTCATAGTGGGTCCTACTTAAGGTACACGCGAGGCCGAATTTCAGGCGATCCAGCCGGTGGCACCCACGTACTACATCGGCAAATGATCGCTTGTGCGACAATAGCTCAGTGTGGATTGCACCCCGTTGCGGGAATGTGGTCCCGGAGAATCCCAATGTTTGACAATCTGTTGAAACCCGAGCACCTGATCATCATTCTTGTCATCGCCCTGTTGATCTTTGGGCCGAGCAAGCTGCCGGGTCTCGGGAAGGGACTGGGCGAGGCCTTCCGCGGATTCAAGGAAGGCCTCAAGGGCTCAGGTTCCCCGGATAATGCCGACGCTCCGAAGCAGGACACTGTCGCGAAGTCGGAGAACGTCACTCCGCAGGTGAAATAGAGCCACTGTCCGCGATACGAAGCCGCATCCTCGGATGCGGCTTTTGTGCGTCTATGCCTGCTATTTGTGAAGGTGCGCGGCCGCTGCGGTCGCGTCGAAGCCATCCGGAGGGAGCGGAACGTTGTACGCAGCCTTGAAGACGAAACTCTGCCTGGTCATGTCGCCATTGTGCAGGCGCGTAATGGTGAAGGGCGTCTGGATGCCCTCGATGTTGTGATAATCGTCGTACTCCTCAACCTCTTCGTTCCTGTCCTTGTATACCGGGTCCCGCCAGAAATAGGTCCGGCGCAGCGGCAGGTGCGTCATCGCGTCGATCTGGATAGTGATGGAGTCGTTTTCGGCATTGAGCAGCGTAACCTGCTGTGCCAGATGGCGTTCGGCGAGCGATTGGCCCTCATACATCAGGACCGTGGACGGGTCTTTCATCCAGACATGCGCCGCGGCTTCGATGGAATGTTCACGGCGGCGGATCGCTTCGGCGCACTGATCTTTGGGGACGGGATTCTTGCCGCGGAAGGTGATTTCCCAGCACTCTTTGCCCGCGAAGATCTGCGACCAGTCGTGCTTGTCGGTCTTTTTCTCGGTCATGTCGATGCGCTCCGACGTGGGCGTGCGCCAGTCCCAGTAGCGGACGGTGGCGCCGGTGGGCTTGCCCTGGTAGAAGCCGGCGATGCGGCCATCGATATAGGCGTTCTGCTGATTGAGCCAGGTGTCGCCGCCGAGCGCCTGCACCATGGCGTTGAGAGCCTCGCGGGCCTTCTTGCTGCTGGCGTCCTCTGCCGATGAAGTGGGCGCGGCGATGCTCGACGTGGGCGGCGGTGCGTCGGGGGTGGTGTTTTGCGCGCGCAGCGTGAGGGGGCTGCAGAAGACGAGCAGGACAGGGATCAGGAGAACCGGGATCAGGAGAACGGGGATCTTTCGCATGGGTTAACCGATTAAGACAGCTCCTCCATTTACATTGACGATCTCTCCGGTCATAAAGCCAGCAAGCGGTGTGCACAAAAAGAGCACCGGGCCGGCGATTTCTGTGGGATCGGCAGGACGGCGGAGCGGGATAGCAGCGGTGATGCGCTCGACAGCGTCGGGTTTGGCGAGAATCGGCGCGGACATATCGGTTTTGACCCAGCCGGGCGCGACACAGTTGACCCGGATGCTGTGGGCGGCCAGCTCCGTTGCCAGCCCCTTGGTCATGCTGATGATGGCGCCCTTGCTGGCGGCGTAGTCGGTGTGAAAGGCTTCGCCGCGCTGGCCGGCAGTGGAACTGATGAGGACGATGTGGCCGGCCGCTTCGCCTGGCTTCGGTGGATCGGCCTGCGCCTGTTTCTGCATCTGAGCCGCCGCGGCCTGAATGAGCCCGAAGACGCTGTCAAGGTTCACGGCCATGGTGTTGCGCCACTGCGCGTCGGACATGGTGGCGATGGAGACATTCTCAAACTCCCAGACGCCGTGGTTGGCGACGAGAATATCGAGGCGGCCGAAGTGCTCGACCGCGCAGCGAACGAGGGCGCGGCCGTGTTCGGGAGTGGAGAGATCCTGCGCGAAGGCCTGACATGCGGACGGGCCCCCAAGTTCGGCGGCGAGAGCATCGGCGGAGGCGCTGGCGGTGCGGTAATTGAAGGCGACACGGGCGCCGGCCTGGTGGAAGAGGCGGACCGTGGCCGCGCCGATGCCGCGTGAGCCCCCCGAGACGAGGGCGACTTTGTTTTCGAGGGAAAGGGCGACCCCGGACATGGGACCAGCCTATCAATAAGCGGGGGATTGCGGTCCACCGAGGGGCTTAAGCTGGAAGGTGAGGGCATATTCATGAGCGAAGAGCAGGAGTCGAGCACGCAGGGCGATGTGGAGCGCCACCAGCGAGAGTCGGACCATGCGGACGTTGCCGCTGCGGCCGAGCGGATTCGGGCTCGTGCCGCTGAGGTGAAAATCCTGGAATTGCATTGGCAGTTCTTGAAGGCTGATCGGAACGCTGGTCGTCCCTGAGGCGAGTCCGCTCCGGTGCAGGGCCCTCTAGGATGACCTGCGGCAGGAAGATGCTTCTGACGGGTTTGTGTTACAGGGTGATCGCGAATGACGATTGCAACTCAGGCTTTTCTTTTTGATGCAGACGCAGAGGGTGTCCCTTCCTATTATGGTGGGGTCTTCGATCCTGCATTTTTGCAGGCGCTGTCAGGATCTGATCCAGACGGGACGACGATAACTCGGATTCTGCGGGGAGACCTCCCTGTCAGTTGGCTGTGCCAGCGCACAGTGGCAGTGGCCAACGATGGAAAAGGTCAGAGCTCGACCATTGGGCACGATATGGAACTGTATCGCACCGTGATCTGGGACTTGGCGGACGCGTTTGCGGGCCAGTGGAATACGCTCAATCTCGAGACCTTCCCCATTACGTTGGCGAGAAAGAACGTCTACTGCATCACTGCAACGCCGATGAAGATCGGTGGATACCCAGTGGAGATGGAGGGTCTCTGTGGCTGGGCAAACGTTCGGATCCCGGATGCGCGCCGCGGATTTGGCCGATGGGTGGTGCGATCCGGCGCGGGACATCGCCACCACCGTTCTGGTGCCGCAATCTATGCGTCCCACGACAGTCAGTCTTTTGACCGTGCAGTGGCTTATGCGAACGCATTTGCGGCAGTTCTGAAATTGAATGGCTTAGAGTGCGAAGTCGAAAGTCGACTCGATTAGAGCCCATCGGGATCAGACTGTAGCGCAGCAAATTGGCTTTGACGGCGACTACTCAGATCGGGCCAGGTCCGGCAAACTGACTTTCTGACTATGCTTGAGAATCTATCTGAGAAGTTGCAGCTCGGGTGAGTAAATGGCACGGCTCATTGCGGAAAAAGCCGGGCCTCGGGACGATATGGTCCGGAGGCCCGCGTTGCGTTCAGTGGTGAGGGCCGTGTAGTTAGTGCCGGTGCTCCTCGCCGAACAGGTCGGACATGACCTGGACGCCGGGATCGCAGGCGTGGTTCAGGCAGGGCAGGCCAAAAGCCCCTTCCAGCGACTTCAGCAGCGAAAAGCTGGTGTAGTACGTGTCGCTTTGAGCGTCCTGACTGTGGCCGTAATTGGTCTGGACGGTGAGGACGACCCGGTTCTGGTTTTGAGGCGGGAACAGGCCGCTGATCACGGTGGTGCTGCCGCTGTAGTCGTTCTCATCCCACACGATGACGATGGCGCTGCTTTCCGAGTTCCACACCGGAGAGGCGTGGATGGCTTTCACCAGGCGCTCGATGGTCGTGTCCCCCTGCTGAATGAGGCCGGGGTTCAGGCCGACCTGCGTGCCGTAGGTGTAGCCGCTGTTGTTCTGGCCGTAGTCGAATGCGCAGAACGCATCGGCATTACTGCGGCCATGCTGGTCGTCGCACTGATTGGGCACGATGAAGGACAGAGCCGGAACGTGACCCTCCGCGAGGTCGGCGTAGAGGCCGCGCGGGCCGTCAAAGCCGACGACGTTGGCAAGGCTGTTGTCCGAGTCGTCGCCGTCCTGCACGTTTTTGAAATAGGCAAACGGGTTGTGCTTGACGGCGTAGTTCTGCAACACGCTCGCTGAGGTCAGCGGCGCGAGGTTCGTGAAGTCGGTCAGATTCGTCACCGTGCCGTTGCTGTAGTTCACACCGGAGACGGAGCCGACAGGGAGGCTCTCCTGGTAGGATTTCCAGTGCAGGCCGATGGCGTCGAGTTGATCGCCGATGGTCATGCCGACGGTCGGCGCAGCGGGAACGGACTTGACGCCATCGAGGTCGGCGAGGGCAACGAAGGGTCCGCCGACTTGATTCCAGATATCCACGGCCGGGGTCTCGGCGTCGGTGCCGGAGCCGGTGATGGGACAGACATTGCCTGTATCCACGGGCACCGGCGCGTTGCCGCCGCCATCGTCGGCGTTCACGATGCCGGTGGCGATGTTCGGCGAGCACGAAGTGCTGCCCCAGTTGGGAGAATTGTCGCTGCGGATGCCGAAGTTCGAGCCCCCAACGATTTCCAGATAATTCGTGAGGCTGGGATGCCCAACCGCGAAGTAGTTGGTGGCGAGGTTGACCTTGTTGTTCGTAATCAGGCTGTTCAGATAAGGCTCGTTGGGGTTATCGATGACCTGCTGATAACCGTGGTTCTCCATCATGATGACGAACACATGATCGAGGCGCGGAACGCCGTGAACGCGCTCTTCCTGCGCGAACCCTGCGGTTGCCAGCGCAGCCGCGACCAGACCCAATGCTGCTGCATTTCTGAGCATGGATTCAAACCCTTTCCAGTTTTCGATTTAGGGGATGCCGGCCACAGGCCTCCGTGGTCGCGACAGACGTACTCTCAGGCAGGCGCATCAACGACGCGTTAAGGGACGGCGAATAGATGAGGAATCGCCGACTCGCCCGTCGGGGGCGCGGACGCGCTTTGCGGAGGGCAGGCTGCGCGGCAGGTACGTTGGGGACCAGGCGCGAAGCGCGTCCGCCTGGACGGCCAGTCCTCCGGTAAACTGGGCTTCTGGCTATGTTTGAGAATCTTTCAGAGAAGTTACAGCGCGCGTTCAAGAACCTGCGCGGGCAGGGTTCGGTCACCGAAGAGAACATGACGGAGGCGTTGCGCGAGATTCGCGTTGCGCTGCTCGAAGCCGACGTCAACCTGAACGTGGTGAAGGAGCTGATCGAGCACATCCGCGTGAAGGCGATGGGCCAGGAGGTGCTTACCTCCTTGTCTCCGACCGAGCAGGTGGTCAAGATTGTGCGCGACGAGCTGATCGCGATCCTCGGCAAGGACGTGGCGCGGTTCCAGTTTGCGTCGCGGCCGCCGACGGTGATCCTGATGGCGGGCTTGCAGGGGTCGGGCAAGACGACAACGGCGGGCAAGCTGGCGGCGTGGCTGCAGAAGGGCGGTCACCGGCCGATGCTGGTGTCGGTGGACGTGTACCGGCCGGCCGCGCGCGAACAACTGCGGGTGGTGGCGAAGGCGATCAAGGCCAACATCTACGAGGGCGACGAGAAGGGCGAAGCGGCGGGAACGCCGCTGGTCGAAAGACTCGCAAAGGAAGCGCGGCGCGAGGCGGTGATCACCGGGTGCGATACGCTGATTGTCGACACGGCGGGCCGCCTGCACGTGGATGAGCAGCTGATGGACGAGATGGCGAAGCTGAAGGCGCTGCTTTCGCCGCAGGAGATTCTGTTCATCGCCGATGCCATGACCGGCCAGGACGCGGTGAAGTCGGCGGAGGCCTTCCACAGGCAGCTGAGTTTGACCGGAACGGTCCTGACCAAGATGGACGGCGATGCACGCGGTGGCGCGGCGCTTTCGATTCGCCACGTGACGGGACAGCCGGTGAAGTTCATCGGAACGGGCGAGAAGCCGGATGCGTTTGAGCCGTTTCATCCGGATCGCATTGTGGGGCGGATCCTCGGCATGGGCGACATCATGGGCCTGATCGAACGAGCCGAGGATAAGCTCGACAGGAAGAAGTCCGAGGAGTTCGCGCGGAAGGCGCTGTCGGGGGATGGGTTTTCGCTGGAGGACTTTCGCGACCAGCTGCGGCAGATCAAAAAGCTGGGTTCGCTCGAGTCGATCATGAAGATGCTGCCCTCGGTGGGGCCTCTCGCCGGCATGCAGCAGATGGCCGGCCAGGTGGATGAGAAGCAGCTCACGCGCGTCGAGGCGATCATCAATTCGATGACGCAGAAGGAGCGCGACCATCACGAGATCATCTCCGGCAGCCGGCGCAAGCGCATTGCGAACGGCTCAGGGACAACAGTGCAGGAAGTGAATCAGCTGTTGCGGCAGTACGCCCAGATGCGAAAGATGTTCAAGGGCATCGGCAAAGGCGGCGGCCTGCTGCAACGGCGCGCCATGGGCATGCTGGGCGGGATGCGGGGACGATGAGGACGAGAAGCAAAGTTGAGGATCTTCGACGCAGAGCCGTGATCGCAGCGGCGGGGGCAGCGGTGCTGGCCGCGGGACCGGCGGTGTCGATGACGCACGGTCATCGATGGCTGGGGTTTGTGTTTATCGGCATGCAAGTGGTGCTGTTGGTGATGGCGCTGGTGTTGCTGTCGCGGATGAAAAACGCCGGGTCGGACTCGCGCTAAGGATCATTCCGCGCCTGCGGGACCGTGTCGCTTTCGAGAGGGCTCTCTGTTCCCGCCGCGCGACGAGGTGAAGATTTCGCGAGTGGAGATCGCAACCCACTGATTCCCAAGATTTAAAAACTTCACCTCAAAATCACCTCCGCGATATTGCCTTGCCGCGCCGGTCGCCCTGAAACTCGGCGTCACTTCAGGGATCGACGGCATCGCCGAAGCTTCCTGAGAGTTCGCTACTCCCCAGGAGGCCGTACCGATGCGCCGAATCGTGACCGCAGTTCTGCTTCTTTTTGTTCCTCTCGTTGCCTTTGCTGCCGTGCCGGTAGTGAATAGTGGGACCATCAACTACCAGACCAACCAGATCACTTTGACGGGGACCGGATTTGAGCCGGCGAAGACCAAGCCGACGGTGCAGTTCAACGGCACCACGCTCGCGGTGGTCTCGTTCAGCAACACGCAGGTCGTCGCGACGCTGCCCGCGGCGGTGACTCCGGGCACGTTCAACCTGACCGTCACGAACAGCCAGGGAAACGGCGTCGATTTCAACATGACGTATGGACCGACGGGACCGCAGGGGCCGGCCGGACCCGCGGGTGCTGCAGGTGCACAAGGTCCGGCAGGTCCGGCCGGTGCGACGGGAGCCACCGGAGCGCAGGGACCGCGCGGGCTGACCGGGGCGCCGGGAGCGCCGGGGCCAGCGGGCGCCAACGGGACGAGCTTCATTTTCCTCGACACGTACAATCCATACGCTACGTACGCGGCGAACAATGTGGTGACGTACAACGGCTCGTCCTACATTGCAATTTTGCCGAACGGGCCAAACCCGAGCGGGCCAACTCCCGATCAAAATCCGAGCTGGGGCCTGATGGCCGCGGGTGGCACGGGACCAGCGGGGCTTGCGGGGCCACAAGGGCCGGCGGGACCGCCGGGGTCGACCGGACTGATGGGTAATCCCGGGTCGACGGGGCCGGCAGGGCCGCAGGGACCGGCGGGTCCGGCCGGTGGGGTTTTGAGCTACGCGACGAGTGCGCCAGCCGGAAGCATGAACATTACCCGCGATGACGACGTGGGCGAAGCACAGGTTGCCACCCTAACGCTGCCGAATGCGGGGACCTATATCGTCTCAGGGCAAGCGACGTTCTCTATCACGGATTTGTCCGGCAATCTCGTGAAGACCACTCAGTATGGTTGCTTGTTCCATAACTTCGATAACCCCAGCCTTCAAACGGCAGGAAATACTCAAAACTTCACCTACGGAGGAACCGTTACCGTGCAGGGCTTCCTTACGGTCGGCAAGGCTGGGGAAAGCCTCGATTTGTACTGTTTCTACGTCGGGACTGGCGCATTGAACAATCCCACGGCTACGTACGTGAATTCGGTGAGCTCTCCGGTGATCACGGCGATTCAGGTGCAGTAACGGAGCGGCCGGGTTTTTACTCGAACAGCTTACGCTCCGCCTGCGAACCGATGCGCGGTTTGCGCGCGGGCGGTGCTGAGAGGATGCCGAGCAGATCCCGCAGCTCGGTGCGGACCCTCTGCAGTTTGGCTTTGATACGCACCGATGACGATCCGCCTTCGATCAGCGGCAGCTGAGGTGATTTGGATCGCAACTCGCGAGCTTCCTGCGCGAGGACATGCCGCGCGCCGGCGATGGTGTAGCCCTCGTCGTGGAGCAGGCGGCGAACGCGCATCGCCATTTCCACATCGCGCTTGCGATAGAGGCGCTGACCTGTGCCGCTTTTGTTGGGGCGCATCTGCGGGAATTCTGTTTCCCAGAAGCGCAGGACATAGGTCTCCACGCCGCAGAGCCGGGCGACTTCACCGATGCGGAAATACAGCTTGTCGGGAATGATGGGTTCGTGCCGCGACCGGCGCTGCGCTGCGTGTTTAGGCATCGGAAGATTGCGCCGAGCCGCAACGACTGCGGCTCTCTGACGCAGTATAGGTCACGCGACGGCGGGCGTTGCAGGAAAACTGGAGTATCAGCGGTTGTTCCCGATGGGCGCGCGCGCCGGGCTCTTCGGTGGACCGGCGCGCAGATACTGAACCGGCCACGAGGTGGTCTCGCCAAGGGCAGCGGCAGCGTGGAGCGGCCAGTAAGGATCGCGCAAAAATTCGCGCGCGATGATGACGAGGTCGGCCTGGCCGGTGCGGAGGATGTGCTCGGCCTGCGCGGGGTCGGTGATCATGCCGACTGCGCCGGTGAGGATGCCGGTCTGCGCGCGGATGGCTTCAGAAAATGGCGTCTGGTAGCCGGGACCGACGGGAATCGCCGCGCCGAGGACATTGCCTCCGGACGAGACGTCGATGAGGTCGACGCCGCGATCGCGGAGCAGGGCAGCGAGGCGGACGGACTGGGGGAGATCCCAGCCGTCTTCAGTCCAGTCCGTGGCGGAGATGCGGACGAAGAGCGGGCGCTCGCGCGGCCACACTTCCCGGACTGCGCTGGTGACTTCAAGGAGCAGGCGGACTCGGTTTTCGAAGCTGCCGCCGTATTCGTCACTGCGATGGTTACTGATCGGGGAGAGAAATTCGTGGAGTAAGTAACCATGGGCGGAGTGAATCTCGATGACGTCGAAACCGGCCTGATCGGCGCGGACGGCGGCGGCGCGAAAGGCCAGCGTGATCGCAGCGATGCCTGCGTGATCGAGCTCGCGCGGCTGTGGGTAGTTCGGGGAAAAAGGGATGGCGCTGGGCGCAAGGACGTTGGACCAGCCTCCAGCTTCCGGCGTGACAACGCCTTCCCCGCTCCAGGGGCGGAAGGTGCTCGCCTTGCGTCCGGCGTGGGCGAGCTGGATTCCGGCGCGCGCGCCCTGGGAATGCAGGAAGGCGGTGATGCGGGCCAGGGGCGCGATGTGCTCGTCCTTCCACAGGCCGAGGTCCTGCGGGCTGATGCGGCCCTCGGGCGTGACGGCGGTCGCCTCAGTGAAGACGAGGCCCCCGCCACCGACCGCGCGGCTGCCGAGGTGGACGAGATGCCAGTCGTTAGCGAAGCCATCCTCGCAGGAATATTCGCACATAGGCGAAACAACGATGCGGTTCGGGAGCGTGACGGAGCCAATTTGCAGAGGGGAGAAGAGGTGCGCGGGATTTTCGGAGGCCATGCAGGCTCTTGGATGACAACCAAGGGGATTGGTCGCATTACAGGGGTGCAGGGAGCAGGGAACAGAAGACAGCGAGGCGGACAGGAGTCGGGCGGATGGATGAAGTTGGCGGGGGAGGTAGGCCTGAACTCAGGAAAAGAGAGGCTTCGCTCGGAACGAAGCCTCTGCGGAAGAGCCGGAGATGTTGGGGGAGGGCTGACCTGAGGTTGCCTCCGTGGGAACCCTTCTCCCTTGGGTCCGGATGCCAACCCTCTACTACATCCTGGCCGATAGCCGTTAAGCCATCAACAGGTTGGGGCTCCATCGCAGATATGTCAAGAGAAAAATGCAGCCTGCGAGTCTCAAACGCCAGCATGCGAAGGGGAAATCCGCCCAGGACTGGGAAATCCGGAGGGAATTTGGATTGAGAGGGGGGTATCTGGGAAGGAACCTACCGGCCGGTGTTCCCGAGTTCTTCGTCCCGCGCGGCGTAGGTCTGCTTCGCGGCAGGGAGAAGATTCATACGGTACAGAATGAGCACGTCCCGGTCGGGATCGTCGAAGGCGGGAAACGCGGCTACGCGCTCGAGTGAGTATTGCGTGTGGAGATCGAGCACGGTGCCGTCGTCGAGTTCGTTCCAGGTGGCGTACCACCCGGGCTGGTAGTTGTGGATACGGTAGGCGAGATCCCACGTGCCGTAATCGTCGCAGATGGCGGGAAGCCCGGTGATCAGCTGAATGTCATCGCCACTGATGGAAAGCAGGAGGCGATGCTGGCCGGAGTGCTCGCCGATGTACTGCGTAAGAGCGCGGGCCGCGTTAACGAAGGTGTACTCAGGATGGCGCAGGTAACCGGCGATGCGGTACACGCCGCCGACAGACACAACGGCCAGGACGGCAAGCGCGACGCCGCCACCGATCCACAGAAGAAGGGCGCGTGAGGGCCGCAGCAGATCGGCGGTTCCGAGCGCGAGTATGAAGCAGAGTGGATAAATCACCGTCTCGTAGTAGCGCGGTTGCGGGCTGTTGTGCCAGCCTGCGAAGAAGATGTAGCCCCCGGCCGCGAGCAGCGAAGCGATCGTCAGGGGGCTGCGCCAGAGGGCCAGACCCGAGTCCGGGCCCGAATCATGGCTCGAATTCAGGCCGAACGGGCGGCCGGCGGATCGTTCCCGCCATGCCGGCAGCAGAGTGACCAGAAGCAGAGCGAGCGCGACGATGCACAGCGTGGGCGAGATCCAGAGTGAGCCGTGCAGCGCCCACCAGAACGCAGCGAGCCACCCACCAATGGTGGCGGGCTGCGGCCAGTAATTGGCGTCGAAGAGGTATTGGTAGTCGACGCGATAGTGCGGACGGACGAGCAGGAAATAGTACGCGCACCAGGGCAGGGCAGCGGTGGCTGCGGCAATGGCGAGCGCCCGGATCGACGTCAGGCGGAAACCGTACCCGTGAGCGATGAGGTAAAGCGTGGACGGGATGAGGAAGATGGCCGTGGTCTTGGTGAGGATCATCAGGCACAGGAGGAACCCGATGGCGGCGAGCATCGGCGTTTGCGCCCGCGCTGACGCGTGTGGCAGATGCAGCGCCAGCAGCCACGAGGTCAGAAGGAAGAGGATGAGCGGCGGCTCCAGGATGGCGAGCCGGCTGAACGCCCAGAGAAACGGGCTGGCAGTGAGCAGCGTGACGGTGAGCAGCGCAACCCACCGCTCCGCCTGCGTGCGGACGACCAAATACGCAGCGACCAGATTCAGGCCAAAGAAAATGAGGGCAAGCAAGCGATCGGCGGCGAGGCTGACTCCGGTGAAATGGAAGACGCAGGCCAGGAGCGCGGGCCAGACGGGAAGCGCGACGGCGGGATTGAAGTCGCCGTGGAGATACCAGTAGCCGGTGAGGTAGTAGCGGATGGCGGCGTTGCCGTACCAGCCCTCGTCGGTGTACTTGGAGTAATCCATCCACGGGGAGTTGTTGGGGAAGTCGGCGAGGAGGTGCGGGAAGTGGAGGAAGAAGAGGGCGACGACAACGATGGCCCAGACGGCATAGAGAGCTCGAGCCGCTGGATGCACCGGAGCAGGACTTGCGGACGGTGGCTCTTCGATTAAGATTGGGCGCGCGTCGATCAGATCCAGCACGGCGGCGTCGCCGTGGGAACCGTCGTCCGGAATTTCAACGTCACGGGCGCTCGCGCGAATCATGGACCCTCAAACAAACCTCTCAGGAAATAGTAGTGCGGGGCTCCCGCAGGTATTTGCGGTCCCAATCCAATTGATGCAAGGGGATTTAGAGCAGTATACCCAGCCGCCTGGTCGGGAGTTGGAAGTTTTGATGGAGGCGGGGTGCTTGCCCATTGTCGTGCGCCGGAAATGAGAATCCCGCTCCTCGTGGTGAGGAGCGGGATGGATGGGGTTGGATTACTGGACGGCCGCGGTGACGCCCAGGGTATGGATCTGGCTTCCTGCCGAGCCGGTGATATTGACGGCGTAATTACCGGCAGTCGCCGAGCCAGTAGCCGTAATGGTCAGTGTCACGGCCACGGAGGCATTCGTCGGAGTAGAACCGGTTCCGCCGCCACCGCCTCCGCCCCCTCCGCCACCACCACCTCCACCACCTCCACCACCTCCGCCCGAACTCGAGCCGCCACCGCCGCAGCCGACGCCGAAGCCGATGATGCAGGCAAAGAGGAGCGCGCTCAGGAAGTTTCTCCAGGCGCGGCGCCTTGCGGGGATGGAGAGGAGCAGGACAAAGGCGAACACCGCGCCTCCTCCGGTAAGCAGAAGACTGGGCCGTCTGGAGGGTGGCGCCCTCCGCAGATCGAGGCTGGCGCTCGCGGATGAGGTCAGCGATACGGAGCTTTGGCCGAGCGAGCAGGAGACGCCCGTGGGCGATCCGACCACCGCGCAGCTCAGGTTCACCGTGCCGCTGTAATTGTTGGTCGGCGTTACGTAAACCGTGTCGGTCCCGGCGGTCCCGCCATGCGTGGTTGAGACGATGCTGCTGCTCGCGGTGAGGGAGAAGTCAGACAGCGGGTTGGAAATCGCGCTGCTGGTCGTCAGGTTGAACGTGGACGGGCCGTAGACGGGGTTGGTCGCCGGCGGAACGTACTGGAGCGTGACGAAATTCGCGCCCTGGAAGAGGTTCTGGCTGTCGAGCGTTATGGTGAAGGCGGATGTGTCGCCGGTGCCCGGCGTGACCGGGACCTCGATGTCGTCGCTGCCAGAGGAGAAGAGAACGACAAAGCCGGTAGGTGCAGGATGACCGCTCTGGCCCGTGACGGTGCCGCTGATAGTGACGGTGGTGGTGGGCGAGATGCTGCCGGTCATGCTGGCCGTGATGCTGGAGGCGAGCAGGCCGGACGTCGGCGCTGCGATGGTGATGGTTCCCGATGGCGCGCTGCTGCCCGTCAGGGCGACGTAGTTGCCGTCGCCGCTGTAGCTTACTGTGAGCGTGTAGTTGCCTGCGGGTGTTGCCGCCGGGATGGTGACGACGCCCACTCCGTCAGGGAAGAGCGTGCTGGGATCGACGCCCGCGGCCAGCGGAACCGTGAAAGGACTGCCCGTCACGTTGGGAATGGTGACGGTGAGCGTGCCGGAGGGGGGCGCGGCCGGAATCACCGCTCCCACGCCGGACCCGGTCTCGATCAAGTCGTTGGCGCTGTTATCGAGCCAGATGTTCAGGATGGTGGCCTGGCCGCCCGCGAAAGTGAAACTCGAGCTGCTGGCCAGATTGGAAGCGCCGATATAGACGTCTGGCGTGTCCTTCACCACAGTGAAGGTAACAGCTGAGGCCGAGGACTTCTGGTAGCTGCCATCACCTGCGTAACTGGCAGTGACGGAATGAGCGCCGACATAGAAAGGCGCGTTGAATTCCGCGTCGCCTTCGGCGTTGATGGTTGCGGTGTTGATGGTGGTTCCGTTATCCGCAAAGGCGACGCTGCCAGTGGGAATGGTGTACGAGTTACAGGCCGCCGAGGTGCTGTTGGTGGTGACGCAGTTGTTGTAGAAAGTCGTGCCAAAAACCTGCGCGGAAAGCAGACCCTGTGTGCCGTACAGAACGCCGGTGTTTCCCGAGAAGCTGGCGGCGGTGTTGGTCGAGCCTGTCGCTGAATTCAGGACGTTGAAGTAGGTTGTGCTGGCTTCCGGGTTGACGGTGATCTGCGTCTTCGCCGATGCGCTGGCCGCGTTCGTGCCGTCGCCGCCGTAGTGGCCCCAGACGTTATAGGTACCGCCGGGGAGGTAGTTCACGTTCGTTGCGGAGAACGATCCGTTGCTGAGCGTGAAGAGTCCCTGACCCTGCTGGATCGGCTCCGTGCTGTCAGTCATGAGCGCGACATCGCCGGTGGGTGTAGTGGAACCGGTGACCGAGCCGCTGATGGTGATGGTCGCGCCATGGGTGAACGACGTGGAGGACGGCGTCAGCGTCGTTGTTGTCGACTTAAAGCTGACGCTGCCCCAGTCGGCGATCAATGTGGCTGCGTCAACAGAGCCGAGGCCGGTGGCGAGGTTATAGCCCGCGGCAGCGTTGTAGTCGGCGGTCGTGCCGCTGCCGATCTCACCTTCAACGACGGTCCCGAGGGTGATGGGATTCGACGCCGCGATGCAGTTCGGCGAGCCCGCCGCGCACGGGACCGAGTTGGTGCCCACCGTGATGTCGTGGAAAGCGGCGGCGAACTGCGCCTTCAGCGGATAGAGAACGAAGTCAGCCTGCCCCTGGCGCCCATACTTCTGATTGACCAGCGCCATGATGCCGGCGAAGGCTGGCGCTGAGGCGGACGTGCCGCCGACGCCATAGATCTGAACGGGTCCGCTGGCGTTGGGCTGGCAATCGCCATCCGCATAGCAGACCGCGTAGTAGGCGTAGTTGGGGCCATCGGCGGCGAAGAGCGACACGTCGGGAATGTCGCGGACGCCGTCGTTCTTCGTTCCGTTCACCCCGGTCTGCCACGATGGTTTGGGATAGCCCGTGGGCGTGCCATTGCACGCGCCTGTGGTTTGGTTGTAGCCGGCGGCGCAAACTGCAGCGCTGCTGGCCCCGCCGCTGCCCGCGCCGATGGTGGTCCCGCCGTAAAGGGTGTAGTAATTCGCCGCGTCCAGTCCGAACTGGCTGCCGTTCCACGGCTGCTCAGGGATGGGGGTCAGCAGCGAGACGCTCGGTGTGTTGGAGCCGGTCGTGTTCCAATACGTGGCCAGACTGGCGAGCGTCACACTCGCGTAGCCGCTGCCGTAGTAGAAGTCGGTACCGCCGACGGCGACGTCGTAGGGCGTGGACGCGAAGCCGCTGACGTTGGCTCCCAGTGTGGCGTACTCCTCGGCATCCGGGTTGTCACATCCGGCGGAACCGTTGTCACCGGTGGAGACCGTCACCGTGATCCCCTGCGCCGCGGCCTGTTCCCACAGGACCTGCTCGATGAACTGGTTGGTCGAGCCCATATCGGCCTCGCAGTCGCCGAAGCTGATGCTGATGACGGGAGCGATGTTGCTGTAGACCGCATGCTCGGCGGCGAGATAGAGGCCGCCCTCCAGCGCGGTGTCGGCGGCGATCACCAGGTCAACGGTGGCTTTGGGAGCCACAGCACCGGACCATTCGACATCAAGGTAGGCCTCACTGGAGGCGTAGTTGGGTCCGTCGGGGTTGTTGATGCCATCGATGCCGGGATCATTGCCGTCGATGATGATGTTGGGCGGATTGGCTGGGAGCCCGAACAAGGTGCGGAATTGATTGACGAGGTCGATGTTGATGTTCGACTCGTTGATGATCGCGATCGTCTGCCCGGTGCCGTCGTACGTGGTGCCGGTGTATTTCGAATTCAGCGTTGCGTTGGGCAGGTCATACTGCACGCCGAAATCGCCCGGGGTCATCGCAAAGTTGACGCCGCCGATGGTCGGATAACCCGCGCCTCCGTTGATCGTCCATTCCGGTTTGGCCGTGCCGGTCTTCGGATCGAAACTGGCTTTACCCAGCACGCGGGCATGGCTCTTGACGTTGAAGTTGTTTAGCGCGACAAATCCACCGACGACCGGCGAGAGTGCCGCCGGGATGTCCGGCTCGTTGGCGGCGGCGAAATGCATGCCGCCGTTCACCTCGTACTTGTGAATCTGGGCGTGAAAGGCATCGCGCAGCTGTCCGGCGCTGCCGCTGAACTCAATCACCTGCTTGCCGGGTGCGACGCCGGTTACCGAGAAGCCGTGCGCACCGAGCCACGATTCAACGGTGGCGATGTCCTGATCGGAGGGTCCGAATTTGCTGCCGAACTGATCGGGCGTGAGCCACTGGTGGTAAGCCGGGCTGCCCGGCGCGTGAGCGTCGGCAATGTACTGCTGCAGAGCGGCTTCCTGAGCGGCGCTGCGCTTCAGCACCAGGTGCATGCGCGAGAGCGGTTGCGAATCGGGCGCGGCGCCGCGGTCGTTGGTGGCATTGGCCAGCGGATGAACGTAGCCGTGGAGGGAGACGCGGGAATTTTCATCGATGGTGCTGACGATGCGACTGGGCACGATCGACTGGCCGGTCTGTGCGGGAAGCGCTGCGCTGGAAATCAGGAGGGAGAGGGAAACGAATGCGACGGGGCGGATCGTGCGGACGATCGAGGGAAACAGCGAGGAGAACATGGCCATCCTTTTGAAGCGAGAGAGGGGAAATTCCCGCGCCGCGCCGATCAGCGGCGAGATTCCAGGGGGCAACTCTGCGGATCGTTGCGTTCCATCATAATCCTGCCATTGTGGACGCAGATTCCGGAGAAACCGGCGGGTTTTCATCGGGCAAATAACCTCAGGCCTGGCGTGCTGCCGGCGGGACAAGGGGGGACCTCCTTCGAACCTGAGGAGGTTTCTGAAGCCGAAAAGGAACCGGAAATCACAGGCGCTGCGATGCATTAGACAAGCCCCGCCGGGATTAGTTGCGGCGGAGCGAAATAAATCCTGATTGAAGACGTGGAGGGACCAAAAGAAGAGACCAGGAATGGTCAGTCACTGCTGTCACTACGATTCAGGTTGAGCCATCGTCCTGCCTGGTAGTAGTGGACGGCGAGGGAGCGTTCCAGCCGCGCGTCGTCGATAGCATCGTGGTCGATGCCAACGCCACGGCGCAGTTGCGGTTCGGCGCGCAGTTCAGTGGCTGAGCGCACCGCGATGCCCCACGAGGAACCATAGAGGGTGCTGCCCGGTTCGGCGCCGATCCAGGCGGAATCGGGCTGGGTACGCAACGCGATGGGCGACTCAGTCTGGCCGGCGAAGAATACGAACAGAGTGGTCGAGCCCTGCGATGAGCAAAGCGCGGCCCAGTCGTCGGTCCCGGCCGCGCGGAATGCGCCATGGATGACGTTTTCCGGCTCCTTTGCTTCGAAGCTTTGCGGGATCATGCACTGGCGGCGGCTGAGCTCGCCGACGATGGGCGCCGGCAAGTCCGGAAACGATGCGATGGGCAGCAGACGGATGCGGTACGCGACGGTCTCGCCGCCGGCCGCATGCGCCTGGCCGCTCTCGATGCGTTCGGTGTCGGGCGCTGGGATCAGGCTGGACTGCGGGCCGAATACGACTGACAGGGGAGCCGTGAGCAGCGCGGACAGAATACCGGCAACCGCTCCGTGTTTCATCGCGAGCCAAGGATATTGGGGTAGGAATTGTCGTCGAGCCAGGCGGAGGCGGAGCGGAGCATATCGTGAAACCACGCCAGACCAGGTTCGGGAAGGCGCACGACGAAGCGCGGCTCGCGAAAATCGTCGATCTCGGGAATCGGAGCGACGCAGTCGAAGAAGGTCTCTTCGTCGGGAGGGTTTTCGGCGGGGTCACCCTGAATCGCGATGGAAAGCCCTTCCCGAAACCCATAATGGAGTCCGACCAGACGCCGGTCGAGACGCTGGAAGGCGGGCGGGAAGCGGGCGAGGCGCAGGTACGCATCGAACATGGCGAGCGAGCCGGGGATCTCGTCGGCATCGGCGAAAACCACGACCGCCCGTTCGCCGTCGGCCAGCCAGATTTCGAGGCCCTTGGCGAAGCTGGCGGCAAGAAGGTCGTTTTCCGAGCCGGTCGCGATGGCCGTCGTGGCGTCGTCGATGTCCGAGGTATTGTCGGGGGACTCGACATCGATGGGCCTGGGCGGATCGGTGAGGTTGACCGCCAGCACCGCGGCGATACGAATGCGATTGCGAAAATGCGCGTCATCGTGCCCTGGAGCTTCTGCGACGTAGTTGCGCCGGAGCACCGCGGCGCCGGGTCTTTCCAGAAGGGCGCGCAGCCGCGTCGTGGGGACGGGGTGCGGCATAGCCGGCACTTTCATTTCGAGACAGGGCATGCGTGGCCTCGTACGGGTTGCTGACTGGAAAGTATACGCAAGGGCGGAATAAGGGATTATGGGAATTTTGAGGAGGCAGCGCAGACCGAGGTTCGTGATCGTCGCCACCGTTGTGCTTTTGCGGAGACAGGGGATTATTTGCGCGCGAGCCAGGACGGTCACCGTTACGCTTTACGTAACGCCTAAAGAGAGATACCATCGTCTATGGTCGTCAGCTATCGCGGCAAGCGGACCAGCGATTTTGCCCACGGCAAGAGGGTCAAGGCGTTCTCAGGTATCGAGCGTGCGCTGAGAATGAAACTCGATCGCCTGGAAGCTGCGGTGCTGTTGCGAGACTTGGCCGCGCTGCCTGGCAATCGTCTGGAGGCGCTTCGGGGAGATCGCAAAGGCGAATATAGTATTCGCGTCAACGACCAGTGGCGCATCTGCTTTAGGTGGAATGCCGGCGCCCCGGGCCCATCGGATGTCGAGGTTGTCGATTATCACTGAGGAGATGATGATGGCTGTGCTCGCAATCCATCCCGGAGAACACCTGGCCGAGGAGCTAAAGGAGCTCGGAATCAGCGCTTCGGGCCTGGCTCGCCAACTCAATGTTCCCCCTAACCGCATCACTGAGATTTTGAATGGGCGGCGGGCGATTTCCGGAGACACCGCGCTGCGTCTTGCGCATTTCTTCGGTACGACTGCTGAGTTCTGGCTGAACCTGCAAAGTCTGTACGAGATTCGACTCGCTCAGCGGAAATCCGGTAAGTCGATCCGCGCGTTGCCGACGCTCGAACAGCGGACCGCATAAAAGAAGATGTTTCCGTTTGACACCCGTGCCCGTAAAACCAGCGTCTGAGAGAATGGTCGTGCCGTGCTGAGGCCGTTCTGTGTCATGCGCGCGCCGAAGGAGTTCTGAGAATCCATGCGACTGGGAATCGTGATCATGGCCGCGGGCAAGGGCACGCGGCTCAAATCGAAGCGCGCCAAGGTGCTGCATGAGATCGGCGGCCGGCCGCTGGTGAAGCATGTGATCGCGGCCGCGGCGCAGGTGGTCCCCCCCAACGACATTCTGGTCATCGTCGGCCATCAGGCCGAGGCCGTGCAGGCGGCTGTGCGCGACACCGGCGTGCGCTTTGCTCTGCAGCAGGAGCAGCGCGGAACCGGCCATGCCATTCAGGCCGCCGAACAGGGCACACGCGATTACGAGGAGCTGATCGTGCTGTCGGGAGATGTGCCGCTGCTGCGGCCCGAGACCATCGTTGCGCTGCGGGATTTTCATCTGCAGGAGCAGGCGGCGATGACGATTCTGACAGCGGAGCCCGCCAATCCCTTCGGCTACGGACGGGTTCTGCGGACGCCACCCGGAGCGCTGGAGGTGGCGGCGATCGTCGAACAGAAGGCGCTCCAGCCGGAGCATCAGGGGCTACGGGAGATCAACTCGGGTATTTACGCCTTCCACCGCGCTGCGCTGTTCAGCCATATCGGGCAGCTCAATGCCGACAATATGCACCGCGAGCTTTACCTGACCGACATGGCGCGCATCCTGCATGACGCGGGAGAGCGCGTGATGGCGATTAAGGCCGCCGAGCCCGAAGAAGTGCTGGGCGCCAACACCATCGCCGAGATGATGAGGCTCGATCGGGAGCTGCGGCTCGCCACGGCGCATCGCCTGATGGCAGCCGGTGTAATCATCCTGCAGCCGGAGACGGTGATGATCGACGCCGGCGTCGAAGTGGGTCCTGACACCGTTATCGAGCCCTTCACGCAGTTGCTGGGGGAGACGCGGATCGGGAGCGATTGCCGCATCCGGTCCTACTCGGTGATCGAAAACTCGACGGTCGGCGATCAGGTGTTTATCCTCCAGTCGTGCGTGATTGCCGAATCCCAGATCGACAAAGGAGCGCGCATCGGGCCGCTCGCGCATCTGCGCCCGGGATGCCACATCGGCGAAGACTCACACATCGGTAATTTCGTCGAGGCGAAGAAGACGCGCCTGGGCAAGGGATCGAAGGCGAATCACCTGACGTACCTGGGAGACGCGGAAATCGGCAGCGGCGTGAACATCGGCGCGGGGACCATCACCTGCAACTACGACGGGGTGGCGAAGTACAAGACGCTGATCGGCGACGGTGTCTTCATCGGGAGCGACTCGGCGCTGGTGGCTCCCATCGTGATCGGCGAGGGCGCCTACATTGGGGCGGGGTCGACGATAACGAAAGATGTTCCTGCGGATGCTCTGGCTGTGGCGCGCGGCCGCCAGGTCATCAAAGAGGGTTGGGCAAAGAATCGGCGGGCCCAGCGGGAAGCGATGAAGGCAGGAGCCGGTAAGCAGTAAACGAAGAGCAGAAAAACCCGGTCAGGCGGCTTCCTGACCATTGTCGCGCATGGTGGCCAGTTCGGCACGCAGCCGCATCCTGGCGGTCAGTGCGGCGCGCAGTACTTCGGCTTTGCTCATCTTCAGCATTTCGGCGACGCGGCTGGCGGGGTAGCCCTCTACATCTGTCAACAGGAAGATGATGCGTTCGCTGGAAGGCAGATAGCGGATGGCTTCTTCCAGTTCGGTGCGCAGGATGTTGTGGCGCTGCGGAAGATAGCCGGTGGTCGGCGCCGGCAAAGGCCTTTCCTGTACGAGAATTCGGTCATCACGAAGCTGCTCGATCAGAGCGGCGTCGATGATGGCGTGGTCCGGCTCGTCTTCCATGAGGAATGCGCGGATGAACGAGCCGCGGAGGATCTCCTCGGCTTCCAGTTCGCTGCCGGTCATGTAAAAGGAAACCGAGAAGACGCGATGCCGATGGCTGTCGTAGATGTCCCGCTGTCTCTCTTCGAGACTTCGCGGGGCCATCTCCCGCGCTTCCATTTTCGTCAGGTGCCGATCGATTTCAAACAACATGTTCTGGGAATGACTCCGCAGAAGAAGCTTAACACGAACTTTGGATGCCAAATTACACCGTTCGGGGGAGGGAGGGAGTGGCGCTCTTTGGCGCAGAATACGACTCTATGGTGAGGGAGTGCCCCAGGGTTAGGGCATTTACCGCGCGGGTTCAACGCGCAAACGGGGCGCGCGGGAGGGGGTGACCCTAAATGGTCCACCCGGCTTCCACGTTTCGGGAATTGTCGCATATTGGCGAATCCGTCAGGATACGATAGAGCGGAATTCTTAGGGGTCCCGAACAAATTAAGTATTTCAGTCGATTAGGTATTTGAAGCAGATAAGCATTTGAACCGGGCCGTAAGGCTGGAGGGGCAGTGGCGTCAGAGCGAATCCTGATCGTGGATGACGAACCGTACGTTCGCACGCTCATGGCCGCCATGCTGGAAAAATCCAACTACACGCCCGTGCTCGCCTCCAACGGACTTGAGGCCATCGACCATCTCGAGCACGATCCGCCCTACGATCTGATTCTCTCCGATATCGTCATGAACGGCCTCGACGGCATTGGGCTGCTGGAGCGCATCCGCGAGGCTCAGCCGGACACGCCCATGGTGATGGTGACCGCCATCCAGGACGTAGGCGTGGCCATTTCTGCGATGCGCAAGGGCGCATACGACTACCTGCTGAAGCCGTTCGAAAAAGAGCAGTTGATGGTGACCGTGCGCCGCGCGCTGGATTATCGGCGCCTGGTCCAGCAGAATTCCGTGTACCGGCACAACCTGGAACAGCTGGTTTCGGCGCGGACGGAGATGTTGCGCCAGGCCATGGCCGACCTGGAGCGGTCCTATGACATTACGCTGGAGGCGCTGGGCGACGCGCTGGACCTGAAAGATGCGGAGACCGAGGGGCACTCCCGCCGCGTAACCGCCTACACGATCGCTCTGGCCCGGCACTGCGGCGTCGAAATGGCCCAGACCCGGATCATCGCGCGCGGCGCATTTCTCCATGACATCGGGAAGATGGCCATTCCGGACGCGATTCTCCTCAAGCCGGGAAAACTGGATCCCGAAGAGCAGCGGATCATGCGCGAACACTGCGCTCGCGGCTACCAGATCCTGCGCAAGATCCCGTTCCTCGAGGAAGCCGCGGACATCGTCTACGCGCACCAGGAGCACTACGACGGCAACGGCTACCCGCGGAATCTGAAGGGCGAGGAGATTCCCCTCGGAGCGCGCATCTTTGCCATATCCGACACTGTCGACGCCATCACTTCCGACCGCCCCTACCGCAAGGCGCGTTCCTACGACGTAGCCCGCTCGGAGGTGGAAAAGTGCGCCGGAACCCAGTTCGATCCCAACATCGTCGAAGTCTTCCTGGGCCTCCCGGACAGCCTCTGGGAGGACCTGCGCGCAGAAATGACCCGCCATCCCCGCTTCTCTCCGCTATCATTTGCTGGGGCGATCGAAGATCTGAAGGTCTGATACGACGAGTGCCTGAACCCCGAGCGTGGAGCGAGTGCCATGCCTGTGCTGGAAGACAGAGTCGTCACTGCAAAAATGAAGTTCATCCCACTGTGGAAGCTGGAACGGGGCGAGCTGGTCCGCCAGTTCGAGTTCGAGAACTTCATCGAGGCCATGAATTTTGTGAACAGTGTGGCGGAGTTGGCCGAAGGCGCAGGGCACCATCCTGACATCGACATCCGCTATAACAAGGTCCGGCTGGCGCTGATGAGCCACGACGCCGGCGGTCTAACCGAGAGAGATTTCGATCTCGCGGCAGGGATCGACAGCCTCGGTTGACGGTCATCTCCGGTTCATTGGGCCGTACGGCCCGGCGCTGACAGCCCTGCAACTCTTATCCTTCTTCGTCGTCTGGAGGTAAAGAGGGCTTTTTGCCGGGTCCAGGATGACGCAGACCGGAAAGGCCTTCCGATTCCAGAGCACGACGGCCAAACCACCCACGAGAGCCGAGCCGGCGACGATCATACCGGTGAGAAAGGCCTTGACTTTTGTGCCGGACGAGGGTGTTTCGGGGTCATGTGGCTGATTTGGCATCGAATGAGCACGGTTCAGAGTTTCAAAATGGGCCTGTCAACCACAAAAGAAATATTAAATTGTGTATGAGACTTGTACATAAGGGGGTTCAGGGTTACACTATTTTGGAGATCAGGAATCGTCAGTTTGTTGCCCGGCAAGCCATACGCGAAGGATGGAAGGGGCATCTGACATAGAGAAGATTTTAGCCGGACCGGCGACCGAGAATCCCGGCTGGCAGCGAATTTTTAAGTTGCGTCACTGGCCTCCCGGCACGAACAAATCAACGTTCGTGCCGTTTTTTTTTGCAATTTCCGCCTTCCTGATGCTCCACCAACCCATCTGGCCGCCCCGCCAACCACTCACAAAAGCTCCTGTACTACGATGAAAGCGGAGACCTCGACGTTGAAGCGAGCCGTCCTTAGTCTGATCGCCGCCATTCTGGTTGTGGCCGCTTATGCCGTTCCCGGCAGCGTGGGTCCGGGAGGCGCCGTGCACGCGCAGTGGTCTGACCCGCAGCAGGATGTACCCGCCTATCATCCGCTGGCACCGCGGAAAGGGGAGGCGCTGCCGCCGATTCTCTCCGGCAATCAGCTGACCGGTCCGTTCTTCCGCGAGAAGTGGCAGGTCGAAGTCTACAAAGAGGCGGCGGAGATCCCCGAGGTGCTGTATCAGTTGCCGTGCTATTGCCGCTGCGACCGCGCGCTGGGGCACACCAGCCTCCATAGCTGTTTTGAAGGGACGCACGGGGCCATCTGCGCAACCTGCGCCGCGGAGGGCGCGTACGCCTGGAAGATGACGAAGCTGGGCAAGACACCCGAACAGATTCGTGCAGGCATCGAACGGAAAGAGTACGAATCAATCGACCTGGACGCGCTGGGGCGCAGTTAGTTTCTTCGCTTCCGCCGGCTTGGTTTTCGTGGAAATCCGCAGCCTTGTCTGCCATAATCGCCCAACTATGACGCGCCTTCTGCGCAGTGTGCCTCTGTTGTTGCTGCTCGCTTGCGGCAGGGCGACGATCTCCGCCGATACCGAGCGCCGGCCGGGACCCTGGGTGCTGCCTTGCGCAGGCGTGACCCTGCGAGCGAACTATGTGGCTGAAACGGGCGCGAATGCCGGGCCTGGATTCTCGTTCCACATCGACAACAAGACCGCCAAAGATATTCGCCTCGAACTGCCCGTTCCTTCGAGCGCGCACTGGTACGCGCGAGTCGGGATTCGCTGGATGTGGCGCGCCTCAGCGGGGCGAGGCGGAGCGCTGGTCGATGCGCTGCGCGAAAAAGGGCCGATGTTCGCGTATCGCCCGGCGGCGCCGCCCGAGCACGCCGAATATCTGACCGTACCCGCGCACGGATCGCAGGATTGGGCGGTCCCGATGCGCGACGATCCCGCGATCCAGTACCGGCCGAGCTGCGCGCGCTGCAATTATCCCGGCGAACGCGAGTATCAGGCGATCTTCGCTTACGCCTATCTGCCGAATCCGGAAGAACATGCGCCGGATTTGCTGCGTTGCGGGCTGCGTTCCGCGCCGGTGCCTATGCCGCCGGTGGCGCTCCACGCCGCGTCGCTCGACGTGCATTAATTTTTTTGGACGCAGCATCCTGAACAAAAATTCCTCGTCTGTTCGCGTGAAGGGGAGAGGGTCACCGCCGCGCAACACCGCTCGCAACACTGGATGTGGGAGCGGGTTGGAAAGAGCAACAGGAGGAAGGAAGAAGAGCTTCGATGAGAAACAAACTTTTTGCAATTGTACTCGGCGGAATGCTCGCGCTCAGCGCGAACGCCGCTCTCTACGCGCAGGATCAAACCCAGCCCACCGGCGGCCAGCAGCAGGGCCAATGGGGCCACGGCCACGGGCGCTTGATGGATCCCGACCGGCAGCTTGCGCATCTGACCAAAACCCTTAACCTGAGCGCGGATCAACAGACCCAGATCAAACCGATTCTGGTGGACCGCCAGCAGAAGATCCAGGCATTGCGGCAGGACCAAACCTTGTCGCAGCAGGATCGTCACAGCAAGATCATGGCGATCCGGCAGGACACGCGCACGCGTCTGGAAGCTGCACTCAACGACCAGCAGAAGCAGCAGCTGGAAGAGATGCGGGCGAAGATGGAGGCCCGCCATCAGCACATGGGCGGCCAGAACCAGGCGCCTCCCAGCGCAACAGCGCAGCCTGAGTAACAACTAACCGGGTGTGAATGCAGGCCGCCGGCCAACAAGTTCCGGCGGCCTTCTTCATTGGTGCTGACTGCGGTTACGAATCCGTTGAAAATGTGACGGCAGCTGTTACGAATCAGAGCAGCAGCTCCATAAAGACGTTCGCGCGCACATATTTCGACTCGTGAAGCGGTCCCGGCAGATGACGAAAGCCGAGCTGCTCGTAGAGGTGGATGGCAGCGGCGGCTTTGGTATTGGATTCGAGGTAGAGGCGGTGAGCGCCCATCTGACGCGCCACGCCGATGACAAACTGCAACAGCCGGCGGCCGACGCCACCGCCGCGGCTGTTCTCGGAAACCGTCATCTTGGCCAGCTCGAATTCGCCGGGCGCGATCGCGATCAGAGCGCAGCATCCGATGGCCTCGCCGCCGACTTCGGCCATGCAAATCTGCCCGCCGCCAGCGAGGATGTGCCTCCCTGGATCGCGGATGATCTCGAGATCGGCCGGCTCGAGCGCGAAGAATTTGCTGATCCAGTCCTCGTTCAGCCGAAAGAATGCGGCCTCATCGCCTGGACGAAAGGTGCGGCAGACGACTCCGGTGAGTTGCGCCTGCTCCATGAGCGCAGAGTAGCAACGAAAGCGACAATCGGCGATGTCCGTCGCAGCGAACTGCGCCCGGTTCTCAGCGAGTAGTCGCTAACGCGTGCCGGGACCGACCGGGGTGCCGGCCTGCTGCTGCGCGTCCGCGTGGAACTTTTTGTAGTCGTTGTCGACGACCTGGATGTTGGCGCGAACTCCGATGATCCCGATCTCGTGAGCGATGATATACAGGCTGGCGCTGGTTGGCAGCCACAGCTCGTCGTTGATCAGCTTCTGCTCGAAGTTGAGATTGCTGCCCTTGTTCAGCGAGAAAAGTCCGAACCCGCCGTGGACGCTGTCCGTGAGGCGTGCGACCAGCCGGCGCACCTGGCGATCCTGTTCGTCGATCCAGAATGTGCCGGAGGTGTGGCGCGCGGCTTCTTCGGCAATGTTGTGCGCCTTCGCATGCGGGTCGCCGACGAAATCGAAGGCGACGGTGCTGCGCCCGTCCACGGTTTCGCGGCGGGGGCTGGAGACTTTAGCCATGGCGAGAATGCGGCCGACGCTGATGACCACTTCGCCGTTGGGCGCCTGTCCGGGCGGGGTCTGCTGCGCTTTTTCGACGTACTTCGTGACCCGGTTCTGCTCCTTTTTCTCCTGATCTGCGTCGAGAGCTTTGCCGTCTTTTTTGATCAGGCGGCGGACCTCATGCGTGTTCACGAAGAAAACCTCGGATTCCTCGGACTCCATCTTCTTTACGCTGCCATCTTTGTTGAGCATCTGGTTGGTGATGACTTCGTGGAAGGTGTAGTTCTCCTGGATGGACTCCATCTGGAGCTGGTGCTCACGCACTTGGTTGATCAGCGTTGGAACGTCAGGCAGCGGAGGCGCCGTCGATTGTGGGACCGCAACCACCGGCGCGCTCAGGGCGGACACCAGCAGGGCGGTGGTAGCGAGCCGCCGGGCCGCCATGGGATGGGGGAAAGAGCGCATCCGGGTCTTGGTTCGTAAGCGGATCATAGCGTAAGCTTGTGCACTCCGGGCAAACGCTCGGGTGGGAAGGAAATCAACGGCATGGTGCGGTTGCTGCTGAAGTGGTTGTTGTATGCGTTCGCCCTGTTGGTTACGGCGCGCCTGGTACCGGGGTTCCATGTCAGGAGCATCGCGGCGGCGCTGGTTGCGGTGCTGATCATCGGGCTGCTGAATGTGACGCTGGGATTGCTGCTCAAGCTCATTACGCTGCCGCTCGGCATCCTGACCCTGGGGCTGTTCTTCCTCGTCATCAACGCGTTCATCCTGAAGCTGGCCGGGCACGTTACGCCTGGGTTCTACGTCTCCACCTGGAGCGCGGCGCTGATCGGTGCTCTTGTGCTAGCGCTTCTGAATATGCTGATTTCGCTGCTTCTGGACAAGAAAGATTAAGGCGATTGCGGGCGGCTACAATGAGTCCATGCCGCCCGATACTCCCTCCCGCCGCAAACAGAGAACCCCGCCTCCCGGAGAAACCGGACAGGAAGCTCTCTATCTGCGCTCGTTGAGCGACCGGCAGGTTCCGGTGCACGTGAAGCTGCAGGACGGCGAGACCGTCTCCGGTTGGATCGAGTACTTCGACGACCGCATGATCCGCCTGACTCGCGAAGGCAAGCCAAACCTCTTCATCTATAAACATCAGATTCGGACCATCACCGAGCATGGCCGCGAGGGGCGCCGCCGTAACCGCAGCGACACACCCGCGGAAGCGGCGAGTGAGGACAGCCAGTGAGCGCGGGCAAGGTCCACGACTGGGTTCCGCAGCAACTCGACATCGCCAAACGCGCCGCAGAGATCGCCATCGAGGCTGGTGCGCTGATCCGCGGCCATTTCGAGCGCGGCGTCGCAACCGAATATAAGGGCGACGTCGATCTGGTGACCGAAGCGGATCGCAGCTCGGAAAAACTTATCACCGAGCGGCTGACCGCGGCATTTCCCAGCCACGGAATCTACGGCGAAGAAGGCGTGCGGCAGCGCATCGACAGCGAATATCGCTGGTATGTCGATCCGCTCGATGGCACGACGAATTTCGCGCATGGATTTCCGGTGTTCTGCGTCTCGCTCGGCCTCGAACATCGCGGTTCCGGCCTGAGCAGCGGTCAGGACGGCGAGCTGATTGCCGGCGTGATCTACGACCCCATGCGCGATGAGCTGTTCACGACCGAAAAAGGCCAGGGCGCATGGCTGAACGGTCGCCGCATCCGCGTTTCCGGCACGCGGCAGCTGGCTGAGGGGCTGCTCGCGACGGGCTTCCCCAGCCGCAAACGCCACGTGAGCCCGAACATCCACTTCTACCAGGAACTCACGCTGCGGTCGCACGGCGTGCGCAGGGCCGGATCGGCGGCGCTCGACCTGGCCTACACCGCGAGCGGGCGCATCGATGGCTTCTGGGAGTTCTTCCTCAACCCGTGGGATACGGCAGCAGGCGCTTTGCTGGTGGAAGAGGCCAGCGGCTCGATCACCCGCTTCGACGGTGCGCCGTACCGGCTCGACAGCAGCGAAATTCTGGCGACGAACGGATTGCTGCATGAGGAGCTGATGGCGTTTTTCGCGGACATGTTCGCCGGCCGCGGCCTGCATCCGATCCCGACGCCGGCGGAGTTTGCCGCGGCGCGGGCGAACCGGTCGAGCTGAATTTCCACGCGCCCGACGGCCTTCCGCACCATTCCTAAAGTTATTTTTCCTTGGCGGCGCGCTTGTTTTCGCGCCGTAGTCCCCTGCTAGAATGATCCGTTGTCACTTCGACGGCTGAAGAGGAATTCATGGCTTACGTGATTGCGGAACCCTGCATCGGCACTAAGGATACGGCGTGCGTCGATGCGTGTCCGGTGGACTGCATCCATCCTAAAAAAGACGAGGCGAAACACGCTGAGAACGACCAGCTTTTCATCGATCCGGTCGAGTGCATTGACTGCGGAGCGTGCGTGCCGGTGTGCCCGGTGTCGGCCATCTTTGCTGCCGACGATCTACCGGAGAAATGGGCGAGCTTCACGGAAAAGAACGCCACCTTCTTCGGCCGTTAAACCACGCCTTCCGTCTCGGACGCGCCGACCAACCGCTGCGCGTCCCGAATGCCGTTGGCTTCTCAATCCTTTCCTTCCCCGCCGGAAGCAACCCCCGCCGCCCCGAACTGCGTCGAAGAGCCATACCGTTTTCCCCCAGGAAGAAATTTTGCCAATGAGCCTGACTGCGCAGAAGATCTCGAACAGCAGAGTCACTGGAGCGCGCTCGCATGGAACAATTGCCAAGGAAAGGTTTGTTCTGATGGCCGGACCGACACAACCCCGACCGGCAACTCAACACCTGCGCCGCAATCCGCCGATCGCGGGTGAACAGGAAGCGATCGACCGAGCCCGCGAAGGCGACGGGCGCGCGTTTGAGACCCTCTACGCGATGCACAAACGGCGGGTTTACTCGCTGTGCCTGCGCATGCTCGGCAACGTGGCCGAGGCAGAGGACCTCACTCAGGAAGCCTTCCTGCAG
This sequence comes from Acidobacterium sp., assembly GCA_003166955.1. GTDB lineage: Bacteria > Acidobacteriota > Terriglobia > Terriglobales > Acidobacteriaceae > Palsa-343. The sequence continues at coordinate 89,471 of PMUI01000091.1, forward strand.
CTCTACCGCAAGATCGGAACCTTCCGCGGCGACTCGGCCTTCTCCACCTGGCTGCACCGCCTGGCGGTCAACGTCGTGCTCATGCACCTGCGCCGCAAGGGACTGCCCCAGGTTTCACTGGAGGAAACGCTGGAGCCATCGCAGGACAATGGGCCGCGCAAAGACATCGGTGCGCGCGATTTGACGCTGTCCGGATCCGTCGACCGCGTGACTCTGGAACGCGCCATCGAGAACTTGCCGCCCGGATACCGCTTAGTTTTTGTGCTTCACGATGTGGAAGGGTATGAGCATAATGAGATAGCGGAGATGCTCGATTGCTCCATCGGGAACAGCAAGTCGCAGCTGCACAAGGCGCGCATGAAGCTGCGCGACCTGCTCAGGACGGGCCAGCGGAAGGAGCAGATCGCGTGATTGTGATGCGCGCCATGGACAAAACCATGACCTGTGCTGAATTTCAGGATGCCCTTCCCGAGCTGTTTGAGTCGCAGAGTGACCTCACCGGCCACGAGCATCTGAAGTCCTGCGAGAACTGCGCGGCCCTGGTGCGCGACCTCGAATACATCGCCTCGCAGGCCCGGCTGCTGCTCCCCATTCACGACCCCAGCCCAGCGGTCTGGAACAACATCCAGCAGGCGATCCGGCATGAGAAGCCGGAACCCCCCGCTCCCGCGGCCAGGAAATAAACGCCGTTCTCCTGCCTGGCATTCATATAATCGGCAAAAGCATGAACGGACCGGCCTCGTTTCCGGCAAATCCATCGCGCATTGTTCTCACCGGCTTCATGGGCGCGGGCAAGACCACTGTCGGTGCCCTGCTCGCCGAGCGCCTCGGCTGGGATTTTTTTGATTCGGACTTTCTCGTCGAAGCGCGAGCTGCGATGACGGTCGCCGATATTTTTGAGAAGCGCGGCGAGGCTGCCTTTCGGGAGCTCGAAGCAGAAGTTGTTCGGGAAGCTGGCGAGCCCGGTTCCGAAGAGCAGTTCGTTTTGGCGCTGGGCGGCGGCGCGCTGGAGATGGCGGCGACGCGCGACCTCCTGGCATCGCTGACGGATACCCTGATCGTCTTTCTCGACGCTCCTCTGGAGACGATGATTGCCCGCTGTGCCGCGCACGAAGAAGGTCCGGTGCGGCCGGTGCTGGCCGACCGCGTCCGTCTGGCCGAGCGCTGGAGCCAGCGTCTTCCCTGGTATCGGCAGGCGCATCTCACCGTCGAGACGAGCGAGTTTTCGCCGGAAGCCGTTGTGGATAGAATCCTGCAGCGGTTGGAGCCCGGAATCCGAAACAGCAGGCGCCAGGATGTTCGCGTCTCCATCGGCGCGCCATGCAAGCCGGGGTTGCCCGCATGACCACCACGACCAGGCCGATGGATCCGCGCGGCATCGTGCTCTTCACCTTTGCCGTGGCCATCGCGCTGTACCTGGCCTGGCTGCTGCAGGACGTGCTGGTGGTGATTTACGTCAGCGCTCTCTTCGCCGTCGTGCTGATGCCGCTGGTGCGTGCGGTGATGAAGCTGCATATCCGCCGGTGGCATCCGGGCCGTGGCACGGCAGTGTTCCTCATCGTTCTGCTCGCGGCCGGCAGCATCACCGCCTTTCTGGCCTTCGCGCTCCGGCCCGCGTTTAAGGACCTGCATGAGTTCATCCGTGACCTGCCCAGCCGAGCGCCGCAGTTCTTTGCCCGCGTTCAGCAGCTCCCGCTACTGCGCGAGGTTAATCTGGATGCCCTGCAGGAAAAAATCCAGGACCTCACTGCCAATTTCGCCAGCTATGCACTCCGTTTCGCCGGCAACTGGGCGGCGACCATGGTGCGCGTGATCGCCGGAATCGTGCTGACCGTCTACTTCATCATCGAAGGCGACGAAGCCTACGCCTGGTTTCTGTCGCTGTTCCCGGTCGAACGGCGCCTCCGCCTCGACCAGACTCTGGCGCGCGCCTCCACGCGGATGGGCCGCTGGCTGCTGGGCCAGGGCACGCTCATGCTGATTCTCGGGGTTTCGAGCGCGATCGTCTTTCGCCTGCTGAACGTCCGCTACGCCTATGCTCTCGGCGTGATCATGGGGCTCTTCAATCTTGTACCGGTGGCCGGCGCGCTGGTCTCGGTGTCGCTCGTGGTCCTCGTCGCCGCCCTCGACTCCTGGGGGCGCGTCCTCGGCGTCCTCATCTTCTACTTCATTTATCTCCAGATCGAAAATACCTGGCTAACGCCGAAGATCATGCGTACCCAGGTGGATCTGGCGGGTCTGACCATCCTGATCGCCCTGCTCATCGGCACCTCTCTGGCGGGCATTATCGGAGCCATGGTCGCCGTCCCGACCGCCGTGCTGGTCGCCGTTCTGCTCGAGGAGTACGCGGTGCACGATGAGGCCATCATCGCCCAGCCCCACGTCGTGAGCGTGCAAACCCCGGCTCCGTAAATTTCCGCGTAGCCCTCGTCCAGTTCGTCAGGGCCATCCGCGCCTGGTATCATGAGAGCAGGCCGTTTCCGCAGTTCTCGGAATTCCTTTCCTCATGCGCCATTTCTCAGAACCCATCCGTTGCCCGGAAGTTGTATGGCTGTGACCTCCGCTGCGTCCAGCATCGAACCGGGCGTAGCAGCGCCAGAGCCGCGCACCGGCGACGGCGCGCATCCGCATCTGCATGCTCCGCGAGCAGGCGAGACCGCGTCGTTGCTCGTCGATTATCGCGAGTTGTTTAAGCTGCGTGTGACCCTGATGATCACGCTGACCGGGTTTGCGGGCTTCTATCTCGGTTCGATGCGGTCGGGCATCAGCAGCATGCAGCCCGGCCTGGTAGCCACGCTGCTCGGGATCAGCATCGTTTCCTGCGGAGCGGCCGCGCTCAACCAGGCCATCGAGCGCAGGCTGGATGCGAAAATGCTGCGCACCGCCGATCGTCCCATGGCCACGGGCCGCATTGGTCTGGCGCACGGCATCGCCGTGGGTCTGCTGGCCATCATTGCCGGAACCCTCTGGCTCACCTACGAGACGAATTTCATCACCGGCGGCCTGACGCTGCTCACGGCGTTTCTCTACGTCGCGATCTACACGCCGCTCAAGCGCTATACCACGCTGGCCACGTTTATCGGGGCCTTTCCCGGAGCCATGCCCCCGCTGCTGGGCTGGACCGCGGCGCGCGGCGTGATCGAGTGGCAGGGAGTCGCGCTCTTCGCGATCCTCTTCGTCTGGCAATTCCCGCACTTCATGTCGATTGGGTGGCTCTATCGCGAGGACTATGCGCGCGCCGGCATTCGCATGCTGCCTGTGGCGCAGCCCGATGGATGGTCGACCGCGCTCGAAGCGCTCACCTACGCGGTGCTGATGATCCCCGCGAGCCTGCTGCCGTTCTGGCTGCACATGGACGGGAAGATTTACGCCGTCGTCGCGCTTGTGCTGGGGCTCATCTATCTCGCCTACACGATTCGCTTCACACGCATCGTGCGGGCGAAGAACGAAACCGAATCCAGAATGTATGCGCGCGACCTCCTGAAGGTCAGCGTCATCTACCTGCCTCTGCTCCTCACCGCGCTCATGCTGAATGCGAAGTGAGTCAGGGCTGAATTAAGGAAGCCATCGCGATGCCGACAGCGACCACCAGTCCGAAACTCAGCCCCAGGCCGAAGTCTGCCTCCGTCCCGATCGTGGCCATCATCAGCGTCAGCATCGTCGCCACACTGTTTCTCTTCTGGCTCATCTACGTGCATCCGGCGTCGGATGCCGCCGCAGTCCGCTACACCTTTCTGCCGAACCTGAATGCGCTGCTGAATGGACTGAGCGCCATCGCGCTGCTGGTCGGCTTTTACTTCATCCGCACCCACCGTATCGCGGCCCATCGCGTCAGCATGATCACCGCGTTCGTCTTCAGCTCCCTGTTTCTGGTCTGCTACATCGCCAACCACGCATTGCACGGCGACACGCTGTACCCGGTGCACAACCGCGTGTACTACGACGTGTACCTGCCGATCCTCATCAGCCACATCCTTCTCGCAATCATCGCGCTGCCCATCGTGCTCATCACGTTTTACCTGTCGCTCTCGCGGCGGTTCGCGGCGCATCGCAAGCTGGCACGCATCACCTTTCCGCTGTGGCTCTATGTCTCCGTCACCGGCGTGGTGGTGCGGGTGATGCTGGTGGCGGCGTTTCACTAGCGTGATGCCTCAGGCACGATCGGATCCACCCGACGATGGCACGCGCGCCCTGCTGCGGGCCGGCGGCGGGATGCTGGTGGCGGGCGCAATCGCCGCGCTTCTCACCGCTACGGTCTTCGGAGGAATCAGTCGCCAGGGCCCTCATTCCAACGCCGGGTGGCTCCTGCTGATGGTGGCCATGTCGTGCCTGCCCTTCGGACTGATGCTCTTCACGCTGGGCGCGGCCAAGTGGTTCCGCAACCGGCGTCTAGCTCGCCAGCAGCCTGCCCCCCCTGCGAGGTAACCGCCGTGGTTCGCAGAACTTCTTGAATCGATGGCGCCGACTCGCCTGGCCAGGATACGCTCGTCACAGGATAGGCCATGCATCGAGCCGATCGGCTCCGATGCGGCCCCGACGTCTCCCGTGTTTCGCGACAAAAATGCGCGACGCGGGTTCAACGAAATGCTCGAAGGGCCGGACCGTGTCTGGCTGGGTCCCCGGCAAGGAGAGAACGCACATGAAAGTCACGAGCCGATTCGCCACCCTGGCGGTGCTCGCCAGTTGCCTCTGTCTCGCAACCTCGTTTGCGCAATCGATTCCACCGCAGCAGCCTCCGCAGGATCAGAGCCAGCCGCCCAACACCGGGGTTTCGCAGCCGCCTGCCGATAGCACCATCCAGGCCGACGAGGATGCGCCGCCTCCTGTCGTTGCGCCCACTCCCAAGCCCTCGGCGGCGATCCCGATGACACCGGCGAAGCCGGCCGTCGCAACGCCGCAACCGGGCGATCCGGACTACGGCATGGTCACGACGGTTCCATTCTCAACGACCGCATCGCTGTCGAAGCGCTCCTGGAATCCCGACGACGAGATGGTCAATTTTGTTCCGTCGAATCCCAACGAACTGGCCTCCGGCACCAACATCCGCGTGCGCCTGTCGCAGGATCTGTCCACGACGGAAGCGCGTCCCGGCGAGGCGTTTCGCGCCCTGGTCGACAGGGACGTATACAAGGAAGGGCGCGTGATCATTCCCGCCGGTGCGGAGTTGCGCGGCCGCGTGGTTGCTGTGTCGCAGGGGCATCACCTCGGCCCGCACGCGACCATTCGCCTCCGTCCGGAGATGATCGTGCTTCCCGATGGCACTGCGTATCACCTCTACGCGCAGGCGGTCCAGTCGAAGGCGCCCAACACGCGGACCGACGATGAAGGCGGAATTCAGGCCAGCCCGCATTTCAAGAAGGACGCAATCGAGTACGGAGCGGGCGCTGGCGCCGGCGCAGTCGCGGGCGGTGGGCTTGCCGGTCCAGTGGGAGCCGGGGTCGGATCGCTGGTAGGTGCGGGCGTGGTCACCGCTCACATGATGATGACCAAACCGCCGGCTGCCAATCTGCCACAGGGATCGATGCTGGTCTTCAGCCTCACCGAGCCGATGGAACTGACGCCGACAAAGAACTGATCTGCCCGGGGCACAATCCCGGAGGGTCAGCCCTTGGCCGACGATTGGAGTCGTATCCGGGACCCTGTGGGTTGTCCATCGCCGCTGCTGCGAATCTCGAGGTATTCCACCCGGTATCGCAACTCCGCGGTTTCTTCGCGGAGGGCCGCCAGGTCTCTGCTCAAAGTTTCCACCAGCGATGCGCCGGGACCCTTCATCCGTGTGCGCGTCCATCTGTCCAGCTCTTCCGGAAACGCGAGCACAGCGCGGCGCGAAGCGCTCGTGGGCCGTCGCACGGGCAGTGCGGATTCTCGCTCCCATCGCTGTACGGTGCGTACACCTTTGCCGAGATACTGACCAATCTCCTTCCAGGATGTGAGAACGTTCGTCATTCGCGGCCCAGCCCCGGGGTAGAGTAGTAGCCCGAAACCGCCCCGTGCCACATTATCCTTCAGATTCGCATAATTTTGTCCAGGCCGCTGTCGATCTTGCCGCTGCCTTAATTACCCACGGAAGGTCTATAAGTAACCACGGTAGTATACATATATATATTTACCACAAAGTAATAGGCTGTGACATTAGTTCCGACTTGCATACTTAAGTTACTCTTCTTCCCGTTATGGGAGACCGATTCTGCTCTGCGCCACTTTTTGGCGCATCTTGTTCCGGTTTTGATGCTGGCGTCACTTGACACTCGCAGTTTGCCCCGACATACTCCAAGATATCTACAGCCGACAGAAACTTAGCCGGGTCTGAGGTTGCTCCACCTTTCCCAGCAACAGCGTGATTGGGACCGCACGCCGCTCCAGAGCGGCACTGAATATCTGGTTGGTAATCGCTGAAGTTCAGCAGGAAAAAGGCGTCTGGCTGCGGAGTTCCCTCGCTGACCGCACACCCCTCTTCTCTTCCCTACCGGCCTCGACAGCGGCGTGCGGTTCCGGGCCCTCAACGTTGATCAACCGCTCATAAGGAGGGCATCCAAATGGTCAGTAATTGCGCAAATCCAGGATGCGGCAAGCCTCTCCACTATCTAAGGGAGGGTCGGATCTATATCTTTGACGCATCTTCTGGCGTAGGTGACCCCGGCGAGAAGCGCCAGCGGTGCCTGGAGCACTACTGGCTTTGCGGAAGCTGTGCGGAAACCCTGATGCTGGTTCAGGATGCACAGGGATTGGTCCGCGTTTTGCCGAAGCCGGCTGCCATCCGGGAAACCGATGAGCGGCTCCCCGCCTTCGGCTCCATGCTCGCGTCTTAGAGCACCCTCTCCCAACCGACAGGTGCCTCGCCTCCCCGGCGGGGCACCTGTCTCCGTTTGCGCTCGTCCCGGTTTTCCTGCAATCTGACAGTTAGGCCGGACCATGCACCGCCTCTACATCCCCGCTCCGCCGCTGGCTGCATTCATCCGCTGCTTCTGGTACTCAGAAGACGCGCCGCAGCCCCACGCGCGCGAGCGCCTGATGCCCAACGGCGAAGCATCCATCGTCTTCAATCTGCGCGACGACGAGATGCGCCTCTACGATGCGGACCATCCGGAGCGATACACGTCCTGCGGACTCGCGGGCCTGACCGGCCCCAGAACCAACTGCTTCGCCATCGATACGGCCAGCGAGGATCGCGTCATCGGGATCCAGTTCCAGCCTGGCGGAACGTTCCCGTTCTTCCGCGAACCGGCCTGCGAAGTGGCGAATCTGTCGGCGCCGCTGGAGGATTTTTGGCGTGGCGCGGCCGGAGATATCCGCGAGCAACTGCTGGCCGCGGAATCCGTCGACGCGATGTTCGTCCTCCTCGAGCGCAACCTGCTGGCGCGGCTGGTCCGGCCGCTCGAACTCCATCCCGCCATCCAGTTCGCCCGCGCGCACATTTGCCGCGCGCCACAGGTGGCCACGGTCTCAGGGGTGATGGATCGCATCGGCTTTAGCCAGCGGCGATTCATCGAGTTGTTTCGCGATCAGATCGGCCTGACCCCGAAGGCCTTCTGCCGCGTGCGTCGCTTTCAGCGGATTCTGCAGGCTGTCCATCGCAGGAGCGAAGTGGACTGGGCGCAAGTGGCTCTGGACGGCGGATATTACGACCAATCCCACCTCATCCACGATTTCCGGGGGTTTTCCGGACTGACGCCCGCGACCTATCTGGCCGCCGCGGCCGAACACCTGAATCATGTGCCGATGGCGTAGCATTCGGAAGGTCGAGCGTGCGCATGCGCATTCTGCCACGCTTGGGAACCATCTTGTCGAAATCGTCGAATTTCGGCGTCGGCGAGAGGAGCCACTCCTTTAGCGTGTGCGGGAGTTTTCGTTTCTCGTCCGGATTGGTCATGGCAGGTACAGTTTAGCCGCCTGCGCGCTGATTCGACCCCGGAAGGCACGGGTTCAAGTTTTTACAATCCCACCCTGACCGGGAAAGCGGACAATTGTTCTCATCCCAGGAGGGACCATGTCCCCAGTCAAACCAGTTCCCGAGGGCTACCACAGCGTTCAGCCCTATCTGCACATTCGCGGCGCAGCCCAGGCCATTGAGTTCTACAAACAGGCGTTCGGCGCCACGGAAGTCATGCGCATGCCGCAACCCGATGGCCGACTCGGCCACGCCGAAATCCGCATCGGCGACTCCATCGTGATGCTCGCCGACGAATTCCCCGAGCGCGGCGTCCACGGCCCCGCGCACTACGGCGGCGCGCCCATGATCCTCATGTTCTATACGGAGGACTGCGACGCCATTTACCAGAAGGCAATCGCCGCCGGTTCGAAGAGCCTGCGCGAGCCCACCGATCAGTTCTACGGTGACCGCATGGCCGGCATCGAAGACCCCTTCGGCTTCCAGTGGTACATCGCCACGCACACTAAGGATGTCTCGCCGGAAGAAATGAAAGCGGCTATGGCGGCACAGGCCTCGTGACCGCCGATGATTTTCGCCGCCTCGCCCTGAGCCTGCCGGGGGCAGAGGAGAGCAGCCACATGAACCATCCGGATTTTCGCGTCGGCGGGAAGATTTTCGCGACCCTCAGCTATCCGGACAAAGACTGGGGCATGGTGAAGCTCTTTCCCGATCAGCAGGCCGGGTTCGTCGCTGCCCATCCGCAGATGTTTGTGCCGGTGAAGGGCGCCTGGGGCAAACAGGGCGGCACCAATGTCCTGCTGAAGGCAGCGAGCGAAGAGTGCGTCCGGGAGGCGCTTTCCGCCTCATGGGAAAACACAGCGCCGAAGAAGCTGCAATCTGAGAAGGCCAGTCCGAAAAAAACAGAAGCACGCGACGAAGGACCTCAGGCCCGAAAATGAAGTCATGCCCCGACACGGAGTTCCTTCCGCAACATACTAACTAAATAGTAAATATGTACGGCTTCTCTCCCTATCCGTCCCTTTATAATCAACCATTTGCTGAGGGCTTGACCCCCCGTTTCTATCCGCCTCCACTAGACTTCGCGCCGGCCCTCCAGCGCGCGCGTCATCGTTACCTCGTCGGCGTATTCAATGTCGCTGCCCGCCGGCACGCCGGTAGCGATGCGCGTGATGCGCACGCCTGAGGATCGCAGCAGATCCGCGAGCCAGCTCGCCGTCGCCTCGCCTTCAACCGTCGGCGACATCGCCAGGATGACTTCGTCGAGTTCGCCGCGTTCAGCCCGTGCAATGAGATTCTGCGTGCGCAGATGTTCAGGCCCCACGCCGTGCAGCGGCGACAGCGTGCCGTGCAGCACGTGGAAGACACCATTCCAGGACCGCGTCTTCTCGATGGTGCCAATGTTCGTCGGTTCCTCGACCACGCACACCAGCCGCTGGTTGCGCGTGGGGCTGGCGCAGTATAGGCACGGATCGACATCGGTGATGTTGTTGCAGATGGAACAGAGGCGAAGCCGCTCCTTCACCTCGCGAATCGCGGTCGACAGCGCTTCGGCGTCCTGTTCGTCCGACCGCAGGATATGAAACGCCAGCCTCTGCGCGGATTTGTTGCCGATGCCGGGCAGCTTGCGCAACTCCTCGATCAACCGCGCCATAGGTTCCGCGAATCGTGACAAAGAAGGCCCTTCCTATTTCCCGACCGCGACGGGTTGCACGACGCTCGCCCGCCCGGCGCGCACAGCCTGCGCCAGATCCCCCAGCAAAACGCGGGTTTCATCCCAGCCCATGCAGGCATCGGTGATGCTCTGGCCGTAGACCAGTTCGCGCCCAGGGACCAGCTTCTGCGCTCCCGCGACGAGGTTGCTCTCGAGCATTACGCCGATGATGCGGCGATCGCCACGGGCTATCTGGCCTGCAACGTCGCGGCACACAGCAGGCTGGCGCGTATGATCCTTGCCGCTGTTGGCGTGGCTGCAGTCGATCATGACGCGCGGCACCTGGCCGGCCTTCTCGATCAACCGGCAGGTTTCGTCGACGGACGCGGCGTCGTAGTTCACCGTCTGGCGGCCGCCGCGCAGGATGATGTGGCAGTCCGCATTTCCCGCCGTAAACAGGATCGCGGACTGGCCGTATTTCGAGTGGCCGAGAAACGTGTGCGGATGACTCGTCGACAGAATCGCTTCAATCGCAATCTGCACGTTGCCCGACGTGCCGTTCTTAAAGCCGATGGGGCACGACAAACCGGACGCCAGCTCGCGATGGCTCTGGCTCTCAATAGTGCGCGCACCGATCGCGCCCCAGCTCACCAGCTCCGCGACATACTGCGGCGAGATCATATCGAGAAACTCAGTGCCCGCCGGCACGCCCATCTCCGCCAGGTCGAGCAGCAGCTTGCGTGCCAGGCGCAGGCCGTCATTGATCCGAAACGACTCGTCGAGGAACGGGTCGTTAATCAGACCCTTCCAGCCCAGCGTCGTCCGTGGCTTTTCAAAATAAACCCGCATCACGATGCGCAGCTCGCCGGCGAACTCCGTCATCGCCTCCTTCAGCCGTCGCGCGTAATCCCTCGCGGCCGTCGGGTCGTGAATCGAGCAGGGTCCGGCGACCACCAGCAGCCGGTGGTCGCGCCCCTGCAGAATGTCGACAATTTCCTGCCGCGCGTGGAAAACCGTCGCGGAAGCCGCCTCAGTGACCGGCAGCTCTTCTTCCAGGAAGACCGGAGGCAACACGACCCGTGTGCCGCGGATGCGCAGATCGTCGGTGCGATAGAACATGGGCTCGTTTTCAGTGTAAGCGAGCCGATGGCCATTGGGGCAGGCGCTAGCTGGGCCCGGTGCCGGTGCCGCCGCGCTCCTTCTTGTGCGCGTCGAAGTAAACATCCTGCTCCAGCGACATCTGATGCGCTTCGTCCGTGGCGCTCTTCGCGGCCTCCAGCGCGGTCTTGTGCGAGAAGTCGTAGCTCGGATCGGCACCCGCGGCCTTCAGCGCCTCCGGCCATCGCGCCGTATCGGCTACCAGCTCCTTGAGCGACTTGCGAATATCCGCGTGTGCCTCGTCGTACGTATCGAGGTTGTCCTGCAACTCGTCGCACAGGCGCGTAAACTCCTCGAGCTTATCGCGCACCTGGGCCTTCTCGTTTGCGCTCTTGCCAGGGCCAGAAAATTGCTTCATCGCGTCGAGGCGCTCATCAATGAACTTGATGTAAAGCTTGATGCGCTCGTTGGGATTCGTCTTGCTTTCGCGAATCTGCTGGACCTCGTCCTCGGTCAGAGGATCGTTCGGGTCCTGGCTTTGGGCGCGAAGCGTCGAAATGCATCCAGCGGCAAACAGCAGGAGCAGGAAAAAGCAGGCAATCCGGCGTAGCATGGCACAACCTCGGCGGGTACCCACCATCTTGGATGCGGCAGGGGTCGCCGCGCAAGGGTGACGCGGCAGTCACTGGTCGTCAATTCGCCCAGCTCAACCGGGCCGCTCGATCGCCTCAGGAGAATTTCGCCCCGCGCTCGGCGAGCAGCTTGCGGAGAATCGACCGGTGACAGCGCTTCTCGTCGGCACAATAGCAGCCGAGCGAGAAATTGGTCCCGTGCGAGAGCGCCGCCAGCAGATCGAGCAGGTGCGCTGCATCGTGCTGGCTCATCTGTGCTCGAAATTTGCGCTCGAACGCTTTCCACGCGCGGTCTGGGTTTTCTGAGTGCGGATCCTGCGACGCCAATGCCCGTTTGAGCCGCGGCTCGCTGGGAGAAAGATTCGGCAACCAAACATCGTAGAAGTCGCGTTTGGCGAAATCGGCCTTCGGGACGCCCCGCGGCGGCCGGCGCACCGTGCCGAGCCGCAGCCCTTCATCAGGCGAGCGCGTCGAGCCGAGGCGAAGAATCGTGATGGGCATGATGATTCCTTTATCGTCTGAGCTTCTGAACCGCCGGCCTCTTCGAATGCTGCGCCAGTATAAGACGCAGGTCCTGGTTCAGGGCACGCCGCACAGAAAACCTCTATGATTAGGCATCCCAGGGTTGCCAGAAAATCCAGTGCTTGGCGCTCACTCCCCGTAAGGAAACGACGTCCTATACAGCACCGGCCATCTCCAGGCTCCCGCCGGGCACGAAGAATTGAACTGATCCGAACGGACTACGGGTACAAAACTTCCGAGGTGAGTAGTGTCTTTGGGCCTTCGTTTTTCCCGCCTCAGGCGCCTGAGCGTGTTGCGCGTGTGTGTCGCGAGCCTGATATTGCCGGTAGTTTCCGCGGGCGTGATATCGACCGCGCGCGCGCAGCAATCGGCGAGTGCGGTAACTCGTGAACTGGACCTGCCGGATGCTCCCGGCCTAAGTTCCTCGACGAGCCTCCTCCAAAAAGATGCAACCGGCCAGCAAGCCGGACCCGCTGCGCCCGCAACGGTTGCGGGAACGATCCTCAACACCAATGGCGGTGTTGTTCAGGGCGCGCGCGTGGTCCTGTCTGGCCCGGACTCAACCGGCCAGTTGGTCGTCCAGTCAGGGAGCAATGGGCAATTCACCTTTTCGGGGTTGCCGGCGGAGACTTACAAACTGACGGTTTCAGCACTCGGTATGGGAACTGTTGTCACCCCCGACATCGCACTCCATGCGGGGGAAACGCGCTTTCTGTCCGGAGTGATTCTTCCACTGAATGCGGGCGTGACCGAGGTGCGCGTGACCGCGAATCAGGAAGAGATTGCCGAGCAGGAGATTCATGTGGAGGAGAGTCAGCGGGTCCTCGGAGTCTTCCCAAACTTCTACACGAGCTTCGAGTGGGGCGCGGCGCCGATGAATACGCGGCAGAAATTCCAGCTTGCCTTCCGGTCGATGATCGATCCGATGGCTTTCCTGGGAGCGGCTGCGCTGGCGGGCGGCGAACAGGTGCGAGATATTGACCCGGTCTACGGCGAGAACCTGTCAGGTTTCGCGAAGCGTTTCGGCGCCGCCTATGCCAACGATTTCGACGGCCGGATGCTCGGCAGCGCGGTCTTTCCATCGCTGTTCCATCAGGATCCGCGTTACTTCTACAAGGGCACGGGGAGCGCCCGCTCGCGTGCGCTTTACGCTGTTGCGCAGACCTTTGTCTGCCGGGGCGACAATGGCCGTCCGGCGCCGAACTACTCCGAGGTTCTGGGTAGCTTCGCGGCGGGTGGCTTGTCGAACCTGTACTACCCGGCCGCAAATCGCGGTGTTTCGCTTACCTTTGTGAACGGCCTTATCGAAATTGGCGGGCACGCGGGAACAAATCTGCTGCGGGAGTTTCTGCTGAAGGGCTTAACCACGCGCGGGCCTTCCTCCCCCACGGCGAATCCGTAGCCCCCCAAGACTGTCTCCACATCCATTTCGCGGTGACGCCCGTCACCGTTGTCTGTGATGTTCGTTTGCTAGAATTTGCGGTGGACTCCTGCAAAAATCGCAAGGCGAAAGGCCTTCGATGAGCATTCTTGAAACCATCGGCGCGGCCACCGGGGAAGCGATTCGCGTGGATCGGCGGCCCAAACTTAGAGAGCGACTACAGCACCACATCACGAGGAGCAAAATGATGGAAATTGCTGCGATTCACGCGCGGGAAGTATTGGATTCACGCGGAAACCCGACGGTGGAAGCCGATGTGGTTCTGGAAAGCGGAACGCTGGGCCGTGCCATCGTCCCCAGCGGCGCTTCGACCGGCGAACACGAAGCGGTGGAGCTGCGTGACGGCGACAAAAGCCACTATCTGGGCAAGGGCGTGCTGAAAGCGGTCGAGAATATCGAGAGCATTCTGGCGCCGGAATTGACCGGCATGGACGCCAGCAATCAGCGTCTGCTCGATGCGACCATGATTTCGCTCGACGGCACCGATAACAAAGGCCGGCTCGGGGCCAACGCGATCCTCGCCGTCTCGATGGCGGCGGCGCGCGCTTCGGCCAGCGAGTTGAAGATTCCCCTCTACCGGTATCTCGGCGGCGCCAACGCGTCGGTGCTGCCCACCCCGATGATGAACATCCTGAACGGCGGCGCGCACGCGGACAACAACGTCGACTTTCAGGAATTCATGGTTATGCCCGTCGGAGCCGAGCGCTTCGCCGACGCGCTGCGCTGGGGCGTAGAGGTCTTTCACACGCTCAAGGGCGTGCTGAAGAAAAAAGGCTACAACACGGCGGTGGGCGACGAGGGCGGCTTCGCGCCATCGCTGAAGTCGAACACCGAAGCCATTGAGGTCATCCTCGAGGCGATCCAGCTCGCCGGCTACAAACCGGGCGAGGAAGTCGCCATCGCGCTCGATCCGGCGTCGAGCGAGTTCTTCGACGCAGACAAGAACAAATATGTTTTCAAGAAATCCGACAAGAGCGAGAAAAGCGCCGAAGAAATGGTCGCGTTCTATGCAGACTGGGTGCGCCAGTACCCCATCGTCTCGCTCGAGGACGGCCTGGCCGAGAACGACTGGGCCGGCTGGAAGATTCTGACCCGGGAACTGGGCCAGAAGGTCCAGCTGGTGGGCGACGACATCTTCGTTACCAACACCGAGCTGCTCCAGAAGGGCATTGAAGAGGGTGTCGCCAATTCGATTCTGATCAAGCTCAACCAGATTGGCACGGTGAGCGAGACTTTTGAGTGCATCGAGCTGGGGCGGCGCTACGGCTATGCCTCCGTGATTTCGCACCGCAGCGGCGAGACGGAAGACACCTTCATCGCCGATTTTGCGGTAGCCACTGGCGCGGGGCAGATCAAGACCGGCTCCGCGTCGCGCACCGATCGTATCGCCAAGTACAACCAGCTGCTGCGTATTGAGGAAGAGCTGGGGCAGACGGCGGAGTTTCTCGGCCTCGAGGCCGTGAACTACGGGGATTAAGAAGATCTAATCGGCAGGCTGCCACCGTGGCGCTTCGATTGCGCAGTGTCGAGGACTGGCAGATAGTAACCCTTGTCTCCACGTCGAGACATTTGATTCGAAGCCGCAGTGTTTGCGGCATCGCAACAGGTGTCCTTGAAGGGAGGCTCCAATGCGGAAGATGGCGTGGATGGTTCTGTTGGCGACGATGCCGCTGATGGCGGCGACCACAACAGCGAAGTCAGGAAGCGGCTCGAGCGTGGCCGGCACCGCGGTCAGTGAGAATCCGCCGCCCGCGCACCCGGTGACCGCGGCGCAGGTCTACGAGATTCTCCATCTGACGGGAAGCGATTCCATGAAGCGGGAGATGCTCGACGGCATGCTGCCGAACCTGAAGCAGATGATGCCGTATATACCGGCGGATGTGCTGGCCGATCTGCAGCGAACCCTGGGGACCGCGGATTTTGAGGGAGCAATGGTACGGTCCTTCCAGCAGCATCTTTCCACGGAGGACGCCGCCGCGATTATCGCCTTTTACAAATCGCCCGCGGGCAAACACATGATCGCTGTCATGCCGAAGGTTCTCAACGAAGGGCAAGATGCCGGAGCGCAGCTCGGGCAGCAAGTAATGCTGGATGTCATCCAGCGGCACAAAGATGAAATTGACGCCGCAGCGAAGGTCTATCACGAGGAGCATCCACCAACCGCGCCACAGTAGAGTCAGGCGGGATGCGGAGCCACGGCTCCGCATTTTCGCGAGCGTATCTGGCAAGCCGCAGAGGAGATTTCGTGCCCGTTGCAAAACCTGTTGTCCTGACCATTCTGGATGGATGGGGCTATCGCCCGCAGATTGAAAACAACGCCATCGCGCTGGCCCGCAAGCCGACCTACGACAAGCTGCTCCAGGAGTACCCCAACACCCTCCTGCATGCCTCAGATCATTTCGTCGGCCTGCCTGACGGGCAGATGGGAAACAGCGAAGTCGGCCACCTGAACATCGGCGCCGGGCGCATCGTCCAGATGGACATCACCCGCATCGACGCGCTCATCGCGAGCGGCGCGTTCTTCACGCACCCGGCCATCGTCGAAGCCATGCAGAAGGCGCGCAAGGCCCAGCTGCATCTGTTCGGGCTGGTCTCCGATGGCGGAGTGCACTCGCATCAGGAGCATCTCTACGCGCTGCTCAAGACCGCGAAGCAACAGGGCGTCGAGAAGGTCTTCGTCCACGCCTTCATGGACGGGCGCGACACTTTGCCCACCAGCGGCGCCGGCTACCTGGCAGCGCTGGAACAGAAGGTGCGCGAGTTTGGCGGCAAGCTGGCCAGCGTTTCCGGCCGCTACTACGCGATGGATCGCGACCGCCGCTGGGAGCGCGAGAAGAAAGCATTCGACGCCATGGTCAAAGGCCAGGCCGAGGGCGGCGCCTACAAGGATGCCGTCGCGCGCGTGAAGGAGTCGTACAACAACGGCATCACCGACGAGTTTATTGTGCCGTTCGTTGTTACAGATGAGCACGGGTATCCGAACGGCGTCATCCGCGACGACGATGTCTGCATCATGTTCAACTACCGCGCCGATCGCGCCCGCCAAATCACGCGCGTGCTTGCGCGCAACAGCGGCCTCAGCAAAGAAGGTGGTCGTGAGCTGCCTTCATGGGAGGAACTGGACGCAACCATTCCGCGCGCCGAAATTCCCAGCAACCTGCACTACCTCTGCATGACGCAGTACGACAAGAACTTCACGCTGCCGATGGTCATCCTGCCGGAGTCGATGGAAAACCTGCTGGCGAACCTGATGGCCGAGGCCAATCTCCGCAACCTGCGCGTGGCGGAGACAGAAAAATACGCGCACGTCACCTACTTCTTCAATGGCGGCATCGAAAAACCGTTTCCCGGCGAGGATCGCATTCTCATCCCATCGCAAAAGGTCGCGACCTACGACCTGGCGCCGGAAATGTCAGCGGCGGGCATCGCGGACACCGTCATCAAAGCCGTCAACGACCGGGCCTTTGACGTGGTCGTCGTGAACTTCGCCAACGCCGATATGGTCGGCCACTCGGGCAAACTGGAGCCCACCATCAAAGCCGTGGAAACCGTCGATGCTTGCCTCGGCCGCATCTATCAGGCGATGAAGCAGCGCGGCGGCGGCGCATGGCTCATCACGGCCGACCACGGCAACGCCGAGCTCATGGTCGATCCCGGGACCGGCGGTCCGCACACCGCGCACACCACAAATCCCGTGCCGTTCATCTTCGTCAGCGAAGATGCCAGTCACTACTCGCTGCGCCCGGAAGGGTCGCTGCGCGATATCTCCCCGACCATTCTGGGCCTGCTGGGTCTGGCGCAGCCGAAGCAGATGACCGGCGGCGATCTGCGGCAAAGGAAGGCGTAGCAACCGGAAGACAAGCGACGACCAGCCGCTCAGCGACCTTCTTGCCTGTGGGTCGCGATCAGCTCCCGGTAGAGCCCGATGGTTTGCTCCGCGATCGCCGACCAGGCGAATTTCTCCTCCACCCGCCTCCGTCCCGCTTCGCCGAAGCTCCGCGCCCTCACCGGATCGGCAAGCAACGCCGACACCTTGGCCGCGAGATCGCGCGAGAATACCTCCGGATGCACAGGAAAACTCGTCACCGGGTCCTGATCGAAGTGAACCAGGTATCCAGTCACGCCGTCGACGACGACTTCCAGGATCCCGCCGGTGGCGCTGGCCACGACTGGCGCACGGCACGCCATCGCCTCGAGGTTAATGATGCCGAACGGCTCGTACACCGACGGGCAGCAGAAGACGCTGCAGTTGCTGTAGAACTGGATCGCCTCCGGCTTGCTCAGCATCTTCTCGATCCAGATCACGCGCGGGTTGATGGCGCGAACCCGCTCGACCTTCTCGCGCATCTCGGCCGCAATCTCCGGTGTGTCCGGCGCGCCCGCACAGAGTACGATCTGCGTGCGCGGCGGCATGTGCGGGATCGCATCGACCAGATGCGTGACCCCCTTCTGCCGCGTGATGCGCCCGACAAACAAAACGTAGGGCTGCGCTGGATCGACGCCGTATTCAGTTAGTGCGGTTGTCTCCGGCGTCTTCTGATATTCCGTCAGGTCGATTCCGTTGTAGATAACGCGAATGCGCTCGGCGTCAATCTCCGGATACGCGCGAAGAATGTCTGCCCTGGTCCCCTGCGAGACGGCGATCACCGCATCGGCGTCGAGAATCGCGGTGCGCTCCATCCACGAACTCATGGCGTAGCCGCTGCCCAGCTGTTCCGCCTTCCACGCGCGCAGCGGCTCAAGGCTGTGTGTGGTCAGCACAAACGGAATCCCGTAGAGCTTCTTTGCGAAGAAGCCCGCCATCGAGACGTACCAGGTGTGCGTGTGCGCGATATCGATCGCGGAGATCGATGTCATCTGCGCTAGATTCAGGCTGAAAGTCTCCAGCGCAGTTTTGAATTTCTCCTGCGTGCCGTTGCTGATCTGCGACCATGGCTCGGCGCCGCGAACATGCAGATTGCCCTGGTTGGAAAACTGATCGCCCCAGCAATGAACCTCGACCTCAATCGTCTTCGCCAGCTCGCGGCTTAAGTATTCGACGTGGACGCCGGCGCCGCCATACACGTACGGCGGATACTCTCGGGTCATCAGTCCGACACGCAAGCAAGCCTCCAGCAACGAATTCCATCTTAGCCTGATGAGTGAATCGGAGGTTCGGACAGCAACGCCGCACCGAAGCCCGGTCCGATGCGGAAATAACCGCGCAGCCGCGTGGGTCAGGCGGCTCTTTCCAAATCGATCCCCGGAGGAAGAAAGGTCAGCGTCCACCTGCCTTCAAATTTCCTGGTTGGCACGGCATGGCCGGCAAAGAACACTGTATAAGCCCCGTCGGGAAGGCCGAATGGCTCATCGAGAATCCTGCATCGCGTGTACACGCGCCCTGTGGTCGAAGTCTCCTTCCACGTCGGCAACCTGCAATCCGCCTCGCAACCCATTCCTCGCAACACGCCACGCACACCCACAACTGGCTTCACGGTCACCGACCTCTCCTCTTGAGTTGCTTCCGGAGTCAGTAACTTTGGATGAGGCCGATTATCAAATGGTTTACTGAATGGTAATCAGTTGCGGGAAGTCAGAAATCCATGTGGCCGCGGACCGCCTCGACCCATACCGGTCCCCGATCGCGGTTGTAACCGGGATCGTCGATGTGCTGCACATCGAGGGCGAAGAACAAACCCTTCCAGGCATGCCAGGTGTAGTAGCTTTCGACGATGTTTTCGCGTCCGTAGTTCAGGTGGCCGTCGCCGAGGATAAAACCGAGGCCGCCATCCTTCAGATAATTCTGGTGGTCTTTCTTGATCGCGTTGCTAACCACGGCGACGCCGATCTTATCCGCGGGGCGATGCCAGCGCGCTCCCGCATAATCGCCGGCGATCACCACCGATTGCGCGTCTTCCGTGTATGCGTACGATTCTTCATGGTCGTCATTCCAGCCAAACCGCGTGCCAATGCGCAGGTTCTCCGTGATCTCCTGCACATTGTTCCAGCTGAAGCCGTATTTCACGGTGCCGAACCGTTCAACGGAGATGATGTCTGGTTTGGGCGTCAGTTCCGCCAGATAGTCCTGCACGGCGAGGCGGTAGTTGCCCATGTGCGCGGTGTTGGCAAAGGCGAGAATGCGCGTCGTGCCCTTGTGGCCTGGGAGGAAGGAGTGACGCAACTCGTATTCCCAGTTCTGGCCGTGTGCGCGAGAGAAGGCCCAGTCGAGACTAATGCCGTTGGCGACGATGGGCATGGCGTAGATGCCGTAGCGCGCGCTCCAGTTGCGGTCGTCGTATTCGAGCATGCCGCCCACGGTGTAGCCGCGCGTGTCGGCGGCGTAGTCATATGCGCCGTTGTCGTCGATCGTCCAGTTGAGGAACTGCAAATGGCTGTCGGTGGCGACATCGTTGACGTCGAAGAAATCGTTCACGCCCATCTTGCCGACCCGCGCTTCGAACCGCCGCACCGGAACCTGAGTAGCGAGCGAATACTGGTCGCGGTCGGATTCGATCATTTCGCTGGTGAGGCCAATGGTCTGGTGAATGCCGCCGCGCGCGATGTAAGGAGCGGTCCCGAGATTAGGGTTGCGAACCACGTCAAGGTTAGTGAAGCCGGCAAGGCCCAGAGCCTCTCCGAGACCGCGTCCGCCGGCGCTCTCAAAATCGATGAGCAGATCCGTGTTGTAGCGCAAGCTGTGATGAGGCTGGTAGCCGAGAAAAAGCGTCTCCACCAGCGAGGTCTTGTACTCCCCCGCATTGTCCAGGCTGTTGGGGCCCTGGTAAGGTGAGTGAAAGCCTGGCTTCGCCTGGAAAATGGTGTTGGTCTGGCCGGAAATCCAGTAGCGCGCGGTCTGGCTGTGCGGGAACATGGTGAGCTCGGGTCCCGGGTTATTCTGCGGTTCCTGACCCGTGCTGTCATGCGTGCCGGATGCTGGGGGATCCTGGGTGATCGGCTTCTGGAAGGAGATGACCCCGGCGTTTGCGGCTTCCGGTCGCTGCCCGGGCGCTGGAATATCGGGGAGCCCCGACGATTGCGCGAACGCGGTGAGGCAACTCGCGGCCGCGAGCAGCAGGACCGGCCAGGGAATCTGATGGCGCAACGTCTTCCTCCGCGGGCCCGTGGGCTGAACCGGCGCGCTACGGTGCGGTCCTGTCCAGAGTAGTTTATGGATTGGCGCAAAGATTGTTAACTGCGGTTTATGAAAATCAGTTAAATATGATTCATATCAGGACACTTCGGCCTGGCTTCGGTGCAAAGCAGCGTTGTTCTAATTATACTATATCCCGGTAGGATATCAGCAAGGCGCTGGAGGACCACCGGATGCCCGGAGAATCACGAGAAAAGCAGAAGCTGATTGCGCGAGTGCGCAGGATCCGCGGCCAGGTTGATGCCATCGAAAGGTCCCTGACGCAGAAAGAGCACTGCGCCGACGTCCTAATGCTGCTCGCCAATATTCGTGGCGGCATCAACAGCCTCATGGCTGAAGTTCTCGAGGACCACATCCGGCTGCACATGATGTCGCCCGAGAAGGACACCATGCCGGCAACAGAGCTGGCAGAGGATTTGATCGAGCTGGTGCGTGCGTACCTGAAGTGATTGAGTAAGAAGCGTTGGCGAACGGAGGAGCACACGGTACCGCAGGTGCGCACTTCGTTACCAAGGTTTGCAAAATCGGCCGCCGGCAATCGATATTACAAATCTGCGACAGAGCAGCCTGTCCAGCGGTGAAACCATCCAACTAGGTATGCACCAATATCCGGTCATCATTCAGGGCGGTATGGGAGCGGGCGTATCCAGCTGGCGGCTGGCTCAGGCGGTTTCGCGCCAGGGGCAGCTGGGCGTGGTTTCCGGCACCGCACTCGACGGCATTTTTGTACGGCGGCTGGAGGACGGCGATCCGGGCGGCCACATGCGGCGCGGCCTCGATGCATTCCCGTTTCCGGCTATGGCGGACCGCATCTGGCGCGCGTACTACATCCCCGGCGGCAAGGCCGCCAAAGCCGCCTACCGCACCATGCCAACCCACGTTCAGCAGGATCCGCGCGAGCTGACCGAGCTGTGCATCGTGGCCAACTTCGTCGAGGTGTTTCTGGCCCGTGAAGGGCATGCGAATCCCGTCGGTATCAACTACCTCGAAAAGGTCCAGATTCCTCACCTGCCTTCGATGTATGGGGCGATGCTGGCGGGCGTGGGTTACGTGCTGATGGGCGCGGGGATCCCGCTGCACGTGCCCGGGGTGCTGGATGCGCTCGCAGAGCACAAGGCCGCGGAGTACGCGCTCCATGTGATCGGCTCGCGCGACGGCGACGACACAACAGTGCACTTCGACCCGCACGACTTTATGGAGTTCGACCTGGTGCCGCTGCAACGGCCCGCGTTTCTGGCTATCGTGTCGTCGAACACGCTGGCTGCGACCATGCTCCGCAAGGCCAACGGCAAGGTCGATGGTCTGGTGATCGAAACGCGAACCGCTGGCGGGCACAATGCGCCGCCGCGCGGCAAGTTGCAGCTCAGCGCGCAGGGTGAGCCGGTGTACGGCGAGCGCGACGCGATCGACCTCGGCAAGATTCGCGAGCTGGGCGTGCCTTTCTGGCTGGCCGGCGGCTATGGTTCCGCGGAGAAACTACGCGAGGCACTCGATCTGGGAGCGACCGGCGTGCAGGTGGGAACGGCGTTCGCCTTCACGCGCGAATCCGCATTGCGCGAGGACCTGAAACGGGCGTTGCTCGATCTGGCGCAGCGGGGCGAGGCGCAGGTCTTCACCGATCCGCTGGCTTCTCCGGCGGGATTTCCCTTCAAAGTGGCGATTCTCGAAGGAACCGCCTCCGAAGAAGCAGTTGCGGCTGCGCGGCCACGTATCTGCGACCTCGGATTTCTGCGCGAGATGTACCGCGATGAGGATGGGAAAATCGCGTACCGCTGTCCCGCCGAGCCGCTGTCGGTGTATCTGGCCAAGGGCGGGAAGGCCGAGGATGCGGAGGGCCGCCAGTGCCTGTGCAATGCCCTGATGGCGAACATCGGTCATCAGCAGGTGCGCTGCGGACATCATGTCGAGCCGCCGCTGGTGACGGCCGGCGACGATCTGACCGAGGTTGCGCGTTTTTTGCCCGCAGGAAACGCGAGCTACGGTGTGGCCGATGTTCTCGACGCACTTCTGCCGAAAACATCGGCGATCCTCTCCGACGTGAGCGCAGACACTTTGCTCACGGCCGCAGCTGCGCCAGCCTATGCACCAGCGATGCGCTGAGAGAGGCCTGCGCCGGCTCGTCGAGTTTCAGGCTGCCAGAAGTGAGGTAGAAGACGTCGATGGCGGCTTCACCCTCCGTGTCGATCAGCGCAACCTCGATATTGCACCGGCAGGAAGCGAAGCTGAGGGCGATTTCGCGCAGCAGGCCCGGCGTGTCCTGGGTGACGATCTGCAGCAGCGTGCTGTGCGATGAGGCCTCATTGTCGAACTCGAGGCGCGTATCCACGGTGACCTTCGGCCGCGTTGGCTTCAGCTTGCGCGATCGCAGCAACTCGTCGATGGATACTCGGTGCAGGAGCGCGTCGCGAATGCTCGAGAGGAAGCGATCGACTTCGGAAGCGTTGAGTTCGAGGGTCCGGTACGTGTCCGTGAACTGAAATGTGTCAACAATGACGCCGGCGGCGTTGGAGAACGCGTCGGCCTTGACGATGTTCATGCCCCAGGCAGAAAGAACGCCGGCCATGTCGGCAAAAAGGCCTGGGCGGTCGCGCGTCACCAGCGTGATTTCGTTCGCCTCGCGCAGCGCACGGTAGGCGAGCTGCACCGGATCCTCAGGCAGATCCATCGCCATGCGGAAGTGCGCGGCGATCTGCTCCGCGGTGCGAATGCTGAGATAGCGCTGCGGGAGTCCTTCAAGAAAACCGCGGAGTTCGTCAGTGGGAACCGGAGTCTGCAGTGAAGCGCGCCCCGGCGTGACCGCCGGGATCAACGCCACGATACGGCTGAAGAACGCCGGATCGGCCGAGGCGTGGTAGCGAATCTCATCGACGCTGCGATCGAGGAAGTTCGACGCACTCATGTAGAGCTGCCAAAGGCTCTCGGCTTTCCAGGGCGTCAGCGCTTCCGGCGAGACCGCGCGGATGTCGGCGTAGGTCATCAGCGTCAGCATCTTGAGCTGCGGCTGTGTCGCCACCTTTTCGGCGAAGGAGCGGATCGTCTCCGCGTCAAAAATGTCGCGGCGCATGGCGGCCGACATTTCCAGGTGATTATGAATGACGCGGCGCACGATTTCACGCTCGTCGGGATCGAGTTCGAGGCGCGAGAAGAGGCTCTCGCTCAGCTCCACGCTGTTGCTGGCGTGGTTGCCGGTGCGCCGCGCCTTGCCTGTGTCGTGCATCAGCAGCGCGAGGAAGAACAGGTCGAGGCGATCGATTTCCGGCAGCAGTCCCGCCAGACGCTTCTCCCATTCGTGCTGCGGCTGGCGCAGCCGGTGCACGTTGTCGATCACGTGGAACGTGTGCTCGTCGACGGTGTAGCGATGCCAGGTGTCCCGAATCACCAGCGACTCGATACCGTGAAACTCGGGAATGATCAACTCGAGGATGCCCAGCGCATGCATCGTGCGCAGCGCATGCGCCGCCCACGGGCCCAGCAGCACCTCGCGCAGGCAATTCCACAGGAACGGGCCTTCCGGCATCTGCACGGCGAGAATCGGCAGCGCGTCGGAGATGCGGTCCTCTGCGGCGAAACTGAGTCGATAGCCGTGCTTGCCCATCAGGCCGAAGATGTGCAGAATGCTGTCGGCGTCATTGATCGTTGCTCCTTCAGCCAGATCGAGGCGGCCATCTTCGAGGAAGAAATCGGTACCGGGAACCGGCGTCCGCTTGCGCCGAAATTGTTTGTAGAAAGAGCGGCGCGGCGGCGGGACTGCGTCGATAAGAAGCGAGGCTCGGCGGTAGACGGTGCGGGCCTGGCGGTACCACGTCCGCATCCAGTACGCCGGATCGGAAGTCCCGCGGGTCTCCAGTCCGATCGATCGCGCCGCAGCTTCGTCCTGGGCGTGCCAGTCGAGCGTGTTATCGTCGCGGCCGGAACGGTAATGCAGGAAACATCGCACCGCGGAGAGAAAGTCGTACGCGGATTCGGGCTCGTCGTGCGTGCCGTAGAAGTCGTCCGCCGCGGAGCGCGGCCACGCCTTTTGCTCCTGGATTGAGTTCAGCAATGTCAGCCACTGCGCCAGGTGATAGTCGCGCAGCCCCCCGGGACACTCCTTAACGTTGGGCTCAACGTGGAAAATGGTGTCTCCGTATTTGGAGTGGCGCGCGCGGGCCATCTCGGCCAGGTTCTGCACTACGGTGTCCCACTCGCGCAGGATGACCGACGGCAGCAGTTCCTTTTCGAATTTGGCGTAGAGTTCGCGACTGCCCGTCAGATAGCGCCGATCCAACAATGACACGGTAAACTCCAGGTTGTCCGGATGAACGCGCTCCGTCTCCTTCAGCGTGCGCGTCACCGGGCTGGCGCGAAGACCGATGTCCCACATGGCCTGCGTGCAGGCCCGAATCTGTTCCTTGTACGCGGGCTCGACCTTTTCGTTGGCGCACAGGAACAGCACATCGACGTCAGAGCAGGGGAACAGCTCGCGGCGCCCGAATCCCCCCGTCGCGACCAGCGCGATGTCGTTTTGCGCATTGATGGGCGAGACGTGCTCCCACAGCGTCCGCAACAGGGTGCCCACGATCTGCGAACGGCGGCGAATGACCGCCGACCCGTCGCCGGTGCGCTCAAAGCTCTGACGCAACTGGGTGGAGTCGTCCTGATAGCGACTGCGGAGACGCGTGAGAGTGAGCGGCTCAGTGATCATGGCTCGGCCCAGGACCCATCAATGATCCAAACGTGTTCGCCGTTCCGGCAGAAGCGGCGGGTGCTGCTTAACTTCGTTCGGACCAGCGGAACGGCTGCGGCCGAAATCAGAGCGCGGAGGGGCCGCGCTCGTCGTTGCGGATGCGAATGGCGTCGTCGATTTTCGAGACGAAGATTTTGCCGTCGCCGATTTTCCCGGTGCGCGCCGTTGACAGGATGGCCTGAATGGCCTTCTCGGCCATTTCGTCGCGGACCACCATCTCGATTTTGATCTTGGGCAGAAGGTCGACGGTGTATTCGCGGCCGCGATAGAACTCCGTGTGGCCTTTCTGGCGCCCGTGGCCGCGCGCCTCGAGGATGGTCATGCCTTCGATGCCCGCTTCGAGCAAGGCGTCCTTTACTGCGTCCAGCTTGGATGGTTGAATGACAGCTTCGATCTTTTGCATTGGCGTTGTCGAATCCCTGGCTGAAGTGAGTATACGTTGATAATTACGAACCGAAATCGTAGCCTTCTTCGCCGTGCTGTGTCACGTCCAAACCCTCGATTTCGTCCTCGCGGGTTACGCGCAAACCAATCACCATGTCGACCAGCTTGAGCAGGATCAGCGTCCCGACAATCGACAGCACCCAGGCTATGGCCACCCCGATGAACTGATTCCGCACCTGATGCCAGTTCCCCTCGATGCCGCCCGTCGGCTTGCCGGCTCCGTACACCGGATTGATGGCGCTGGAGGCAAAAACCCCGGTTAGAATGGCGCCAATCGTGCCACCCGCTCCGTGCACCCCGAAGGCGTCGAGCGAATCGTCGTAGCCGAACCAGCTTTTCACCACGGTGACCATCAGGAAGCAGCCAACACCCGCGACCGCTCCGATGACCAACGCGGACATCGGCTGTACGAAACCGGAAGCCGGCGTGATCGCGACCAGTCCTGCCACAGCGCCTGAAATCGCGCCGAGGGCGCTCGGCTTGCCGTTGCGGATCCACTCGGCGGCGGCCCAGCCCATCGCCGCGGCCGCTGTAGCGAAGTGAGTGTTGACGAACGCGCTGGTGGCGAGGCCGCTGGCGTTCACCGCGGAACCCGCGTTGAATCCGAACCACCCCACCCACAACAGGCACGCTCCGATAAAGCTGAGCACGACGGAGTGCGGCGGCGAAGGTTCTTTCGGATACCCCACCCGTTTGCCGAGATAAAGCGCGCAGATCAGCGCCGAGACTCCTGACGTAACGTGAACCACTGTACCGCCGGCGAAGTCGAGGCAGGGAATCTTCCCGTTGAGCGAGGCATTCAGCAGTCCGCCCTTGCCCCACACCATATGCGCCATCGGGGAATAAACAACAATGGCCCACAGCGTCAGGAACAGGCACATCGCGCTGAACTTCATGCGCTCGGCGAAGGCTCCGGTGATCAGCGCCGGCGTGATGATGGCGAACATGAGCTGATAGATCATGTAAGTCTGCGCCGGGACCGTGGCTCCGTAATCCGGATCGGGCGCCAGGCCAACCCCGTGCATGAAGGCATTGTGCAGACCGCCGATGAAAGCGTTGCCGGTTCCGAACGCCAAACTGTAGCTCACCAGCGCCCACAGCACCGTGATGATGCACATCATGGCGAAGCTCTGCATCATGGTGGCGAGCACGTTCTTGCGACGAACCAACCCGCCATAGAAGAGCGCCAGGCCAGGCCCGGTCATCATCAAAACCAGCGCCGCGCTGGTCAACATCCAGGCGTTGTCACCGTTGGAGACCGTGGGCGCCGGCGTTTGGGCCAGGGCCGCGGAAGCGCAACACAAAGGGAGAAGGCAAAGCAACCGAATCAGACGACGAAAGTGCATATAACTCCGCTGGCAATCGACGGAAATATGTCACGACGGGGTGACCGGTGAGGCGCGGGCCGTTATTCCCGTAGCCTGGTGGTGGACTCAAAAACGCAGGAAATACCTGAACCCCACTTTTACATATTTTTCGTAAATCGAAAACAGAGAAATGCAGCGGCGCTGTCGCGGTTCGGAATCTGAAAAGTGGGTACCGGAGTTTTTCAGTGGGCGAAGCCACCGCAAGATTATCGCAATCATCTGCGAATTCTGCGCGGTCGAACTATCAACACGGCGATGCAACGCGGCGTTCAGAAATACTGTAGTCAGGCTGGAAAGGCATTTTCCCAAACGGCAAAGAAAAACGTCGGGCGCGCTGTGGACTATGAAAACAAGCGGCCATGGCGGGTATATGGCGGGTATATTGAAGACATGAGCGAAGCGCTACGAGATCGCCGGCTGTTCGGCACGTTGGAAAGCAGCGCGAAGAACCGCGAAAAAGTCCTCGAGGCCAGCTACGGATACGAGCAGCCGGACGGCGTTTTTCTCACCACCGCCGATGCGGCGATTAACTGGGTTCGGAAGAACTCCATCTGGCCGATGACCTTTGGCCTCGCCTGTTGCGCCATCGAAATGATGTCTATGGGTGCGTCTCGCTTCGACGTCGCGCGCTTCGGCGCCGAGGTCTTCCGCCCCTCCCCGCGCCAGTCCGATCTGATGGTGATTGCCGGGCGCGTTTCCTGGAAGATGGCGCCCGTGATTCGCCGCCTCTACGACCAGATGCCGGAGCCCAAATGGGTCATCTCCATGGGCGCCTGCGCCACCTCCGGCGGCGTGTTCAACAACTACGCGCTCGTGCAGGGGGTTAATCAGGTGATTCCGGTCGACGTTTACGTACCCGGCTGTCCGCCGCGCCCCGAGCAGCTCCTGTATGCCATCACGCTTCTTCAGGAGAAGATTCAGCACGAGCACGGTAGCCTGAAGCGGGTCCTGAACTTGCAATAAGAGGCGAAGGTTGAGTACTTTATTATCAACGCAGTTCGCCCGCGGTCGATTGCGGCTGCGATTTCCCCCTCGACAGAAACTCTCGTTTACCCTTTGATTTCGGTGTGACGGCACCGCGTTAACCGTTTCGACACATGACGCCTTTTTCAGTCTTTTTCAAGCAACTTATTGAAATAATTGGCTTCTAAGCAGGGTGATCCTGTGGTAACGTCATTGTCGCGTAGGATTTTTCCGGCCCCCTCCCGTTAGCCACTTCGAATCAGAAAGTTGCACGGGCTCACGCAGCTCATTATCAGCAATTATCAGTCGATTGCGGAGGATAGACGCATGGATTTTCGCACGTTAGGCTTTTCAGGCCGAGCTTTGCTTGGAGGGTGCGCGATGCTACTCGGGGCAGCGACGCTGTGGGGGCAGACTTCGTCCTCAACGCCTTCAGCACCCACTCCCCATACCGCGGATCAGGACACGTCCCGCATGGACGTATTTATGGGGTATTCATTTGTGGCTCCGCATGGCACTGTGTCCACCCCCGAAGCGGGCGGGGTCAACACCGACCTCAATTACTCTTCGATTACCTACGGCGCCATT
This sequence comes from Acidobacterium sp., assembly GCA_003166955.1. GTDB lineage: Bacteria > Acidobacteriota > Terriglobia > Terriglobales > Acidobacteriaceae > Palsa-343. Next base: position 117,923 of record PMUI01000091.1, read on the forward strand.
GGCAGCTTTGCCTACTACTTCAACCGTTACGTGGGCGGACAAGTCGAGTATGCCAACCATCCCAATGGGGCCAATGACGGCGCCCAGACAGCCTCGGCCGGCATCATCTTCCGCTACCCGACAGATGAAGGTATGACGGTTTTCGCTCATGGTCTGGCCGGCGGAGTCCGCCTCGGCGGTCCCAATATCTCCGGCCCGGGCTTCCAGCCGAAGCACCCTTACACCTGGGGGCCGGCCCTGACCGTAGGCGGGGGGCTGGACTACAACATCACCCATCGCTTCGCCTGGCGGGTCTTCCAGGCTGATTACGAATATTGGCACGCGGACTTCGGCCCGGCCCAGCAGATCGGCGGGCGCGCCAACGTCAACGCCGCCCGGCTCAGCACGGGCCTGGTCCTCCACTTTGGCAGCATCGCGCCTCCGCCGCCGGTGCAGTACGCCTGCGTTGTCAACCCCGCCTCGGTCTTCCCAGGGGAGCAGGTCACCGTCACCGGAACCGCAACCAATCTCAATCCCAAAAAGACGCCCTCTTACACCTGGAGCGGTCAGGGCCTCACGGTTTCCGGCACCAACCCCACCACCACCATCGATACCGGCAGTCTGCAGCCCGGCACCTACACCGTCTCCGGCCATGTGACCGAAGGCCCGAAAGCTGGCCAGTCCGCCGACTGCACCGCGCAGTTTACCGTGAAGCAGTTTGAGCCGCCAACCATCAGCTGCTCAGCGAATCCAACCACGGTTCAGCCGGGTGCCAGTTCCACCATCACCTGCAACGGCGTCAGCCCGCAAAGCCGGCCGCTGACCTACAGCTACTCGGCTTCCGCTGGCTCCATCAATGGAACCGGCAATACCGCAACGCTCTCCTCCAACGGTGCTCCAGCTGGAACGATCACGGTCACCGGCACGGTGCAGGACGACAAGGGACAGACGGCTTCAGCCACCACCACAGTCAATGTGGAAGCGCCGCCTCCGCCGCCCACTCCCAAAACCCAGACGCTCTGCAATATCCAGTTCGATAAGGACAAGAAGCGTCCGGCGCGTGTCGACAACGAAGCCAAGGCTTGCCTGGACGATGTGGCGCTGAACGCTCAGCAGAAGGCGGATGCCTCTCTGGTGGTCGTCGGCAACTCGGCCCCGGTCCCGGCTCCCAAAGGCAAACACCACGCTAAGGTGCCCACTGCCGCCGATCTGGCAGCGCAGCGCGCCGTCAACACCAAGGCTTACCTGGTCACGGAGAAGGGCATCGACGCCAGCCGTATCCAGGTGAGGACGGGCAGCAACGCCCAGAACGAGGTGGAAGACTACCTGGTTCCGGCAGGCGCGAACTTCGACAACGACGTGCCCAGCACGACCGCTGTCGACGAGAGCGCTGTGAAGGCCCAGCCTCGCAAGCCCGTTCCTGTGCATCACCACAAGGCGGCTGCGAAGAAAGCCCAGTAACCAGCAACCTGAAAAGAACAGGGCTGACCGGATTCCGGTCGGCCCTGTTTTTTTGATCCGAGAGCCACGCGCGGTCGTACCTTCGTCAGGTCCGCGACCGCGTGTTGCCGATCATGAGGCTGACTGCGGCACCACAGACCGTGTAACCGCGAAAACCGATAGCATGAAGTCAGCGGCCCTGTCTGTTCGCAACAGCCCCGCGGGCAACCGCCTCCGTTGATGGGAATGATGAAGCTGAAGTGCCCTCGAACTCTGCTGCTGGCCCTGGCCGCCTTTCTGCCTGCGCTGGGCAGCGCGCCCGTGCTTGCCGCGAATACGACGCCTTGGGCTCCCACCGGCCCCGACGGCGGCGATGCGCGCCGCTTCGCCTTCAGCGCGCGCGACCCCAACCGCATCTATCTGGGAACCACCGACAGCTGGATCTATGTCTCTTCTGACCAGGGCTCATCGTGGTCGCGCCTGGCCCGGCTCGGCACCAGAGACGATCTGGTGGTCGACGGCCTGGTCGTCGATCGCTCCGACCCGAAGACTCTCTACGCCGCCGTCTGGGTCATGGATCATCCCGACGGCGGCATCTACATCAGCCACGATCAGGGACACACATGGTCCGAAGCCGCCGACATGCATGGGCAATCGGTGCGCGCGCTCACCCAGGCCTCGTCGAATCCACGCGTGCTGATAGCGGGCACCCTGACCGGCGTCTACCGCAGCTCCGACAGAGGTCTGCACTGGCAGGAAATCAGCCCGCCCGGCGGTGCCGAAATTCACGAAGTGGAATCGATCGCCATCGACCCTTACGATCCGGAAATCATCTACGCCGGAACCTGGCATCTTCCCTGGAAGACCAACGATGGCGGAGCGCACTGGACCAACATCCGCCAGGGCGTGATCGACGACTCCGATGTGTTCTCGATGATTGTCGATCCCTCCCGTCCCAGCGTGATGTTTCTCAGCGCCTGCTCGGGAATCTACAAAAGTGACAACTTCGGTTACGAATTCCGCAAAGTCCAGGGCATTCCTTCCACCGCGCGTCGCACCCGCTCGCTGCGCATGGACCCGGCGGAGCGCAACACCGTCTATGCCGGCACCACCGAGGGTCTTTACAGGACCCAGGACGGCGGCGAGAACTGGGCCCGCACCACTGGCCCGGACGTGATCGTCAACGACGTCTACATCGATCCCCGCAATCCAAAGCACGTGCTGCTGGCGACCGATCGCAGCGGCGTGCTGGCCAGCGAAGACGGCGCGGCCGCATTTCAGGATTCCAATACGGGATTTTCGCAGCGCCAGGTCGCCGCTCTCCTCGTCGATGAAAAGTCGTCCGGCACCATGTACGCCGGCGTCATCAACGACAAGACCTGGGGCGGCGTCTTCGTCAGCAACGATCTCGGCAGCACCTGGAAGCAGCAGAGCGACGGGCTGCATGGCGGCGACGTCTTTGTCCTCGCGCAGAGCGACGACGGCACCCTGCTGGCAGGCAGCAGCGATGGGATTTTCCGCTGGGATGGAAATTCCTGGGTGCATGCCGATGCGCTGGCAGGGCAGCCGGATCCGCCTGAGTTTCCGCCTCCGGTGAAAACCATCCCGCGCGGAAAGAATCGGCGTGCTGCACATCCGGTCCCGGTTGCTGCCAGGGCCGAAGCTCCCGCACAGCTCCGGGGTCGGATCACTGCGCTTGCATCCTCAGGTAGCACCTGGTTCGCGGCCACCTCGCAGGGCATCTTCCGCAGCACCGACCGCGGAACCTCATGGACGCCGGCTCTCACCACTGACGCGGCCAAAGCCTTTACCGGCGCCGGCGATTATCTGACCATCGCCGCCGATGGAAACCGTGTCTTCATCGGCCGCCGCGAAGGCATCGCCGCTTCGGAAGACAACGGCGCAACCTGGCAATCCCTCACATTCCCCGCCGGCCTGACGGTTCTCGCGGCTCTGGCCCTCACACCCGACGGCACGCTGTGGGCTGGCGGCCGCGAAGGCGTCTTCTATTCCCAGGATCACGGCAGCACCTGGTCAGCCCTCAGGCGTCTGCCCGTCGTCGCGGTCAACAGCCTCACGTGGGATGCGTCGCTGAGCCGCCTGATCGTCACCTGCAACGTGGGCACCGTGATCTACTCCGTCGACCCCCACGATCAGTCCTGGACCTGGTGGAATACCGGCTGGACCGTGCATTCGGTCGCCTCGCTGAACGGCAGGCTCGCCGCCGCCTCGCTCTACAGCGGCGTCGTCCTGCAGCCCGCCGCAGAGACAACCGCCAGAACTGGCGAGGCCGTGCAGGACGCACGCAGATAGCTGTGGCCCTCTCGCTGCGGCTCATTGCACCGAGCGATTTCCCGAAACTCTACGCGCTCGATCAGGCCTGCTTCGCACCCGGCATTGCATGGTCGAAGGCCGAGCTGCAGTACTTCCTCAAATATCCCGGCAATATCGGCGTGCTCGTCGAAGACGAAACCGGGCGCCTCGCCGGCTTTGCCATCGCCGGAAAGCAGCGTCGCCAGGGAGCCGTCTTCGGGCGCCTGATCACCATCGACGTCGATGCGGCGCTCCGCCGGCGCGGCATCGGCCACAGGTTGCTGGAGGAGACTGAAACGCAGCTTCGCGCCCAGGGTGCGACCGCGGTGCTCCTTGAGGTCGCCGTCGACAACACCACAGCGCAGAGCTTCTACGAACGCCACGGTTTCATCCGCACCGGCCGCATTCCCGGCTATTACCTCGGCCGCATCGACGCCCTGGTGATGGAGAAACCTCTCTGACAACGCAAGCCTGCCGCCTTGACCCCACGCGACTACAATGAAGGTAATGCCTCGCATCAGAGTGCGTTTCGCGTGCTGGATCGCGGCCCTTGCGTGTCCGATTCTGCTCTGCGCAGCCCCTCCGGCCTTTTCCCAAGCCGTCAAAGACCTGCCCAAGCCCACCGACTACGTCAGCGACTACGCCCACGTAATGTCGCCTCAGTCGATCGATCAGCTGAACCACCTCTGTGGCGAAGTGGATCACGAAGCGCACGCGCAGATCGCCGTCGTCACCGTTAACACGACGAACGGAGAGCCGATCCAGCAATACGCCGTCGAGTTGGAGGACGCCTGGAAAGTCGGTCCCAAAGGCAGCGACCGCGGCGTGATCGTGCTGCTGGCCGTCAAGGATCGCCGCCGTTGGATCGAGACCGGCTACGGCCTCGAAGGCATTCTGCCCGATGGCAAAGTCGGTGAGATCAGCCGCCAGACGGTGCCGATGCTGCGCAACAACGATTTCGACGGCGCGGTGACCCTCGCTGTCGACGAAATCTCCCAGATCATTGCCCAGGACGCGGGCGTCCAACTCCAGCCCCTGACCCGCTGGGGCGCGCAACAGCAGCGGCCTCATGCGACCGTGGGCCAGATCATCGGCGGCATCGTCTTCCTCATCCTCGTCGTGATCTTTCTGGTCTGGGCCGGCGGCCATGGCCTGCTCGGCTTCCTACTGGGCATTTTCTTGGGCGGCGGGCGCTGGGGCGGCGGAGGTTGGGGTGGTGGTGGAGGCTTCGGCGGAGGCGGAGATTTTGGCGGTGGTGGTGGCGGCGACAGTGGCAGCGGATTTGGCGGCTTCGGCGGCGGCAGCACCGGCGGAGGCGGAGCCGGCGGTAGCTGGTAACATCGAATCGAATTTCGCAAGGGAGAGCAACGCAATGATGCGTCGTGGTCTGTGGATCGCAGTAGCCGTGGTGGCCGTAATTGTGTTCGCGGGGCTGCTGGTGTTCGGCAGCTTTGTCAGCGCGCAAAAGCAAATGGTGGCGAAGCAGGAAGCAGTCGCGGCGCAGTGGTCGAACGTGCAGGCGCAGCTGCAGCGCCGCGCCGACCTGATTCCGAACCTCGTCGCCACCGTAAAGGGCTACGCCACCCACGAAGAAACCGTCTTCGCCGACGTCGATAAAGCGCGCGAATCGCTCCTCGCCGCGCACGATCCCCAGAGCAAGATCGCCGCCAACGGCCAACTGGACGGCGCGCTCGGCCGTCTCCTCGCTGTCGCGGAAAACTACCCCAACCTGAAAGCCAACGAGAATTTCCTGCAATTGCAGGATCAGCTCGAAGGCACCGAGAATCGCATAGCCGTCGAGCGCGAGAGGTATAACGCCGCGATACGCGACTACAACACCTTCATTCGGCAAATCCCCAACAACATCTGGGCGCGCCTGGCAGGATTCCAGCCCAACAACGCCTACTTCGAGGCGAGCCCCTCATCCCAGGCCGCACCCCAGGTGCATTTCTAAATAGACAGGAACCATAACCGAGCTATACCGCAATCAAGATCCGCAGATCGCGCAGATTATTCCCGGTCGGCCCGGTCACGATCGTATCGCCCAGGGAAGTGAACAGCGTGCAAGCGTCGAAGTGTGCCAGCGTCGTCGCGGGATCGAAGTTGTAGCTCTTCGCCCGCGCAATCGTCGTGGCATCCGCAATCGCGCCGGCTGCGGGACTGTTGCCATCGATGCCATCCGACCCGGCGCTCAACACCGCCAGCGCCTCGCCCTCGTGTCGGGCCAGATCCAGCGCGCACTGCAGCACAAATTGCTGGTTGCGCCCACCGCACCCCGGGCTCTTGCTCAGGTTCACCGTCACTTCGCCGCTCGAAAGCAAACACACACGGCGATACTCACTGCGCAATTCATGAAAGCGCGCCAGCAGATATTTCGCGGCCTCAGCATAGTCCCAGTCGTCGCACGTGTTGTCGATGATCACCTTGTATCCCAGCGATTGCGCATGATCCCGGGCCGCATTCACGAAGTCGTGGTTCGAAAGCAGCGTGTCGAACTGCGCATGCTGAAAGGCAACCGCCGCATTCTCCTGGTCCTTCTTCGCATTCGGCGTCGCTCCCTCGCTATTCTGCAGCTTCTTGAAATACTCCCGCACCGCCGGCGGAAACTTCTCCGGCAAATGAAAACGCTCCAGAATCTCCGCGCACTCCGCCATCGTGGAGAAATCCGGCAGTGTAGGTGACGACGCAACCGCAGCCAAATCCTTCAGTGGCACGTCCGCCAGCAGCAACGAGAGCTTCTCCGCCGCGGGCGCCGCCAGCGCCAGCCGTCCGCCCTTCACTGCGGAAAAATACTTGCGCACCGTATTGATTTCGGTGATCGTCGCCCCGCTCGCCACCAGCGTTTCGTGGAACGCAATCGTATCGTCCAGCGTAATTTTCCGATCGCGCGGTAACTCCAGCATCGCGGATCCACCACCGCTGATCAGGAAAAAGACAAACGTCGTCTTCTTCGCGCCCTTTAGCAAAGAAAGTGCTGCGCGCGCCGCCGCCAGCGAATCCTCGTTCGGCAGCGGATGCCCGCCCTCAAAGTAGCGGATGTGCCGGTTGCGCTTCTTCGGGATCACCGGCGCAGAACAAACGCCGTGCAGATGCATCTTCGGCGGCAGCCGCTCCAGCAGCGCGTTGAGCATCGTGAGCGCAGCCTTGCCGAGGGCGATGACGTAAATCTCTTTGAAACTGTCCAGCGGCTGCGCCATCGAGGGCAGCCGCGGCGAAGGATGCCGCACCAGCGTCCTGCCTTCGAAGTGCAGATGGCGATCGAACGCCTTGGGAATGTCGCAAGCCTGCAGAGCCCGGTCGAATATGTCTCTTGAAACGGCGTATAGTTCCTCGAGCGGGGTCATTGTCGGAGAAGGGGGAAACAACCTTGCCCCCACGCGCGGATGGCTTGCCTCACGTCATCCAGCTTACTCGCAAAAAAGTGATCCGCTTCGGAAATCCACACCATCTCCTTCGGCTCGCGCGCCAGCGCCACGACGGCCTCCACTTCAGAAACCGGACCGTACTGATCCCGCATCCCGCTCACGAAGAGCTTGGGTTGCGCACAGTCGCGCAGAAACGCGTAGTCATAATCGCGACCCTCCGCATGCGTTGGAATTCCGAGAGCCACCAGACCGATAACCCTCGGATCGCCACAGCACGCGCGCAGCCCGACATAGGATCCAAACGAGAATCCCGCAAACAGAATCGGCAAATGAAATTCCCGATCCAGCCAGTCGAGCGCGGCACGAACGTCGTCGATTTCACCCCGTCCGTCGTCATGCTCTCCATCGCTCAATCCGGTACCGCGAAAATTAAACCGCAGCACCGGCAGGCCGAACCTCTGGAACGCCTTCATCGCGTGGTACACCACCTTGTTGTGCATCGTGCCGCCGCCCAGTGGATGCGGATGGCATACCAGCGCCGCGTACGGCGCGTCCGGAGCGCCCGCATTCAGCAACGCCTCCAGCCGTCCCGCGGGTCCGCGAAGATCGTCGACGGTGCGCAGCATGGCCGATCCAACGTGAGACTGCGTCATCTCTGTTCATTGTACGAAGCATGCCTCGCGTATTCTGGTCCTTCATCATGAGCCTCGATCCCCTTCAGCTCACGCGCCGCCTGGTGGACATCGAGTCCATCACCTACAACGAAGGCGCAGTGGGCGCGTTCCTGGCGGAGTTCCTCGCCGAGCGCGGTTTCGCGGTCGAAAAAATGCCGGTCGAGCAGCATCAGGAAAGCCGCTCCACCAGCGAGCGCTTCAACGTCTACGCGTGCGTCCCGGGCCAAACGCCCGACGTCGTCTTCTCCACGCACATGGATACGGTGCCGCCCTTCATCCTTTCCAGCGAGGACGAACAATTCATCTACGGCCGCGGTTCGTGTGACGCCAAAGGCATCATCGCCGCGCAAATCTTCGCCGCCGAAAAACTGCGCGAGCATGGAATCCGCGTGGGTCTGCTGTTTCTCGTCGGCGAGGAACGCGACTCGGCGGGTGCCAAGACCGCCAACCAGCACCCCCGCGGCAGCCGCTTCTTCATCAATGGCGAGCCCACCGACAATCGCATTGCGTTGGCCTCGAAGGGCGCGTTGCGCGCCGTGATCCGTGCCACCGGCAAAATGGCGCACTCCGCCTATCCCGAACTGGGCGAGAGCGCCACCCACAAGCTCATCGAAGCGCTGCATCGCATCCTCGCCATTCCGCTGCCAACCCTCGACGACGTCGGCCCCAGCACGCTGAACATCGGCACCATCAGCGGCGGCCACGCTCCCAATGTGATCGCCGACCACGCCGAAGCGCAAGTGATGGTGCGACTCATTGGGCCGTCCGACGAAATCCGCCGTGCGATCGAAGACGTGGTCGCGGGCCTCGCCACTGTCGACTTCACGCTGGAGATTCCCTTCAAGCGGCTCCGCGCTGTCGAAGGTCTGCCCACCATGGTGGCCGCGTTCACCACCGATGTTCCCTGGCTCGGAAACTGGGGTGAGCCACTGCTGCTGGGTCCGGGATCGATCCACGTCGCGCACACGCCGCACGAAAAGCTGGCGAAAAAGGAGCTCCTCGCCGCCATCGACTTATATGCCGACGTCGCCCGCCAGGTCGTGACCGCACCCCCTTCGAACAGTTAGGCTGAAGACATGGCAGAGCTCCAGACCACAGCCCTCGAAACGCGCAACACCCTCGACAAAGCCGCCTCCTCCTATCTCCGCTCCGCCATGCATCAGCCGGTGTACTGGCAGGAGTGGGGTGAGGCTGCGTTCGCACTCGCCGCACAAACCGACAAGCCCGTCCTGCTCGACGTAGGCGCAGTGTGGTGCCACTGGTGCCACGTCATGGACGAAACCACGTACAAGACGCCGGAAGTGATCGCGCTGATCGGGTCCAAGTACATTCCGGTCCGCGTGGATCAGGATTCGCGGCCGGACCTTTCGAACCGGTACGAGGACTACGGCTGGCCGGCCACGGTGGTGTTCTCGCCAGGCGGCGGCGAGATCGTCAAACGGCAGGGGTACATCGAGCCACGCCAGATGATTGGCATGCTGAAGGCCATCATCGCCGATCCGACGCCCGGCCCCTCCGTTCGTCCGGAACCAGAGATGAAATTTCCGGAGAATGCGCTGCTGCCTGCTGAACTCCGGGCTGAACTGGAGCGCCGGTACTTCGGCCAGTACGATGTGAAGCACGGCAGTTGGGGATTCGATCAGAAATTCCTGGATTGGACCTCCACCGAATACGCCATGGCGCGTGCGCGCACCGGTGACGCGAAATCCGGAGAGATGGCTCGGCAATCCCTCAACGCGCAATTCAATCTGATCGATCGTGTGTGGGGCGGTGTCTATCAATACTCGGTGGCTGGAGATTGGAACGAGCCGCATTTCGAAAAGATCATGAACTTTCAGGCCGGCAATCTGCGCATTTACTCGTTGGCTTACGAAGAATGGCACGATCCGGAATACTTGAAAGCAGCGCAGGATGTCCAGCGTTTTTTGACGACGTTTCTCGCGAGTCCAGAGGGCGCGTTCTACACCAGCATGGATGCGGACTTGATTGAGGGCAAGCATAGCGCGGCGTACTTCAAGCTGGACGATACCGGGCGGCGTAAGCTGGGGATTCCCCGCATCGACAAGCACGTTTACTCGCGCGAGAACGGTTGGGCTATTGAGGCGCTGGCTGTGCTTTATGCGGCATCGGGCGATCGACAGTATCTGGACCAGGCGGTCCGCGCGGCGCAGTGGATCATCGAGAATCGCAAGCTTGACGGCGGTGGATTCCGGCATGACGCGAAGGATTCGGCCGGGCCATATCTGGCGGACACCCTCACCATGGGTCGCGCATTCCTGACCATCTATGAGGTGACGGGAGACCGGGCGTGGCTTGCGCGCGCCGAGTCGGCAGCCAAGTTCATCAATGCGAACTTCGCGGGCGATCAGGCAGGTTTCATCACTTCTAAGGCGCCAACCGATCGTTCCTATACTCCCCGGCCAGAGCGCGAGGAAAACATCGCGCTGGCGCGTTTCAGCAATCTACTTTCGCGTTACACGGGAAACCAGGATTACCACGCCATGGCCGAACGGGCCATGCGGTATCTAGCGGCGCCCATGATCGCGAAATACTTGCCAACGGGTGGAACGTTGCTGGCCGACCGGGAATTCTCAAGCGATCCGATTCACATCACCATCGTCGGTCACAAAGACGACCCGGCTGCCCAGGCGCTGTTCCACGCTGCCGCGGCCTATCCGTCCGGTTATTTGCGACTGGAGTGGTGGGACACGCGCGAGGGGCGGCTTCCCAATCCGGACGTGCAATATCCTGAACTGAAGACCGCAGCCGCGTTCATTTGCACCGGCAACACTTGTTCGTCGCCGATCCACAGTGCGGAAGCTGTTCGGACGAAAGCCGACAAGCTGACGCGCATCACGTCGGAGACCGCGCAACCCTAATCGTGGCGCACGCACTCGTGCGTGCCGTGTNNCCACTGGTGCCACGTCATGGACCGCGAGTCGTACGAGGACGCGAGTCTCGCCCGCACCATCAATGAGCACTTCGTCGCCATCAAGGTTGACCGCGACGAGCGCCCCGACGTCGACGCCCGTTATCAGGCTGCCGTGCAGGCTATCGCCGGACAGGGTGGCTGGCCGCTCACCGCCGTCCTCACGCCCGACGGCCGTCCCTTCTTCGGCGGAACCTATTTTCCGCGCGAAGATCGCTATGGCCGCCCCGGTTTCGAACGTGTACTGCTGACCCTCGCCAATGCCTGGAAGACGCGTCGCAGCGAAGTTCTGGAATCCGCCGCCAGCGTGATCGCCGCCATTGAACACGGCGAGACATTTTCCGCGCGCGGCGATGGGCTCTCCCTCGGTATCGTCGATAAGCTCGTCCAGAGCGCCATCGGCCAGTTCGATCCCCATAACGGCGGGTTCGGCTCCCAGCCGAAATTCCCCCATCCCTCGGTGCTCGACCTGCTCATCGACGTCGCCGCCCGCACCGGCAACGAAGCCGCAAAGGAAGCAGCGACCGTCACGCTTCGCAACATGTCTCGCGGCGGCGTCTACGACCAGCTCGCCGGTGGCTTCCATCGCTATTCGGTCGACGAACGCTGGATCGTCCCCCACTTCGAGAAGATGCTCTACGACAACGCTGGCCTGCTGGCGAATTACGTCCACGCATTCCAGACCTTCGTCGAGCCGGAGTTCGCCTCCGTCGCCGAAGACATCATGCGCTGGATGAACGAATGGCTCAGCGACCAGCAGCGCGGCGGCTTCTACGCCTCCCAGGACGCAGACATTTCCCTCGACGACGACGGCGACTACTTCACCTGGACGCACGAGGAAGCCGCTGCCATCCTCACCCCCGACGAACTCCGCATCGCCGAACTGTATTACGACATCGGCGACCTCGGCGACATGCACCACAACCCGAAGAAAAATGTCCTCTACCGCAACTTCACTTCGGAGGAAGTTGCCGCGCGGTTGCAACGCGAACCTTCCGAGGTCAACCGCGGCCTGTCCGCCGCCAAACAGAAGCTCTACGCTGCCCGCCTCCAGCGCCCAACGCCCTTCATCGACAAGACCATCTACACAGGCTGGAATGCGATGGCCATCTCTGCCTGGCTCGATGCCGCCCGCGTGCTGGATTCAGAGGCTCCGCGCACATTCGCCCTCCTCACGCTGGACCGAATCCTGCGCGAAGGCTGGGACCCGCAACTTGGCCTCGCCCACGTGATCGCCTACCCCGATTCCGAAATTGCGTTCCGCCGAATTCCCGCCGTCCTCGACGACTACGCCCTGCTGATCCATGCCTGCATCGACGCATGGGAAACGACGGGAGAAATCCGCTACTACGACGCCGCGATGCAACTCGCCGAAGCCATGGTGGATCGTTTCCATGACCCTGACCACGGCGGCTTCTTCGACACCGAGAAAAATGCCGGCGACAAACTAGGCGCCCTCTCCGCCCGACGCAAGCCCATGCAGGACTCGCCCACCCCCGCCGGCAACTCGACCGCCGCTGCGGCCCTTCTGCGCCTCGAAGCCCTCAGCGGCCGCGCCGATTTCCGCTCCAAAGCCGAAGACACCCTCGCCGCCTTCGCAGGAGTCATCGAACACTACGGCCTCTACGCCGGCAGCTACGGCCTCGCGCTCCAGCGGCTCCTGCTGCCGCCGATCCAGGTCGTGGTCCTCGGAGCCGGTCCCGCCGCGCGCCAACTCACCGCCATCGCCAACGCCCGCTACGCGGTCAACAAAGCCGTCATTTCGCTTCGTATTGATCAGATCAAAACCGGCCAGCTTCCCCCGGTGCTCCAGGAAACCCTGCCGCACCTCCCGCAGCTGGCCAACGTCGGCTCCGGCGCCCTCGCCGTGCTCTGCCGCGGAACATCGTGCCTTCCTCCCGCCACCACCGCGGACGCCCTGATCGAGCAAATCAACGAAGCTTTGTGAGGCCCGCGCCAGAGCCCGGCTGCGGGTTCCATGAGTAATGTAGTTGCGCCCGGCGGCAGCTGTTGGTGCTCGCGCATTCTGCTATGCTTCACTGGATAAATCGCGTCGGGAGAGATTGGTATGCCGAAGAGTGTCAATAAAGTCATCCTGGTTGGAAATGTGGGCAAAGATCCCGAGATCCGATTCGCCTCGGCTGGAAATCCGGTGGCAAACTTCACCCTCGCCACCTCGGAGCGCTTCAAAGACAAGAGCGGCGAGTTCCAGGAGCGCACCGAGTGGCACAATCTGGTCGCCTGGCAGCGCCTGGCCGAGATCGTTCGCGACTATGTGAAGAAGGGCTCGAAGCTCTACATCGAGGGCAGAATCCAGACGCGCTCCTGGGACGACAAGGACGGCCAGAAACATTACAAAACTGAGATTGTAGTGAACGACCTGGTACTGCTCTCCGGCCGCACCGAGGGAGGCGAAACCGGCAGCTCTTCAAAATCCGGCTCTTCCTACGATCAGCGCCCGCCCGCGCACGCCGACGATCTCGTGCAATCAACCGAGATCACCGACGACGACATTCCGTTCTAGATGCCGGTCCGCGCGCCAGCGGTCTCAGCTAGCCTACTTCCGCGCCGCCGTTATCAGGCGAGCCTGGGTCCCTCGATCCACCGCCTGGTTCAGCATCTCGCGCGCCTCCGCCAGCGTCGTGCCCCTCGGAACAGGACGAAAGTCCGAGCGCGCCTCCCGCTGATCCTTGCTCACCGTCTTCAGCATCAGGATCTTCCCCAGTACGTGGACCTCGACCAGGTCCGTTTTCCAGTGGTCCGCGCTCACCTGCTGCCGATGGATCTCGAACGTCCCGCCCTTCTCCACATGACCTAGAAGCCCGTAGCCGAACTCGACTCGCTCCGAGAGAACACCGTGCATGTCGATCATCCGCTTCAACCGCGCGTCGACCGTGAGCGTACCGGCCAGCCCGTGCACAATACGCGCCTCATAACCCGATGGACGAAACGCCGGATCGGGTCGAAAAGCGATCTGCATCACGTCGCCCGCTGGCGCGCCTTCATATTCAAAGAGAAATGCCTCGGGCAATAGCTCCATGATCCCAGCCAGCCGCGCTTCATCTTCCGCGTGCGCGCGCTCCACGCTAGCGATCTCCCCGGGGCTGCGGATGTACTGCTCAAGCTGCTCGTCTTCGCGCTCCCGCTGCGCCCCGTCCAGCGGCGTTCCATCCTGCGCGAGGAGGCGGAACAACGGCCCCCTGTCGGTCTCCACTTGTTCGCGAATCAGATTCTCCGCGGAGGAAACGGACTCGCTGCGGTACTCCCAGTGACTGTCGCGCTCGCGATCGTGCAGCTCGTTATAGATCACATCGCGCACCAGGTCGTGCGCGGGTTCGGAGTTGGCTTGGAGTGCAGATGCCGCCGCCTGCCCGTAAAGGGGCACGGCTGCCGCGACGATCAGCACAACCGTAGCGAAGCGTCCGGATGCGAGCATGGGTCCTCCGGGTCTGTGGGATTGGATCGGCCCCAGCATGCGGAAGTTGCTTCGCGTTTCTAATAAACCGCCTCTGAAGATTTCGTGATACGTCGAAAAGGGAATCTGACTTGTTACACTTCCGCCATAGCGCCGGCTAATGCAGCGCCGCTTCTCCGCCGCTCGATTTCATGCCACTTACCCTCTCGGTCGCAATCATCACGAAGAACGAGGAAGAAAATCTACCCCGCACGCTCGCCAGCGTCCGCTGGGCCGATGAAATCGTCGTCGTCGACGACGGCTCGACCGACCGCACCCCTGAAATTGCCCGTGAATTCGGCGCGAAGTTCTTCGTCGAGGAGTGGAAAGGCTTCGGAGCGCAAAAAAACTCCGCCATCGCGAAGTGTTCCGGCGACTGGGTCCTCTCCCTCGACGCCGACGAGGAAGTGAGTGCTGAATTAGCCCAGGAAATCCGCGCCTTGCTCGCCGACCAGCCACAGCAGCACGCTTACTTCCTGCCGCGCCGGAATTTTTTCCTCGGCCGATGGATTCGCCACGGAGGCTACTACCCCGACCCCAAACTGCGCCTCTTCCGCCGCGGCAGTGCGCAGTTCACAGAGAGCGCCGTCCACGAAACGATCCGTCCAGCGGGCCCCGCCGCAAGACTCCGCGGCGACCTCATCCACCACGCCTATCCCACCCTCGACGCCTACATCGAACACATGAACCGCTACAGCGCTCTCGGCGCAACCCAGGCCCTGGCACGCGGCAAGACCAGTCGATCCATCTTCGCCTTTCTCTGGAACGTCGTCGTTGTCCCGATCGCCACCTTCAAGTACAACTACTTCCTCCGTCTCGGATTTCTCGATGGCCGCGAAGGCCTGCTCCTGCACCTCTATCACTCCGTCTATGTCAGCTGGAAATACGCGAAAGCCTGGGAGCTGGGGCGCTCTTGATTCGTATATACACTTGTCATATAATGTATATATGGAGGGTTGAGATGGCTGCGACCATGACATCGATTCGGCTGGATAAAGACCTCGCCGATGAGGCGGTCAAGCTTCTGGGCGTGAAAACGCGAACCGAGGCGGTTCACGTCGCCCTGAGGGAGATCGTGGCTCTCAACAAGTTCAAGCGAACGATGAGCAAGTATCGCGGGAAGCTCAAGTTCGCCGGCGTCGATGAGTAATTTTGTCATCTTCGACACATCCGTGCTGGTCGAAGATTTTCGTACCTCATTTCACGAGAAGCGGATGGCTGCATTAGATGGAGTGATCCGGATTTCATCGGTCGTTTTGGCTGAATTGTGGCGTGGAGCGTCAACCTTGGGTGAGCGCGGGGCGCTGCAGGATCTGGAAAAGAATCATCCAATCCTGGTTCCTACGGCGATGAACTGGCTTGATTCAGGCCGAATCTTGCGCAGGATCCGCAGCGACAGAGGCTTCGAGCCGCACAAGCTGCGCGATCTCCATTTCGATCTTCTAATCGCCCTCACCGCACGATCCTGGGGAGCGCGGCTCATCACATCGAACAAAGCCGACTTCGAATTAATCCGCAAATACAAGCCATTCGAACTCGAAATCTGGCCTTCCAGGGCATGATCATTCATCCTTGCTCTTCGCGTATCGCTCTCCTATCCTGAAGCGTTCCCACCGTGCCCGATAAACCCGCCCCAACCCGCGATTCCCTCCTCTCGGATCTGACATCCGATCGCCATCCCCCACCGGAAGAACTCCGCTGGGCGCAGCAAACCCTCGAACCCGCGCTCGCCAAATCTCCCGAGCATCCCATCGGCGCGCCCACCGGCGTCAATCGCGACGAAGCCGGCCAAGCGCGATTCACCACCATCTCCGGCGCCCCGGTACAGCGCCTCTACACAGAGGCCGATCTCCCCCAAGACTGGCTGCAGAATCAGGATCACTACCTCAACCTGCCCGGCCAGCCGCCCTACACACGCGGCATTCATCCCTCCGGCTATCGCGGCCGCCTCTGGACCATGCGCCAGTTCTCCGGTTTCGCCTCTCCGGAAGAGACCAATCGTCGTTACAAATATCTGCTCGAAGGCGGAGCCGGCGGCCTCTCCGTCGCCTTCGATCTTCCCACGCTGATGGGCTGCGACTCCGACGACCCGAAGAGCGAGGGCGAAGTCGGCAAATGCGGCGTGGCCATCGATTCTCTCGAAGACATGGAGACGCTGTTTGCCGGCATCCCGCTCGCCAAAACCACTGTCTCGATGACCATCAACTCCCCGGCCGCCGTGCTGTGGGCCATGTACCTGGTCGTCGCCGAGCGCCAGGGCACGGACTGGGCGCAACTCTCCGGCACGCTCCAGAACGACATCCTAAAGGAGTACATCGCGCAGAAGGAGTATCTCTATCCTCCCGCGCCCTCCATGCGTCTCGTCGTCGACACCATCGAGTTCGGCGCGCGCCACACGCCCCGCTTCAACCCCATTTCCATCTCCGGCTACCACATTCGCGAAGCCGGCTCGACGGCCCTCCAGGAGCTGGCCTTCACGCTCTACGATGGCGTCGAGTATGTCGAGTGGGCGCTCCGCCGCGGCCTCTCCATCGACGATTTCGCGCCACGCCTCAGCTTCTTTTTCAACGCCCACAACGATTTCTTCGAAGAGATCGCGAAGTATCGCGCCAGCCGCAAAATCTGGTATCGCGTCATGACCGAGCGCTTCGGCGCAAAGAATCCGCGCTCCACCTGGATGCGCTTCCATACACAAACCGCTGGCGTCTCTCTCACCGCGCAGCAACCGAAGAACAACATCGCCCGCGTTGCGCTTCAGGCTCTCGCGGCCGTGCTGGGCGGCACGCAGTCTCTCCACACCGACGGCTTCGACGAAGCTCTGGCCCTGCCCACCGAGGACGCGGCCCGCATCGCGCTCCGCACTCAACAAATAATCGCCCACGAATCCGGCGTCGCCGGGGTCATCGATCCCTTTGGGGGTTCGTACTTCCTCGAAAAGCTCACCCTCGACATGGAACGCGACGCCTTCCGCATCTTCGAAAAACTCGACACCATGGGCGGCATGGTCAAGGCCATCGAGGCAGGCTACCCGCAAAAAGAAATCGCCGACGCCAGCTACGCGTACCAGCGTGCCGTCGAAGCACGCGAGAAGATCATCGTCGGCGTCAATCAATATGCGACCGATGACCCCCAGCCGCCCACCCTCTACATCCACGAGACCATCCGCGACACCCAGACCGCGAAGCTCAAAGCACTCCGAGCGAAGAGGTCGTCAGAGGCCATCGAGCGAGCGCTCGATGCCCTGCGTCGCGCTGCACAACAGCAGCCGCAGCCCGCCTCAGACAGCCTCTCCGCCGCCAACACCATGCCGTTCATTCTCGACTGCGTGCGCGCCTGCGCCACCCTCGGCGAAATCTGCGGCGCGCTCCACCAGGTCTTTGGCGGGTGGGAAGAGGCCTGAGCAAGCCGATCCTGCAACTCGTCCCAATTCCGGACTTCATTCCCCGAATCCGCGATGACAGACCCGAAACCAGATAAAATGCATTTGGCGTGAACACCGTCAAAGCGATCTACCCCGGCAGCTTCGATCCGTTGACCAACGGCCACCTCGACCTCATCGCTCGCGCCGCGAAGATTTTCGACCACCTGGTCGTCTCCATTCTGCGCAATTCCTCTAAAAATCCCCTCTTCACCGTCGAAGAACGCGTCGCCATGCTCTCTGAGGGGACCGCGGAATTCGATAACGTCTCGGTTGCCACCTTCGACGGGCTGCTGGTCGATTTCGCCCGCGAGCAGCGCGCGCACGCCGTCGTGCGCGGCATCCGCGCCATCAGCGACTACGAATATGAATTCCAGATGGCTTTGATGAATCGCCGCCTCTCGCCCGACGTCGAGACCATCTTCCTGATGCCCGACGCGAAGTATTCCTTCGTCAGCTCCCGCCTGGTCAAGGGAGTCTTCCGCCTTGGCGGCTCTGTCGACGGACTCGTTCCCAAATTCGTCGTCGAGCGTTTGAAGGACAAGAGCCGAACTTCCATCCCGGAGCCCTCGCAATAGCTCCGCGATAATTCGCCGATATTGACGTCGGTCCCCACCGGGCGCCGGCACTTCCAACCGCTCGTGATAGCCTTGCCCTTCGCCCTGCCCGAGGAAAATGATGAATCAGCAGCTTCACTTCGACCTGAGCGCAGCGGCCCGGCGCTCCATGATCGCGCACGGCTTTGAGCCCGAGTATCCGCCCCCCGTCGCGGCACAGCTCGAACAGCTGCACCAGCATCCGGTCCCCGCGAATCCGTCGACGCGCGATTTGCGGGGTATGCTGTGGTCCTCCATCGATAACGACACCTCGAAAGACCTCGACCAGATCGAATACGTCGAAGGCGTGCCGGGAGGCGGCCAGCGCGTGCTGATCGCCATCGCCGACGTGGATGCCTACGTCCCGAAGGGCTCGCCCATCGACCAGCATGCGCTGCGCGAGACCACCACCGTCTACACCGGCGTCGAAATCTTCTCCATGCTGCCCGAGGAGCTTTCCACCGGCCTGACGTCGCTGCTCCAGGATCAGGAGCGAGCCGCGGTGGTGATCGAGTTCACGGTCGACGCGCATGCGCAGATAACGAACAGCAACATCTCCCTCGCACGCGTGATCAACAAGGCCCAGCTTGCGTATCCATCCATTGGCGCGTGGCTCGCCGGGCAAGCGCCACCGCCGCCAAAAGTCGCCGCGTCAGCGAATCTGCAGCAGCAGCTTCACCTCCAGGATGACATCGCGCAGCGCCTGCGCAGCGAGCGCTCCACCCACGGCGCGCTGAACCTCGAAACCATTGAAACGCATCCGATCAAAATCAGCGACGGCACCATCGACCTCGAAGCCGAAGTAAAGAACCGCGCCACCCAACTCATCGAAGACTTCATGATCGCCGCCAATGGCGTGGTCGCCCGCACCCTCGATGCGAAGCACTACTCATCGATCCGCCGTGTCGTGAAAACCCCAAAACGTTGGGATCGCATCGTCGAGCTTGCCGCCCAAAGAGGCACGCAGCTTCCCGCCGACCCCGACCCCAAACCGCTGCATGATTTTCTCTGCGAGCAACAGAAAAAAGACCCCGACCATTTCGCCGATCTCTCTCTCGCCGTCATCAAACTTCTCGGTCCCGGCGAATACGTCCTCGAAAAGCCTGGCGAAGAACCCCAGGGACATTTCGGCCTCGCCGTGCAGGACTNNCAGGACTACACGCACTCCACCGCGCCCAACCGCCGCTACGCAGACCTGATCACGCAGCGCCTGCTCAAGGCGATGATCGCCGGCCAACCCTCGCCCTACTCCGACGATGAACTGGCCTCGGTGGCCGCGCAATGTACGCGCATGGAAGATGCCGAGCGCAAAGTCTCGCGTGAAATGCAGAAGCGCATCGCCGCCGTCGCCATGAGCGGGCGCATCGGCCAGGCCTTCGACGCCATTGTCACCGGCGTCACCGATCACGGCTCCTTCGTCCGCACCATCAAGCCTCCCGTAGATGGCATGCTCGTCCGCGGCCAGCAAGGCGTCGACGTCGGCGACCGTCTCCGTGTGACACTCGTGCGAACTGACCCAACCCAGGGATACATCGACTTCGCTCGCGTATAAGCTGGGTTTGGAATTTAACCGAACCTGAACGACAGCTCCATGCGCTCCAGCCTCGCGACATTCCTCGACGACTTCCGCCGTCACGGTGACACGGCCGCCATCGTCGTGCACCGCGGCAATCGCCGCCTGGTTTCCACCTGGAACCAGATCGCGGACCTCGCCGATCGCTTCGCCGCCGAGCTCTTGCGACGCGAAATATCGATGGGCGACCGCGTCGTCCTCTGGGGCCAGAACGGCCCCGAGTGGATGGGCGCCTTCTTCGGCTGTGTGCAGCGTGGCGTGATCGCGGTGCCTCTCGATCCCGCCGGAGCGCTCGACTTCGCGAATCGCGTCATCGAAAACACGAGACCGCGGCTGGTCATCGGAGACGCGACCCTGCTCCGCGAACTGGCCCCAGACCTCCTTCCAGCCCTGCCAAAACTCAGCTTCGAAGACTTCTCCACCGCGCTTCCCCCGGCCCCGCAAACCAGTCTCCGCGATCCCGCCCTCTCCCTCGACCCGCCCTTTCAGATCCTGTTCACCTCAGGCACAACCGCCGAGCCCAAAGGCATCGTCCACACCCATCGCAACGTGCTCGCCAGCCTCGACCCCATCGAGACCGAGATGCAGAAGTATCTGAAGTACGAGCGCATCTTCCACCCGCTGCACTTTCTGCACACGCTCCCGCTCAGCCACGTCTTCGGCCAGTTCATGGCCTTGTGGATTCCTCCGCTCCTCGGCGCCGAAGTTCATTTTGAATCGCGCCTGCAGGCGCAGCGCCTCATCGAGACCATCCGTCGCGAGAAAATTTCCGTCGTCTCCTGCGTGCCGCGCGTGCTGGATTTGCTGCGCTCGCATCTCCTGGCCGTCGATCCTCAGCTCGCGGATCGAATCCAGCAGGCAACCGGCAAAAACCTCTGGCTTCGCTGGTGGCATTTCCGCCGAATTCACCGCCTCTTCGGTTACAGATTCTGGGCGTTCGTCTGCGGCGGCGCGTCGCTTTCCCCAGAACTCGAAGGCTTCTGGGCCACCATGGCATTCCTGCTCGTACAGGGCTATGGCATGACCGAAACCTCCGCCATCATCTCGCTCAATCACCCCTTCAAGGCGGCCCAGGGGACCATCGGCAAGGTCCTTCCGGGGCGCGAAGTGCGCATCACTGATGAAGGCGAGATTCTCGTCCGCGGCGATGTGGTATCGCGCGCCACCTGGCAGCACGGTGCTTTGCAGCAAAGCGACTCGGAGTGGCTCGCCACCGGCGACCTTGCCCAGCGCGACGAAGAAGGCCAGCTCCGCTTCGTTGGCCGCAAGAGCCAGGTCATCGTCACGCCCTCCGGTCTCAACGTCCATCCGGAAGATGTGGAGGCCGCTCTCAACGCCCAAACCGGCGTCCAGGCCTCGGCCGTTGTTCCGCTGCTCACCACCGCCGGAACCGAGCCCGTCGCCGTGCTCCTCTTCCGCGGATCGCCCCAGCAGGCCCACGCAGCCGTCGTCGCCGCCAACCGCCAGCTTGCCGAGTATCAGCAGATCCATCAGTGGCGCCTCTGGCCCGAGCTTGACCTGCCCCGCACCTCCACCGGCAAGGTCCGCCGCCCGAAAGTGACCGAGTGGGTGAACGCGCAGCACGCCCCCAACAACGATGGCGCCGCATCCGATCCTTTGCTCTCGCTGATTCTCTCCATTAGTCACGCCACTCCCGGCAACTCCGGCGACAGCGCGCGCCTCTCCGAAGACCTTGGCCTCGACAGCCTGGGTCGCGTCCAACTGCAGTCGGAGCTGGAGCAGCGCCTCGGCCTGACCCTCGACGACAACGCAGTCGAGCGCGTCGTCACTCTAGGCGATCTCCGCCGCGAGCTCGGCATGCGCAGCGCCGAGACCGCCTCAGAAACCGCGCCGGAACCCTCCGCCACCCCGTCTGCAGCCGCTCCCGGAGCGCCGGTCCAAAGCCAGACCCCAGCCCACGGCCACGACGAACGGCGTCCCGCCGGCGAAGACGACATCTATCCCCACTGGCCGTGGTGGTGGCCCATCCGCCTGTTCCGCATCGCCTACCTCGAGCTCGTCTCGCAGCCGTTGGTGTGGTTCCTCGGCAAGCCGCGTGTCGAGCGATCAGCGAGCCTCAAACCCGAGCGATCAGCGAGCCTCGAACCCGAGCGCCCACCGAACCTCCGCCCCACCCGCCCGATGATCCTCATCGCCAACCACGTCACGGCCTATGACGGAGCCCTCATCCTCTACGCCCTGCTTGGCCCCATGCGCCGCCGCGTCGCCGTGGCCATGGCCGGCAACATGCTCCGCGATTTTCGCCACATGCGCAACGTCGGTCCCCAGGGCCGCGCCTTAACGCCGCTGCTCGACGTCCTCGGTCCGCCCACCTGGCTGCTCATCACCGCGCTCTACAACGTCTTCCCGCTGCCGCGCAGCGCCGGCTTCCGCCGCTCCTTCCAGCATGCCGGCCAGGCTCTGGATCGCGGCTACAACGTCCTCGTCTTCCCCGAAGGCTCCCGCACCGAAACCGGCCTGCAGCCCTTCCGTCCTGGAATCGGCCTCCTGGTCCGCGAATCCGACGCCCCCGTGCTTCCCGTCGCGCTCGTCGGCCTCAGCAAACTCAGGCAGCAGCGCAAAGGCTGGTTCCGCTCCGGCAAGCTCACCATCCGCGTCGGCCAACCCATCCAGTTCACCCACGACGACACGCCGGAGCAAATCACCGCCCGCCTCTACGACGCCGTCAAAGCCCTGCTCGACTGCCCATGACCCCCGCCGGCCTCTGATTCGAACTGGCGCATCTCATCCCGCAGAGAGGAAACCATGCCAGGCAGCCAGCAGCCCGAGCACCAGAAGCATCCATCAGTGACCGAACACCCCGAGCAGCGCCCCCCAGGAAGAAACCGGCCAGGAGGACAACAGCGACGCCACCGAAGTGGGCCATCCTCCGTCGCAAACCAGAGATCCAAAAAAATCCGAGCACGCCGCCTAAGCGCACAACTGCGACGACGGCCACGTTGGCCGCCGTGCGTATCCTGAAATTTTGGCGATTCGGGCTAGTAGCGCCCGCGTCCGCCGCTGCGGCTCGCGCCGCCGCCCGCGCCGCCCTTTTGCGCCTGATAGCAATCCCGGCAGTAAACCGGCCGGTCGCCTCGGGGCTCAAACGGCACGGTCGTCTGCTGTCCGCACCCGGAGCAGACCACCGCCGTTCCGCGCGACTCGGACCGCTGGTATCCGCCCCCCCCGCCGCCGCCGCCTTGTTCGTTCTTCTTTGCCTGACGGCATGGTTTGCAGCGCTTGGGCGCCGAATACCCGCGCTCCTGGAAGAACGCCTGGTCTTCGGCCGTAAATGTGAATACCTGCCCGCAGTCGCTACACGTGAGTTGCTGATCGCCAGCCATGGTGAGTCCTCGTTTCCACTCTACGTCATCATCCTCTATTTCCGGGGTTTTCGTAAACCACCCGGGAAATCTTTCTTTGGACGAGAAAGCCAGGTCATTGGACTCGGCATTTTCACCCAAACCCTGCCGGTTCCTGCCTCCCCGTCCAAAACGGTATGATTTCCCTTCCGGAGTGATTTCGTCTTTATGGCCTTCCCTTTCAAGGGTGTAGACTTCATCGGCTTCGACAGCCTGCTCAGCGGCGACGAGCGCCTCGCGCGCGACACCGCCCGCCAGTTCATCGAAGACAACCTCGTCCCCATTATCGAAGAATGCAACCGCCAGGGGCGTTTTCCCAGAGAACTCATCCCGCAAATGGGCCAGCTCGGCTTCTTCGGGGCCAACCTGCACGGCTACGGCTGTGCCGGCATGTCCAACGTCGAGTACGGCCTCGTCATGCAGGAATTCGAGCGCGGCGACTCCGGCGTCCGCAGCTTCGTCAGCGTCCAGTCGGCGCTGGTTATGTACCCCATCTTCACCTTCGGCTCCGACGAGCAAAAAGATTTCTGGCTGCCGAAGATGGCCACCGGCGAAAAACTCGGCTGCTTCGGCCTCACCGAACCTGACTACGGTTCAAATCCGGGAGGAATGCGCACCCGCGCCGACCGCAGCGGCGACGAGTACATCCTCAACGGCGAAAAAATGTGGATCACCTCCGGCAGCATCGCCGACGTCGCCGTCATCTGGGCAAAAACCTACGGCGACGGCGGGGAAGAAGGAAGCGTCCGCGGCTTCCTCGTCGAAACCAACCGCCCCGGCTTCAAAGCCTGGGATGTCCACGGCAAATGGTCCCTCCGAGCCTCCGTCACCTCCGGCCTCTCGCTCCAGGATGTCCGCATCCCCGCCGCGAATCTCCTGCCCAACTCCGGCGGTCTCAAATCGCCGCTCATGTGTCTCAACCAGGCCCGCTACGGCATCGCCTGGGGCGGCATCGGCGCCGCCATGTCCTGCTACGACACCGCCCGCCAGTATTCCCTCATCCGCAAGCAGTTTCGCGATCAGCCCATCGCCAGCCACCAGCTCGTCCAGGAAAAACTAGCCTGGATGATCACCGAGATCACCAAAGGCCAGCTCCTCGTCCTCCAGGTAGGCCGCCTCAAGGACGAGGGCAAGGTCGGCCACGAGCACATCTCCATGGCCAAACGCAACAACATCTGGATGGCCCTCGAGTGCGCCCGCCTCGCCCGCGACATCCTCGGCGCCAACGGCATCACCGACGATTTCCCCGTCATGCGCCACATGATGAACCTCGAATCCGTCAAGACCTACGAGGGCACCCACGACATCCACACCCTCATTATTGGGCAAAGCGTCACAGGAATCGCTGCGTACTGATTAGTTATCGCCGCAACCCCCTGGCATATACCGCGTCTAATCAGGTAGCGCATCTCATACTGAGGGCGCTACATCCCCATGCACTTCCCCAAGCTTCAGCGGCTTCCTGAACTCGATGCCCTGCGCGGGCTTTTTCTCGTCTGGATGACGCTGACGCATCTCCCTACCCGTTTCAGCGACCTCGTTAACCAGCCCTTCGGCTACATTTCCTCCGCTGAGGGCTTCGTCTTCATGTCGGCCCTGCTCATCGGCCGGCTCTATATCCGCAAGCTCATGGAGGACCCCGCCGACGTCTGGTCGCATCTCTGGAAGCGCTCGTTCAAGATCTACGCGTACCACATGTTTCTCCTGGCGTTCGCCTTCACCATCGCCGCCAGCTGGGCCGTCCATCACCATCGCGCCGCCATCACCAATCTGCTGAACTTCTACCTCAACCACCCCGGCGTCGCCATAACGGGATCCATCTTCCTCATCTATTGCCCGCCTCTCCTCGACATCCTGCCGATGTACGTGATGTTCCTCTTCCTCACGCCGCTGTTTCTCTCCGCGGCGGTGCGCTTCGGATGGCGGATCGTCCTCGCCGCCAGTACCCTCATCTGGCTCCTCGCACAGTTCAGCCTGCGCGACATCGTCCACAACTGGGTCGTCCACGTCACGCATCTGCAGATTCCCCTCCAGGAAACCGGCGCCTTCAACCTCTTCGCGTGGCAGATGGTCTGGATCGTCGGCCTCTGGCTCGGCGCACGCTCCGCCCAGCAAAATGTTCCCCTCAAGCTCGTGCCCCGCTGGGGAGTCGCGCTCAGCGCCGCGGTCTGCATCTTCTTCGTCGCCGTGCGCCACGCCTGGCTCGGTCCTTACCTCACGGAAACGTCCCTCGGCCTTCTGCTCGACAAGTGGCAGATTGGCCCTCTCCGCGTCCTCAACATCGCGGCCTTCCTCATCGTCTTCTACTGGCTCCGCAAATATGTCAAGATCGCCGTCGCCCGCGAGCCCTTCCTCACCCTCGGCAAAGCCTCGCTCCAGGTCTTCTGCGCGCACCTGCTCTTCGTCTTCGGCGGCCTCGCCCTGCTCTACGGCGAAATGGAAGAGCTCCACGGCTTCACCGCCATCCTGCTCCTCGCCGTCACGTTTATCTCGCTCTTCCTCGTCGCCGCGAATGAAGCCAACAAAAAGCGCCGCGCCAAACGGGACGCGAAGAAGCCGCCCACTTCCGATATCCCCGCTCAGCCGCCCCTCACCATTTCCAGCAATACGCACTGCATCGCCGTCGGAGCCGCGGCCTTCGAAGAACGCCCGCTCTGATTTTGCTCGTCATCCTGAGCGGAGCGAATAGCCTGCCCTGAGCTTGTCGAAGGGGACCTCGCGTTTCGCCAGAACCATCATCAATCTCCCGGGAAAGAAGAAACACTGTCATCCTGAGCGAGCCTTCCGAATTCGTTGCGCCCGCAGTTTGGGCGCAACAATCAATTCAGGCGCGAGTCGAATGGACCTGCGGTTTCATGCTGGTTCCCCCAAAATCCCGATAAAAGAAAAGACTCTGTCATCCTGAGCGAGTCTTCCGAATTCGTTGCGCCCGTAGTATGGGCGCAACAATCAACTCAGACGCGAGTCGAATGGACCTGCTTCTCGCCGCTCAGGAATCCAAAGAAAAACACGAGCGCCAGCGACCGTTGCAACGGCACACTGGCACTCGTGATGTGAGACTACGATTTTGAGTGGTCGCTACCTGTCAGCGGCCCTATGCGCAACGCCGCGGCGAAACAACTCGTTCACCGTCGCCACAAAATGGACAGCGGCTGGCGGGGTCGCCACGGCGCCGGACAGGATCCTGGCATACGGAATGTCATGACCGTAGACGGCATCGGTGTCCGCAGTGTTCTGGTGCACCACATCGCCGTTGATATCGATGCCGGCGAAAAGGCCGCGGCTCCGGGAATAAGTTAGAAATTCGGCGTTCGCCAGTTCCGTCGTCGATGCCTGTGAGTTCCGGCCCACCGGGCCCGCTGCCACGGCCGCGTCACCACCCAGTTTCACCTTCTCCTTGAGCAGGTCGTCGATAGCATGGTGATTCATGCCGATAAGAACCAGGTCCGTGGATTGACCACCAATCTGGAAACCAAAGCTGGCGCCCTCCAACTGGACGAACACAGGCGCGCTCCATCTCCCGCCTGGGGTCCGGCAGCTGGCTACGCCCTGTCCGTACTCCCCGCCAAAAACAAATGCGCCCTTCTTAAAGGAAGGCACCACCAGAACACAGGTGGCCCTGGCTGCAATGTCGAGGGGAACGCTCTTGTCTGGTGTGTTCAGCAGTTCATGAAGCACCGCATGTGCGGCATCGATACGCGCATCGATCTTTGCCGTGTCCTGGGCTTGCATCGCGGGGCTCAGGCTGGCCGCGATCAGTGTTGCTGCTAGAAAAGCTTTCATATATCTTTCGATCTCCATTCACATTTCGTCGACGTTAGGCCGCTTCTCGGGTTTGGAGCCCTCTCGTCGACTTATGGTTGGCTGAAATACGTATCGCCTAGACATGAGATGCGGGATCGGGACGAATGTCTCCACCCTCATCGGTCGCAAATCGAAGAAGTGCCCCGTAAGTCTCGTTCCGCACCTCTGGCTGAACAAAATTGACTAGAACCAGTCTCATAAA
>PMUI01000017.1 GCA_003166955.1 Acidobacterium sp.
CATGAGCTGACGTAGTTGGTTCACAGAGAACCCTCCTTCTCTGCGAAACAAACTACCCCGGCAGCCGCAAGAGCTGGCTCAGCCGCACGCTAAAGCGTCCGCCTCCGCAGCGGCTTCGTTCAAGTCGGCTTCTCGCACCCTTACAGTGATCCCGATGCCGTTCTGGACGGATGACCGGCTAGAGAGAAGTATGGATTACTCGGCATCGGACCTCGGAAATCCATTCTTAGGCCGCGGCATCTTTGGTGCAGGAAGTTCGCCACAGGACCGCTACAACCGGCCGCGCTACTGCGAGAATTCGATGGTGCGCTTCGCGGTCTTCGGAGACGGCAACCAGCGCACCGGGGGCGCGAGAAGTCGACGGGACAACGAAGCGGGTTTAGCACCCGAACTCACAACGAACGATCGATCTGCGGCACGAAACGTGTCTGGGCACGACTTGAAGTCGTGCCGTAAAAGTTGCGCCGAAGGCGCTTCCTTGCTGCCGCAGGCCGTCTTTGGGGTCTCCCGTCGCGCTTCAGCGCGATGGGGCCAAAAAAATGCGAGCCATCAAACCGCTCCAATGGCCATGCAACTAAGAAACAGCAATGGCAATGACCCGATCTCCACGATCGCCATCAGCCATTTCGGCGCGCCGCGCAGAACGGCTCCTAAGGCGAAAAGCATTGCAACCATGACGGGCAGCAACAAGAGTACGATGATGAAAATTTCGGAGTCTTGCCACGGCGGCGGGTTTGAAGGCGGCCTGAAGTCGTAATAGAAGAAGGTCCACACAGCCAGAGATGCGCTCGCACTAAAAATACCCAAAGCGGCCAGCGTCATGCTCCCTGGTTTCTGTCTCCTCCACATCCAGAACTGGCTTGCCCAGGCAGCCAGCGCCAGCACAAACGGCCCGCAGGTGAGCAGACCCATTGTCCAATGTGAGTTCATCATGCCCGTCCGGGACCTTACCAATACTAACGCTCAACGCTAAATAGTTCTCGCTAAACGTCTTTCGCTAATCACTTCTCTGCTAACCGGTTCACCGCTAACCGCTTTTTAGCTAACCGGTTCATCGCTGACTGCTTTATTGCTGACCGCCCTGTGCAAATCGCCCCTTGCACCCCTGCCATCGGATAGGCGAATATAAGGCGAAAGTGCTGCCGTATGCCCTCCGCCGCCACCCTTCGCCTCCAGATTGAAACTGCCCTCGCCAGCCGGATCCCCTCCGCGCTCACCCCCGCCCCGCGCGTCATCCGCCCCACGGCGCCCACCGGCATCCCCGCTCTCGACGACGCACTCAGCAGCGGACTCCCCATCGGGGCGATCACCGAACTCGCCGGACCCGAGTGCTCCGGCCGCACCTCCCTGGCCCTCTCCTTCGTCGCCGGTCTGACCCAGGCCGCCCGCGTCTGCGCCTGGGTCGACGTGTCCGATACGCTCCATCCCGAATCCGCCGCCGCCATCGGCGTGGACCTGAAGCGGCTTTTGTGGATTCGTTGTGGCACCGAACCGCAACAACTCGCGCTGCCGGGCATGGACCGCGTAAATCCCCAGCAAAATTGGGCCTCCGAGCACATAGCAAAGCATCCGCCTGTAGCGCAAAAAAACATTTCGATTGCCACAATGCAGCATCCGCTGGTTCGCATGGATCCGCGCTGTGCCGAGCCTGTGCCAAAAGTCCGACGCAACAATTCGGAAGTTGCCACTTTGGCACCGCCTGTCGGACACGCGTCGGACAGGTACCCTGACCAACTGAACTCCAAACTCCAAACTCCAAACTCCGATCCCCAGAGCCCGGAGCCCGGTGCCCGGAGCCCGTCTCCGCACCCTCGCAAGCCATGGTCTCGCCTGGACCAGGCCCTCCGCGCCACCGACCTCCTCCTCCAGGCCGGCGGATTCAGCGCCATCGTCCTCGACATGGGCTCGGTCACCCCCGAATTCGCCCTCCGCATTCCCCTCGCCACCTGGTTCCGCTATCGAGCCGCCGCCGAACGCACCCACTCGAGCGTCCTCTTGCTCACCCAGCACGCCTGCTCGAAAAGCAGCGCCGGTCTCGTCCTCCACTGCCAGCCCGGCGAAGTCTACCCGGAATCCACCACCATCTTCACCGGCGCCGAACACCGCATCGAAATCACCCGCGAGCGGTTCGCCAAAGTCGTCGACTTCGACCGCCGCAAACCACCCCAGAGCGACTACAGCGTCCACCACCCCACCGCGCCAAAGTGGGGCGCGTCGGGGACCTCGGTCCTCTGGCAAACGCGCACTCCCTGGGCCGCCGCCCGCCCAGCCCCACCCACGAAATCAGGCCGCAAATGAGCGCCCTCTACGCCTGCCTCTACGTCCGCGAATTTCCCGCGCAGGCCATGCTCCGCCTCCGCCCCCAACTCAAGGACAGCCCCGTCGTCATCCTCCACGGCACCCCGCCCCGCCTGTGGGTATGCTCCCTCAACGCCCGCGCCCACGACCTTGGGATCACCATCGGCACGACGCGCGCCGAACTGGATGTTTTTCCCGGAGTCACCCACCTCCCGCGCTCCCTCGCCGAAGAATCCAGCGCCCGCGCCGCGCTCCTCCAGTGCGCCGGCCAATTCTCCCCCCGTGTCGAATGTCTGACGCCAGACGGCACACTCAGCGCAGTGTCCGACGCCATGTCCGACACGCATTTCTGCGCCGTCACCCGGGGCCCCCAACATGCCTGGTGTTGGCATTTTGGGGTGATTCTCGACATCGCCGGAACCGAAAAACTCATCGGCCCGCCAGAAAAACTCGCCAAAAAGTTCCTCCACGCCGTCCGAGCCCTCGGCCTCCAGGCCAGCATCGTCGTCAGCGCCAACATCGACACCGCCATCTGCCTCGCCAGCAGCATGCCCGTCAGCACAGCAGTCATCCCCGCAGGCGAAGAAGCAAAAATCCTCGCCCCCCTCCCGATCTCCGTCCTTCCCCTCACCCCCGAACACGCCGAAACCTTCGCCCGCTGGGGCATCGCCGCCCTCGGCGCTCTCGCCGCGCTGCCCGAAAAAGAACTCATCGCCCGCCTCGGCCAGGAAGGCAAGCGCCTTCGCCAACTCGCCCGCGGAGAAGCCCCGCACCTCCTCATCCCCACTCCGTCCGCCTTCACCCTCGAAGAGCGCATCGAACTCGACGCCCCCGTCGAGCTCCTCGACTCGCTGCTCTTCGTCCTCGGCGTCCTCCTCGACCACCTCATCGCCCGTGCCACCGCGCAAATCCTCGCCCTCGCCTCCGTCACTGTCACGCTTCCCCTCGAAGGCGGCGCCACCCACACCCGCACCGTCCGCCCCGCGCTCCCCGGCAACGACCGCCGCCTCTGGCTCCACCTCCTCCATCTCGACCTGCAGGCGAACCCGCCCCCCGCCGCCATCCTCTCCGTCACCGTCACCGCCGACCCCGGCAGTACCAGTAAAGTCCAGCTCGGCCTCTTCTCCCCGCAACTCCCCGAACCCGCCCGCCTCGACGTCACCCTCGCCCGCATTCGCGCCGTCGTTGGAGAAACCCGCGTCGGACGCGCCGTCCTCGAAGACACGCACCGCCCCGACGCCTTCCGCATGGAACCCTTCACCATCCCCACGAACACCACCACCACAACCCTCCCCGTCCCCCGATCCCAGGCCCGCACTGCCGCGCGCCGCCTTCGTCCGCCAGAACACATCACCGTCACCCTCCACCAGCGCCGCCCCACATCCTTCGTCTTCCGCAACCAGCGCTACACCGTCGAGCGCGCCTGGGGCCCATGGTTCTTCTCCGGCAACTGGTGGGGCATCGAATGCTGGTCCATAGAAAAGTGGGACCTCATCGCCCGCTCCGACCGCGACGGAGCGACAATCTCCTGCGCGATCGCCCGCAACCCCCTCCGTCCCGCAACCATGAACGACTGGCGTATCGAGGAGCTCTATGACTAACCTGGCACGAAACTGGGTGCCCCATTCTGTTCGCCCGTTTTTGGCGAACAGGGTGGGCATCGCGCGCAGCGCGATCTTCCTGGGAATGTGGCTAGCCCTTGAGGAAAATATGTGACCGCATCAGTTACAAATAATTACGTCGAACTCCATGCCGCCAGCGCCTTCAGCTTCCTCGAAGGCTCCTCCCAGCCCGAAGATCTCATCGAGCGCGCCGCCGAACTCGAAATCCACGCCATCGCCCTCCTCGACCGCAACGGCTTCTACGGCTCCGCGCGCATGCACACCAGCGGCGAGCGCAACAACATCCGCGCCCACGTAGGCGCAGAAATATCCAGCACGGCATTCGGCCCGCGCCTCACCCCGCCCGCCTGGGTTCCTCACCAACACCTCGAAGAACCCGCCCGTCTCCCGCTCCTCTGCCAGTCGCGCACCGGCTACCAAAATCTCTGCCAGCTCATCACGCAATTCAAAATGCGTGAGACCACCAAAGCCGAAGGCGCCGCCACCCTCAATGACCTCGCCCAATATTCCGAAGGCCTCCTCTGCCTCACCGGCGGCGACGAAGGCCCGCTAGCTGCAGCCCTCACAGCAGGGGGCGAACCCGCCGGCCGCGCCCTCCTCGAACAACTCACCCACCTCTACGGCCGCAACAACGTCTACGTCGAGCTCCAGCGCCACCAACTCCGCGATCAGGAAGCTCGCAACCAGGCCGCACTCCGCCTCGCCCGCTCCCTCCAACTCCCCATCGTCGCCACCAACGGCGTCCGCTATGCCGCACCGTACGACCGCGAAGTCCTCGACCTCTTCACCTCCATCCGCCATCACGTCGACCTCGACCACTCTGGCCGCCTCCTCGCCTCCAACAACCACCGCTACCTCCGCAGCGCAGCAGAAATGGACGCCCTCTTCCGCGACCTCCCCGAAGCAATTTCCAACACTAAGGAAATCTCCCAGCGCCTCGCCTTCCAGCTCACCGACCTGGGCTACGAATTCCCCCACTACCCCGTCCCCAAAAATGAAAACGCCAACGAAACGATGGACACCTTCCTCCGCAAGCGCACCGATGAAGGCCTCCTCCGCCGCTACGGCGCAAAAAACAACCCCGCCCTCCTCGCCCGCGCCCGCAAACAAATCGACCACGAGCTCGCCCTCATCGCGAAACTCGGCTTCGCCGGCTACTTCCTCATCGTGTGGGACATCGTCCAGTACTGCAAAAAGCACGACATCCTCATCCAGGGCCGCGGCTCGGCCGCTAACTCCGCCGTCTGCTACGCGCTCGAAATCACCGCCATCGACCCGGTTGGCATGGAGCTCTTATTTGAACGATTTTTAAATGAAAACCGCGGCGAGTGGCCCGACATCGACCTCGACCTTCCCTCCGAAGAAAAACGCGAGCAGGCCATCCAATACGTCTACCAGCGCTACGGCGAACTCGGTGCCGCCATGACCGCCAACGTCATCACCTACCGCGGCAAGTCCGCCGCCCGCGAGGTCGGCAAGGCCCTCGGCTTCGATCAGGAATCACTCGGCCGCCTTACCTCGCTCGTCAGCCAATGGGAGTGGCGCGGCGAAAACGACACCATGGCCAACTCCTTCCACCACGCCGGCTTCGACGTCGAGCACCCGCGCATCGCCAAATACCTCGAGCTCTGCGTCCGCCTCCAGGACCTCCCGCGCCACCTCGGCCAGCACTCCGGCGGCATGGTCATCTGCCAGGGCCAGCTCAATCACATCGTTCCCCTCGAGCGCGCCTCCATGCCCGGCCGCACCGTTATCCAGTGGGACAAGGAAGACTGCGCCGACCTCGGCATCGTCAAAGTCGACCTCCTCGGCCTCGGCATGATGGCCGTCATCAAAGATTGCCTCACCCTCATCCCACAGCACTACGGTGACCCCATCGACCTCGCCCATCTCCCCGAAGACCCGGAAGTCTACAAAGTCCTCCAGCGCGCCGACACCGTCGGCATGTTCCAGATCGAAAGCCGCGCGCAGATGGCCTCGCTCCCGCGCAACTGCCCCGACCGCTTCTACGACCTCGTCGTCCAGGTCGCCATCATCCGCCCCGGCCCCATCGTCGGAAAAATGATGCATCCTTATATGCGCCGCCGCCAGGGCAGGGAAGCGATCACCTACCCGCACCCCTCGCTCGAACCGGTGCTCAAACGCACCCTCGGCGTCCCCCTCTTTCAGGAGCAACTCCTCCGCATCGCCATGACCGTCGCCAATTTTACCGGAGCCGAAGCCGAAGAGCTGCGCCGCGCCGTCGGCATGCGCCGCTCCTGGCAACGCATGAAGGACCTCGAAGTCAAACTCCGCGCAGGCATGACCGCCAACGGCCTCGCCCCCAAAACGCAGGACGAAATCGTCCAGGCCATCAGTTCCTTCGCGCTCTACGGATTCCCCGAGTCCCACGCCGCCAGCTTCGCGCTCCTCGCCTACGCCTCGGCGTACTTCAAGGTGAAATACCTCGCCGCCTTCACCGCCGCCATCCTCAACAACCAACCCATGGGCTTCTACGCACCCGCGGTATTAGTCAAAGATGCCCAACGCCACGGCCTGAAAGTCCGCCCCATCGACATCCAAATCTCCGACTGGCCCTGCACCGTCGAACATGAGGCGTGTTTTGAAAGGGCACGGCTTCAGCCGTGCCGTAACAACCATGAAAAAGACAATGCGGCTTTAGCCGCTGAGGGATGGTTCTCGTCCCATCCGGGAGTAACGCAGTACACGGAACCCAATCCCTTGCACCCTGACTCCCTAAACTCTAAACTCCAAACTCTAAACTCTTCTCTCCCACCCTTGGCTCTGCGCCTCGGCCTCGGCTACGCCCGAGGACTCCGCCAACAAGTCGGCGAAGCCATCGTCGCAGCCCGCAAAAACAACGGACCCTTCAAGTCCGTAGACGACCTGGCCCTCCGCGTCCCCTCATTAAACAAAAAAGAGATCACCCTCCTCGCCAACATAGGAGCCCTCAACAACGTCGCCGGCATCGGCCATCGACGCGACGCCCTCTGGCAAGTCGAGCGCGCAGGAAAACCCGAAGGCCCGCTCTTCACCCACACCGGCGCACTGTTAGCAGACGCCCCCGACCCTTCACCCCTACGGCAGATGACCCCCGAAGAGCGTCTCGTCGCCGACTACTCCGGCACCGGCCTCACCACCGGCCGCCATCCCATGAGCTACCGCCGCGCCGAGCTCCGCGCGCAGAAGGTCCTCACCGCTGAAGAACTCCGCACCCATCGCGACGGCGAATGGGTCCGCGCCGCCGGCTGCGTCATCGCCCGCCAAAGGCCCGGCACAGCAAAGGGCTTCGTCTTTCTCTCCATGGAAGACGAGACCGGCATCGCCAACGTCATCGTTACGCCGCAGATGTACGAACAGAACCAGGTCACCGTAACCCGCTCGCGCTTCTTATTAGTAGAAGGCCCGCTCCAAAATCAGGACAACGTAGTCCACGTAAAAGCCGCCCGCCTAACCCCACTCAGCGACAACGCCGTAGAAATCCACTCCCACGACTTCCACTAAACAGAGGAAATCTGACCTTCAGTCTTCGGAGGATCGGGAGGATGTGACACGACAAAGCCGCCGTACTCAGCCCCACAGAATTGGCATTTTGCCGAGAATTCCAATGCGCCGCACCTGCTTAGCTCCAGCCTAATAGGTATTTGCTGTCCGCACCTATCACACTCGTCAGTCATTTCGCCCTCCTCTTGACGTGCCCCCGAAAAACTC